>NZ_PCPA01000009.1 GCF_002979515.1 Microbacterium sp. MYb54 | reverse complement strand
TACGCCGACGCCGACGCCGACGCCGACGCCGACGCCGACTCCCACGCCCACGCCGACGCCCGATCCCGAGCCCGTGCCGCCGGTGACACCGGAGGGCGTGCGCGGCGAACCCGGCGCGAAGGCACCGGGAACGCTCGCCTACGAGGCTCCGGCGACCGCGATCTATGTCGGTCCCGCCGGCTTCGATGGAGCTGCGGGGACGAAGAACTCTCCCGTGAAGACGATCGCGGCCGCACTGCGCGTGGTTCCGAACGGTGGGACGATCGTCCTCCGCGGAGGCACCTACCATGAGGAGATCGTGGTCCCGGCGCAGAAGCGGGTCACGATCCAGCCGGCCCCGAACGAGGCGGTCTGGCTCGACGGAGCGAAACCCGTCACGGGATGGAAGGCCTCCGGAAACACCTGGGCCGTCGACGGATGGAATGTCGCTCTCGATGCGAGCCCGACCTACACCAAGGGTGCTCCGGACAACACCCAGGCCGAGTGGCGCTTCGTCGACCCCGACCACCCGATGGCTGCGCATCCGGACGAGGTGTGGGTGGCAGGTGTCCAACTGCGTGAGGTCGCCTCCGCAGCACAGGTCACTGACGGCACGTTCTTCGTCGACGGCTCTGCGAAGCGGCTCGTGATCGGTTCCAACCCGACGGGCAAATCGGTCGAAGCGAGTGTGCTCACCCAGGCTCTCTCGATCCGTTCGGCAGGTACCGAGGTTCGCGGAATCGGAGTCCGTCGGTACGCAACCAGCGTTCCTCAGATGGGAACGGTGATCGCCGCCGCACCGAATGTCTCGCTCACCGACGTCACGATCCGCGACAACTCGACGACCGGCTTCTACTCGTGGGCTCCCGCAACGACGCTCACGCGAGTGTCATTGATCGGCAACGGGCTGCTCGGCGGCGGCGCATCTCAGGCAGACGGCCTCAAGGTGAGCCAGATGCTCTCCGTCGGCAACAACATGGAGGAGTTCAACCATTCGCCGGTCTCCGGGGCCTTCAAGGTCACGAGAACCCGCGGGGTGACCGTGACCGACAGCGCATTCACCGGCAACTACGGGCGTGGCCCGTGGTTCGATGAATCAGTGCTCGATATCGCATTCACGGGCAACGATGTGATCGGGAACACCGGTCATGGAGTGATGGTCGAGCTGTCGGAACGCGCGGTGATCGCCGACAACGTGATCGCTCGCAACGGTGACTTCGGCCTCTTCGTGCTCAACTCCGGCAGCGTGAAGATCTGGAACAACACGTTCGTCGGGAACGCGAACAGGAACATCAGCATCGGGATGGACTCCCGCCGTGCTTCCGACCCCAACACGCCAGGGCATGACCCACGGACGCGTTATGCACCGCAGGCCTCCTGGATCGTGCGTAACGTCGTGATGTCGAACAACGTCATGGCGGAGAGTGCCGGCAACTGCCTGGTCTGCGTGCAGGACTTCTCACTGCAGTACACCGGTTCCCAGATGGTCTCCAGCGTGAACGGCAACCTGTATCACCGCACGTCGCCGGGCACTCCGAGGTGGTTCTCCGCATGGTCAAGGGGCGCGACTTCGAGGGATCCGGCAGTGGCCGACACTCTCGCCGCGTTCACGGCCGCCACAGGGCAAGACCGCCGCTCGCGGTTCGTGGAGGGTGCGACCGTCGTCGACGGCGCTTACGGGCTGCTGCCTGCGTATGCGGCGGGTCAGGCGTCCGTGGCGGTCCCGGTGCCGTCGGATATCGCGTCAGTATCGCGACTCCCCGGCAGCAGCACGACGCTGGGGGCCCTGCCGCGGTGACGATGTAAACATGGGCTCTCTTCTCGCCGTCAGCGCGCGTGCGCTGACGATGGTCATCGCGCTGGTCTGTGGCGTTCTGACATCTCGCATGATCCTCGGAGACGCCGGTGTCGACAGCTACGCCCTGTACACGCTGCTGATCACCATCCCGTCGCTGCTGACGTTCACCGACCTCGGCAGCGGGGCTGTCCTCGTCAACGCTGTGGCGACGAGCGACGACGTGCGCACGGATGAGAAGTTGCGGTACCAGCTCACGTCGGTCGGACGGGTGCTGCTCATGTTCGCGGCCACCGCGATGGCGATCAACACCGTCCTCGTGCTCACGGGCGCGTGGGAGCTGGTCTTCGGCGAGGCAGGAGGGCGCCCAGGGGCTTCGCTGGCCGCGTTCTACTGCGTCACCATCTTCTGTCTCGGAATCCCGCTCGGAGTCTGGGCGCGGATCATGCTGGGGCAGCGTCGGAACCACATCGTGATCCTGCTGCAGGGGCTGATCTCGCCGCTGACGTTGACCGGTGTCTGGCTCATGCTCACGTTCGGCGGAGACAACCTGCACTCGTTCCTGGCTGTGGCGTCGTTCACCGCATCATTCCTGGTGGCGGTGCTCGGCATCCTCATCACCGCTCGAACGACATCACCGTTGATTCCGTCGGCAGCGCGAATGGTTCTGCGCCCCCGGCGCTTTCCGGGAGTCCGCGTGATGGATGTCGGCTGGCCGATGCTCGCGCAGATGGTGACCTACCCGATCGCGGTCGGGTCCCAGCGGTACGTGATCGCCCAGCTCGGTGGACCGACCGACGTGGCCGAGTACGGCGTGGCCGGGCAGGTCTTCTTCGCGCTCAACGGGCTGGTGATGGCGGCTGGGCTCGCGCTCTGGCCGCATTTCGCCAAGAGCCGGCACGACGGTGACCTTCGACGGGGGCCGTTCCTTCTTTCCGCGCTGTTCGCCGCCGCGATCGCGATCGCGACGGTCGTGGTCTGGCTCGTCGGCCCTTGGCTGTTCGATTTCATCTCGAACGGAAAGCTGACCGTCGACCCGAGCACCATCTTCGCGTTCGGCCTGATGATCATGATGACCGCGGCCGTCTACCCACTGGGCATGTTCATCATGGATAAGCCGGGTATCCGGTTCCAGGTCATCCCCACGCTCAGCATGGCGGCCGTGGGAATCACGCTCTCCTTCGTCCTGACGCCGGTGCTGGGAATCGCCGGCCCCCTGATCGGGGTCGCCTTCGCGCTGGTGGTGTGCCAGCTGATCCCGTTCTCGATCTACATCGTTCGCAACAAGACGCGGCTGACGGTCGGAGCCACGGGCGGGATCTAGCCGGTCGGCCGATCTGGCCGCCGTGAACGAGACCTGGTGTCGGCAAAAGCGCCAGCGTCAGCTCAGGACGTGCGACGTGATGCTCGAGCGGTAGACAGCCGGAGCGTGTCGTCGAAGTGCCTCGGCTCGACTGTCTGCGACGGTCGACACCATCTCGTCCCACCGGGTGTCGATGTCGGTGAGCGCGGATGCGATCGAGTCGGGGTCGCCGGCCGTGATGAGTTGTGCGGTGCCGTAACCCCCGGCCGCCTCCCGGAGACCGCTGCTATCGCTCGCGATCACAGGACGAAGGGCGAGGATGCCTTCGACGGCGGTGTTGCCGAAAGGCTCGTCGACCCGCGAGGGGACGACCAGCACATCCGCCTCGGCGAGGAAGGGCCAGATGTCGGTGTGGAACCCGGCGAAGTCGACCGAGACGCCGGCTTCTTCCGCCTGCGTGCGCAGGTCGCGCTCGAACCACTCGTAGCCCTCGAAGACCGCGCCGAGAAGCGTGACGTCGACTGCACGCCCCGCGGACTGCAGGCGTGAGGCGGCCTCGATCACAAGGTCAGGGCCCTTTCGGGGCGAGAGGCGGCCGACGTAGAGCACGCGGAGTGCGCGCTCGGTGCGCGGTCGGGGCGAGGTCGGGTGTGGGGGAGATGCGACCCCGTTGTAGACGACGTGCGCACGCCGGGCGAGCGCGGGGAGCGCGGCATGGATCGTGTCGAGGCTGAAACGGCTGTTCACCAGTGTGCGTTGGGAGGCCAGGTGGGGGGAGTAGAGGATGCGGTTGACGAGTCTGCTGCCCGAGGCTTCGGCTTCGTGCACGTGACTCACCGAGCGGGTGCGACGCAGCCGCGCGACCAGCGGCCACTCGGGGATGATGATCGTCGAGACGTAGACGACGTCGGGGCGTACCCGACCGATCAGACGCCATGCGGCGCCGAGGCCGCGGAACGTGTCCCGGAAGAGTCGGGGGAGTCCGCGCGGAGTCAACAGGACCTTGCGCAGCACGAGCATCGGGACGATGACGACCTCGGCGCCGGCGCTGCGGAGCTCGTGCACGAGGAGTCCGGAACTCGGGAGGGCGACGACGACACGTGCGCCCGCTTCGACGAGGCCGGCGGCGCTCTCGAGCAGCATCCGGTCGGAACCGAACAGTTCGGCGCCGGGATGCACGAGAAGGACTGTGCGCTGCTTCGCGTCGCTGCTCATGAGGCGGCCGGTCTGGCGGGAACGGGAGACCAGTCCGTCGTCCGTCGTCGCGCACGGCGAGCCGACGGGTGGATGGTCGCGTGTTCCGCCAGGCGATGGGCCAGCGCCTCGTACTCGTCCGCGACATCGTCCCAACGGAACCGGGTGCGCGCGATCTCCTGCACGGCCTTCGCCGAGGACGCGGTCGCCTCAGGATCGCTCTCCGCTGCCATGACCTGCTCGGCGACGTCGGCGGAATCGGCGAAGAACCATCCGTTGCCGTCCAGCACCTCGCGGTTGAAAGGCACATCGAAGCCGATCACCGCTGTTCCGGCCCCCATCGCGCGAAGGAGCGAGGGGTTGGTTCCGCCCACGGAGTGGCCGTGCAGGTACGTGAGCGCATTCGCGTAGAGCGCGTCGAGCAGATCCTGGTCGTAGACGCCTCCGACGAGCCGGATCCGGTCGTCGCCGTCGGCCACTCGCTGGATCTCCTGGGTGTATCCGGCGCTGTAGGGCGCCGACCCGACGACCACGAGCGGTAGCGCCGCATCGCTGTCGCGGTAGCCTTCGACGATCTCGAGAACGTGGTTCTCGGGCTCGAAGCGCGCCACCACGAGGTGGTACCCGCCAGGGGTCAGCCCCATCTCGGCGACGCCGCGCTCGGGGAGCTCATCGAGGATCGGTGCGCCGTAGCGGATGAGCTCGGTCGGAACATCGAACTGGTGCCGGTAGTAGTCGGCGATGCCAGGCGCATCCGCGATCAGTGCATCGGCCGTACGGACGCCGAACTGCTCCGCCCAGCGGTAGTAGGCCTTGCCTCGCGGACCCCACTTCGAGCGTCGCCATTCGAGCCCGTCCATGTGCAACGCGACCGGAGCCCGACGCAGCCGGAGCAGAGGCAGGAACGGGGAGTTCGCAGCGTTGAAGACGAACGTCGCGTCTGGTCGGCGCCGGAACATGAGATGCAGCGCCGACAGCCCGGTGTGGCTGAGCGTCTCGATCTGCTTCACGGGTACCGCAGGGAGGTGCACCACCCGCATGCCGAGGTATTCCTTCTCGCGCCGCTCGGAACCGCGGGTGTACACGACGACATCGTGTCCGCGGTCCGCGAGCCGGCGACCGACCTCTTCGATGGCGGTCTCGAAGCCGCCATAGGCCGCGGGCACTCCTCGAGTCCCCACCATCGCGATGGTGAGGCGGTTCGTATTGCTCATGCGATCAGTATGCCCCGCTGGGCTGCACCATGACCTTGGCGGTGCGCCACATGATCTGCAGATCGTTCATCACTGACCAGTTCTCGACGTAGCGGAGGTCGAGGCGCACGCTCTCATCCCAGGAGAGGTCGCTGCGTCCGGAGACCTGCCACAGGCCGGTGATGCCAGGCTTGATGTAGAGGCGGCGGAACACCGTGCCGTCGTAGGCGGTGACCTCGGTGGGCAGCGGCGGACGCGGTCCGACGACGCTCATGTCGCCGATGAGGACGTTCCAGAACTGCGGCAGCTCATCGAGGGAGAGCTTGCGCAGCACCTTTCCGATGCGGGTGACTCGCGGGTCGTCCTTCATCTTGAAGAGGAGGCCGGCGCCCTCGTTCTGCGCCTTCAGTGCAGTGAGCTGCTGTTCGGCGTCGGTCTTCATCGAGCGGAACTTGACGATCTTGAAGCGACGACCGTCACGGCCGACACGCTCCTGGAAGAAGAAGACAGGACCGCGCGAGTCCAGCTTGATGAGCAGCGCGAGCACGGGGGCCAGCAGCCCGATCGGGATCAGCGCCAACGTGGCGACCGCGATGTCCAGTGCGCGCTTGAGCAGGTGCTGACCGCCCTCGTAGGTCGGGATCTGCACCTGGATCAGCGGCAGTCCTTCGACGGGGGCGAATGAGATGCGGGGACCCGCGACATCGGTGAGCCGGCTGGAGAGCACGAGCTCGGCGGCGGTTCCCTCGAGCTGCCAGCTCAGCTGTTTCACGAACTCCGGCTCGCCCTCGGGGCGGCTCGCCACGATGATCGTGTCGGCACCGACCTCGGCCGCGACCGACGACACGGAGTTCACGTTCCCCAGAACTGGGAACCTCGTGTCGTCGATCACGATGTCGCGCGCGTTGCCGTCGAGCAGCGTCGCGCCGACCACCTGGTAACCAGATGCACCGATCGGGTGCAGCGTCCGCACCACATACTCCACGTCATCTCGATTGCCGACGACGAGGGTGCGGGAGGCGAACCTCCCGTGGGAACGCTGCTTCTGCAGCCAGTGGCGCCACAACCACCTGGTCACGAGAAGCGTCAACACACCGAGGGGCAGCCCCAGCAGCAGCGTCAGTTGCATCGACTTCCATGCGAGCAGCACCGCCACGATGGCGATGATCCCGAAGGCGAGTCCGCTGGCGTGGACCACGCCGCGGTACTCGGTGGCACTCGCGCGGAACAACGCGGCGTCCCGCGTGTGCATCGCGCTGAGCATGAGGTACCACAGCGCAGCGAGCGGGATGCCGCCGCGCAGGACCTCGAGCCCGGAGACGCCGGTCGCCAGCTGGATCGCTGCGGTCAGACCGAGGGCGAACAGGATGACAGCTGCATCCGTGATCCGCAGTCGCATCCGATAGCGGCGCTCCCATTGACGGCGTCTCTCCAAGGTCGCCGAGGCGCGCGGTGTGACCACCGTTCGCGTCACCGACTTGGCGGCTCGCGGAGCAGCGACCGGCACGAAGCCCGTACGAGTGATGCTCAGGGCATCCTCGACGGAAGTCATGCCGAGGCTCCTTGAGCCGTGAATGTACGCAAATATCCCCAGTGCGACATGTGATTCCCCAGATTCCCCAGACCATGAACCCCACGTTCACGGCGTTTGTCTGCGTCCCGACCCCTCGGGTCCTGCTGAAACTCCCCGTGATTCCCACATCACGAGGTGCGTTTTCGCCGTCCCACACGGCGGTCGCTGACAGCAGGCACTGCAGACCTTCACCACTGTAGCGGAAGATCGTCTTTACCGGAAGGTATCTCTGCCGAGTGGAACAATCCGTGTCGCGAGATGGCTCCGGTCGCGGGCTATCCTGTCGCGGTGACCGCGAACACAGATTCCCCTCGCTTCCAGCTCCGCACGATGCTGCCGCGGGACCCCGCTCAGCCGCATCGAACCGCGAGTCCACTCGAGCTCTTCTTCGATCTCGTCTTCGTCGTCGCCGTGAGCATCGCCTCGGCCCAACTGCACCATGCCCTCAGCGAAGGCGAGTTCCTCCACGGCATCACCTCCTACGCGATGCTCTTCTTCGCGATCTGGTGGGCCTGGATGAACTTCACCTGGTTCGCGACTTCATTCGATACCGATGATTGGTTGTACCGCGTCACGACGTTCGTGCAGATGGGCGGCGTCCTCGTCTTCGCCGCCGGCATCCCACAGGCGTTCAACGAGGGGAACTTCACGATCCCCGTCCTCGGCTACGTCGTCATGCGCGTCGCGATGGTCGCGCAGTGGCTGCGGGCGTCGCGCTCGGCCGGCGCCCTGCGATCCGCGACGCGCCGGTACGCCTTCGGCATCGCGGCGGTCCAGGTGCTCTGGATCCTCTTCCTGCTGATCCCTACGGGACCGCTGCAGTTCATCGCCTTCGCACTCTTCGCATTGATCGAGATCAGCGTCCCGGTGTTCGCCGAGTACCGCAGGCAGACTCCGTGGCACCCGCACCACATCACCGAGCGCTACGGACTGTTCACGCTCATCGTGCTCGGCGAGAGTCTTCTCGCGTCGGCGAATGCCATCATCGACGCGCTCGACAAGGTGGAGACGCTCGGACCGCTGATCGCGATCTCCGTGCTCACACTCCTGGTCACGGCATCCCTGTGGTGGATCTACTTCTGGCCGCCGCACCACCGCGCGATCACGACCTTCGGCCGTTCGCTGCGTTACGGCTACGCGCACTACTTCGTGTTCGCAGCCGCCGCGGCGTTCTCGGCGGGCATCGAGGTGGAGCTCGACGTCCTGACAGGGGAGAGTCACCTCTCGAACATCGCGGCGTCGTTCACGGTGACGATCCCGATAGCCATCTTCCTCATCGGTATCTGGTGGATCGCGATCCGCGAGAACGCCGACCGCGTCGTGAACACCGTCGTCCCGCTCGGCGCGGTGCTGGTGCTGCTCGATCCGATCCTTCCGATCCCGGTCACGCTCACCGCCCTGATCCTCGTCGGCATCGTCGTCGTGCTGGTGCTCCGCCCGCCGGTCGCCGCTTCCGCCATAGAGAAGGCATAGGCCGAGCAAAGCCTTCTGATCGGATGCTCCGCGAGCCTGGTGGTCCACCCTCGCCGATAAGGAGTCAGATCATGAGCATTCCGGAACCCACGCAGACCCCCGACGGCCCCGCGTTCGAAGGCCGGCTGCTCGATCGCATCGATGAAGAGGTCGTCGATCAGGGGGCGGCCTTCGACATCCGCACGCTGATGAGCCGGCGCGGCGTGCTCGGGCTCGCAGGCCTCGGTCTCGGTGCCGTCGTGCTCGCGGCATGCGCGCCTGCCGCCTCCGGCGGATCGTCGAGCACTCCGACGCCGGCGGCGACGTCGGGAAGCTCGGGCGACGGTACGTCGGGCGTGGGTGAGATCCCCGACGAGACGGCAGGACCGTATCCGGGCGACGGTTCGAACGGCCCCGATGTCCTCGAAGACTCGGGAATCGTCCGTCAGGACATCCGCTCGTCGATCGACGGCGGGGCGACGGCCGAGGGAGTGCCGCTGACGTTCGAGCTGCAGATCATCGACCTCGCGAACGGGGGCACGCCGTTCGCCGGTGTCGCGGTGTATGCATGGCATTGCACGGCGCAGGGGGAGTACTCGATGTACTCCTCCGGCTTGGAAGATGTCACCTACCTGCGGGGCGTGCAGGTGGCGGATGCCGAAGGCAAGGTGTCGTTCACGTCGATCTTCCCCGGGTGCTATTCCGGACGCTGGCCGCACATCCACTTCGAGGTTTATCCGGATGTCGCCTCGATCACCGATTCGACCACGGCGATCGCGACGTCTCAGCTGGCCCTTCCCGAGGCGGCCTGCGCTGCGGTGTATGCGGAAACCGCCTACGACGGGTCCGCGCGCAACCTCTCCCAGATCACCCTCGCCAGTGACAACGTCTTCGGTGACGACTCCGGCGCTCTGCAGGTGGCCACGGTCTCCGGAGGGGTCTCGGCGGGGTGTGCGGCCACGCTGGTCGTCGGTGTCGACACAGCGACGAGCCCCACCGCTGGATCGGCGCCGTCGGGAGGTCAGGGAGGGCCTGGCGGCGGCGGGCAGCCGCCGGCCAGCTGAGGCGACGAGACGAGGATTCGATGCCGAGGGGGCGGTCTGCTATGCTTATCGTGCAGCGTGTGTGCATCGCCCCTCTCGGCCGCCACGTCGCCACTGATCAGGGCCATTACGGACCGCGCACATCGATGCGTGCGGAATCCGCCCTCGGTCTCAAATCTTGCGGAGCGCCTACGCGTGTCCGCCACACAGCAATGAGCATCACCATGAGCACCACCACCTTTCCCCCGTCCGATCCGTTGACCTGGAAACAGGCCGACGCCGATGTGCACGTCGCTACCCGTGCCGGCGAGTTCGCCGGCTTCGTCGAGTTCGACGGCACCACCCACCTCGTGCGCGACAACCGCGGCACCGAGCTCGGCGCGTTCGCTTCGCTCGATGACGCGTTCAGCGCGCTCGAGGAAGCACACGAGTCTGTCAGTCGTGGACCGGCGTTCGCGCCGATCCTGCCGCGCGCCTGGCGCCGGAGGACCCGCCGCGCCCGTTCCTGACGCCGACCGGGACTCTGTGTTCTCGACGGCCACCCCGACCACCATTCGGCGCGCATGCTGAGAGGTGGCCAGGGGTTGTCGAAGTATTCCCTGACGCGCATGGAGCTAGGGCTATCGTGAGGTAAGCGTTCGGCACCTGCCTTGGGCTTTCACAGCTCAAGGGCTCCGATCGTCAGGAGAAGATCATCTCCAGCACACAGATCGAAACGACCGCGTCAACGCTCGGTCCGGTTCGCCAGACCTATTCCGGCAATGCGGATTTCCCTCCGATGGCCAAGGCCTACAAGCAGGTGTCGCAGGTGGTCAAGGAGACCGGCCTGCTCGGACGCACCCAGTGGTTCTACGTCTTCGTGGCCGCCGGTATCGCCGTCGCCCTCGGTGGTCTCATCACCGGTTTCATCCTGCTCGGCGACAGCTGGTTCCAGTTGCTCATCGCCGCGGGGCTCGGCATCGTCCTGACCCAGATCGCGTTTCTGGGACATGAGGCAGCACACCGTCAGATCCTGACGACGGGACCGGCGAACTTCAAGCTCGCCCGCATCGTGATCGCCAGCATCGGCATGAGCTACTCCTGGTGGGACTCGAAGCACACCAAGCACCACGGCAACCCGAACCAGGTCGGCAAGGACCCCGACATCGAGGTCGACACCGTCTCGTTCCTCGAAGAGGATGCTGCGAAGGCGAAGGGCCTGATCAAGCTGATCACCCGCAAGCAGGGCTGGCTCTTCTTCCCACTGCTCACCCTCGAGGGGCTGAACCTCCACTACCTCGGCCTGAAGTACCTGATGACGACCAAGAACGTCAAGGGACGCTGGACCGAGCTGAGCATCATCGCGCTGCGGTTCGCGCTTATCCTCGTGCCCGTGTTCATGATGCTCCCGCTCGGAATGGCCTTCGCCTTCATGGGTGTGCAGTTCGCGGTCTTCGGCGTCTACATGGGGGCCGCGTTCGCGCCGAACCACAAGGGCATGCCGATCATCGAGCCCGGCGCCCGTCTCGACTTCTTCACCAAGCAGGTCCGCACGTCCCGCAACATCAGCGGTGGATGGTGGACGACCTGGCTCATGGGTGGCCTCAACTACCAGGTGGAGCACCACCTCTTCCCGAGCATGGCGCGCCCGCATCTGTCCCAGGCGCGCGAGATCGTACGTGACTACTGCGCGGCGAACGGCGTGCCGTACACGGAGACCAGCCTCGGACGCTCGTACATGATCGTGATCGAGTACCTGAACCGTGTCGGTCTCGCCGCCGGCGCAGACCCGTTCGACTGCCCGGCATCCGCCCAGTTCGGGCGGGCGTAGCCGAAGCGGTCTCACCGGGCATTGATCAGCCCGGGAATGACAGAGGCGCGAGCAGGAATTCCTGCTCGCGCCTCTGTCGTTCCGTGACTACTTGGAAGACTTCTTCTTCGTCTCCACCACGTCGATCGTGATCTTCTCGAGTGGGCGGTCGTCGTCGAGCTCGTCCTCGAGAACCTCGTCACCGAGGAAGATCTCCTCCGGCGTCGCGTCGTTCGCCTCGGCAGGCGCCTCGACGGTCGCCTCGTCCGCTGCGGCGATGCCGGCCGGCAGGGAATCGTCGGAGAAGATTCCGTCGGGACGGATGAGCTCCTTGACCTCCGCCATGAAGCTCGTCAGCTGCTGCTGCTGCCAGCGCAGCTGACGCGTGCGGTCTTCTGCGTCGTGCAGCACCGAGGTGGTGTGGCCGGTGACCGAGTCGACGATCTTCTGCGCCTTCGCACGAGCACGCTCGAGGGTCTCGCGCGCACGGACCTGGGCGTCTGCCTCGATGGCCTGTCCCTGCGAACGCGTCAGACGCTCGTAGTCCTCTGCCCGCGCGGAGATGCGCTGGGCATGCTCGAGTGATGCCGAGACCTGCTCGTTCGCATCGTTGGTGATCCGTTCGGCGTGCGCCACGGCCTGGTTGTGCAGCACGAGGAACTCCTGCTGCGCATCGTCCTGCCGGCGCGTGAGCGTCTCCTCGAACTCCAGCACGCGGGCGTTCATGTCGCGGACATCGCGCTCGGCGTCGGCGCGCAGCTGGGTCGTCTCGCGGGTGACGAGGGAGCGCAGCGCGGCCGCGCCCTTCTCAGCCTCGGTACGGATCGCGGTGGCCTCCTGGGCGGCCTGGTTCACCTTCTCGGCGGCGTGCGCGGCTTCGCGCTCGATGCGGGCCTCGTGCGCCGTGTACTCGGTGTCCATCTTCAGACGCACCTGGTCGGCGTCGCGCTGCGCCTGGGCCGTGATCCGCTCGGCGTCGGCGTCGGCCTCGGCGCGCTGCGCGGTCACTTCCTCACGAGCAGAGGTCATCAGGCGGTCGGCCTGCACGGCCGCGTTCTGGATGAGCACGTTCGCCTGTTCCTCGGCGACGCGCAGGATCGCCTCGAACTGCTGACGGGAAGGAGCCTCTTCGCCGTCGGGCTGGGGAGCGTCGACGAGTTCAGAGGTGAGGGTCGCGACCTGCTGCTCGGCGTCGGAGGCCTTGGCGTTCGCGGCCGTCAGTTCGCTCTCGAGGGCTTCGCGGGCCTTGCGCTCCTCTTCTCGTACGGTTTCGACGGCCTCTTCTTCGCGGGCCTGTGCCTCGGCGACGTCAGCGGCTGCCTGCTTGAGCTGGTTGCGGAGGGTCGAAAGTGCCGAGTCGACCTCGCCCTTGTCGTAGCCGCGGAAGCCGATGGTGAACGCACCCTGCTGGTCGCGCTGTGGCGTCTCGATCAGCTGGTCGAAGAAGTCCGGCGAGCGCTCGCCTTCGCGGTCGGCGGTTCCAGGGGATTCGCTCATGGGTTCTTGCCTTTCTGGCGTGGCCACACCGGGAGCTGCGGCTCCATCCCGACAAGCGGGACCGTGTGGACCGGTGGAGGAGGTCGTCAGGGCGCACGCCACCACCGTGACCCGGCGGAGGCCCGGCGGGCAGGGCGCGCCTTCCAGCCTAGTTGCGTCTGCGGGATGTTGCGCGCTCGGTTTCGTCGGGCTGGGGTCGCTCCGCGCCCGGGGCCCGGAATCGGATCACGAGTTTCGAACCCAGCGGGCGTTCCGGTCGTCGATGAGCGCTCCGCGGAGGAACTCGATGGGCTCGCCCGCTGCGACCGGGATCTCGCGGGCTCCGGCAGCAGTAGCGACGCGCGAGCGCAGCTCTGTCCACAGCGGACCCGTCTGCGGAGAACCCAGGTACTCCCGGAACGTCTCGACCTGCAGCCGGGTGCCCTCGGGGTCGGCGGTGAGATGGACGATGGTGTCGTCGGGTTCGATGAAGCGGATGCCGTAGTCGCCATCGCTGCGGATGACGTACTCTCGCTGCTTCTTCGCCATCGCCGATGCCACGATCTCACGCGCGAGGGGCTCCGGTGCGTGGATCACCAGGGTCGTGCCGAACTCATCGAGCGTCTCGGCGAGCTTGGCGGCGGCGAACTTCCGCCCGGTCTCGTCACCGGCCTCGGACGCACTGCGACTCAGTCGAGACTTCAGCAGGGGGCCGCCGATGATCAAGGCGAGGATCGGCAGGCCGAGAAAGAGGTAGGGGACAGCATCCACTGGCACAGCGTATCCGGCTCCTCGCAGGCTTCCCGTGCGGAGGTCCGGAGCCCGACCGGGCTGATCTGGTTAGTCCCGTCCGTCACGCCGCCTGCCTCTTCTCGGGCTCTCGCGCAATCCCCTTCTGCGTCGGCAGCTCGGTCGATAGCGTCGCCGGTGGCACCAGACGGAGAAGTGGAGGGCGAGATGCAGACCATGTCCCGCACGCGGGTTGCGCTCGACGATGCTGGGTTCTTCCTGGCTCAAGACCAGGATGTCGCCGATTTGAGACGGCGCATCGAAGACGCGGTGCACTCCGGCGGAGCTTTCGTCGAGTTCGTCGCGGCGGGTGATCGCTCGATGAGCGTGCTCATCTCCTCAGCGAGCAAGGTCGTGATCTCGGTCGAGAGCGTCGACTTCGACGCCCGTGACCTCGGTGACGATGCTCTGCCGTACGGCGGGGAGTTCGACCTGCTCTGACGAGGAACCGCCATCGCTCTCGCGGTCGAGCTGCCCGCCGCTCGGCGTATCGTTGGGCCATGGCTGCTCCGACGTTCGACGAGATCGTGCGCGGACTGTATGCCGGGCCCCCGGAGAACTTCGTGTCGTCTCGCAAAGCCCTGGCCGACGAAGCCGGAGACGGGGGAGTGGCCTCGCGAATCCTCACCCTGCGCAAGCCGTCCGTCGCGGCCTGGGTGGTCAACGTCTTCGCTCAGGAACGGGCAGGTCAGCTGGGGGAGGCACTCCAACTCGCGAGAGAGCTTCGCGAGGCGCAGGATGATCTGGATGCGCCGGCCTTGGCGAAACTCGGTCGGGAGCGTCGGGCGCTGACGCGAAGGCTCGCCGAGAGCGCGGGGGAGTTGGCTGCTGCACGCGGTGAACGCATCACGCCCGCCACGCTCGAGGCCGTCGAGCAGAGCATCTCCGCGGCATTCTTCGATCCTGCCGCGGCGGCGGCCGTCGCCTCGGGCCGGCTGTTGCGGGCTCTCGCGCCCTCGTCGACGGCGGACGACGTCCGTGATGCGGTGGCCGGAGAGAGCCCGGTGCCGGCCCCGGAAGCTCTGCGTCCCCCCGGCGAGTTGCAGGCGCGCAGGGCTCGCCGCGAGGCTGAGCGCGCAGTCGCGGACGCCGAGAAGGAACAGGCATCGGCGGAACGGGAGCTCACAGCTCAGGATTCGGCGTTGCAGGCGCTGCGTGCCAGAAGGAAGGAGCTGTCCGAGCGGTTGTCGGAGCTCGAAGATCAGCTCGCTCACTCTCGCGCAGACGCGGCCCGCGTCGAGCACGACCTCCCGGGTGCCGAGGAGGGGCGGGCGGATGCGGCTGCGCGGGCGGATGCTGCTGCGAGTGCCGTGGATCTGGCGCGGAAGGCGCTGGAGAGCCTGTAACCAGGCGTCAGTGGGGTCAGTTCTTGCCGCGCGTCGCGAAGTCGGGCCGGTAGATCCACTTGACCGTGTCGACGAAGCTGATCGTCTCGGTCTCGGTCACCCCGGGGATCGCGCGGATCGACATCACGAGGTCGAGCAGGTGTTCGTTGTCCGCGGCCATCAGTTCGGCCATGAGGTCGTAGTGTCCGGTGGTCGTGACCAGGTAGTACACCTCGTCGATCGCCGAGATCGCATCGCTCACCTCGTGCACGCGGTGGTCCACGCGGACACCGACGAGCGCTGACTGCGCATAACCGTGAGTCTGCGGATGCGTCATCGCGCCGATCGTGACGACGCGCTCGTTCAACAGGCGCTGGATGCGCTGTCGGACGGCCGCGTGCGAGAGGCCGACGGCTCCGGCCATCTCGGTCACGGACCGGCGTCCGTCTTCCTGGAGAAGGCGGACGAGTTTGCGGTCGAGCTCGTCCAGCTGTGCCGGGACCAGTCCGTGGAATTCTCCGGATCGCATCGGTGCGTGCTCCTCTCGTGCGGCCTTTCGGCACGCTGACAGCGTACTCGAACCGTCATTCTCGTCGCACAGCATCTCGCCGACGATCATTTTGACGGTGCACGCCATGCGATTCTGTAATTTTCGTTGCTGAGAAGGAGCCCAACCGCTATATTCATTTTCAAACAGATGTTCAACGATGAAATCAGCGGTTCAAGGAGTTCGTGATGAGCAAAATCACGGTTGTTCAGGCCGGACGCCTGCTCGACGGCACGGGGCAGGTCATCGACGACGCGACGCTGGTCGTGCGCGACGGCACGATCGTGGCGGTCGGGCCGCGCGGCAGCGTCGCGGTCCCGGCAGGTGCCGAGCAGGTGGACGCCGGAGACATGACCGTCATGCCCGGCCTCATCGACTGTCATACGCACCTCGGCGGGGCGTCTTCGCCGAACTACACGACCTGGGTCGTGGAAGACGATCTTCGCCAGGCGATCCTCTCGGGGCAGCAGATGCGCGCGCTCATGGAGCACGGGGTCACCACCATCCGCGACATCTCCCGCAACGGGCTCCGGCTCAAGTGGGCGGTCAACAACGGTCACATGGAGGGACCGCGAATCGTCGCCTGCGGGCCGGGGCTTTCTCGTACGGGTGGGCACGGTGATGCGCACAACCTGCCGTGCGACATGATCCAGCGCAGTCACCCGTGGGCGATGCTCGCCGACGGGCCGGAGGAGCTGCGCAAGTCCGTCCGTCTGCTCAACCGCATGGGCGCCGACGCGGTCAAGATCTGGGCGACCGGCGGCGGCATGTGGGACAAGGAGCTCGAGACCGACCAGCACTACGACTTCGAGGAGCTCTGCATGGTCGTCCGCGAAGCGGCGATGGTGAAGATCCCCGTGCTTGCGCATGCCGAGTCGCTCGCCGCTGCCAAAGACTGTCTCCGCGCCGGCGTCGCCACGCTGGAGCACGGCGAAGAGCTCGACGACGAGTGCCGACAGATGATGGTCGACAACGGCGTCATCCACGTGCCGACGCTGCAGCTGTTCCTGGGGCCCTGGTTCGACGAGTACCCGCCGCCCCCTCGTGAGGGTCTCGAGAACTACCGCGGCGAAACCATGGTCGAGAAGGAGAAGAACCGCGTCGCCGACAACTTCACCGCCTCCCGTCTCGCCGGCGTCACGATCGCCGTCGGCAGCGACAGCTTCTCGAGCGTCGATGTTCCCTACGGCGCATCGACCCTGTCCGAGATCCACACCATGGTCGAGACCGGGATGCCGGAGAGCGACGCGATCGTCGCCGCCACGCTCAACGGCGCCAAGGCGCTCCGCGTGGACCACCTGACCGGTTCGCTCGAAGTGGGCAAGGCCGCCGACTTCCTCATCGTCGACGGCGACCCGTTGGACGACATCCACTCCCTCGCCCAGGACCGTCTGCGATATGTTCGCCGCGGCGAACAACTGTGGCTGGACGAGCTCACTCCCACCGCGCACCGCTCACCCGCCCGCTGAAACGCCGAATCCGAGGACGATGATGACCCCGACAGCCCCCTCAGCACCACACGCCCCCACTGATGCGTCCGAACCGCGCACGCTCCGCCGCGCGGGCCTCGGCACTGCCGACCTCGTGTTCTTCGTCGTCGCGGCCGCCGCTCCCCTCACGGTGGTCGCGGGAGTCGTGCCGCTCGCGATCCGCACCGGCGGAGAATCGGCGGCCTACGGGTATCTGGTTCCAGCGATCGTCCTGATCCTCTTCGCCGTCGGTTTCACTGCGATGAGCCCTCGGATCAAGAATGCCGGAGCCTTCTACTCGTACATCACCCACGGCATCGGGAAGCCGTTCGGGGTCGGCTCCGCGCTCCTGGCCGTCGTGTCGTACAACGCCATGACGATCTGCCTGGTCGCCGGATTCGCCGTGTACGCCCAGAACATGCTCGCCTCGCTGTTCGGGTTGAGCGTGAACTGGGTGATCCTCGCCGCGCTCGCGGTGATCGGGATAGCGCTGCTCGGCTACTTCAAGGTCACGCTCGGTGCCAAGGTTCTGGGCATCGCGCTCGGTCTCGAGGTCGCCGTGCTCGTGGTCTACGAGGTCTTCATGCTCGGTCAGGGTGGCGGTGGCGACATCGCCGAGACCGTCACGATCTTCAACCCCGCGGTGATGGCCGACCCCGGTTTCGGTGCGATGCTCGTGCTCACCGCCGGCGGATTCATCGGGTTCGAGGCCACAGCGATCTATGCGGAGGAAGTCAAGGACCCGAAGCGTACGGTGCCGCGTGCCACCTACATCGCGATCGCGTTCCTCGGCGTCTTCTACACCTTCTCGGTGTGGTGCATCTTCGCCGCGTACGGCACTCAGGGCGCACTCGACGCGGCGGCGAGCGACGACGTGGCCCTCCTGACGTTCGCCTCGATGGAGCAGTTCGTCGGCCCGTGGTTGTCCGATCTGTCGCAGCTTCTTCTGTGCACGAGTGCGTTCGCTGCGGCGCTCGCGTTCCACAACGCCGCGTCCCGGTATCACTTCACGCTCGCCCGCGAGGGAATCCTGCCTCGTAGCATCGCGAAGATCAGCCGCGCCCACGGCTCGCCCGTCGGCGGTGTCGCTCTGCAGATCGTGATCTGCGTGGTGGTGCTGGGCTTCGCCGCCATCGCCGGCGCCGACCCGTACCTCGTGGTCTTCCTCTGGTCGGCAGCTCCCGGCGTACTCGGCATCCTGCTGCTCGAGGGCATCGCCGCGATCGCGGTCGTGGCCTTCTTCCTCCGCGACCGGCACGGGCACAGCGTCTGGCGGGTGATCGTAGCCCCTGTCCTCGCGGCGATCGGCCTGTTCGTGTTCGTCGGCCTCAGCGTGTCCCAGCTCGAGCTGCTCACCGCAGCCGAGCCCTTCGTCAACGCGCTCCTGCTGATCCCGATCCCCCTCGCGATCCTCGCGGGAATCGTCGTCGCGCTCGTCTTCCGCGCACGGCGCCCGGAACGATACGCCGCGCTGAACACCGTGGATGTGGACGCCGAGAGCTGAGTCGTCGAGGGTCAGCGGGAACGGTGTCCGAGGCGTCCAGCAAGGAAGGGCAGCACCGGCGCCCGGTACTCCAGAGCCGAGTGATCCTCGGGTTCGAGCGTGAACTCGGTCTGACCGAAGCGCCATAGTCGGTTGAACAGGTACACGCCGATGACCACTGACTCATCGGCGGGAACCTGCCAGGTGCCCAGGCCCCACTGCGTCGGCTGACCGCGCCCGCCGATGACGAGCGTCGGCCTGATCCCGGCATAGAGCGCGAATCGCGGCCGGTGCATCGTGAGCTCGATCCGGCGGGTGGTCATTCCTGGACCTCGTCCTGGTGGGTGCGGACCGTGGGCCGGCGCGTGACCCGCCAGATGCCGGCGGTGGCGGAGCCGGATGCGGGGTGGTGCTCGTGGTCCATGATGATCGCAGCCTAACGGCTCGAATGGCTGGTCAGTCAGTCGAGCCCGAACGCCCGTCGCAGGGTCTGTCGGAGGACCCGCTCATCTCGGGAATGATGGTTGCGAGCATGATCTCGGGCCCGCTTCTGTCAGCGGGCCGAACGCTCGGGATCACGCACCAGGGCCGGCCGCCTGATCGGGAGAGAACTCAACCGGACCAGGAAAAGGCAAAACCCCCGCCATGTAGAAGCTAGGCGAGGGTTTCTGGGGTGATTGTAATGATCACCCTTGTGGCTCCGACGGGCGTCGATCCCGTGACCTCTCGATTTTCAGTTGGATGCGGCGGGATAGTGGGCGCTCGTTGGTCGCCGTTTGCCGAGTGATTCCGCGGAAGTGGTCATGGTTGGTCGCGGCTGGTTGAGGGTGTTTTCAGTCGAGCTACCGGCACAGAACCGGCACGACTGTTCGTCTCTCAGAGGCTGCGCTTCCAAACGCGAACGGCCAGATCCGCGAGTCGGAGTTGCCGTTCTGCGATCGTTTTCGGTGTCCAGTCGGTTTCCCTGCCGATTTCCTCCGTGAGATTGAGGCTCGATGCCAGCAGGACAGGCTTCTTCACGCTGAACGACTTGTTGCCGATCGCGTCATTTTCTGTCTTCTTCAAGAGAGAATGATTGCCGAGCCGATCCACCCATTCCGCTCGGAGGTCGCCCGCGAACTTGGGCCAGTCCGACGCAGTCGCGCGCTTCGGCAGCACGTGCTCGAGATTCACAGCGTTCTCATCCGCGTTGGGGACGAGCTCCGGCTCTGCCTCTCCCCGCGACTCGCGTTCAAGCGCGACCAGGTAATAGCGACCGATGTTTGTCTTGGGCACGCGGATCGTGGCGAAAGCACTTGCGAACTCCTCATCGGTGGCGACGATGGCGGCTAGCGACGGCAGCAGCTCAGATGAGAGCTTGGTCGTACCCTTGCGAATGCTGATCGCGGCTTCGCAGTATGCCTTCTCAGCCGTGCCACCGCCGATGCCTCCGACTACCAGGCCGCGGACCCCCCAGTTGACTGCCAAGCGGAGCGCCTTCTGAGCTTCGCTTCGACGGAAATGCTGGAGGACGGCGAGCAAGAGAGGGCGATTCTGCTCGAGCCCGAGACGATTGAGAGTCTCGATGTTGGCCTTGGTCTCGGTCCCCCATCCCTGCCAGTAGCTGTGCCCAGGGTCGCGCAATGCGGCATAGAGCGTCGAAGCTTTCTCAAGATCGCCCGAGAATGAGATGGCCTGAGCAGCGCTGACGACTTCCTCCTTGATTTTGCGGTAGAGGTCGCGCTCGCGGGTCGCGCCATACATCGAGCTCCAGTATTGCCGAAGGAATGTGATGAACAGGTCCTGGTCGGTTTCGAGCGCGCCAAGCGCAAGTAGCCACCGCTCACGAACCTGATCTAGCCCGCCCGCTGTGCTGGACGCCCTACCGAACAGGTAACTCTTGAGGAGATCGGCAAGGGTGAGTTTTGCGCCTCGATCGTTGAGGGTCTCAAAGATCAGGAAGGCGTCAGACTCTGTCGCCACCGATACGTAGATGACGTTTAGCCCCTCCTCGATGAACTTGCGCCATGCGATAAGGCGTTGCACCCAACTCGAGCCGGCGTTGACCGCCTCATCGGCCACAAACTTCCGCAACTGTTGATATGCCGCCGCAATCAGCGGGTGAGAGGCGCGTGTCGCCGCAACCTCCGGGGACCCTTCGATGACGAACTGGCGAAAGAACTCGTCGTCCTCGGAGTTGAGAGTCAGTCGGGGAATGAAGTCGTCCTCGTCATCCGAGTAAGAGTTGAGGAACTCTCTATTGATACTGTCGGCGCGATTGGTCTCGTGGTGCTCACGGTAGTGATCGCGCAATGCCGCGAGGAGGAGCGCGGTCGTTGCCAGCCGTTGCTGCCCGTCGATGATTGTCGCGCGTGAATCGTCCTCACTTAGGACTATCGTGCCCATGAAGTGCTCGCGCGGCTCACTGTTGAACGCGTTACGAACGTCACCGCAGAACTCGTCGACCTGGTCCTTCTCCCATGCGTAGGAACGCTGATAGAGCGGCACTTTCAGCAAACGCTGTTTGAGCTGGGCGCCGATTCCGGCGAGTCCGAAGTCAATCGAGCTAGAAGTCATGCAATTCCAATCGCGCGTGGCCTTGCCTGACTCTAGCGTTGGGTTTCGAACCGCGCACGATCGGCCGCGACTGGAGCGAGTCTGTTCCGCCTGCGAAGCGTGATCGTCGGGTTGAGGAGCGCCCGGACCGGAGCGTAGCGAGGACCGGACGCACCGCAGGCCCGACGATCACGCGCAGCCGGCCGCTAGGCCGGCCTTGAATGAGTAAAGAAAGTTCTCACAGCTCGGTACGCCGTCAACGCTATTGGCCAGCAGCTTCGAAGTGAGGCGCGGTTCCCGCCGCGGCCCAGTTTCAGCGGACCGAAGGTTCCTCTGGTGTCGCATGCCGCCGTGCGACACGCGGTTTCACGGCGGCTTGACTTTTTCGAGTTTCCCAAGTTCTTGAGTCTGCTGCTTATGGCACTGGATCAGGGATTTGCCTGCCGCGGCTGTTCGTAACATCCCGCTCGGCTGGCCGATCTGGACGGCGGGAGGGGCGAGATACGGCCCGGGCGTGTCAGGGTGCCGACCGAATGTGGAGTTGTTCCCGCAACTGCGGAACACAACTCAAGCAGGAGGTTGCAAGGGCAATCCAGACATCCATCCCGGTCAACTTCGAGGCGTACTTCCCACGCGGGGCCTTCATGGTCGGTGAGGTCGAGCCGGTCGCGAAGTGGTCCGAAGACGGCCAGCGTCAGGGGCAGGACCTCGACAAGCGCACAGGGCACCCCCTATGGCAAGTGCGGATCATCGACGCGGATCCAGACGCCAAAAAGGGTCAGGGAGAGGTGACGGTCAAGATCGCGAGCATCACCGAGCCGACAGCACCGCCCGAGACCCAGGGGCTTCCGTTCCGTCCCGTTGTCTTCGACGGCCTGTCGGTGACTCCGTACGTCAAGGAGACGGGCGGACGACCTCGCGTTGCGTATTCGCTTCGAGCAACGGAGATGAAGCCTCCTAAGCGCGCGTACTAATCGCAGCACGCGTCGGAGCTTTGCCTCCGGAACTTGCGCCCACGCGGCGCAGGCGGTATCTGACCGGCGGACACCTCGAGGTCGAGGAGACTCTTGCCCGCGTCGAGCGGAGCATACGGGAGGGTGACGTCATGCCGGACTTCTGAGGCGCACGATACCCTTGGACTGCGGACCCGCCCAGTGAACACTGGTCAACGGGTCCAGCTTCTTTCTAGAGCCAGAGTTCGACATGGTGCTCTACCGGCACCCGATCGCGCGACCAGCACAAACCGGCACGAGCTCCGTGTCGAGGGCGTTTTGTTTCGGCTGCGCTCGCTTAACGTCTGGGAGTTCCGCTTTCCGGACGGTGCGTCTGGTCAGACTAGGAAGTAAAGCGCCGCGCTGATGACAACACAAGCAGCGGCGGCGCTGATCGCGAGACGGTCCACTCGCGTCCCCGGGCGCGTGACGAGGGTGACGATCAACAAGGCCACCCAGACTGCCCATAGGATCACGAGACCGACGATCAGAACAGTCGGGTTCGTGACGTCGACCATCGCGAGGTAGTAGTACGTCGCGAAGAGGTTGAACGCGAGCGTCAGCGTCAGAAGCACCCACCTCGCAGTCCGAGACGGTCTGACGTCCGTATCATCCGTCGCGAGTCGGTCCTGTTCAGACGCCACAGCACGCATAGGTCCACCTCCTGCAGTTCTGTGATGCACAGACTGAGCACATGATAATGACGCAAGACAGCAGGGCGTATGGATTCGCAGCCGCCCACGCACAGCCGCCGCAACATGCCAGCACTCCACCCGTGTTGAGCTCGGAACAGGTGCGACAAGAGTGCTTACCTGGAGGGCAACTCGCAGCGGCTGTGGCGTCGAACTGAGCCCGGCTAGCAACTGCGGAGCGGGCATCGGGGCCCATGGAGTACAGGCTCATGGTCTCCATGTCTTCGGATACAGCGAACGTTGTCGTTGCCGCTCGAACGACTTTCCCCTCAGGTGAAAGCTCAACATGCCGAGCGTAAATTCGAGCCGTGACCAGAGCCGCTCCGAAGGCCACCACCGTGCCGTAGATGCTCTCGGAGATCGACATAGTCAGGGGCTGTCCTTCCATGCGTGCTCCATAGCTGCGTTCCATGCTCTCGAGATCGCTCTCGAAGAGTGCAAGGTACTTCGAGCGTTCCTCCTCCGTAGCTGCCCGCGCGTCTCTCGGTTGCCACTGCCATGGCGTGTCTGCGGTCTTGCTCGCCGCAGAAGAAGCACCCGCTCGAGCGCTTGCCAGCTCTGGGAAGATCATGGCCGCGAGGCCGCCGAGTCCGATTCCGATGAACGATCTACGTTTCATATCCACGCTCAATCTCCAATCTGGTTCACTGCGACTCTGCTCTGAGGCGCAGATTCTTCTTCTGTTTTCTGCGAGTGGCGAACTGGTGTGAACATCCGAACGAGCCCGATGAGGAATCCGAGCCCGACGAGGGCCCATCCGACCCTCTCATCCACGAAGCCGGTGATTGGCCAAAGGAGGGAAGGTGCAAGAGCAAGAAGAAGGACGACGTTGCGGCCAACCACCACCCAATTCGCTCGTGACTTGAGTACCGACCCAAAACAACCGCAATCAGTAGAGATCTTCCGGGTGATAACGGAAATCACGGACGCGGTGTAGACCACGATGAGCGCCACAGCTGCGAGGGCCCACGGGCCTGCAATCCCGGCCACGAGAGCGAGCCCAACGGCGAGTTCAAGTGGCGGAAGGACCGCGGCGATCGGGCGCACTGCTGCAGCCGGCACGACTCTGAACGTCTCGATCGCCTGCCCGAGCGGACGTTGACCTTCCCGCAGTTTGATCACGCCAGTGACGGCAAGAATGAGTCCAACGAGCGCTGAGAGCGAATAAATCAGTACCGGCACTTCAACCTCCTTTGGGTCTGCATCCACGTCAATGACGACCCGCGTCCGACGGTACGCCCGTTTCCGCAGTTTGGATGTCCCCTCTTTGGGGGACAGTAGCGAGTGAGGGTGAACCGGCACAAAACCGGCACAAGCTCTATGTTGAGGGCGCTGCGTCGCTCAGCGTCTGAGAGTCCCGCTCGCTCAACGGCCAGGCCGGAGCGGTGCAGGGGAACAATTCAGAAACCGGCTCTCGCCAGGGAAAAGGCAAAACCCCCGCCATGTAGAAGCTAGGCGAGGGTTTCTGGAGTGATTGTAATGATCACTCGTGTGGCTCCGACGGGCGTCGATCCCGTGACCTCTCGATTTTCAGTCGAACGCTCTACCAACTGAGCTACAGAGCCGTGGTGCGACCGGCGAACCTGTCGCGTCCTAGACGAAGGGCTCTCTCCGAAGAAAGAGCCCGACGAACGGAGCGACCCTGACGGGACTTGAACCCGCGACCTCCGCCGTGACAGGGCGGCACGCTAACCAACTGCGCTACAGGGCCATACTTGTTTTCAATTATACCGGAAGGTGTGACCCCAACGGGATTCGAACCCGTGCTACCGCCGTGAAAGGGCGGCGTCCTAGGCCGCTAAACGATGGGGCCGAGTCAGTCCCGGGGGACTTCCTTGCCGACGCTCAAGCATAAGGGATGATTCGGGCAAATCGCGAATCGAGGGCGCGGCTCCGACTCCCGGGCGTGTTTAGGGAGGACGATGGAGGTGTCTGTAGTGCAGGGAGACTGGCGGGCTACCCCTGGTGCTGATGTGAAAGTTGTTGTTAGTGTGGCAACTGTGAAACCGGCGGAAGGGGCCGTGTGAACGACAAGATCACGCTGGATGCTGCAGTTGCTGCGGCATCCGAGGACTGCGGCTGCGCGCCCAGCCCCACAGAACGCCGTGCTTTCGGCAAGACCGGCATCAGCCGCCGCGGTGCTCTCGGCATCGGCGTGCTCGGCGTCGTCTCGCTCAGTGCCTTCGGCATCTCGAACGGAGTCTCCGCCGCCTACGCCGCGACGTACCCGAGCTGGGATGACGTGCAGCGGGCCAAGGGTAACGAGGCGGCGAAGGCCGCTGAGGTCTCGCGCATCGAAGGACTCATCCAGTCCTTGACGCAGAAGGTCGCCGACACTGCGGCTGCGGCCGCGGTCGCGTCCGAGGAGTTCTACGACGCCCAGCAGGCATACTTCGCTGCGGCCACCGAAGCCGACTCGATGCAGGCGAAGGCCGACGAGCAGGCAGCGGTTGCTGACGCTTCGGCCCGCAAGGCCGGCCAGGTTGCGGCCCAGCTGTATCGCAACGGCGGCGACGACACCTCGCTGGAGCTGTTCTTCGCCGGCTCGGCGAACAACACCGACGACATGCTCGCGCGCCTCGGCACGATGGACAAGCTCCTCGAATACAACCAGTCCGTCTATGACAACGCCGTCGCGTCTCGCAACTCCGCGCAGTCGCTCAGCGATCAGGCCGTCGTCGCCCGCACCGAGCGCGACCGGCTGCAGAAGATCGCCGAAGAGAAGATGGTCGCGGCCCAGCAGGCCGCAGACGCAGCTCAAGCCGCCCTCGACGAGCAGACCACGAACCTCGCCACCATGCAGGCGCAGCTCGCAGCGCTCAAGGATGCGACGGCCCAGACGGTCGCCGGCTACCAGGCCGGTGTCGAAGCCGAGGCGAAGGCTCGTCGCGAACGCGAGGCCGCCGAGCGCGCCGCCGCAGAGGCCGCGGCCGCTGCCGGCGGTGGCGGCGGTGGTGGCGGTGGCGGCGGTGGCGGAAACCAGGGCTCCGGCGGCTGGTGCCGCCCGCACGGTGGAGGCAAGAGCTCGGGATACGGTCCCCGCTCCGTGCAGTGCGGCTCGAACGGCTGCTCCTCGTCGTTCCACTACGGCACCGACTTCGCCAACGGCTGCGGTTCGCCGATTTACGCCGCGAACTCCGGCACGGTCGACTACGCCGGCGGCAACGGCGGCTATGGCAACTACATCCGGATTCAGCACGGCGGTGGCGTCGGGACCGGTTATGCGCACATCCGCAACGGAGGCATCCTCGTGCGGTCGGGGCAGCGGGTGAACTCCGGCCAGGTCATCGCCTACGCCGGAAACACCGGGCGCTCGTTCGGCTGCCACCTGCACTTCGAGGTCTACGTCAACGGTGGCGCCGTGAACCCCGTCGCTTTCCTCGCGGATCGCGGAGTCTCTGCCTGAGCTACCGCCCGTCTGATTGCAGAAGACCCCCGGCCGCTGAGCGGATCCGGGGGTCTTCTACGTTCGAGGCGTGGGTCAGTGACCCTGCTCGGCAGCGCGGACGATCGCCTCGTCGAGGATTCGCTGCGCTTCAGCGGCGTTGCCCCACTCGTCGACCTTGACCCACTTGTTGGGCTCGAGGTCCTTGTAGTGCTCGAAGAAGTGCGAGATCTCCTTCTTCGTGTACTCGGCGATGTCGTCGATGTCCTGGATGTGGGCCCAGCGCGGGTCCTTCGCCAGGACGGCGACGAGCTTGTCGTCTCCGCCGGCCTCATCGCTCATCTTCAGCACGGCGACGGGGCGCACCTCGACGACGACACCGGGGTAGATCGCGTGGTCGAGCAGGACGAGCACGTCGAGCGGGTCGCCGTCCTCGCCGAGCGTGTTGTCGAAGTAGCCGTAGTCGGCCGGGTAGCCGAAGGTCGTGTAGAGCACGCGGTCGAGGTGCACTCGCCCGGTCTCGTGGTCGACCTCGTACTTCACGCGGCTGCCGCGCGGAATCTCGATGACGGCGTCGTGTGCGCCCATGCGTGTGCTCCTCAGGAAAAGTTCGGTTGGATGCCGCGGACTAGCCTACCTGCGGCGATCGCACGCCCGTGGGCGCTGCCGCTCAGTTTCCGGAGTCGTCCGTCGGCGCAGGATCTTCGCTCGGACGTCGGCGCAGGAGTCTATTCAGCAGGCGGCTCATCGGGTCGCTCAGCAGCAGCAGGAACAATCCGGTGTATCCGTTCGGGGAAGCGGCGACCGCGATGGCGAGGGCTGCTGCGAACAGGATGATTGCGGCGAGATCGCCGATCGCCCCCAGCCGGATCGTCTCGGTCGAGATGGTGCTGAGCTCGCGATGCCGCGCCAGGTAGAGCCAGCCGGCGAGGGTCGTGACCTGCGTCATGATCAGCGTGCCGATGTAGACCACCGCCTGGAGCGGATCGGTGTCCATCTGCCCGATCATCGCCGTGGGCACGGGCAGCCACACGATCGTCGCCATCCAGGCCACGTTGATCCACAGCAGCGGCCCGGTGATGAACTCCACGTCGCGATACTGGCGATGGTGCCCCATCCAGAAGGTCGCGATGAGGAGGAAGCTCAGACCGAAGCTCAGCAGCTGTCCCGAATGCTCGGAGAGGAACTCGGCCGTGCTCAGCTTCCCCGATGCGGCCTCGGAGACGGACTCCATCAACGGCAGGATGAGCAGCGTCATCGCGATCGCCACGACGGCGTCGACGAATGCCTTGAAACGCTCCGTCCGGAAGGGCTTCGCGTGTGAGTTGTCTGCCACGGCGTCAGGATAGCCCCGCCTTCGCACCTGACGCACTTCTCGTAGCAGCGCGGATGGGCCCGGTGCCCTAGCGTGGAAACCGTGCCGTCTCTTTCTCCCGCCATCGCCGAGATCCGCCTCGCCGTGCGCGCCGCGCTCGCTGAGGTTCCCGAAGGCTCGACCGTGATCGTCGCCCTCTCCGGTGGCGCCGACTCGCTCGCGCTCGCCGCGGCCACCGCCTTCGAAGCGCCCAAGCGCGGCCTTCGGGCCGCGTCCGTCACGGTCGACCACGGCCTCCAAGACGGTTCCGCCGAGGTGGCCGCCAACGCTGCGCGCATCGCACAGATGCTCGGACTCGACGCGCGTGTGCTCCGCGTCGCCGTCTCGGGCGAGGGCGGCCCGGAAGCTGCGGCGCGCGAGGCGCGGTACCGCGTGCTGCGTGAGGCCGCTTCGGATGCTCGCGCCTCGACCGTGCTGCTCGGACACACGCTCGACGACCAGGCGGAGACCGTGCTCCTCGGGCTGGCGCGAGGCTCCGGCGCCGCGAGCCTGCAGGGCATGGCGCCGGTGCGGGAAGACGAAGACGGAGCGAAGTGGGTGCGTCCGCTGCTCGGTGTGCGCCGCGAGACGACGCGGGCGTTCTGTGCCGCATCCGACCTCACGCCCTGGGATGATCCGCACAACCTCGACGACCGCTACGCCAGGGTGCGGGCGCGTGAGCGTGTGCTCCCGGTTCTCGAGGCGGAGCTCGGGCCGGGCATCGCCGATGCGCTCGCTCGCACCGCCGAGCAGCTGCGCGAGGACGCCGAGGCGTTCGACGAGATGATCAACGAGACCATCGAGGACATCGTCGAGCACGCGGAAGCGGGCATCTCGGTCAGCGTGGCGGCGCTCGCCGCGAATCCGGCTGCGCTGCGCAACCGCATCATCCGTCTCGTCGTGGACAGCGAGTTCGGGGTGAGTCTGACCAGGGCGCAGACGATCGAGGTCGCGCGCCTGGTCACGGACTGGAGCGGTCAGGGGCCGATCGACCTGCCGGAATGTTCGGCTGTGCGCCAGGGCGGGCGCATCGTCTTCACCGCATCCGGTCGCTGAGCGCGTCTCGTCTCGAACGCTCTTCTGCGCCTGCGTCGTCGCTCGACGACCGGATGCGTCAGGTGGAGTGCTACTTCTTGCCGCCGAAGAGGCCGCCCAGGATGCCACCGAGGTCGATGCCGCCGCCGGAGCCGCCGCTGTTGCCTCCGCCGAGAAGTCCGCCGATCACATCGCCGATGCCGCCGCCGGAGCCGCCCTTGTCGCCCCCGCCGAGGATGCCGCCGATGAGGTCGCCGATGCCACCGGAGCTCTCAGCGCCAGCATCCGCCTTCGCGGTCTTGTCCTTGTTCGCGTTCGCGATGAGCCCCATCACGATGGGAGCCAGGATCGGGAGGAGCTTGCCGAAGTCGATTCCGGGGGTCGCCTTCGACTCGGTGAGTTCCTTCGTGACCTCTTTCTCCTTCGAGCCGAGGATGTGCGCGACGATCTTGCCGCCGTCGGCCGCATCGATGTCGTCGACCTTCGAGGCGCCGGCGCTGCCCTCGTGCTTCTTCAGCGCGTTCTGGATCGCGGCGGAGCCCTCATCGGTCTCGGCGTTCTTCGCGAGTCCGCCCAGCAGCACGGCGCCGCCCTGCTCGACCGCGACCTTGGCTTCGTCTCGCGAGACGCCCAGCTTCTCGGCGATGTCGTCGATCGGCACCTGCTTGAGGATGTCGTCAAGAGCCATGGTGAATCCTTCCGTCGGGGCGTCCGCCCACATCACCGCTCACAGTAGTGCGGATGCCGCGGGATGGGGAGATGCCTTCCCGATCGGTGAACCTGGACGCGAGCATCGGATCACGTCACCTAAAATCAATCCATGCGCGCCGCGGAAATCCAGGACGACCTCACCAGCATCCTCGTCACAGAGGAGCAGATCCTCGCCAAGCTCGATGAACTCGCAACCCAGGTCGCGGAGGACTACGCGGGCAAAGACCTCGTCCTCGTCGGCGTGCTCAAGGGAGCCGTCATGGTGATGGCCGATTTCGCACGGGCGCTGCCCTTCCACGCTCCGATGGACTGGATGGCGGTGTCGAGCTACGGTGCGAGCACGAAGTCGAGCGGTGTCGTGCAGATCCGCAAAGACCTCGACACCGACCTGAACGGCAAGCATGTGCTGATCGTCGAGGACGTCATCGATTCCGGGCTGACGCTCAGCTGGCTGCTCGAGAACTTCGGCTCCCGCGGCGCCGAGTCGATCGAGGTGCTGGCCCTTCTGCGCAAGCCGGAGGCTGCGAAGGTGGTCATCGACTGCAAGTACGTCGGCTTCGACATCCCCACCGACTTCGTCGTCGGATACGGCCTCGACTACAACGAGCGCTATCGGAACCTGCGCGACGTCGCGGTCCTCGCGCCGCACGTGTACTCCTGACGACCGCGACGCGCTACGCCGTGGGTGAACGTACAGCGACCCCCTAGGGCACCCGCGATACGCTGATCCGATCATGGATGTGAAGAAGCTCACCCGGAATCCGCTGATCTACGTCGCGCTGATCGGCGTGCTCCTCTTCGGCGGTTTCCTGCTGATCTCGAATCTTGGCGCGCCCAAGCAGATCACGACTCAGGAGGGGCTGAAGCTCCTCTCCGGCACGACGGTCACAGAGGTCGTGAACACCGACGGCGATCAGCGCGTCGACATGACGCTCTCGAAGCCGTTCAAGGGTTCCGAAGACGTGCAGTTCTACTACGTCGACGCCCGCGCCGACGAGGTGGTCACCGCGATCAACGAAGCCGCGCCCAAGGACGGCTTCAACGACGCCGTGCCCCGGGCGAGCTGGTTCGACGGCTTCCTCTCACTCCTCCTCCCGCTCGTGCTGCTCGGCCTCCTGTTCTGGTGGCTCCTGTCATCCATGCAGGGCGGTGGCGGCAAGGTCATGCAGTTCGGCAAGTCCAAGGCCAAGCTCGTCAACAAGGAGACCCCGACCGTCACCTTCGCCGACGTCGCCGGTGCCGACGAGGCGATCGAAGAGCTCCACGAGATCAAGGAGTTCCTGCAGGATCCCGCGAAGTTCCAGGCCATCGGCGCCCGCATCCCGAAGGGCGTGCTCTTGTACGGCCCTCCCGGAACCGGTAAGACGCTGCTCGCCCGCGCGGTCGCGGGTGAAGCCGGTGCCCCCTTCTACTCCATCTCCGGTTCCGACTTCGTCGAGATGTTCGTCGGTGTCGGTGCCTCCCGCGTTCGCGATCTCTTCGGCCAGGCCAAGGAGAACGCGCCGGCCATCATCTTCATCGACGAGATCGACGCCGTAGGCCGCCACCGCGGCGCCGGGATGGGCGGCGGAAACGACGAGCGCGAGCAGACGCTCAACCAGATGCTGGTCGAGATGGACGGCTTCGACCCGAACGCGAACGTCATCGTGATCGCTGCGACCAACCGTCCAGACATCCTCGACCCCGCGCTGCTGCGACCCGGTCGTTTCGACCGTCAGATCGGTGTGGATGCGCCCGACCTCAGGGGCCGCCAGAAGATCCTCGAGGTGCACAGCAAGGGCAAGCCGCTCGCGAAGAGCGTCGACCTCGAGGTCGTCGCCCGCAAGACTCCCGGCTTCACCGGCGCCGACCTGGCGAACGTGCTCAACGAGGCTGCGCTCCTCACCGCGCGCTCGAACGCGCAGCTGGTGGACAACCGCGCCCTCGACGAGGCCATCGACCGTGTGATCGCCGGTCCGCAGCGTCGCACCCGTGTGATGCGCGACAAGGAGAAGCTGATCACGGCGTACCACGAGGGCGGACACGCGCTCGCGGCGGCGGCGATGAACTACACCGATCCAGTCACCAAGATCACGATCCTGCCCCGCGGCAAGGCGCTCGGATACACGATGGTGCTGCCGCTGGACGACAAGTACTCGATCACCCGCAACGAGCTCCAGGACCAGCTGACCTACGCCATGGGAGGCCGTGTCGCCGAGGAGATCGTGTTCCACGACCCCACCACAGGAGCGTCGAACGACATCGAGAAGGCGACCTCGATCGCTCGCAAGATGGTGCTCGAGTACGGCATGACCACGCAGGTCGGCCCGGTCAAGCTCGGCAGCGAAGGCGGCGAACCCTTCGCAGGCCGTGACATGGGCCGTGGCCGCGAGTACTCCGAGCGAGTTGCCGAGCGGGTCGACGCCGAGGTGCGCGCCCTGATCGAGCAGGCTCACAACGAGGCCTATGCGGTCATCAGCGAGAACCGCGACATCCTCGACAAGCTCGCCCTGGCGCTGCTCGAGGAGGAGACCCTCGACCACAACCAGATCGCGGAGATCTTCACCGAGATCAAGAAGCTTCCCGAGCGTCCGCTGTGGCTGTCGAGCGAAGGCCGCCCGGTCTCCGAGCGTCCGCCGATCGAGGTGCCGAAGAAGGACATCTCGCTCGCGGCATCCGTCGAGGCTCCGGCCACCGCGCCGCGCACGCAGCAGGGATCAGCGGGCGCCGGTAACCCGCGGCCTGCAACGGCGTGACGTGACCGTCGACAAGCAGCGTGTCGAGCGACTCACCAGAGAGCTGCTCGAGGCGATCGGGGAGGACCCGGATCGGCCCGGGCTGAAGCAGACTCCGTCGCGGATGGCCGAGCTGTACTCCGAGTTCTTCTCGGGAGTCGGCGAAGACCCGGACGAGCCGCTCGCGCGCACCATCAGCGTCTCGCGGGGGCCCGCGCCCGACACCCTGCCCTCCGGGGCGGTGCTGTTGCGTGACATCCGCTTCCGCTCGGTGTGCGAGCACCATCTGCTGCCTTTCGCCGGCCACGCGCACATCGCGTACCTCCCGGGGGAGCAGGTCGTCGGCCTCGGGGCGCTCGTGCGCGTCGTCGAGATCCTCGCCGCCCGTCCGCAGGTGCAGGAGCGCCTCGGCGAACAGATCGCCGACACGATCGCGGAACACCTCGACACCAGGGGCGTGCTCGTCGTGCTCGACGCCTCGCACGGCTGCGTCACGATGCGCGGAGGACGGCAGACCGAGGCGTCGACTCTCACGATCGCGGCGCGCGGCGAGTACACGGATGCGGTGTCCAGGGGCGAGCTCATCACTCTGATCGGTGCGTCGGTCTCCGGTTCGGGAACTGTGCGCTGATGACGGGCATCTGGGGGATACTCAACGTCACCCCCGACTCCTTCAGCGACGGCGGACGCTACCTCGATGTCGACAGGGCAGTCGCCCATGGCCTGCGGCTGCGGGCCGATGGCGCCGCAGTGCTCGACGTCGGCGGCGAGTCGACCAGACCGGGTGCCGACCGTGTCGGTACCGAAGTCGAGCAGCAACGCGTGATCCCGGTGATCGAGCAGCTCACCGCGGCGGGTGTGCCCGTGAGCATCGATACGCTCAGCGCCGCGACCGCCGCAGCGGCTGTGCGCGCGGGAGCACGGATCGTGAACGACGTCTCCGGCGGGCTGGCCGACCCCGAGATGCGGGCGGCTGTCGCCGAGTCGGGTGCCGACTTCGCGATCGGGCATTGGCGGGGGTTCTCCGCCGACATGTACGCGAAGGCGGAGTACCGCCGGGTCGCGCGTGAGGTCGCGGGCGAACTCCATGAGCGCATCGGCGAGGCAGCGGCATCCGGAATCGCCCCCTCACGGCTGATCGTCGACCCGGGGATCGGGTTCGCGAAGGCGGGCGCGCAGAACTGGGAGGTGCTGCGCGGACTCGACGAGATCGTCGCACTCGGTCCGCGAGTACTCATCGGCACGTCGCGCAAGAGGTTCCTGGCTGAGACGCTGCGTGAGGATGCCGGTCCCGATGAAGACGTGTCGGAGGCCCGTCGCGACCTCGCGACCGCCGTCACCAGCGCCCTCGCGGCACGGGCCGGAGTCTGGGCCGTGCGGGTGCACGATGTGGCAGCCACCCGCGACGCGCTCGCGATCGCCCACGCCTGGGAAGGCTGAAGGCGTATCGGGCGGGCCCGTACGCTAGAGGCATGGAGTTCCTCGACGAGATCGTTCTCACCGGTCTGACCGTTTTCGGTCGTCACGGTGTCTTCGAGTACGAGCGCAGGGACGGGCAGGAATTCACGATCGACCTCCGTCTGCGGTTGCCGCTGAAGCAGGCATCCGTGTCCGACGACGTTGCCGACACCGTGCACTACGGAGAGCTTGCCGAGAAGGTGGCTGCCGTGGTGGCCGGGGAACCGGTGAACCTGATCGAGACGCTCGCCGAGCGCATCGCCGCCGTCGGGCTGGCAGACCCACGGGTCGTGGACGTGACGGTGACAGTGCACAAGCCCCATGCCCCGATTCCGTTGAACTTCACCGATGTGGCGGTCACGGTGCACCGACGTCGCACGGTCGACTCGTGGGAGGACACGACCTTATGAGCCGCAACCTCGCGAACCCGCCCGACATGCCCGGCCCTCGCCCGGCACGACCGGAGACCGTCGCCGTCGTCGCACTCGGTGCGAATCTCGGGGATCGCCACGAGACCATCCGCGCCGCCGCAGAGCGGATCGCCCGTCTGCCTCTGGTCAGCGATGTGCGCCTCTCCCGCCTGTTCGAGACCGTCGCGCTCCGTCTCGACGGGCCGGATCCCGATGCACCCGGATACGTCAACGCGGTCGCCCTCGTCACCACGCGCCTCGCTCCCGGGATCCTCCTCAGGATGCTGCACGCCATCGAAGACGAGAACGGTCGTGAGCGCCGAGAGCGCTGGGGCGACCGCACTCTCGACCTCGACCTCATCGCGTACGGCGATGTCGTCTCGGACGAACCGAACCTGCAGCTGCCGCATCCGCGCGCGGTCGAGCGCCTGTTCGTGCTCGACCCCTGGCTGGACGTCGACCACGACGCGGTGCTGCTCGGCCACGGCAGAGTCGCCGACCTCGCGGCCGAACTGCACGCCCGGAGCGAGGGATGAGACGCACCTCTGCCGGTGTGCTCGTCGTCCTCGCCCTGCTCGGCGGCGGCGGCGGATTCCTGCTCGACCACCTGCTCACCACCGCGGGGCGCATCACCTTCACTCCCTCGCTGCTGCTTCCGCTGCTGCTCCTGCTTATCGCGGCAGCAGCGCTGGGCGTCGCCTGGCCGGTGCGGCGCAGTGTGCGTTCGGGCATCCGCATCGATCCCTTCCGCGCGCTCAGGGCCGCGACGCTGGCGCGAGCCTCGAGTCTGCTCGGCGCCATCATGGCGGGATTCGGAGCGGGGCTGCTGCTGTTCCTCCTGTCGCGCCCCGTCGTTCCACAGGTAGGGTCGACTGTGGCCATGCTGGCCCTGATCGGCAGTGCGATCGTCCTCGTGATCGCTGCGCTCGTCGCCGAACAGTTCTGTACCCTGCCGAAGGATCCTGATGACTCAGAACCCAGAGACCGCGCCCCTGAACCCAGCGGAGGGCACTGACCTCGGCGCCCTCGACCAGGGGACCTACACGCAGCTGCGCACGGCACGCAACGAGGCCAGGCTGGAGCTCGACGGCACGTGGCACCAGATCTCTCCGCGCTACGTCGTCTCGCAGATCGTCCAGAACGTGATCTTCATCGTGATCGTCGTGGTCGCCGCCGTCGTGCTGAACGTCGTGCTGAACCAGCAGTGGGTGTGGATCCCCGCCGGCATCATCCTGCTCATCACGGTGATCGCGCTCATCATCCTTCCCCGTCAGGCGAAGGCGATCGGCTACATGCTCCGCGTCGACGACATCGTCTTCCGCAAGGGCATCCTCTGGCAGCGCATGATCGCGGTTCCGTACGGGCGCATGCAGTTGGTGGACATCACCCAGGGGCCGCTCGATCGAGCCTTCGGCATCGCCCAGCTCAAGATGGTGACTGCCGCGGCGACAACCGGCGTGCAGATCCCCGGACTCACGCAGGAAGCAGCTGAGGCGCTGCGCGACACCCTCATCCACGTCGCCGAGACTCGCCGGACCGGCCTGTGAGCGAGCCGCAGCTCCCGCCCTCCCCGAGCCCGAAAGTCGCAAGCGACGCGTCGTCGACGACGAACCTCGCGAACGGTGAGTGGCACCGGATGCACCCGCTCACCCCGCTCTTCAAGGGCGGGCTGGCGCTGATCATCATCGCGGGTATCGTGATCGCGAACATGCGGGACCGCCTCATCACCTGGGCGGTAGACCTCTTCACTCCCGAAGAGGCGCACTACGGTGACTACGCCGGCGCCGACCCGGTCGACTGGGTTCTGTCGAACAACCTGATCCTCGTGGCCCTGCTCAGCGTGCTGGGGTTGGTCGTGGTGCTGGTACTGATCTTCTGGTTCATCTGGCGCTTCCAGCAGTTCCGGATCACAGGAGACCACGTCGAGGTCCGCAAGGGCTTCGTCTTCCGCTCGCACCGCCGCGCGCCGCTCGACCGGGTGCAGGGCGTCAACCTGACCCGTCCGTTCCCCGCTCGCATCATCGGTCTGGCCAAGTTGGAGGTGGTCGGTGCCGGCAACGACGCGAACGTGGAGCTCGAGTACCTCGCCACTGCACGCGCCGAGTCGGTGCGGGCCGACATCCTGCGGCTGGCGTCAGGTGCCCGCGCCGCACGCAACGCCGCGCTGAATCCCGAGCAGGGGACGGGGACCGCGGCTCCGGTCGCACCGACGTCTGCGCGAGCACAGCTGGTCGGGTCGATGAACGCCGGTGTCAACGATCTCCTCGCCGGCGTCGATCTCGCCGACGTGGTCCCGGAGAGCGTCGTCAAGATACCGACCGGCCGCCTGGTCGGGTCGCAGCTGATCTCGGGTCTGCTGTGGTTCGTGTTCTTCGGGGCGATCTTCGCGATCGCGATCGGAAGCGCCCTGATCGGCATGATCGCCGATGGCGACACGGACGGAAGCTTCATCCTCCTGGGGCTCGGGCTCGGCATGGGCATTCCGATGGTCATCGCGGTCGTCGGTATCACCTGGGCACAGATCTCGAAGTCGCTGCGCTATTCGATCGCGCCGACTCCGGACGGCGTCCGGATCACCTACGGTCTGCTGACGACGGTGACCGAGACGCTCCCTCCAGGACGCATCTTCGCCGTGGAGGTTTCCCAGTCGCTGCTGTGGCGTCCGTTCGGCTGGTGGACGATCAAGATCAACCGGATGAGCGGCAAGAGCGCGGCCCAGCAGTCCTCCGGCAGCGGACAGCAGTTCAACGTGGTGCTGCCCGTCGGCAAGCGTGCCGATGTCGAACGCGTGCTCGCCCTGGTGCTGCCGGACGTCCCCGCTGCGGGCATCTCCTTCCTCTGGGAACAGGGCATCGTCGGCCCCGTCGAGGGTGACCCCTATCGCACGATGCCGCGGCGCGCACGGTGGCGGCGGCCCTTCTCCTGGAAGCGTCACGGATACCTGGTGGCCGACTTCGGTCTGCTGCTGCGCCGCGGGAACGTCTGGCGCAAGCTCGCGGTGTTCCCGCTTGCTCGTCTGCAGGGCGTCTCTCTCAGCCAGGGGCCGATCGACAGGAATCAGCGTGTGTCGGGCGCGCAGGTGCACACCGTACCCGGCCCGATCACCGGATACCTCTCCGGTCTGGAGCGTGCGGATGCGCTGGCGCTGCTCGACGATGTGAGCCGGGCAGCAGCAGACGCGGCTTCGCGTGACACGACCCACCGTTGGAGTGAGCACGCGGCTTCCGCATCGATGGCAGCCCCTCTGGCCCCTCCGGCCTACACCGGACCGCCGGCCTACACGGGACCACCGCCGATCTTCCCGGCCCCGGTTCCGGGACAAGGGGCTCCGCCTGCGCCGCCTGTCGCTCAGCCGACCACTGCGCCGCCCGCACCTCCGGTTGCTACTCCCGCGCCTCCAGTGGCTCCGCCTCCCGCGCCGCCCGCACCTCCGGTTGCTACTCCCGCGCCTCCAGTGGCTCCGCCTCCCGCGCCGCCCGCACCTCTGGTTGTTGCTCCCGCGCCTCCAGTGACTCCGCCTCCTGCGCCCCCGGTTGTCCCTCCGGCGGCTGCGCCTCCGGTGAACGCTCCGGTGACTCCGCCGCCAGCGCCGCCGGTGCTTCCCCCGGCACCCCCGGTGACTCCTCCTGCGTCTCCGCTCCTGCGGCGGACGAGAAGGAGCGACGATGGCGCGTGACGGTCGCCTCGGCGTCGGCATCATCGGTGCGGGGCGAGTCGGCCCGGTCGTCGGCGCAGCTCTCGGAGGTGCGGGTCACGCCGTCATCGGCATCACGAGCGGATCCGATGACGAGCGCGCATCGGCGGTGCTGCCTGACGTGCCGGTGCTCGACGCTCTCGAGGTCGTTCGTCGAGCCGAGCTCGTGATCATCGCGGTTCCTTCGGAGCAGCTGCCTTCGCTGGTCGCCGGCATCGCTGAGGTGGGCGGTTGGCAGATCGGGCAGCTCGTGCTGCACACCGACCCCGCATACGGCATCGAGGTGTTGCGACCTGCCGCCGAGCACGGTGCGATACCCCTCGCCGTGCATCCTGCGATCACCTTCACCGGAACCTCGATCGACCTCCGGCAGCTGCAGGCCGGGTTCGCCGCTGTGACCGCGCCGGCCGCCGTGCTGCCGATCGCACAGGCGCTGGCCGTCGAGATGGGGTGCGAGCCGGTCGTGATCGCCGAGGCGGATCGTCCGGCCTACGCGGATGCCATCGCGACGGCCACCGAATTCTCGCGGTCGATCATCGGCCAGTCGACCGCACGGTTGCGCGAGATCGGCGTGGAGAACCCTGGCGGCTATCTGTCCGCTCTCGTGCAGTCGACCGTGGAGCGCGCGCTGCGCGAAGCATCCGACGCACCGCCCCTGGTCTGATCGCGGGCAGCGCTCACCGCCCGCCCGAGAACCCGCCGCCTCCGCCTCCACCCGAGAACCCGCCACCGAACGAGCCGCCGGCGCTTGAGGAGGCACTCGTTGAGGGAGCCGAATATGTCGCGGCCGAGTGGGACGACGCCATGAACGACGCCAGCTGCACGCGAAGGGCGAACGACGTAGGGTCGCCGATCCAGGACGCACCCCGTTGCGCGTCCGCGTAGGCCCGCTCCAGCACCTCGCCCCATTCGTCTTCCAATCCGAACAGGATGGCGTAGGGGAGGAGCCGCTCGTACACGTGGATGACGTTCGCGCTGTCGTCCGGTCGACGCTGCGCGCCGCTGTAGGACTGCAGCATCCGCAGGCGATCGGCATCGGCCACGCGGATGAACTCCTTCACGCCCTGAAGGTACTCGTGCGTGCGAGCGCCCTCAGCGGTGAGGACCGTGTGCTTCGAGAAGGAGTCGAGGCTGGAGAGGAGCACGAGGAACGCGCCGAAGGAGATCGCGACCATCGCCGGGATCGCCGAGAGGCGGCCGCTGGCTGCTCCCCAGATTCCCAGCGCCAGACCGACTGCGGCGATGCCGATCGCGCACCACTGGAGGATGACGGCTCCGCGGCTGCGCACCTTCTCGGTGAGACCGCGGGTCTGGGCCGCTGCTCGACCGCTCTGCTCCAGAGCAGTCATACGAGCGGCGAAGGCTTCGTCAGCCGCAGGAAGGTCGACGACTCCTTCTGCGTCGGCGTCGGCGTCGAAGAAGAGCGATTCGAGCGCATCGACATCCAGCTGGTCCGGGATGCGCGCTCCGGGGATGCGACGCAATCGCGGTTCCTCCGCCTCCGCCCCCTCTTCGATGCGAAGCGTTCCGCGCACGGCCAGGTGCACTATCTCGGCCGGAACCACATCTTTGGCTCCGGCGACGACGGCCGCGGCGAGCAGTGGGGGCAGTGAATCCGGTACGTCGTATTGTGCGACGACGATTCCACTGGATACGCGCCGTCTGCGAGTGAAAGCGGAAACGGCCACCCAGCTGCCTGCTGACACGCCGACGGCTCCGACGGCGGCGATCAGAGGGGCGATGTCGCCGACCGGATCCGGGGTGCGGGCGAGGGGCTGAGTAACGGTGCCCTGCTCGAATCCGATGGCCACGGTCACCCCGTCGCCGGCCGGGCGCTCGCCGGATTCGACGCGGAACTGCGCAACCCCTCCGTCGATCTGAGGGCCTTGCAGGTCGCACTCGTCTTTCGAGCCCGATGGGCCGGTGTAGCACCCGGTGGACCCCGTGAGCGCGGCGCTCATCACGGTGTCGAACTTGATGTCGGCGCCGAACCGTTCGATGGCCTGAGTACTGTCGAGCGGGAGCAGATCCCAGTAGAACTCGTCGACGGCGGGCGTGGAGGATCCCGCAGGCGGGCTGGTCGCGAGGACGACATCACGCATCTCATATTCGATCACGTAGGTCGTGAGCCCCTGCACGTAGGAGTCGTCGCCGGTAAGCACGAGCAGTACTCCGTCTTCCTCGTCCGTCTCGTAGGGCACGGCCACGCCGTTCCCGTCGGTCACCGACAGGATCGTGGTCTCGGTGCTCGCCCCCTTGTACGACGTCGCCAGGCCGCGCACGATGCCGCGGTTCTGGTCGAAGTCGGGGAATCGGGCGACGAGAGTCTCGGTCGCATGCATCCGCGCACGACCTTCGTCGTCGAGCCCGACCTCGTACACGGCGTCCCACGAGCTGTAGCTGAAGTCGTCCACGTCGGCTTCCGCTGCGGCCGGTTGTGGGTACGAAGCGGCGTCCGGCCGGACGCTGTCGGGTGTCGCGAAGGCAGCGGTTGGAGCGAGGACGGCGGCGAACGTGACGGCGAAGACAGCGAACGCGCGGAGGATCCGTGTGTGGGCCATTCTTCGAGGCTACCCAGCACGCGCCAGTGGACGACGCGCCGCCTCGGTAAACTGGGAGGGACTTCCAAGGAGCCCCGCACATGACTGACGCGTCCGCCGCGCCCGAATCGGCCTCGACCGATCCTTCCCTCGAAGAAGACGTACACGAGCAGAAGGCCGTGCGACTCGCCAAGCGCGAGCGTCTGATCGAGAAGCGGGCTGATGCGGGTGGCGGGGCGTTCCCGGTCGCCGTGCCCGTGACACACACCATTCCTGCACTGCGCGCCGAGTATGGCGAGCTCGAAGCGGGGGCCGAGACCGGCGTGATCGTCGGGGTCGCCGGTCGTGTGGTCTTCAGCCGCAACACCGGCAAGCTCTGCTTCGCCACCCTGCAAGCGGGCGACGGCTCGCGCATCCAGGCCATGATCTCGCTGGCGAACGTCGGCGAGGAGTCGTTGGCGGATTGGAAGGAATACGTCGATCTGGGAGACCACGTCTTCGTGCACGGAGAAGTCATCTCGAGCCGCCGCGGTGAGCTGTCGATCATGGCCGATGACTGGGCGATCGCTTCGAAGGCGATCCTTCCGCTCCCCAACGCGTACTCCGAACTCAGCGAGGAGGGGCGCGTGCGCAGCCGCTACCTCGACCTGATCGTGCGGGAGCAGGCGCGCACCACGGTCCGCGCTCGTGCTGCGGTGAACGCGAGCCTGCGCTCGACCTTCACGAGCCACGACTACCTCGAGGTGGAGACCCCGATGCTGCAGGTGCAGCACGGTGGGGCCTCTGCTCGCCCGTTCGTCACCCACTCGAATGCGTTCGACACCGAGCTGTACCTGCGCATCGCGCCGGAGCTCTACCTGAAGCGCGCGGTCGTCGGCGGTATCGAGCGGGTCTACGAGATCAACCGGAACTTCCGCAACGAGGGGGCGGACTCCACTCACAGCCCCGAGTTCGCGATGCTGGAGGCCTACCAGGCCTACGGCGACTACAACCAGATGGCCGCACTCACGCAGGAGCTCGTGCAGAAGGCAGCGATCGCGGTCGCAGGCTCCACGACCGTGACCTGGGCTGACGGAACCGACTACGACCTCGGTGGCGAGTGGGACCGCATCTCGATGTACGAGTCGCTCTCGGCCGCTTCCGGTCGCACCGTCACTCCGCAGGATGCTGTCGAAGACCTCATCGCCTTCGCCGAGGCGAACGACGTCGATCTCCCGCCGCAGGCCACTCACGGCAAGCTCGTCGAGGAGTTGTGGGAGCACTTCGTGAAGGGCGATCTGGTTCGTCCGACCTTCGTGATGGACTTCCCGGTCGACACCTCACCCCTGGTCCGCGAGCACCGCTCGATTCCCGGTGTGGTGGAGAAGTGGGACCTGTACATCCGCGGCTTCGAGTTGGCGACCGGGTACTCCGAGCTCGTCGACCCCGTGATCCAGCGTGAGCGCTTCGTCGAGCAGGCGAAGCTCGCGGCTCGCGGCGACGTCGAGGCGATGCCGGTGGACGAGGAGTTCCTGCGGGCGCTCGAGCACGGCATGCCGCCCTCCGGCGGGATGGGTATGGGGATCGACCGTCTGCTGATGGCGATCACCGGTCTGGGCATCCGCGAGACCATCCTCTTCCCCCTGGTCAAGTAGTCCGACGGGTCAAGTAGTCCACCGCGCCCGGCGGTCACTCCGCCGGGCCTCGTCGGAACGCCCACTCCGGCAGCATCGCCGCGCCGATCATCGTCTCCAGGAGCACGGCGAGGGAGTAGCGAGGGTCGATCTCGCGCACCATCTCCAGGTACCGACCGGCATGGCTGGCGCGTCCCAGCGCCCAGGACAGCCACGCCGCAGCGGTGAGCGGTGCGCATCGCGCGGATCGCGGAGCCCGAGCTGCCGCCTCTCGGACGACGGAGAGGGCGCTCCGCAGACGGTCGGTGTCGGGAGTCGGGCCCCGGCCGAGGAACACCTGCCCCACGTCTTCGGGGACCATCACGCCGGACTTCGCGAACTCTGTCTGGGCATCGAGCGTGCGGATACCGCCGGCGAGGTCGGTCGCCCACTGAGCGATCGCGACGTCGCGCAGCAGAGATCGTTCCAAGCACCACAGCAATGCCGCTGTCGCGAACGGGGGAAGCTCGTCGGGTGCCGCCAGCACTGATTCGAAGAAGGCCGGAACGTCTTCGAGCAGAACGACGGCGGCGATCAGCTGCGGGTTCTCCCCACCGGTCAGCCGCCCTCGTCCTGTCGCATCGAGCAGAGCGGTGAGCTCGATCGACGCGCGCCCGACTCGCTCCTTCTCCGCGAGATCGACCGTCGGGAGCTCAGCCCCCGTCGACTGGTCTCCGGAGACATCGCCCACAACTGGTAGATCAGGCGGGCTGCAGATCTCCGCGAGCGAGCCGAGCTCAGGCTCCTCCTCGATGTAGCTGGACCATCCGGACGGCGTCACGCAGAGAGCATCGACCACGCGGAGCCCGGCATCTTCGGCACAGCCCAGGAGTTCGTCGACGGCGACCGCGTGCGGGAGGACGAGGCCGTCGCGCGTGAGGTGCGACTCGTCGTCGGTGTACACGACCACGGCGACGGCGTCCGTTCCGGCAACGCGCGCGACAAGGCCGACCGCCGCATCGGCATACACCTCGAGGTCGGTGTCGTCGTGGGGGAGATCAAGGCGCATCGCCCCGTCGGTGCGACTGCCGCGGAACGGGAGGAGCACGATGCTCCGACGAGGTGTGAAGCCCGCGAGAGAGGGGACGATGCTGAGGAAAGCGGCGGAATCGGTGGCTCGGAGAACTGTTGTCATCCCGAGAGTGTGGTCGAACGCGCGGCCCGCCGAACGTGAAAAGCGGTTCTGTGGACGCAGATCCCGGTGCGCGCGGAATGTGCACGAAGAGTGGCTCGCGTACCATGGGATCATGGACAACTTCTGGCTCGCCGCCGCGTGGTCGCTTCTGCCGACCGTCGGGGTGAGCATCGTGTTCTTCCTCGTGGTCCGTGGCATCCTCCGCTTCGACCGGACAGAGCGCAAGGTGCACGCGCAGATCGAGGCCGAGGAGCGCGCCGCGCGGGGCCTCCCGCCGCGCGCCTGAGCGCACCCCATCCGCTACTGTGAAGCCAGCGCGCCGGCTCCGGTGCGCTGCAGATGTGATGGTCACTGCGGTGGCGAGGGGGCACGATGACTGCGGAGACCTGGGGATGGTGGATCGCCGCATTCCTCGTGGCGCTCGACCTCGTCATCCGTGTGACGGCGATCATCGTCATCCCCCGCAACCGTCGCCCCACGGCCGCGATGGCATGGCTCCTCGCCGTCTTCTTCATCCCGTACGTCGGAGTCTTCCTGTTCCTCGTGATCGGCAACCCGCGGCTTCCCCGTGTGCGCCGGCGCAAGCAGGACCAGATCAACGAGTACATCGCCGAGACCAGCGAGCATCTGCACTTCGGCACGTTGCGGCCGAACGCTCCGGCATGGTTCGGCCCGATCGTGCAGATGAACCAGAGGCTCGGCGCCCTGCCGCTCTCGGGTGACAACGGCGCGCATCTCATCTCCGACTACCAGGAGTCGCTCGATGCGATGGCCGAGGCCATCCGTTCAGCGCAGAAGTATGTGCACGTCGAGTTCTACATCCTCCAGTCGGACACGGCCACCGACAACTTCTTCCGGGCGCTCGAAGAGGTCGCCGCGCGTGGCATCGAGGTCAGGGTGCTCCTGGACCACTGGGCCAACCGCGGCAAGCCCCGCTACAAGCAGACCCTCGCGAGGCTCAATGCGATGGGCGCGGACTGGCACCTCATGCTCCCGGTGCAGCCCCTCAAGGGCAAGATGCAGCGACCCGATCTGCGCAATCATCGCAAGCTCCTCGTCGTCGACGGCAGCATCGCCTTCGTCGGGTCGCAGAACGTCACCGACTCGACCTACAACCTGCCGAAGAACATCAAGCGCGGTCTGCACTGGGTCGACCTCATGGTCCGCATCGACGGACCTGTCGTGTTGAGCGTCAACGCGATCTTCGTCGCCGACTGGTACAGCGAGACCGACACCGTTCTGGAGGGCATCGACATCGCTCATGCCGAGATCGGCTCCGGCGACCTCGACTGCCAGGTCGTGCCGTCAGGGCCCGGGTTCGAAGTCGAGAACAACCTCCGCCTCTTCCTCGCCCTGCTCTATGCGGCGAAGAAGAAGATCATGATCGTCAGCCCCTACTTCGTTCCAGACGAGGCGCTGCTGCTCGCGGTCACCGCTGCCGTCGATCGCGGTGTGCACGTCGAGCTCTTCGTGTCGGAAGAGGGCGATCAGGCGATGGTCTACCACGCCCAGCGAAGCTACTACGAGGTGCTCCTCAAGGCGGGTGTCCGCATCTGGATGTATCGCAAGCCGTACATCCTGCACACCAAGACGCTGACCATCGACGACGAGGTCGCCGTCATCGGATCCAGCAACATGGACATGCGCTCGTTCGGTCTGAACCTCGAGGTCTCGATGCTGGTGCGCGGCGAGGAATTCGTCGCCGAGATGCGCGAGGTCGAGGACAAGTACCGCTCCCTCAGCCGTGAGCTGACGCTGGAGGAATGGATGCAGCAGCCGTTGCGTTCGACCGTGCTCGACAACCTCGCCCGTCTCACCTCTGCTCTGCAGTAGCCGCTGCGGGCTATCCCGGGGATCGTCGTGCGCACTACCCTGTGAGCATGACCTCCGTGCTTCGCCCTCTCGTGTCCGTCGTCGGCCTCGTCGCCGCCGCACTCCTCGTCGCGGGATGCACCACGGGGCCGGGGTCGGAGACTCCGACCAGCTCGCCGGCGCCGAGCGCGGGCAACGTCGATGACCAGAACGATGTGGAAGGGGCGCTGCTCGACGACGGTCGGATGTTCGCCGTCATCACCTGGGGCTCGTCGTCGTGTGTGCCGCAGGTCGATCAGGTCTCGGCGAAGGGGCAGACGGTCACCGTGTCGCTCGTCGATACCGACGGCGCTGACAAGGTCTGCACGGCCGATTTCTCACCACGGGCGAGCGTCGGCGCTCTTCCGGAGGGTGTGGATCCCACCGCTGACATCACGCTGAACGTCACCTACGGCGACATCGCCGACGACGTCGACCTGGACGGTGACCCCGCAGCCACCGGCACGCCGGGAACCTCGACCGAGTACCTCCCCTCCGCCGGCTGGTTCGACGACGGCGGTCTCGTACTGCTCACCTGGGGATCCTCCTCCTGCCCGCCGGTCGTCGAGTCGCTCGAGGGCTCGGGCAACGCCGGAACGGCGACCTTCGTCACCGACGCGAACCAGGTCTGCACGATGGACATGGCGCCGCGCGCGACGATGCTCGACTTCGGCGACGACACCGTCGAGGACGATGGCACCTTCACCCTGACTCTGGTCGGCGGAGGCCTCGACGGCACGGTCGAGGTTCGCTAGCCCGATCGCCGCTCGGCGGTCAGAGCAGGTGCACGGGGTGGCCGGTAGGCAGCGCCAGGAGCAGGGCTCCCGGATCGGCCCAACAGGTGAGGCGCACGGCCTCGCCGAACTCGTCGCCGTCGAGCTCGATCGGAACGGGGTCGGGCGCAGCGGCCTCCGCTGCAGCGCCGTGGAAGAAGTGCACCGAGGCGTTCTTGCCGCGACGTTCGAGCACACGGCGTCCGGCTCGGAAGCGGCGCAGCACGGAATTGTCCCACCAGATCTTCCGCCACACCCCGAACCAACCGAACATACCGGTGGGCTGGATGACGGCGACGTCGAGGGCGGCGTCGGTGATGGACGCGTCGGGGATCAGTGAGATGCCGGCGGGGAGGGTGCCGCAGTTCGCGAAGAGGAGGCTGTACGCGCGGTGCGAATGCAGCCGCCCGTCGTCGATCTGATAGACGGCACGGAACGGCTTCGCGCGCGGCAGCGAGCGGGCGGCGCCGTCGACGTATGCGATCCATCCCACGGACTTCTTCAGATCAGAGCGGGTGTTCGCGATCATGTCGGCATCGAGCCCCATCCCTGCGAGCACCACGAAGGCGTGCTCGGCCTCGTCACCGTTCTGGCGCGTCAGACGGGCGCGGCCGATGTCGATCGGATGCCGGAAGTCGCCGAGGGCCGCCCGGATCATCTCCGACGGGTCGCCGAGGGGGAGTCCGAGGTTGCGTGCGAGCAGGTTGCCGGTGCCGCTGGGCAGGATCGCCAACGGCACTCCGGTGTTCGCTATCGCCTCCGAGACCGCTCGGACGGTCCCGTCGCCGCCGGCGACCAGCACGACGTCCACGCCACGGGCGAGCGCCTGAGCCGTGGCCTGCTGCCCGGCGTCCTCGATCGTCGTCGGATAGAAGGCCGGATGCTCCCACCCGGATTCGCGCGAGAGATCGCGCACGGTGGCACGCAGATGCTTGCCGTCGACCTTCGTCGGGTTGTAGACGAGCGCCGCCTGTCGCAGGACGGAGGCGCTGGTGGTCATGGCGCTACTCTATTCCTCGATGCGCCCGGGATCGGCGACCTGGAGCGGGTCGCTCCGGGCGAGTGCGACATCCGGCGCCGTGGGGCGTTCCCCGTAGACTTGGTGAATGATCGACCTCGCATTCCTCCGCGACAATCCGGAGATCGTCCGCCGTTCGCAGGCTGCTCGTGGAAACGACCAGAGCACCGTCGACGTCGCAGTCGAGGCAGATCGATCGCGCAGGGCCGCGCTCTCCGCTTTCGAGGAGCTGCGCGCCGAGCAGAACGCCTTCGGCAAGCAGGTCGCGAAGGCGCCCAAAGACGAGAAGGCCGCGCTCGTCGCGCAGGCGAAGGATCTCGCCGAGCGTGTCAAGCAGGCGCAGCACGCCGCGAACGAGGCTGCGGAGGTGGCAGCCTCTGCCCTCGCGCGGATCGAGAACATCGTGATCGACGGCGTCCCGGCCGGCGGCGAGGCGGACTTCGTCGAGCTGCGCCGCGTCGGCGACGTGCCCGCCTTCGAGTTCGAGCCGAAGGATCACCTCGAACTCGGCGAGCTCCTCGGGGCGATCGACATGGAGCGCGGCGCCAAGGTCTCGGGTGCACGCTTCTACTTCCTTCGGGGGATCGGCGCCCGCCTCGAGATCGCGCTGATGAACCTCGCGCTCGACAAGGCGCTGCAGAACGGCTTCGTGCCGCTGATCACCCCGACCCTCGTGCGTCCCGAGATCATGCAGGGCACCGGCTTCCTCGGCGAGCACGCCGATGAGGTCTACCACCTCGACAAGGACGACGATCTCTACCTCGTCGGCACCAGCGAGGTCGCGCTCGCCGGGTACCACAAAGACGAGATCGTCGACCTCGCAGACGGCGCCCTCCGTTACGCGGGCTGGTCGACCTGCTACCGCCGCGAAGCCGGATCGCACGGCAAGGACACCCGCGGCATCATCCGGGTGCACCAGTTCAACAAGCTCGAGATGTTCGTCTACACGACGGCGGAGGAGGCCGAGGCAGAGCACCTGCGCCTCGTCGCGCTGCAGGAGGAGATGCTCACCTCGCTCGGCCTCGCCTACCGCGTGATCGACGTCGCGGCGGGGGATCTCGGCTCGAGCGCCGCCCGCAAGTACGACATCGAGGCCTGGGTGCCCACCCAGGGCGCGTTCCGCGAGCTCACCTCGACCTCGAACTGCACGACATATCAAGCACGCCGTCTCGATGTGCGGTACCGCCCGGTGGTCGACACGGCCGATGCCACGGCGCAGGTGACGGCGAAGACGCAGCATGTCGCCACGTTGAACGGCACGCTCGCCACCACGCGCTGGATCGTCGCCCTTCTCGAGACTCACCAGCAGGCCGACGGCTCCGTGCGCGTTCCCGAGGTGCTGCGCCCCTATCTCGGCGGCCTCGAAGTGATCGAACCACTCGCCCAGGGGCGGGCCATCCGATGACGGGGCCCTGGCTGGTCGGCCTCGACGTCGATGGGACGATCCTGCTGCAGGACGAGACCATGAGTCCCGGCGTGCCCGCCTCCATCGCCCGGGTGCGCGATGCCGGGCATGTGGTCACCATCGCGACCGGCCGCAGCTGGATGGCCACTCGACGCTACGTCGAGGAGCTCGGCCTGACTGCCGACTACGTGGTGTGCTCCAACGGTGCCGTGACGATGCGTCGTTCAGGCGATGACTGGGAGCGCTGGAACGTCGAGACGTTCGATCCGACTCCCGTTCTCGCTCTGCTGCGCGACCGGCTGCCGGACGCCAGGTACATGGTCGAGCTCGCCTCGGGACAGCGGCTGTTCACCGAGCAGCTCGACGACTGGACGCTCGACGGGGGCCGGCAGGTCGACTTCGCCGAGCTCGGCGCGCTGCCCGTCTCGCGCATCGTGGTCGTCTCTCCCGGCCACGACGAAGACGACTTCCACCGCCTGGTGGCGGATGCCGGCCTCAACGAGGTCTCTTATGCGATCGGCTGGACGGCGTGGCTGGACATCGCCCCGCAGGGTGTCGACAAGGGCACGGCGCTCGAGCAGGTGCGCACCGAGTTGGGCCTCGATGAAGGTCGCATCCTCGTCGCAGGGGACGGACGCAACGACATCGGCATGTTCGGCTGGGCGCGAGCGCTCGGTGGGCGGGCCGTGGCGATGGGGCAGGCCCCTGACGTAGTGAAGGATGCCGCCGGAGAGGTCACGGCCGACGTCGCCGACGGGGGCCTCGCGCGGGCGCTCGACACGCTACCAGCCCCCGCCCAGGTCAGCGCAGGAGAATAGAACTCGGCTAGACTCACGCCTGGTCGACAGAAGCGTCTGTCGGGAGGGTTGTCCGAGCGGCCGATGGAGCTGGTCTTGAAAACCAGTGGGCAGAGATGTCTCGTGGGTTCGAATCCCACACCCTCCGCATTTTGAGCACGGTGTCTCGACGCCAGCGCTGAATCCGAAAGGACCCGAGTGAGCCAGAACACCCGACGCCGTCACACGATCGCGCGCCACGGTCAGCTGGGCACTCCTGGCACGCTCGGCCAGCTGCTGAAGTTCATCGCCATCGGCCTCGCGGTCGTGCTCGTGAGCGGTCTCGGTGTCGGTGCCTACGTGTTCTACGACCTCTCGAGCACCGTCTCTGCGAACGCCGTCGAGATCGAGGGCCAGGACCCCATCCCGCCGGACATCGGCGAGTACGAGGGCGGCTTCAACATGGTGCTCACCGGGGTCGACACCTGCGAAGAGAAGTACAAGGATCTCTTCGGGGCGCGATGCACCGGCGCGGATGCCGAGGGAACGCTCAACGACGTGAACCTGCTGGTCCACGTCTCGCAGGAGCCGCGCCGCATCACGGTCGTCAGCTTCCCGCGCGACCTCATGGTCCCGATCCCGTCCTGCACGGACAAGAACGGCAACGCCACCTCCGCGATGAGCAAGCAGCCGCTCAACACGGCCTACACGGACGGCGGCCTGAACTGCGTCGTGAAGACCATCTCCGAACTCACCGACCAGGAGATCCAGTTCGCGGCGGGCGTCACCTTCGGTGGTGTGATCGAGATCACCAATGCGATCGGTGGAGTCGACGTCTGCCTCGCCAATCCGATCAAGGACCGTTACACGGGTCTCGACATGCCCGCGGGCACGCACACGATCGAGGGGCTCCAGGCGCTCCAGTTCCTGCGCACGCGACACGGAGTCGGCGACGGCAGCGACCTCGGCCGCATCGGAAACCAGCAGCAGTACATGTCGAGCCTCGCGCGCAAGATGATCAGCGGCGAAGTGCTCGGCAACGTTCCCGTGATGCTGAAGCTCGCGAACACCGCCATCCAGAACCTCGAGCCGAGCGAGTCGCTCACGAACCCGATGACGCTCGTCCAGATCGCTCTCGCGGTCAAGTCGGTGCCGTTCGAGGACATCGTCTTCGTGCAGTACCCGAACGGGGCGGACTCCGCCGACCCGAACAAGGTCGTTCCCAACTACACCGCCGCCTCGGCGCTGTGGGATGCGCTCGAGGCCAATGCGCAGTTGCAGATCACGCATGAGAACAACAACAACGACGGTGTCGTCGTGCAGGAGCCGACGGCGCCTGTCGAGGACCCGGCAGCGACTCCGGATCCCGCGGCGACTCCGGACAACGTGGTGGCTCTCCCCGACTCGATCAAGGGCAACTCGGCCGCTCAGCAGACCTGCTCCAACGGCAACGTCCGCTGAGTCCCTCACAAGAGCACGCAAACTGCTTGCGTGCTCTTGCAAGAACTTGCGTACACTGACTCCATGTCGAAACGACTGGCAGAGGTGGCCCGCAAGGTCGGTGTGAGTGAGGCGACGGTCAGCCGTGTGCTCAATGAGAAGCCCGGTGTCTCCGTGGCCACGCGGCAGGCGGTCCTCACCGCGCTCGACGTGCTCGGCTACGAGCGTCCGACCAAGCTGCGGGGTGAGCGCGCCCGCCTCGTCGGACTCGTGCTCCCGGAGCTGCAGAACCCGATCTTCCCCGCGTTCGCCGAGATCGTCGGCGGTGCGCTCACCCAGAACGGGTACACGCCGCTGCTGTGCACCCAGAACGCAGGGGGAGTGACGGAGTCGGATTACGTGGACCTACTCCTCGCTCAGCAGGTGTCCGGCGTCATTTTCCTCGGTGGGAACTACACGCAGGCCGATGCCGCGCATCAGCACTATGAGCGGCTGCGCCAGGTGAATCTGCCGACCGTGCTCGTCAACGCCCGCGTGCCGGAGCTCCATTTCGCGACGGTGTCGACCGACGACGCCGCCGCCGCGGAGCAGGCGGTGCTGCACGTGCACCAGCTGGGGCATCGCCGGATCGGTCTGCTGCTCGGCCCGGAGGATCACGTTCCCTCGCGCCGCAAACTCGAGTCAGCTCGCCGTCTGCTCGCGTCGCTCGGCGCGCCGTTGTCCGACGACCTCGTGGTGCGTGGCATGTACTCGCTCGAGTCGGGGCAGGCGGGGGCCTCGCGCCTCTTCGCGGCCGGGGCGACGGCGATCGTGTGCGCCAGTGATCCGATGGCCCTCGGCGCCGTGCGTGCGGCTCGCCGGGCCGGTCTGTCGGTGCCGGGAGATGTGAGCATCGTCGGGTTCGACGACTCGGCGCTGATGAGCTGCACCGAGCCGCCCTTGACGACGGTCCGGCAGCCGATCGAGTCGATGGGGCGAGCCGTGATAGCCCTGCTGCTCGCGCAGATCGCCGGCACCTCTCAGCCGAGCGATGAGTTGCTGTTCGAGCCTGAATTGGTGCTGCGGGCCTCCACGGGGCCGCTGAGCTGATCCCACGCCGCACCGGCCCGGTGGCCGGCCTTTCGCATGCCCGCAAATGATCGCAAAATTCCAACATCTTGTTTAGTTCTTGCGCGATGTGCGCGGAAAAGCTACATTCGACTCATCGCCATCGACGACGAGGAGTTCCGTGGACACTGAAGTTCTGCGAAGCGCGGCACCCGCCCGTGCCCTGACCATGCCTGCGGGCGAGGGGTGGTGGCGCACGGCCGTCATCTACCAGGTGTACGTGCGCAGCTTCGCGGATGGCGACGGCGATGGCACCGGCGACCTCGCGGGTGTGCGTTCGCGGCTCCCGTACCTGAAGAGCCTCGGCGTCGATGCGCTCTGGTTCACGCCCTGGTATCAGAGCCCGCTCGCCGATGGCGGCTACGACGTGCAGGACTACCGGCAGATCGACCCGAGGTTCGGCACGCTCGCGGAGGCAGAGCAGCTGATCGTCGAAGCCCTCGAACTCGGCATCCGCACCATCGTCGACATCGTCCCCAACCACATCTCGGATCAGCACGAATGGTTCCAGCAGGCGCTCGCAGCAGGCCCCGGCAGTGCTGAACGCGAGCGCTTCTGGTTCCACCCCGGCCGTGGTGAGCACGGCGACGGCATCCCGACGAACTGGGTGTCGAGTTTCCAGGGCGAGACGTGGTCGCGCACGCAGAACCCGGACGGCACCGACGGCGAGTGGTATCTGCATCTGTTCACCCCTGAGCAGCCGGACCTGAACTGGAACCACCCCGACGTTCGTCGCGAGCACGAAGACGTCCTCCGCTTCTGGTTCGACCGCGGGGTCGCGGGCGTGCGCATCGACTCCGCGGCGCTTCCGGTCAAGGATCGGACGCTGCCCGACCTCCCGCCCGGCTCTGCTCCGACCGCCGGGCATCCCCATATCGACCGCGACGAGCTGCACGACATCTACCGCGGCTGGCGGGCCGTCGCCGACGAGTACGACGGCGAGCGGGTGCTCGTCGGTGAGGTGTGGCTCGATGACGCCGAGCGCTTCGCCCGCTACCTGCGCCCTGGCGAGATGCACACCGCGTTCAACTTCGGGTTCATGACGCAGCCGTGGAGTGCGCGCGCGATGCGCGAATCCATCACCCGCACGCTCGCGGAACACGAGCCCGTCGGCGCTCCCGCGACGTGGGTGCTCTCGAATCACGACATCACCAGACCGGTCACGCGATACGGACAGGCCGACTCCTCGTTCGCGTTCGAGCGAAAGCGGTTCGGCACCCCTACCGATGCGGCGCGAGGAGCGCAGCGAGCCCGCGCCGCGGCACTGCTCGTGGCTGCGCTGCCGGGAAGCCTCTACATCTATCAGGGCGACGAGCTCGGGCTTCCCGAGGTGGAGCTGCCCCTCGATGCGATCGAGGACCCCATGCACTTCCGCTCCGGCGGGGTCGATCCGGGGAGGGACGGATGCCGGGTGCCGCTGCCGTGGGCCGGAGCATCCACCCCTTACGGCTTCGGAGGCGACCCGTGGCTTCCGCAGCCGGAGGGGTGGGCCGGGCTCACGGTGGAAGCGCAGGATGCGGACCCCGATTCGACCCTGAACCTCTACCGCGCAGCGATCGCGCTGCGCCGCCGTGTCGACGATCTCGCCGGCAGCGACCTCGAGTGGCTGGAGCTCGGCGCCGATGTGCTCGCCTTCCGTCGGGGCGACGGCACCCTCAGCATCACCAACCTCGGAGCCGTGCCGGTGCCGTTGCCGGCACACCACGAGGTGCTTCTCGCCAGCGCTCCTCTGGACGCACTGCTGCCCCCGGACTCCACAGCCTGGCTCTCGCTCCGAGCCGTTCCCGAGCGCTCTTCCCGAGCGCCGAAGTAACCCTGCACCACCCGATCAGCACCACATGGAAGGACAGACAATGAAGTCACCAACGAAGGCCATGGTCGCCGGCATCGCCGTGCTCGCGACGGTCGGCGCCCTCGCCGGATGCACGTCGAGCGGCGATGGCGACAACGCCGACGGCAAGCTCGAGCTGCGCGTCGCGACGTTCCCGCCGGGAGCGGACGCTGCCGCGTACGATGCGTTCGCCGCCCAGGAGAAGCAGTTCGAGAAGGAACACCCCGACATCGACATCATCGGGGTCGAGTACGAGTGGGAAGGCCCGACCTTCGCCGTGCAGCTCGCCGGGGGAAGCCTGCCCGACGTGTTCACGGTGCCGTTCACCGATTCCAAGACGCTGCTCGAGAACGGCCAGCTGACGGATGTGACCGACGCGATCGAGAAGCTCGGATACACCGACAAGTTCAACCCGATCATCCTCGACGGTGTCACCGGCGCCGACGGCAAGATCTACGGCTTCCCGAGGCAGGCGTATGCGGCCGCACTGCACTACAACCGCGACCTGTTCGAGCAGGCCGGGCTCGACCCCGACAACCCGCCGGAGACGTGGGATGAGATCCGCGAAGCCGCGAAGAAGATCACGGACGCCACGGGCAAGGCCGGATACGCGCAGATGGCGATCAACAACACCGGCGGGTGGCAGCTGACCTCGCAGACCGTGGCCCGCGGCGGCCGCACGCAGACGGATGCCGGCGATGGATCGGCGGAGTCGACGATCGACAACGACGCCACCAAGGCGGCGCTGCAGTTCCTGCACGACGTGAAGTGGGAGGACAACGCCTTCGGGTCGAAGGTCGACCTCGACTGGGGGACGATCAACCAGGAGTTCGCGGCCGGCAACATCGGGATGTACACCTCGGGCTCCGACATCTACACCGCGCTCGTGCGCGACTTCGGCATGGACTCGGAGATCTACGGCATGACGGTCGTGCCGATGGAGGGCAACGACCCCGGCACTCTCGGTGGCGGCGACATCGCGGTGATCAGCCCGACTGTCGACGACGCGACCAAGGACGCCGCGGTGACCTGGATCGACTGGTACTACATGCAGAAGCTGATGGACAAAGATGCAGCGGTGCTCGACGCCAAGACCCTGAACGAGTCAGGCCAGGCTGTGGGTACGCCGCTGCTGCCGGTGCTCAGCCGCGAGCTGTACGACGAGTCGCAGGAGTGGATCGCCGACTACATCAACGTGCCGGTCGAGCAGATGGCGCCGTTCAGCGACCGCATCTGGGACCAGACGCCGGTGGGCGAGCCGAAGGTGAAGACGCAGGAGGTCTACGCCCTCCTCGACACCGTCGTGCAGAAGGTGCTCACCGACCAGAACGCCGACATCGACGCTCTCCTCGCTCAGGTGCAGACCGATGCGCAGGCGAAGCTCGACGAGTAACGCTTCATGACGATGACGCTCTCCGAGCAGCGGGCGGCGGCGGAGGACTCTCCGCCGCCCGCTGTGCGCCGAACCCGCCGCCGCTCGCCACTCACGTGGTACCGCGGCGGCGGGGTCGCGAACCTCCTGTTCGTGCTCCCGATGCTGTTCGTGTTCGTGTTCTTCTCGTGGTCGCCGATCGTGCAGTCCGTGATCATGAGCCTGCAGAAGACCAACCTGATCGTCTCCGAGTGGGTCGGGTTCGACAACTACCTGGCTGTGATCGGCGACCCCGAGCTCGGACGTGCCGTGATCAACACGCTGTGGTTCGCCGTGCTCGCCCTGCTCTTCGGGTTCCCGCTGCCGCTGCTGATGGCCGTGCTGATGAGCGAGGTGCGCCGCGGCAAGGGCATCTACTCCGCTCTCGCCTACCTCCCTGTCGTGATTCCGCCGGTCGTGGCTGTGCTGCTGTGGAAGTTCTTCTACAGCGCTGATCCTTCCGGTGTGTTCAACACCGTGCTCGGCTTCGTGGGCATCCCCCCGCAGCCCTGGATCCAGGACGCCGTGCAGGCGATGCCATCGCTCGTGCTCGAGGCCACGTGGGCAGGAGCCGGCGGTTCGATCATCATCTACCTCGCCGCGCTCCTGGGCGTACCGCCCGAGCTGTACGACGCCGCCGAGGTCGACGGCGCCGGGATCTGGAAGAAGGTCTGGCACGTCACGTTGCCGCAGCTGCGCGGCATCCTCTTCATCATGCTGATCCTGCAGGTGATCGCCACCGCGCAGGTGTTCCTCGAACCGTTCCTGTTCACCGGTGGGGGGCCCGCCGGGGCGACCAAGACCGTGCTGCTGTACATCTATGACAAGGCCTTCCGCAACAGCCTGGGCGGCGATTACGGCGAGGCGACGGCCGTCTCTGTGCTGCTCGCGATCGTCCTCGCCCTCCTCTCCTGGCTGTACTTCAAGCTGACCGACCGTTGGAGCACGACGTGAGTCTCACCACCCGCCTCTCGACCCGCGCCGCGGAGAAGGCGGCCGAGAAGGCAGCCGACCGCGTGGGGGACCGCACCGTCATCTCGGACTCCGAACGTCGGCGCCGCGGCATCCGGTTCGGGATGTCCTTCACCCATGTGTTCCTCGCCGTCGGATTGGTCGCCGCGGGCCTCGGCCCGATCCTGTGGTTGGCCAAATCGGCTGTGACGCCGACACAGGACACCCTGCAGCAGCCCTTCGCGCTGTGGCCGAACGGCATCGACTGGGAGAACCTGTCGACGGCATGGAACGACATCCACATCGACCAGTACTTCTTCAACACGGTGATCATCGCGCTCGGCGCCTGGTTCGTGCAGGTGTTCATCGCCACGACCGCGGGCTATGCGCTCTCGGTGCTGCGTCCGAAGTACGCGCCGCTGCTGAACGCGCTGGTGCTGGCGACGCTGTTCATCCCCGGGATCGTGCTGCTGGTGCCGCTGTACCTGACCATCGTGCACCCACCACTGCTGGGGGATGTGAGCCTGCTCAACAACTACCTCGCGGTGTGGCTCCCGATGGGAGCGAACGCCTTCAACATCCTGCTGGTCAAGCGGTTCTTCGACTCGCTCCCGCGCGAGGTGTTCGAGGCGGCGCGGACCGATGGCGCAGGACCCTTCCGGCTGTTCTGGTCGATCGTGCTGCCGATGTCGAAGCCGATCCTCGGCGTGGTCTCGGTCTTCGCGATCATCGCAGCGTGGAAGGACTATCTGTGGCCGATGCTGGTGCTGCCCGACCCCGCCGTGCAGCCGCTGTCGGTGCGGCTCCCGGCCGTGCAGTCGCAGACCGAGCTGGATGTGTTCCTGGCAGCTCTCGCGATCGCGACGCTCATCCCGATCGCGATGTTCCTGATCTTCCAGTCGGTGTTCCTGCGCTCGGCCGGACTCGGGGGAGCGGTGAAGGGCTAGTCGGCGGCGGCCGGTGTCGGCGGATACAGGGCGTCGATGAGGGCAGACATGATGCCGGGCATGTCGACGGTCGGGTCGATCATCCACTGCAGCTGGAGCCCGTCGGATGCCGCCTGGATCACGCGGGCGAGGGTGTCGGGGTCGAGGGCGGAGCGCCGCTCCTCGGCGCCGAAGTTGTCGACGATGGACGCGCGCAGGCGCGCGCTGCGATCGAGGAAGTAGCCGTGGGCCGGATGCTCCGGGTCGGCGGCGTCCACCGAGAGACGCGAGAACAGGGTGACGAGTCCCGGGACCTCGGTGTTGTGACGGATCACGTCGATGAACGCGGTCCGGGCCTGGGTGTCGCTGAGACCTGCGGGATCGAGGCCGTCGTGCTCATCGCGTTTGCGGAGCACCTCGGTGAAGAGCTCCTCCTTGGACCCGAAGTAGTGCAGGAGGGCGGCAGGGGTGACGCCGACGACCTCGGCGATCTCCTTGAGCGAAGCGTTCTGGTACCCCTTGCGCCCGATCACGTCGAGGGCGCTCTCGAGGATCTCCTCGCGTCGCGCCACGCCCTTCGCATACGAACCTCGTGTTGCCATGCCTCGACCCTAATCCTGAATGTCGTTTGAAATCTAATACTGAAGGGCATATGGTTTTCGCAAGGACATCGACGTCGCCCGCGAAAGGAACACAATGACCGAGAACTCGGCTTCCGACCTCACCCTCGAGGAGAAGGCGTCGCTCACCAGCGGTGCGGACTTCTGGACCACGAAGGCCATCGACCGCGTGGGCATCCCGTCGGTGATGATGACCGACGGGCCGCACGGCCTGCGCAAGCAATCCGGATCCACCGATCACCTCGGTCTCGCGAGCAGCGTCCCCGCCACCTGCTTCCCGCCCGCTGTCGGCATCGGCTCATCCTTCGACCCGGAGATCATCGAGCGGGTGGGCGCCGCGATCGGCGTGGAAGCGGCCATCGAGAACGTCGCCGTCGTGCTCGGCCCCGGCATCAACATCAAGCGCTCGCCGCTGTGCGGACGCAACTTCGAATACTTCTCGGAAGACCCGATCGTTTCCGGCATCCTGGGGGCCGCCTCGGTCCGTGGCATCCAGTCGAAGGGCGTCGGCACCTCGCTCAAGCACTTCGCCGCGAACAACCAGGAGTTCGACCGCATGCGCGCGAGCTCCGATGTCGACCCGCGCCCTCTGCGCGAGATCTACCTGCGCGGATTCGAGCGTGTCGTGAAGGACGCGTCTCCGTGGACCGTCATGTGTTCGTACAACAAGCTCAACGGGGTCTGGACCTCGGAGGACCCGTGGCTGCTCACCAGCGTGCTGCGCGACGACTGGGGCTTCGACGGCCTCGTCGTCTCGGACTGGGGAGCCGTGAACGACCGCGTCGTCGGAGTCGCCGCCGGACTCGACCTGGAGATGCCCGCATCGGGTGGGCGGACGGATGCCCAGCTCGTCGCAGCCGTGCGGGCGGGGGAGCTCGCGGAGAGTGTGCTCGACACCGCGGCAGCCCGCGCCCTCGACCTCGTGCGCAAGGCCGGTGAGCGTCCTGCTGTGGCAGGCCCGCTCGACGTCGAGGCGCACCACGCACTTGCCCGTGAGGCGGCCGGCCGCTCGATCGTGCTGCTGAAGAACGAGGGTGCGCTGCTGCCGCTCGCCGCCGACCAGAAGGTCGCCGTGATCGGTGCGTTCGCGACCGAACCGCGGTTCCAGGGCGCAGGCTCGTCGTTGATCAACCCCACGCGCGTCGACAAGGCCCTCGACGAGCTGCGCGCCGTCGGTGGCGACAACGTCTCCTACGCTGCGGGCTTCGCGGTCGAAGGTGGCACCATCGCGACATCCGGGCGCACCGCCTCGGACCTCCGGTCCGAGGCCGTCAGCGTTGCCGGCGAAGCGGACGTGGTCGTGCTGTTCCTCGGCCTCCCTGCCGCGGAGGAGTCCGAGGGCTTCGACCGCGACCACATCGACCTGCCGGCAGAGCAGCTGGCCGTGCTCGATGCCGTGCTCGAGGTGAACCCTCGCGTGGTGGTCGTCCTGTCCAACGGCGGCGTGGTCGCCCTGCCCTTCGCAGACCGGGTGCCGGCGATCGTCGAGAGCTGGCTGCTGGGCCAGGCCGGAGGCAGTGCTGTCGCCGACGTGCTCTACGGCGCAGTGAACCCCTCGGGCAAGCTCACAGAGACCGTGCCGGTGCGGCTCGAGGACAACCCCTCCTTCGGCAACTTCCCCGGCGAGTTCGGCCACGTGCGCTACGGCGAGGGTCTGCTGGTCGGCTACCGCTGGTACGACGCGAAGGGTCTCGAGGTGACCTTCCCGTTCGGTCACGGACTCTCGTACACGACGTTCGAGTACGGCACCGCGACGGCAGAGGGCGGAGCAGACGGCGACATCGTCGTGCGCGTCGACGTCACCAACGCCGGGGACCGCGACGGCCGTGAGGTCGTGCAGGTCTACGTCGCCCCGGCGGCCTCGATCGTGCAGCGCGCACCCCGCGAGCTCAAGGCGTTCGCTTCGGTCGCGCTCGCCGCAGGAGAGACCCGCACGGTCGAGCTCGTCGTACGGCGTGAGGACCTCGCCTACTGGGACATCCGCGTCGACCGCTGGGTCGTCGAGGGTGGGGCGTACACCGTCGATGTCGCCGCTTCCAGCCGCGACATCCGCTCTACCGTCTCGGTAGAGGTCTCCGGAGACGAGGTGCACCAGGAGCTGACGATGAACTCCTCGATCGGTGACCTGATCGCGCACCCGATCGCCGGCCCCATCGTGCAGCAGGCGCTCGGCGGCCTGATGGGCGGGCTCGGTGGTGATGCGGCCGCGGCCACGATGATGCCGAACGACGAGGCGATGCAGAAGATGATGGCGTCGTTCCCGATCGGTCGGCTCGCCGGATTCCCAGGACTCCCGGTGAACTTCGAGCAGATCGAGCAGTTGATCGCCGCAGCGAACGCGGGCGGTCCCTCAGCAGACTGATCGTGACCGACTGATCGCGAACCCCAGGTCGCGACTGACTGACGAAGCCCCCTCACCGCTGCATGGCGGAGAGGGGGCTTCGTCAGTAGGCGCGGTCAGCCGCGGGGATCGAAACGCGTTGGCGTGTAAGTCTCAGCCACGAGAGCGCGGAGGCCCTCCAGAGACGACGGAGCGGCGCCGAGCGCGCGCGCCTGGACGAGGACGTTGCCCAGGGCTGTCGCCTCGACGGGGCCGGCGAGCACCGGCAGTCCCGTGCGGTCGGCCGTGGCCTGGCAGAGCAGGCGGTTGAGCGACCCACCTCCGACGAGATGGATGTTGTCGAGCTTGCGCCCCGACAGGTCGGCCGCGGTCCGGACCGCACGTGCGAAGGCCGCGGCGATCGACTCGACGATGGTCCGCGCGAACGCGGGCCTCGTGGTCGGTGCCGCATCGCCGATGAGCTCTGAGATCCGTGCCGGCATGTTCCCCGGTGCGCTGAGAGTGGGATCGTCGGCGTCGAAGACCGGTACATCGCCCGTGACCTCGGATGCTGCTGACAGCAGCTGAGGCAGATCGATGCTCTCCCCGTCTTCGGACTCCCACGCCCGCACGGTCTCGCTGAGCAGCCAGAGTCCTGTGACGTTGTGCAGGAACCGGTAGCGGCCGTCGACTCCGAGTTCGTGGGTGAAGTTCGCCTCCCGCGCAGCATCCGTCAGCACCGGCTCGGTCAGCTCCACCCCGACCAGGCCCCAGGTGCCGCACGAGATGTACGCGGAGTGCGGGGTCGAGAGGGGGGCTGCGGCGACGGCGGAGGCCGTGTCGTGCGAGCCGACGGCGATGACCGGCAGGGCCTTGCCGACCAGTGCGACCAGTTCCGGGCGCAGGATGCCGATCGTCGTGCCCGGATCGACCAGCGGCGGCAGGATGCCCGAGGGGATGCTGAGCCGGTCTGCCAGCTCGGTGTCCCAGTCGCCGTCCGTGACACCGAGCAGACCGGTGGTCGAGGCGTTCGTGCGCTCTGCCACGGCGGATCCGGTGAGCAGGAACGCGATGAGGTCGGGGATCAGGAGGGCGGTGTCGGCGTCGGCGAGACGCTCGTCGACGCGGTACTGGTACAGCGTGTTGAAGGGAAGGAACTGCAGGCCGTTGCGCTGATACAGCTCGGCGAACGGGGCGATGACATGCACCTCGTCGACGCCCCGCGCCGTGCGATCGTCGCGGTAGTGGAAGGGCTCGGCGAGGAGCTCCCCGTCTTGCAGAAGCCCGTAGTCGACCGCCCAGGAGTCGATGCCGATGCTCTCGATGCCCGGTTCGCGGCGCACGGCCTCGGCGAGTCCGGAGGCGACGTGCTCGTACAGAGCCGCGAAGTCCCAGTGCAGTCCGTCCTCGCGTTCGACGGGACCGTTGGGAAAGCGCGACACGAGCTCGAGGTCGAGCGTGCCGTCGCCGACCCGCCCGATCATCACGCGGCCGCTGGTCGCGCCGAGATCGACGGCCGCGACCGCCCGGGTGGTCATCGGGCTCCACCACTCGCCGAGTGCACGGCTTCCGCCCGAGTGCACGGCTTCATGACGTGAACAAGCCGTGCGTTCGACAGGGAGCCGTGCACTCGGCGGACCGCGGTCATCGCAGGAACGCCGCGGCGACGCCGGAGTCGACCGGGATGTGCAGACCCGTGGTGCGGCTGAGCTCGGGACCGGTCAGCACGTAGACCGCGTCCGCGACGTTCTCGGGCACGACCTCGCGCTTGAGGATCGTGCGGTTCGCGTAGTACTGGCCGAGGTCTTCTTCGGCCACGCCGTAGGTCGCCGCACGGTTCGCACCCCAGCCCGAGGCGAAGATGCCGGAGCCGCGGACCACGCCGTCGGGGTTGATGCCGTTCACACGGATACCGTACTCGCCGAGCTCGACCGCGAGCAGCCGAACCTGGTGGGCCTGGTCGGCCTTGGTGGCGGAGTAGGCGATGTTGTTGGGGCCGGCGAAGACCGAGTTCTTCGACGAGATGTAGATGATGTCGCCGCCGAGCTTCTGGTCGATGAGCACGCGGGCCGCGGCCTTGGAGACGAGGAACGACCCCTTGGCCATCACATCGTGCTGCAGATCCCAGTCCTTCTCCGTGGTCTCCAGCAGCGGCTTCGAGAGCGAGAGCCCGGCGTTGTTGACGACGAGGTCGACACCGCCGAACGCGAGCACCGCTTCGTTCAGGGCGGCCTGGACGGCGTCGGCATCGGCCACGTTGGCGGCGATCCCGATCGCGACATCGGTGCTGCCGAGCTCAGCGGCTGCGGCCTGGGCCTTCTGGAGGTCGAGGTCGGCGACCACCACGCAGGCGCCCTCGGCCGCGAGACGGGTCGCGATGGCCTTGCCGATGCCGGATGCGGCGCCGGTGACGAAGGCGATGCGGCCCTGGTGCGACTTCGGCTTCGGCATCCGCTGCAGCTTGGCCTCCTCCAGCGCCCAGTACTCGATGTCGAACTTCTCGGCATCCGAGATCGGCGAATAGGTCGACAGAGCCTCGGCGCCGCGCATCACGTTGATCGCGTTCACGTAGAACTCGCCGGCGACGCGGGCGGTCTGCTTGTTCGCACCGTAGGAGAACATGCCGACGCCCGGGATCAGCACGATGAGCGGGTCTGCGCCGCGGATCGCGGGGGACTCGTGCGTCGCGTGTGCGTCGTAGTAGGCCTGGTAGTCGGCGCGGTAGAGCTCGTGCAGCTCGTGCAGGCGCGCGGTCTGCTCCTCGGCGGATGCCGTGGCCGGCAGGTCGAGGATCAGCGGCTTGACCTTGGTGCGGAGGAAGTGGTCGGGGCAGCTGGTGCCGAGGGCGGCGAGGGCCGGTGCCTGCTCAGACGCCAGGAAGTCGAGGACCACGTCGGCGTCGGTGAAGTGTCCGACCATCGGCTTGTCGGTCGATGCGATGCCGCGGATGGTGCCGGCAAGGGCCGCCGCGCGCTCACGGCGCTCGGTCGGGGTGAGCGGCTCGAAGCCCGCGCGTACGCCGCCGAACGGCTGAGCCTTGCCGTACTCGGCGATGTACGCAGCTGCGGTGTCGATGATCCAGAGGGAGTTCGCCTCGACCTCCTCAGACGAGTCGGCCCACGCGGTGATGCCGTGTCCGCCGAGGATGCAGCCGATCGCCTGCGGGTGCTGCTTCTTGATCTCGGCGATGTCGAGTCCGAGCTGGAAGCCCGGGCGACGCCACGGCACCCAGACGACCTTCTCGCCGAAGATCTTCGCGGTCAGCGCTTCGCCGTCGGCCGCGGTGGCGATCGCGATGCCCGAGTCGGGGTGCAGGTGGTCGACGTGTGCGGCGTCGACGAGGCCGTGCATCGCGGTGTCGATCGACGGGGCGGCGCCGCCCTTGCCGTGCAGGCAGTAGTCGAACGCTGCGACCATCTCGTCTTCGCGGTCGAGGCCGGGGTAGACGTCGACGAGTGCGCGCATGCGGTCGAGGCGCAGCACGGCGAGGCCGCTCTCCTCGAGGGTGCCGAGGTCGCCGCCCGAGCCCTTGACCCACATCAGCTCGACGGGCTGGCCGGTCACGGGGTCGGTCTCGGTGCCTTTGGCGGAGGTGTTCCCCCCGGCGTAGTTGGTGTTCTTCGGGTCGGCGCCGAGGCGGTTCGACCGGGCGATGAGGGCGGCGGCGGTGGCGTTGGTCATGACTCTCCAAGACAGGGGCGGCGCACACGACCATGTGCATCGGTGCTGTTACTTCATGTGAAAGATAACATGAACCAACGTCAAGGAGGAAGGGGTGGGCGAGCGTCAGAGGATGTCGGCGGTCTCCCGGAAGGAGTCCAGCCGCTCGTCGCCGGGATCGAGCTCCGTGATCAGCACCGAGATCTCCTCGCGTTCGAGCGCTCTGGCCACGGATCGGCGCCCGAGCTTGCTGGAGTCGACGCACAACACCGTGGTACCGGCGTTCGCGGCCATGGCCTGCTTCAGCTCGGCCTCCTCCACCGAGACCTCGGAGGTGCCATCGGCGCTGTCGAGGGCATCAGCCGAGGAGAAGAAGATGTCGAAGTACACCGATCGCATGCTCCGGCGGGCGATCGGGCCGACGAGGCTGCCCGTCGTCGGTTCGGCGGTGCCACCGGAGATCACGGCCGTCACCCCGTCGAGCGGATGCAGCACCTGGAACGACTCGAACGAGTTCGTGTATGCCGTGAGTCCTGTCCGTGGCCCGATCGTGGAGGCGAGCATGTTGACCGTCGATGAGGCGTCGAGCGCGATGCTGCCCTGATCGGGAACGAGCCGCAGCGCCTTCTCGGCGATCGTCCGCTTCGCGCTCGCCCTGATCGCCCGACGCGCATCGAACGGACGTGCGCGCGGCGCTGCCGTCGCTCCACCGCGCACCCGTCGCACCCGCCCCTCGGCCTCCAGCTCGAGCAGGTCGCGACGGATCGTCATCGACGAGACGGCGAAGAGCTCGGCCGCGGCCTCGATCATGACGCCCTGGGGTCCGTTCGCGAGATCGACGAGTTCGTCTCGACGTCGTTGCGCCTCGAGATTGCCGGAAAGTGCCATGGGAGGAATCTATCCGGTGCCGCGATATCGAGCCGGGACGGGACCGGCGGGCCGGATGTGATCGAATCTGTCAGATCGTGTTCGTTCCTTCCTAGGATGGGGATGTGAACTCTCTCGCCGCAGAAGAGCGCTGGAACTGGCTCATCGCCCGCCTCAAGGAGTCCAAGGCGATCTCGCTGAGCGATGCCGCCCAATCCCTCGGGGTGAGCGAGATGACCGTCCGTCGCGACTTCACTGCGATGGAGGAACGGGGGATCGCCCGACGGGTGCGCGGAGGCGCGGTCTACAGCGGACCGGTGAGCTTCCAGGGTCGAGAGCGATCACACGCCGAAGAGAAGGCGGCGATCGCCGAGAAGCTGCTCCCCTTGGTGCCGTCGAGCGGGGTGATCGCGATGGATTCCTCGACGACCATGAACCGCCTGGCGCAGATGATCCTCACGAGCGACGATCTCACCGTCGTCACCAACGGACTCTCAACGTTCCACGCGCTTCAGGACCGGCCGGGAGTCACCGCCATCCTCACGGGCGGCGCAGCGGATCGTCGATCGGATTCCCTGGTCGGGCCGGTGGCGACGGCGTTCCTGGAGAGCATGCGCTTCTCGAGCTTCTTCGCGTCCGCGGCAGCGGTCGACGAACGCTCCTGCTACGAGGACACCCTCGAAGAGGCCGAGCTCAAGCGGGCATTCGCACGATCCTCGGCACACGTCGTGATCGGCGTTCACGTCGAGAAGCTCGACGCCACGGCCACTGCGGCGTCGGTGCCGCTGGATCGCGTGGCGGTCCTCGCGACCGAGCTCGCCCCCGATGCGAGCGAGCTCGCAACCTACGCGCGCCAGCTGCCGACCGTTCTCTGACGCGACGGATGTCCGACGCTCGGGCCGTCTTTCTTGCGTCCATCATTACGAACAAGAGTTGACAAGATCTAACACGTTCTGACACGCTGATCACACGAACAGCCACGAAGGAGTGTGTTCCCGATGATCAGGCGCCCCACCACAGCGACCACGCTCGCCCTCAGCGCGAGACGCCGATGAGTTCGGCAGCCGAGACGACGTCGGCTCCCGCGATCCGCATCGACGTCACGGTGTCGGACATCACGAAGCAGTACCCTGGCGTGCAGGCGCTCGCGGGGGTCTCGCTCGATCTGCGACCCGGCGAGGTCCACGCGATCGTCGGCGAGAACGGTGCCGGGAAGTCGACGCTCATCAAGGTGCTCTCCGGCGCGGTCGAGGCCACGAGCGGCACGATCACGGTCGACGGGATGGCATACGACAAGCTCACGCCTGCTCTGGCGCAGGATCTCGGAATCGCGGTGATCTACCAGGAGTTCACACTCGTTCCGACTCTCAACGCTGCCGAGAACGTCTTCCTGGGCCACTACATCTGCCGGGGGCCTGTCCTCGATCGCAAGCGGATGAACGCGCAGGCCGCGCAACTGTTCGCCCGACTCGGCGTACGCATCGACCCTCGAGCGCTCGTCGAGACGCTGACCACCGGCTACCAGCAGATCGTCGAGATCGCCAAGGCCCTCTCGCGCAATGCTCGACTGCTCATCATGGACGAGCCCTCCGCGCCCCTCACCGCCAGTGAGGTCGAGGCCATGTACCGCGTGGTCGATGCCCTGCGAGCCGAGGGGATGACGATCGTGTACATCTCCCATCGCATGGAGGAGATCTTCCGCCTCGCCGACCGGGTATCGGTCCTGCGCGACGGCAAGTACATCGCGACCCGCGTCACGAGCGAGACCACCCGCCGCGAACTGATCAGCCTCATGGTCGGTCGCGAGCTGGCGGAGGGCTACCCCGAACGAACCAACGTGCCCGGCGAGGTGTCGCTGAAGGTGTCAGGACTTTCCGGGAACGGCGTCGACGACATCTCCTTCGAAGCGCGTACCGGGGAGATCCTCGGGTTCGCCGGACTGATCGGGGCCGGCAGGACCGAGCTCATGGAGGTCCTCTTCGGGGCCAAGCCGATCGATGCGGGTACGGTGACTCTGCACGGACGCTCCGTGCTCTCGCGCTCGCCGATCCAGGCGATCAGAAACCGCATCGCGCTCGTCCCGGAGGACCGCAAGCGGCACGGCCTGGTCCTCCCGTTCTCGATTCAGCAGAACATCACCCTGCCGCTTCTGAAGAAGTCCCTCTCGAGGGGCACGGTCGTCTCGCCCAAGGCGGAGCGTGATGTCGCGGCCGAATACATGACCGAGCTGCGGATCAAGGCGCCCAGCGGCGCCGAGATCGTCGGGAATCTCAGCGGCGGCAACCAGCAGAAGGTCGTGCTGGCGAAATGGTTGGCGACCGATCCGGAGGTGCTGATCTTCGACGAGCCCACCCGCGGGATCGACGTCGGAGCCCGCGCCGAGATCTACCTGATCATGAACCGCCTCGCGGAGGCGGGGAAGACGATCCTCATGATCTCGTCCGACATGGAGGAGCTGATCGGCATGTCCGATCGCGTGATCGTCCTTCGGGAGGGCATCCAAGCGGGAACCCTCGAATCGTCCGACATCACCCAGGAGGCCGTCCTGGCCCTGGCTGCGCAAGGAGAGAACGAATGAAGTCTGCACTCATGCCCCGGGTGAAGGAGCTCGGGATCGTCGCGGTGCTCATCGTGCTGGTGATCGCCTTCAGCGTGATGTCGCCGAACTTCCTCGATCCGACGAACATCCTGAACATCGCCCGGCAGATCGCCACGCTCGGGATCGTCGCCGTCGGGTTCTCCTTCGTGCTGATCACCGGTGGTATCGACCTGTCGGTCGGCTACCAGATCTCCCTCAACGTCGTCGTGACGGGGATGCTCATGGCGCAGTTCGGGGTTCCGTGGTTCATCGCGGTTCTGCTGGCGCTGGTCCTCGGCACCCTCGTCGGGCTCGTGAACGGGCTCATCATCACCTTCACCGGGGTCGCGCCGCTGATCGTCACGCTCTCGATGATGATGATCCTGAACGGGCTCAGCTATCTGATCTCCAAGGGCCTGCCGATCTTCGGCTTCCCATCGGGCTTCTCAGTGCTGGGGCAGGGGGCGATAGCGGGCATCCCCGTCTCGGTCTACGTCCTCGTCGCGGTCTGGGCCGTCGGCCTGTTCATCCTGAACAAGACCTACATCGGGCGCTACTTCTACGCGATCGGCAACAACGTCGAGGCAGCTCGACTCTCGGGCGTGAACACTCGCCGGACCATCATCCTCGTCTACGCGCTGTGCGGATTCTTCACCTCGATCGGAGCGGTGCTGCTGCTCTCACGCCTCAACTCCGCGCAGTCCGCGACCGGTGCCGGGTTCGAGTTCAGCGTCCTGACCGCCTGCGTCCTCGGTGGGATCAGTGTCATGGGCGGACGCGGCAGCCTCTTCGGGGCCTTCGTCGGCGTGATGATCGTCGGCGTCCTCGACAACGGCCTCGTCCTGATGAACGTCAGCGAGTACGTCCAGCTCGTCATCAAGGGCTGCATCCTGCTCGCCGCCGTGATCTACGACGCGGTGTCGAAGAAGTCCCGTGGTCGGCGCAAGCAGATCGGCGGCGTGCCCCTGGCGCCCGCTGCCATCTCCGCCTGACCGACCCTCTCTGCATCACCACATCAGCACTACGAAAGGACAGATCGTGAAGAAGCTCGTCAAGCTCGCCGCGGCAGCAGCAACGGTGGCGTTGCTGCTCACCGGCTGCACCACCATCCCGGAGTCCGGCGGATCCTCCGACGCTCCGGCGGCCGGCGGGGACTCCGTCGGCATCACCTTCTCGGACCTCAGCAACCCCGTCTGGGCCGAACTCGTGCAGGAAGCGCAGGACTACGGCTCCGAGAAGGGGCTCTCCGTGAACTTCGTCGACGCGCGCAATGACGCCGCGCAGCAGGTCACCCAGATCGAGAACTTCATCCAGCAGGGCGTGAGCACGATAATCATCTGCGCCGTCGACTCGAATGCACTGGTCGACGTGACCAAGCGCGCCCAGGAAGCCGGTATCAAGGTGGTCGGGTACACGCAGGTTCTCGAGAACTACGATGCCCAGTACCTCGTCGACGCGTACAACACCGGATATGCGAACGGTGAGGCCGCTGCGACCTGGATCAACGCGAACTTCGACAAGGGCGAGGCCGTCGAGTGGGGCCTCATGGATCTTCCGCGCTTCCCGGAGATCATCGAACGCGCCGACGGCATCAAGGATGCGATCACCAAGCTCGCCCCCAACGCGAAGCTCGTCGCCACCGCCCCCGCACTCACCGCCGAAGACGGTGTCGCGAACGCGGAGAATTTCCTGCAGGCCAACCCGAAGCTCAAGGTCATCGCCACGATCGGCGGCGGCGGAGCGGTCGGCGGTAACGAGGGCGTCAAGTCGTCCGGCATCTCGGACTACGACTCGTTCGGGCTTTTCGGCATCGATGCGACCGAGAACGAGGTCCAGAACATCATCAACGGCGACCCCGAGAAGTCGACCATCAGTCTCGGCGGCGGCAAGGCCCATGGTCGGACGCTCATTGACATCACCCTCGATCTTCTCGCCGGGAAGGACATCGAGAAGGACCAGTACATGCCGATCACCGTGATCGACGGCTCGAACGCCCAGAAGTACTACGACGAGGTGTTCGGGGGCTGAACCTCCACCGCCGCCCGCGCCTCGTGTCGCGGGCGGCGGTCACCTCTTCGACACCCAGACCGCGGTCAACCGCGGACGGAAGGACCCACACACATCATGATCCGAGTGCTCGCCGCCGGCGACCGATTCATCCGCGCTTCGCTGCTGCGGACCGAGCTCGATCGGGTCTTGCCCGGCGTGCTCGAGGTGCCAGAGATCGAGTTCGCCTGGCCGGACGCGCCGTTCGGGAAGGTTGCCGAGGTCGACGAGGCCGCGGGGTCGGAGGGCGAGCTCATCGAAGCGCTCCATGGCGCTACGGCGATCGTCACGCAGCTCGCGCCGATGACCGCCGGGGTGATGGATGCACTGCCGGAGCTGCGGTTCATCGCCGTGTCGCGTGGCGGGCCGACCAACGTGAACATCGAGGCGGCAAGGGAGCGGGGCATCCAGGTCGCCAACGTCCCGGGGCGCAACGGCGTGGCGACCGCCGAGATGACGATCGGGCTCGCTCTGGCGCTGATGCGTCGGATCCCTTCGGCGCACGAGAGCATGATGTCTCGCACCTGGCGTGGCGACCTCTATCGCTCTGATGCGGTCGGGCGTGAGATCTCCGGATCAGTGATCGGGCTGCTCGGCGCCGGCGCAGTCGGCTCGCATGTCGCACACTCTTTCGCGGCGATGGGAGCGCAGGTGCTCGTATTCGACCCGTACCTGCCGGACAGCGCGCTGGGTCAGGGCGTGGAGCGGGTCGACACCGTCGACGAGGTCTTCACCCGGAGCGATCTCGTGTCGGTGCATGCCCGGCTGACTCCGGAGACCGCGCACATGGTCAATGCGGATACGCTCGGCCGTATGAAGCCGGGAGCGCTGCTCGTGAACGCCGCCCGCGGTGGGCTGGTCGACTACGACGCCGTCGCGGCATCGCTGCAGGGCGGTCACCTCGGTGGAGCGGCCTTCGACGTGTATCCGGAGGAACCCGTCGACTTCGACCACGCTCTGTTCCGGCTCGCGCACGAGGGGAAGGACGTGGTCGTCACCCCGCATATCGCCGGCGCCAGCCAGGAGACAGCGGTGCGTGCAGCGCGTGGCGTGGCCGAAGAGGTGGGACGCTTCCTCCGCGGAGAGCCGGCGAAGAACCCGCTGGTCGAGGGCCCTCGAACGGCAATCCTGTGAAGGATGGCCCGCGGTGACCGAGGCTCTGCTCGGCATCGACGCCGGCACCAGCTCGGTCAAAGTCGTCGCGACCGACCTCGCCGGTCGTCGGATCGCGGACCGCTCGGTGCCGTATCCGACGCGCACCGACGGAGCTGGAGCGGAACAAGACGCCCTCGACTGGTGGCGCGCTCTCGGCGCGGCGCTCCGCCCCGTGCTCCCGGGAATCCGGGTGCGGGCCGTCGCCGTCACCTCCCAGGCTCCGACCTTCGTCCCGGTCGACGAGGGCGGCAACCCCACGGGGGCCGCGCTGACCTGGCTCGACCGTCGCGCGGTCAGCGAGGCCCGCGTGATCGGTGATCTCGTTCCCCGGTCCAGGAATGGTGCGGATCCGTTCTTCGGCACGGCAAAGCTCGCCTGGCTCGCCGCTCATCGTCCGGAAGAGCTGGAGGCGGCCGCGGCGGTGCTGTCCACCAACGGCTTCCTCGTGCGGATGCTGACGGGCATCGCCGTGCTCGACGACACCACGGCGTCGCTCATGCAGGGATTCGACGACGACCTCGGCGATTTCCCCGCTCGGCTGCGCACTGCGATCCCCGCGCTCGCCAAGCTCCCGCCGATCGTCCGGGCGAAGACCGTCGTGGGGGAGGTGAGCGCTGAGGCGGCTGCTCACACCGGGCTCCCCGAGGGCATCCCCGTCATCGCCGGCGGCATCGACGCGATCGGCTCTGCTCTCGAGGCCGGGGCGTTGGTGGCAGGTGACCCGTTCGTCGACATGACCGGCTTCTCCAGCGTGACGATGCTCGCCGTACCCCGCGGGACTGCCGTGCCCGGCTTCATCCATTCACGGCATTGCACGCCCGACACCGATCTCCTGATCACGGCGCAGGTCACCGCCGGCGCGACGATCGACTGGGTGAACAGTCTCGATTCCGGTACCGATCTGCGTTCGGCTGCAGCGATCCTCGCCCGTCAGCGCCCCGGTCGACTCGTGATGGTGCCGAGTCTGGCGGGGGAACGGACGCCCTCATGGAACCCCTCGGCACGCGGCATCATCGAGGGGATCGATCTGGCCACCGACGGCACCGATCTGATGCTCGCCGCGATGGAGGGGAACGCGCTCGCGCTGGCCCGTGACGTCGACGTTCTTCGCGAAGTCGGATTCGGCGTGGACCATGTGATCAGCACCGGCGGGGGTGCCTCGTCGGATGCCTGGCTGCAGATCAAGGCGGATGTCCTCGGCATTCCGGTGCTCCGGCCCGCGAGCGGTCACGGTGCGGCTCAGGGGGCCGCGATGCTCGCAGGTCTCGCCTGCGGACTCATCTCCTCGATCGACGACCTGCGTCACGCTTCCGGTGAGATCGAAGCGGAGTTCGCTCCGGACCTGCGCCGTCATGACGCCTATCGGGCATCCCGTGACCGATTCGAGTCGCTCGACAAGATCAACGAGGCACGTCGCCTCTAGTTTCCATCGACACCGGCCGCTCATATGAGCGGCCAGTGTCGCACGGTGAGCGCCACGGCTAGGCTCTGCTCATGCTCGGAAACACCACTGAACCTCTTCTCGGCCGCGTCGCCGTCGTCACGGGCGGCGCGCGTGGCCTTGGCTATGCCATGGCCGAGGCCCTGGCCGCTGCCGGGGCCGATGTCGCTCTCCTCGACCGCCTCGACACCGTCGCCGATGCTGCCGACACCCTGCAGTCCGCAACAGGGCGTCGTTGCACCGGTGTCAGCGTCGACGTCGCCTCTGAAGCATCCGTCGCCGCTGCCTTCGGCACTGTCGCCGAGCGCCTGGGCGTCGCAGACGTGCTCGTCAACAGCGCGGGCATCACGCTGGGCGCGCCCCTTCTCGATACCACGCCGACGGACTGGCGGCGGGTGCTCGACGTCAACGTCACCGGCACGTTCGTCACGAGCCGGGAGTTCGCGAGGCGACACATCGACGCTGCGCGGGGAAACCTCGCCAGCGTCGTCAACGTGTCGTCGATGTCGGCCTTCGCGGTCAATATCCCGCAGACGCAGGCCGCATACAACACGTCGAAGGCCGCGGTTTCGATGCTCACCAAGAGCGCGGCGATCGAGTGGTGGCCACACGGCATCCGGGTCAACGCGATCGCCCCGGGATACTTCGCCAGTGACATGACGAGGGACTTCGTGGCGGAGAACCCCGAGATGGCGGACGAGTGGGTGCGGCGCATCCCCGCAGGGCGGATGGGCGAGCCCGAAGAGCTCGGTGACCTTCTGGTGTATCTCGCGAGCGAGCGGTCGAGCTACGTCGTCGGACAGAGCATCCTCATCGACGGCGGTTACACCAGCGTGTGAGGGGCCGCCGGACCATAGGCTGAGAGGCATGCCCGAACTGCCCCTCGGCTCGGCGACCTTCCGAGCTGCCGCCGTCGACCTCGGCGGGTCCAGCGGTCGTGTGGTGAGCGCGACGGTCGATGGGGAGAGACTGCGGATCGACGGGGTGCACCGGTTCCGCAACCGTGCGTTCACGGATGAACTCGGACTGCGGTGGGACGCCCAGCGGCTGTATCGCGATGCGGTCGCCGGACTGCGATCACTGCGCGCCGACGGCCCCGCCTTCGCCAGTGTCGGAGTGGACGCCTGGTCGGGCGACTACGGGCTGCTCGCGTACGACGGCCTCCTCGACGCGCCGTTCCATCAGCGCGACTCGCGCACCGACCGCAGCTTCCCCCTCGTCGACGCGATCCTGCCCGCTGCCGAGGCCTTCCGGGAGACCGGCGTCACCGCACTCCCGATCATGACGATCTACCAGCTGATGGCGGATCAGGAGGCAGGGCGGCTCGAGACCGTGCGCCGGATGCTGCTGATGCCCGACCTGCTGGCCCACTGGCTCGGCGCAGAAGAGGTCGCCGAGGCGACGAACGTCTCCAGCACGGGGCTCGCACTGCCCTACGGTCGCGGGTGGGATGCGCACCGGATCGATGCGCTGAAACTTCCGTCGCGGATCTTCCCCGAGACGGTGGAGCCCGGCACGGTGACGGGTCGTGTGCGCGAGGGGATTCTCGCTCCGGACGACGCCACCGACGTCACCACCGTCGCCTCCCACGACACCGCCAGCGCTGTGATCGCCGTGCCCGCTCGGGACGAGAACTTCGCCTTCGTCTCGTGCGGGACGTGGATCCTCACCGGTGTCGAGGTCGATCGCATCATCACGAGCGATCGCGCGCGTGAAGCCGGGTTCACGAATGAGCTCGGTCTCGACGGCACCGTGCGCTTCCTCCGGATCGCCGCAGGGCTCTGGATCGTGAACGAGTGCATCAGGGAATGGGGACTCGACGGCTGGGGAGCGCGCAGCACCGCGGCTCGTCAGGAGCTGTTGGCGCGTGCCGAAGCGGCCCCGACTCCGGGCGTGCTGGTCGACACCGGTGACCCGCGCCTGCTGCGTCCGGGGCAGATGACCGCACGCATCGCCGAGCTCGTCGCCGAATCCGGTGGGCGGATGCCCGAAGACCGTGCGGCGATCGTCCGACTCGTCCTCGAGAGTCTCGGCGCCTTCGTCGCGCGGCAGGTCGAAGAGGCGGCGGCGCTCTCCGGGGTCGACGTGCAGGTGATCCATCTCGTCGGCGGCGGCTCCGAGTCTCCGATCCTCGCCCAGGCCGTCGCCGACTACTCGGGTCGCTCGGTGATGGCCGGGCCGTCGGAGGCCACGTCGATGGGTAACATCCTGGTACAGGCCCGCGCCCACGGTGCGGCAGGCGGCGCTCTCGGCGACCTGCGCCGCATAGTTCGCGCTTCCACCCCGCTGCGACGCTACGAAGCCGCCGTCCGCTGACCGGCCCGGTCGCGCCGACGGCTCAGACCGACATCTCGAGAAGTCGCCGGGCGAGGGCTGCGTCGGTGACCAGGGAGTCGACGATCCCCGAGCGCAGGGCAGCGGCGACTGCGCCCGTCTTCGATGGACCGCCCGCTACCGCGATGACTTCGGGGATGTGCCGCAGCTGTTCGGTGGACACCGCGAGCGACCGCTCGGCCACCGACCCGACGACCGCACCGTTCTCGTCGATGAGCGTCGCACAGATCTCGGCCTTCACGCCGGCTGCCAGCAGCTCGTCGAGCGCGCCCGCGCGACCGGCGTTGTCGTAGAGCTGGGAGTCGGGCGGGCTCCAGGAGCCGATCGCGACGACGGCCTTGGTCACGGAATCGAAGCGGCGGAAGGTCTCCATGATGCCGGGTTCGCGCCGCAGCGCCGAGGCGGTCGCGGCGGTCTCCACGAGCAGCGGCGCGAAGATCGCGCGGGAGCGGCCGCCCGAGATGCGGCTCACCTGGCGAATCACCTCGACACCGTTTTCCGGAGTGGGGGCGGCGACGCCGGCGAGCTGCACCACCTCGCACGTCGCGAGGGTGCGCAGGTGCCCGGCCATCGCGGTCAGGGTGCGACCAGCCGTGAGACCGAGCACATCGCCCTCGGTGACGATCTCGCTGAGGAGGTCGGCAGCCGCGCGCCCCAGTCGGTCCTGGATGAGGTCGGGGGTCGTCCCCGGGGTGATCACCGCGAGAGCGCGGGTCAGGCCGAAGCGGGCCCGCAGCTGCATCGACAGGTCGAGGTCGAGGGAGTCCGGGGCCTCGATCGTGATCTTCACCAGTCCCTGCTCGAGGGCGTCCTCCAGCATCCGGGCGATCTTGAAGCGGGAGACGCCGAGTTCATCGGCGATCTCGATCTTCGTCAACCCGTCCAGATAGTGCCGTCGTGCGACGTGCGAGATCCGCACCAGCTCATCGGGTCCCATATCGCCTCTTCGTCTCGTATCTGTCGGGTCGGTTCAGCATATCCCGGTTTCGCCAGTCGCGCTCATCTGAGCGGCCAGTTGTCTCATCCGTCGCGCATGGCTAATGTCGGTCGAGCAATCACGACTGCACGACTGCACCGCCGCACCACGAGGAGCCCGATGAAGCGCACTGAACTGCCGACGACCATGCGTGCGAGCGTATTGGTGCGAGCCGGCGAGCTCACGGTCGAGACCCGCCCCGTGCCGGCCCCGTCCGCCGATCAGGTGATCGTCCGGGTGAACGCGGTCGGCATCTGCGGCTCGGACGTGCACTACTTCCACGAAGGGCGCATCGGCGACTTCGTCGTGGCGGAGCCCCTCGTGCTCGGCCACGAGGCCGGCGGCGTGATCGTCGCTGTCGGAGCCGACGTCGACGACTCCCGCCTGGGCGAGCGCGTCTCGATCGAGCCGCAGCACCCCTGCCGCGTGTGCGAGTTCTGCCGAAGCGGCCGGTACAACCTCTGCCCGCGCATCGAGTTCTACGCCACCCCGCCGATCGACGGCGCGTTCGCGGAGTACGTCGCGATCCAGGACGACTTCGCCTATGCGGTACCCGACTCCGTCAGCGACGACGCCGCAGCGCTCATGGAGCCGCTTTCCGTCGCCATCGCCGCGGTGCAGAAAGCCGGCGTGCGCCCGGGCAGCCGGGTGCTCATCACCGGCGCCGGTCCCATCGGCATCGTCACCGCACAGACCGCGCGGGCATTCGGCGCCACCGAGATCGTGATCAGCGACCCGATGGCCGAGCGCCGCGAGGTCGCCCTCCGGTTCGGTGCGACCGAAGCCGTCGACCCGGCTGCGGGTCCGCTCGGGTCGGGCTATGACGCCTTCGTGGATGCCTCGGGCTCGCCCGTCGCCGTGAAGCAGGGCATCTCGGCTCTGAAGTCCGGCGGCGTCGCCGTCCTGGTCGGCATGGGCGCCGACGAGATCGCGCTCCCGGTCTCCACGATCCAGAACCGCGAGCTGATCGTCACCGGCATCTTCCGCTACGCGAACACGTGGCCGACCGCGATCGACCTCGTCGCCTCCGGAGCCGTCGACCTGGATGCACTGGTCACCGGCGCCTTCGGGCTGGCCGAGGTGCGCGAGGCGCTCGACTCCGCCTCGCGTCCGTCGACCCTGAAGAGCATCGTGCACCCCGACCGCGAGTACGCGAGGGAATCATGACCGGCCTCGAGCAGACGGGGAACATCGCGCTCCACGAGCAGCCGGACATGCTGGCCTGCGTCGACATCCGCAAGGCGTTCGGCGGGGTGCCCGTGCTCAAAGGCGTGGGACTGCACCTCGTGCCGGGAACGGTGACGGCGCTCGCCGGAGAGAACGGTGCCGGAAAGTCGACCCTCATGAAGATCGCCTCCGGTCAGATGAAGGCGGATGGTGGAAGCGTGCTCGTCCGAGGAGAGGAGCTGGCCGCGGGATCCGCGCGCGATGCCCACCAGCGTGGGATCGCCATCGTGCCGCAGGAACTCGCGTCGATCCTCGACACCACGGTGTACGAGAACATCTTCGTCGGTCGGGAACTCCGTAACCGGTTCGGCTTCGTCGACCGGCGCCGCATGGCGAGGGAGGCCAGGGAGATGCTCGCCGAGTTCGGCGTCGACATCGACTCCAAGGCGCGCATGGGATCGCTGCCGGTGGGACTGCGCCAGATCGTCGAGATCGTCAAGGCCACCAGCACCGGTGCCCGGGTGCTGCTGCTGGACGAGCCCACCAGTGCGATCGCCGAACGGGAAGTCGCCCGTCTGATCGAGAACATGCGGATGCTCCGCGACCGAGGGGTGGCGATCCTCTTCACCACGCACAAGATGGAGGAGATTCGCGCGATCGCCGACCGGGTCGTGGTGCTCCGCGACGGCGGCCTGGTCGCCGATCAGCCGCTCTCGGAGCTCAGCGACGACGACATCGTCACCGCGATGATCGGGCGTGAGCTCGAGGACCTGTTCCCCGACCTCCCGCCGGCTTCCGACGACATCGCCCTCTCAGTGCGCGGGCTCGAGTACACCCCGGCTCCGCAGCCGTTCGACCTGCAGGTGCGTCGCGGTGAGATCGTCGGACTCGCCGGTCTCGTCGGCGCCGGACGCACCGAGCTCATCGAGGCGCTGTTCGGCGTTCGGCCCTCGACGGCGGGCGAGATCACGGTCGGCGGCAGCCGCGTGCGCCGCGGCCGCCCCGCCGACGCGATCACCGCGGGCATGGCCCTGGTTCCCGAAGACCGCAAGGGTGCGGGCGCCGTGCTCAGCATGGACATCCTCGCCAACGCCACGCTGCCGCGCATGAGTCAGTTCTCCGTCGCTGGCTGGCTCAAGGGACGCAGCCGCGTCGACGCCGTCTCCCAGGTCATGAGCTCCGTGCGCCTGCGCAGCCGCGGCCTCGGACAGCTGATGGAGACGCTGTCGGGTGGCAACCAGCAGAAGGTCGTGCTCGCGCGCTGGCTCACCGGCGAGGTCAAGGTGCTGCTTCTCGATGAGCCGACCCGCGGCGTCGACATCGGTGCCCGCAGCGAGATCTACCGGATCATCACCGACCTCGCAGCCTCCGGCATGGCCGTGGTGATGGCCTCGAGCGACATGCCGGAGATCCTCGCCCTGTCGCACCGTGCCCTCGTGCTCAAGGGCGGCGGCGTGGTGGCAGAGCTCGATCGCACCACCCTCCAGCAACCCGACGTGCAGGACCGCATCTTCCGACTCGCGAGCGGACTCGACACCTCCGACGCGCCTTCGAGCGCCACGCCTTCCGGTACCGCCCCTTCCGCAAAGGACGACCAATGACCGACACCCGAACCGCCTCGCAGACCTTCGTCCCCGAGTCGGGCGTGAAGCGCTTCAGCCCGACCTGGTTCGGCGACCTCGCGATCCGCTACGCGATGGTGATCGTGATGGTGCTCATCATCGCGTTCTTCCTCTACCGCAGCGCGCGCTTCGGCACGGTCGACAACCTGCAGACCATCCTCGTCGCCGCAGCCCCGTTCGCCCTGATCGCGCTCGGGCAGACGCTCGTGATCCTCACCGGGGGCATCGACCTGTCCGTCGGCAGCGTGATCGCCGCGGCCGCCGTGTTCGGCAGCCTCACGGCCAAGGCCTTCCCCGATCAGATCTGGCTCGCGATCGTCGCCGGTGTCGTCGTCGGCTTCATCGCCGGTGCGATCAACGGCTTCGTGGTGTCGGTGATCAAGGTGCCGCCCTTCATCGCGACGCTCGGGATGCTGACGCTCGCGTCCGGCATCGCCTATGTCGCGGGCAACGGCGCCCCGATCACGGGACTGCCGGCCGACTTCTCCCGTATCGCCAACGCCCAGTTCGGCGGCCTCACGCTGCCGGTCATCCTGATGATCGTCGGAATCCTGGGTCTTGCCATCGTGATGCGCCGCACCACCTGGGGCATGCGCGTCTACGCGATCGGCGGCAACCCCGTCGCCGCGGGCATCGCCGGCATCAACGTCGGTCGCACCATCTTCAGCGTGTACGCCATCTCCGGCATGCTGGCCGGGATCTCCGGTGTCATGCTCGCCAGCCGCGTCACGCTCGGGGCGCCCAACCTCGGAGTCGGCTACGAGCTCGACGCGATCGCGGCCGTCGTCATCGGTGGAGCGAGCCTGCTCGGTGGACGCGGCTCCATCTGGGGCACGGCCCTGGGTCTACTCCTCATCCAGACCCTCAACAACGGTCTCGACATCCTGACCGTTCCCGCCTACTGGCAGAAGGTCATCAAGGGCGTGCTCATCGTGGCGGCGGTCGCCGTCGACGTGTGGGCGACCCGACGACGAAGCCGCTAGCCATCGAAGAAGACCCTGCTTCATCGCACCACCCAACGAGAGGAATCCCATGTTCACCAAGAAGAGCCGCATCGCCGCGGCTTTCGCCGTCACCTCCGTCGCAGCGCTGATGCTCGCCGGGTGCGGCGCCGGCGACCCGAACGCGAACGCCGGCGGCGACGACAGCGGTCAGGAGCGCATCACCATCGGCGTCAGCGTCTACGACATGTCATCGTTCGTCACCGAGGGCAAAGAAGGCATCGAGCGTTACGCAGACGAGAACAACATCGAGATCCTGTGGAACTCCGCGGGCCTCGACGTCAACACCCAGGCGAGCCAGATCGACCAGTACGTCACAGCAGGCGTCGACGCCATCGTGGTGATCCCTGTGCAGGCCGATTCGCTGCAGCCGCAGATCGCCGCGGCGAAGGCTGCCGACATCCCCTTCTTCGACGTCAATGCCTCGCTGAACAGCGAAGACCTCACCGGATCGGTGCAGCCGGACGACGTCGCCGCCGGCGAGCAGGAGGCGCAGATGATGATGGATGCCATCGGCGGCAAGGGCAACGTCATCATCCTGCAGGGGCCGCTCGGCGGTTCGGGCGAGATCAACCGCGGCAAGGGCATCGACAACGTCCTCGCCGAGAACCCCGACGTGAAGGTCCTCGCCAAGGACACCGCGAACTGGAAGCGCGATGAGGCCGTCAACAAGGTCAGCAACTGGATCTCGGCCTTCGGCGACGACATCGACGGCGTGATCGCCCAGAACGACGACATGGGCCTCGGCGCCCTGCAGGCACTCAAGGAAGCGGGCATGACCGACGTGCCGATCGTCGGCATCGACGGCATCGCCGATGGCCTCGAAGCCGTCAAGAACGGCGACTTCATCGGCACCTCGCTGCAGAACGGCACGGTCGAGCTCTCGGCCGGCGTCGCGTATGCGGCGGCCATCGTGCGCGGGGAGGACGTCAAGGAGAACCCGATCTACCTGATGCCCGCGATCACGAAGGACAACGTCGACGAGGCGATCGGCCACGTCGTCACCGAGCGCGACGCGTTCCTGAAGGGCCTCAGCGACATGACCAACAAGAACCTCAAGAGCGGCAACATCGCCTACGAGGGCCTCACCGGCCAGACTGAGTGACGGCCGAACCCGAGCCGCGAGGATGCTTCGGCGTCTTCGCGGCTCGGGTCGTTCACGGATGAGGGAGAAGCGGATGCCGTCGACATACGTCGCCGGCGTGGATTCGTCCACGCAGAGCTGCAAGGTGACCGTGCACGACCTCGCGACCGGGAAGGTCGTACGTTCGGGGCGGGCGTCGCATCCGTCCGGCACCGAGGTCGACCCGGAGGCCTGGTGGTCGGCCCTGCAGCAGGCGATCGTCGACGCCGGCGGGCTGGACGACGTCGCCGCGATCTCGATCGCTGCCCAGCAGCATGGACTCGTGGCGCTCGACGCCCGGGGGCAGGTCGTCCGCGACGCGCTCCTGTGGAACGACGTGCGCAGCGCGGACTCCGCGGCGGCGCTCGTCGCGGAGATCGGCGCCGAGGAGTACGCGCGTCGGGTCGGGGTCGTGCCGGTCGCCTCGTTCACCGGTGCCAAGCTGCGGTGGCTGCGCGACCGGGAGCCGGCGAACGCAGCCAGGGTCGCAGCCGTCGCTCTGCCGCACGACTGGCTCTCCTGGCGACTGCGCGGCTTCGGGCCCGCGGGTGTGAGCGAGCTCGGCGCCGACCTCACAGCCCTCGCCACCGACCGGTCCGACGCCAGCGGCACCGCATACTGGAGCGCGTCGACGGGGGTGTACGACCGGGGTCTGCTCGAGCGGGCGTTCGGTCGCGTCCCGATCCTCCCTCGCGTGCTCGGGCCTGCCGAGCGGATGGGGGCCACGCCCGGTGGCGCCGTGGTCGGTGCCGGATTGGGCGACAACGCCGGCGGTGCTCTCGGACTCGGAGCCCGACCCGGTGACGCGGTGATCTCGATCGGCACGAGCGGCACGGTCTTCGCCGTTTCCGAACGCCCCATCGCCGACCCCAGCGGGGTGGTCGCGGGCTTCGCCGGCGGGAGCGGGAACCACCTGCCCCTCGTGGCCACGCTCAACGCGGCGAGGGTGCTCGATGCGGTCGCCGGGCTGCTCGGTGTCGATCATGGCGAGCTCGCCAGGTTGGCGTTGGAAGCAGTGCCCGGCGCGGACGGGCTGGTCTTGCAGCCGTACTTCGAGGGGGAGCGCACCCCGAACCGCCCGGATGCCACAGCGACCCTGTTCGGCATGTCGCTCGCCTCGACGCGGCGCGAGACGCTGGCCCGTGCCGCAGTGGAGGGCCTGCTGTGCGGTCTCGCCGACGGTCTCGACGCGATCCGGCGGTGCGGAGTGCCGGCCGCACGCATCCTGCTCATCGGCGGGGCCGCGCGCAATCCGGCGGTCTCGCAGATCGCCGCGCAGGTGTTCGACGTGCCGATCGTGGTGCCGGGCATCGACGAGGCCGTCGCCCGGGGTGCCGCGGTGCAGGCGGCGTGGGCGCTCACGGGCGAGCGTCCGTCGTGGGACGACGGCGACGCGCGGTCCTTCGCGGCCGACCACCACCCGATCATCCGGCAGCAGTACGCCGCCCGCACCTGAGCACGGGCGGCGTACCGATCTCAGACGGCGTCGAGATCAGGCGCCCCAGCCTGCCTGGACACCGCCCACACGCTCGGCGGCGATCTTCTCCTGGTACCCGGAGGCCGCGTACGCTGCCATCGGGTCACCGGCGAGGCCGCGCGACTCTCGCCACTCGGCGAGCGCCGGACGCACATCCGTGTAGAAGGCATCCATGAAGACGGCGTTCGCGGCGAGCACGTCGCCCGACTTCTGGGCGGCCGTGAGGGCGTCGCGGTCGACGAGCAGCGCGCGAGCGGTCATCTCCTGCACGTTGAGCACGGAGCGGATCTGGCCGGGGATCTTGTCTTCGACGTTGTGGCACTGGTCGAGCATGAACGCCACATCGGGGTTGTTCAGGCCGCCGCCGCGGATGACCTCGAACAGGATGCGGAACAGCTGGAACGGGTCGGCCGCGCCCACGATCAGATCGTCGTCGGCGTAGAAGCGCGAGTTGAAGTCGAACGAGCCGAGCTTGCCGAGGCGCAGCAGCTGCATCACGATGAACTCGATGTTCGTGCCGGGAGCATGGTGGCCGGTGTCCAGGCACACCATCGCCTTGTCGCCCAGCGAGCTCACCTGGGCGTAGGAGGTGCCCCAGTCGGGAACATCGGTGTGATAGAACGCGGGCTCGAAGAACTTGTACTCGAGTACGAGCCGCTGGTCGTCGCCGAGCCGTGCGTAGATCTTCTGCAGCGAATCCTGCAGGCGGTCCTGTCGGCCGCGCAGATCGGCCTGGCCAGGGTAGTTGGAGCCCTCGGCCAGCCAGATCTTGAGGTCGCGGCTGCCCGTGGCATCCATCACGTCGATGCAGGCCAGGTGGTGGTCGATGGCCTTCCGACGGATGGCGGCATCTTCATGCGTGAGGGCGCCGAACTTGTAGTCGTCGTCCTGGAAGGTGTTCGAGTTGACGGTGCCGAGCGTGACCCCGAGATCTTCCGCGTGCGATCGGAGGTCGGAGTAGGAGTCGACGACGTCCCAGGGAATGTGCAGCGCGACGCTCGGGGCGAGGGCGGTGTACTTGTGCACCTGCGCGGCATCGGCGATCTTCTCCCACGGGTCGCGCGGCGTGCCGGGCGTGCCGAAGACCTTGAAGCGGGTGCCGGAGTTGCCGAACGCCCAGCTGGGCAGCTCGATGCCCTGGCCCTCGAGGGCGGCGAGGTTGTCGGAGGACAGGATGCTCACGATGAACTGCTTTCGTTGTCGGTAGCGGATAGGGGGATTTCACCGACACGCACAGGGGCTCCTCTGCCCGATGGCGGTCGGTGAAATCTGAATCGTTTCAACGGTCATGCTAGGTCGATCGTCCGACCTGCGTCAAGATGCGAGCGCTGCGAGTGCGTGCCGTACACTCTCGGACAGCATCCGGTAGCGGCGAGGAGCAGCAGTGGCAGTGAGCGTGCGCGATGTCGCAGCGGCGGCAGGCGTGTCGGTCGGCACCGTGTCGAACGTCATGAATCAGCCGGACAAGGTCGCAGCGGCGACCGTGGAGCGTGTGCAGGCGGTGATCGCGGAGCTCGGTTTCGTGCGCAACGACGCCGCCCGCCAGCTGCGGGCCGGGCGCAGCCGGAGCATCGGGCTGATCGTGCCCGACGCCGGCAACCCGTTCTTCGCCGATGTCGCCCGCGGAGCCGAGGCTCGCGCGGATGACGACACGCTCGCGGTGCTGCTGGGCAACAGCGACGAGAGCCCGTCGCGGGAGGACAACTACCTCGACCTGTTCCGCGAGCAGCGGGTGAACGGGGTGCTCATCACCCCGGCGTCCGATGACATCGAGAAGCTGGTGCGCGTGCAGGCGGCCGGCATCCCCGTGGTTCTGGTGGACCGCGAAGTGCCGGGATCCACATTCTGCTCGGTGTCGGTCGACGACGTCGAGGGCGGCTTCCTCGCAGCTCAGCACCTCCTGCAGATCGGTCGACGACGGCTCGCCTTCGTCGGCGGGCCGGGAGCGATCGCGCAGGTCGCGCACCGCCTCGAAGGAGCTCGGCGCGCGGTCGACGAGGTGCCGGGCGCGACACTCGAAGTGATCTCGATGCCCGCGCTCACGGTGCTGCACGGTCGGGCGGCCGGTGAGGAGATCGCCGCGCGTGCGGTGGCGCATCGACCGGATGCCGTCTTCGCCGCGAACGACCTGCTCGCGGTGGGGCTGCTGCAGGCCCTGACGATGTTCCGCACCCTGCGGGTTCCCGAGGACATCGCGCTCGTCGGCTACGACGACATCGACTTCGCGACCGCCACCGTCGTGCCGCTGACCTCGGTGCGGCAGCCGGCGCAGCTGATCGGGCGCACCGCGGTCGAGCTGCTGCTGCGCTCGATCAGCGATCCCGGCGGCGACTACGAGCGCCGGGTGCGGTTCCGCCCCGAACTGGTCGTGCGGGAGTCGACCGCGGGTTGACGGGCAGGGGTCGCCGCCGGCTCCTTCACAAGGGATTCATCGCACACGAGGGACTCATCGCGGCAAGGGCACGGATCGCTTGTGCGTGCCGTGGCCGACTTCCTCCGGGGCGACACCGGGCAGATCGAGCTCGGCGGTCGCGCCGACCGGGACCACGGCATCGACCCTGAGCTCATCCTGCTCGATGTGCCAGGAGATCGATGCCTCGCCGTACGGAGTCCGCTGCGTCGCCGAGGCGTGAGTGAGGCCACCGCCTGGGCGCGGGGCGAAGCGGATGCGGCGGTAGCCGGGTTCTGCGGGGGCGAGCCCGGCGACGGTGCGGTGCAGCCAGTCGGCCACGGCTCCCAGCGCGTAGTGGTTGAACGAGGTCATGGTCCCGGGGTTCACGGTGCCGTCCGGGAGCATCGCGTCCCACCGCTCCCAGATCGTGGTCGCTCCCTGCACCACCTGGTACAGCCAGGACGGGACGCCCTGCTCCAGCAGCAGGGCGTAGGCGGCGTCGGTGTGGCCGGTCCTGGTGAGGGCATCGCACACGAGGGGCGTGCCGACGAAGCCGGTCGCGATGCGGTTGCCTGCGACATGCACGAGCTCGGCGAGACGTGCTCCCGCCACCTCGCGCTGCGTCTGGTCGGCGAGCAGATCGAAGGCGATGGCCAGGGCGTAGGCGGTCTGCGCATCCGAGGTCATCGTGCCGTCGGCCTTCACATACGCGGCACGGAACGCGGCAGCCGCCTCGTCGGCGATGGCACCGTAGCGCTCGGCGTCGGCGGTGCGGTCGAGCACCCCCGCCATGTCGGCGACAGCTCGCGCCGACCGCGCGAAGTACGCCGTCGCCACGAGGTACCGGTCGGTGCGGGCATCACCCGGGTCTTGCGGGGGAGCGGCGGGGTCGAGCCAGTCGCCCAGCTGGAACCCCTCGTTCCACAGGCGGTCGGGGCCGGCCACCGAGGCGACCTTGTCGACCCAGCGTCGCGCGCTCTCGAACTGCGTCGCCAGGACTCCTTCGTCGCCGAAGCGTCGATACAGGGTCCACGGCAGCAGCGTCGCCACATCGCCCCAGGCGGCTCCGGGTCGGATCGGGGACCACACCTTGTGCGAGGGGATCACCGGGACGAACCAGGGCACCGTGCCGTCGGGCAGCTGGTCGGCCTCGACATCGCGGAGCCACCCCGACAGCATCCCTGAGACATCGAAGAGCGTCGATGCCGTCGGCCCGAACACCTGGATGTCACCCGTCCAGCCCACGCGCTCGTCGCGCTGAGGGCAGTCGGTGGGAATGTCGACGAAGTTGCCGCGCATGCCCCACACGACGTTCTGGTGCAGCTGCTCCACCAGTGGGTCGGAGCACGTGAACCATCCGGTGCGCTCGAGGTCGGTGTGCAGCACGCGTGCGATGAGTGCGCCGGCGGCAGCATCCGCATCGAGATCGCCCGGCCATCCGGAGACCTCGGCGTAGCGGAAGCCGTGGAACGTGAAGCGCGGCTCCCATTCCTCGCCGTCCGGGCGACCGGCGAGCGTGTAGGCGGCGCTGGAGCGTGCACTGCGCAGCGGGCGCGTGTAGATCTCGCCGTCCTGCAACACCTCGGCGGTGCGCAGGGTGACCGTCGCGCCGCTCGGTCCGGTGGCTCGGATGCGGACCCGACCGACGAGGTTCTGTCCGAAGTCGAGGATGCGGGCGCCGCTGGGCGAGGTGAGCACGGCGATCGGCGCCACCTCTTCGGTCACCCTGACCGGCGGGCCGGTCGGTGCGACCAGAGTTCGCGGGTCGCGTTCGCGCACGGCGACCGGCAACCAGCGGGAGTCGTCGAACGATCCGGTCGACCAGCCGGGCAGCTCCTCGCGGGCGTCGTGGTCCTCGCCGTCGTAGATGCCCGAGCGGAGGATGGGGGAGAGAGCCGTCTTCCAGGTGCCGTCGGTCCCGACGGTCTCGCGCCGCCCGTCGGTATAGGTGATCTCCAGCTGGCCGAGGAAGGACAGGTCGCTGCCGAAGACATTGCGGTAGCCGCCGCGCCAGCCGAGGCGGCCTCGATACCAGCCGTCGCCGAGCCAGGCGCCGAGTGCGTTCCCGCCCTCGATGAGCAGGTCGGTCACGTCGTAGGTGTAGTAGCGCAGGCGTTCGCGATAGACGGTCCAGCCGGGCGAGAGCGTGTCGGTGCCCACGCGGACGCCGTTGATCTCGGCTTCATACAGACCGTGTGCGGTGGCGTAGAGGCGGGCGCGGGCGACCTCGCCGTCGACGCGGAATCCGGTGCGCACCAGCGTCGCACGTCGGGCATCGCTCTCCGGGTCCTCATCGAGGTCGGCGCCGACCGGGAGCGCCGACCAGTCGGCAGGGTGCAGCAATCCGACCTCGAGCCAGGTCTCCGGGCTCGAGCGAGACCAGGCGCCGTCGACGCCCTGCACGGCGACCTGCACGGCGACGCGCTCGCGGGATTCGAGTGCGCGGCTCGGCCAGGGAACCAGTACCTGGTCGGCCGATGCGACCTCGATCGTCTCTTCGCCATCGGGGCGCATCATGGTGACCGCGTAGCGCTGCTGGCGCCAGCCGGCGGGAGCATCCGTGAGAGTCCAGCTCAGGCGCGGGCGGGATTCGCCGATGCCGGACGGGTCTCGGTGATGTTCGATGCGAGGCGCGGAGACGGTCGTCATGATCCCATCCTGTCCTGCGATCCTCAGTCGATCGGTGTCGGGGTGCGCTTCGCGCTCGCGCCCCGCATGATGCGAGCCACGGCGGTGATCAGGAAGATCTGGCCCGTGATCCCCTCGGCGATGGCAAGCCCCTGCCCTCCAGGGGTGACCGGGACCAGGTTGCCGTAGCCGGTCGTGGTCAGCGCGGTGAAGGAGAAGAACAGCTGGTTGCCGAGGGAGTCGACGCTCTCCTGGCCGAACAGGGGTGTCGTGGAGACCTGCGAGATCAGGTTGTAGACGAAGGCGAAGAACATCCCGACGAGGATGTACGCGGTGATCGCCGCCAGCAGCGCCTCCAGGTCGAGGCCCCGACGATTCACCTGGTGCGCGATGATCGCCCATGGCGCGACGAGCAGAGCGATCATCGACGCGGCCGAGAGGGGGATGGCGAGCAGCGGGCCGTCGGCGCCGAAGAGCGTGGCGATGACGGCGGCCGCACCGGCGGCCGAGAGCACCACCCAGGACACGCGCTGCACGAGGTGTCGGGCACGGGTGACGTAGAACACCATCGCAACAGTCGCCAGCATGGCGAGGAAGGCCCACGGGCTCGGATCGGTGCTGGGCTGGATGGCGCACAGGCCGTACGAGACGATGAGCAGGGCGAGGATGATCGCGTAGCCGAGTGCCTGGCCCTCCCTCCGATGACTCGAGGGGGCGTCGGCGTGCTCCGTGTTCAGGGTGTCTGTGCGGGGCATGGTCGGTCCTCTTCCGCGCGGTGGACGCTGGGTGCCCACGGTGTGCGGCAAGTATCCCAGCGCGAGTGCGCATCCCCTCTCAGCGCGGGTGCGCGTCGGTCAGAAGGGGTGTCCTCGACCCCGGTTCGTCACTGCTCGCCCGACCCGTTATGATGGCTAAGTGCATCCGTGCTTTCGGGTCGGATGCCTGGAGACGTCGCATAGTCCGGCCGAGTGCACCACCCTGCTAAGGTGGAGTCCCCTCACGGGGACCAGGGGTTCAAATCCCCTCGTCTCCGCAGAAAAACCCCCGCTCAGGCGGGGGTTTTCTGCGTTCGGGGCAGCGGGCCAGGTGAAGGACTATACCATCCCGCCCGTCTTGTTCGCGAGCAGCCGCTCCACGCGTGGGGCGACCTCGGTCGCGAGCAGGGTGAGCGACTCGAGGAAGTGCTCCTGCGGGAGGCCGCCGATGTCCATCTGGAGGAAGTGGCGCACGTGTCCCATGTGCTGCTGCAGGTGCACGATGCGGCTCGCGATCTCGTCGGGGTCGCCGACGTAGTACGCGCCGCCGGGCTGTGCCTGTGCTTCGAAGGCCCTCGGCTGCGGCGGTGCCCATCCGCGAAGTCTGCCCATCTCGATGTTCAGGTTGTGCCAGCCGGGGTAGAAGCGGTCCATGGCCTCCTGCTTGGTCGGGGCGATCAACCCGAGGGCGCCGACCGACACCTTGATGTCGTCGCCGGTGTGTCCGGCCTGTGCCGCCGAGCGGCGGTAGAGGTCGGCGAGGGGAGCGAACCGGTGGGGCTCTCCGCCGATGATCCCGTAGGCGATCGGCATTCCCAGGCGCCCGGCGCGCACGGAGGATGCGGCATTCCCTCCGGTCGCGAGCCAGATGGGCAGGCGACCGCGCACCGGCCGTGGCACGACCGCGAGCTCGTCGAGCGCAGGACGGACGGTTCCGGCCCACGTCACATCGGCGGTGGCGCTGTCGTTGATGGTCATCAGCAGGTCGAGCTTCTGCGCGTAGAGGTCGTCGTAGTCGCGGAGGTCGTATCCGAAGAGCGGGAACGTCTCGACCGACGATCCGCGCCCTGCGGTGATCTCTACACGGCCGCCTCCGGAGACGGCATCCGCAATCGCGAACTGCTGGAACACGCGCACCGGATCGTCCGTGCCGATGATGCTCGCGCCGCTGCCCAGGACGATCTGCTTCGTCGCGGCTGCGGCAGCGGCGATGACCGTCCCGGGCGACGATGCCGGCATGCTCACGGTGTGGTGCTCGCCGACAGCGAAGTAGTCGAGTCCGACCTGGTCGGCGTGCACGATCGCCTCGTGCAGATTCCGGATGGCCTCCGCCGTCGAGCGCGGGGTGCCGTCGTCGTTCAAGGGGGTGTCGCCGAAGCTGTAGGCGCCGATTTGCATGAGAACTCCTGGGATCGAGGTGAGTGGTCAGGCGCGAGTCGCGCCGGTGAGGGATGAGGTGCCGAGGTGCCGTGCGGCCTCTGCTGCGAGCTCTTCGGTGCCGTGATGTCCGCCGAAGATCGCGGTACCCGGCTGGAAGGCCGTGCCGGTGTGGAGCGCGCCGGTGATGACCGGGTCGAACCCGAGTCGGTCGATCATCTCGGCGACGGCACTGACCGCGTCGTCATCGTCTCCCGCGATGCCGAGTGCGCGACGCTCAGCGTCACCTCGAGGCCGTGCGTCGATCTCGAGGAAGTGGTAGCCGATGTGGTTCAGCGTCTTCACCACCCGTGCGCCGGTGAAGTGCTCCTGGACGACGGCGCTGCTCCCGTGCGGAGCGGCGTCGAAGTCGTCGAGACGCCCGTCCGTCGGCTCCCAGTGGTTCATCGTGTCGACGACGACCTTGCCGTCGAGCAGCGTCGGCGAGATGGTGTCGTACTTGTGCAACGGCACGGCAACGATGACGATCTCGCCGTGAGCGGCTGCATCAGCAGCCGACATCGCCCGCGCGCCCGGGGCGACCACCTCGACGAGCAGTTCGATGTCTGCTGCCGGTCCCGACGCTGCGATCGCGACGTCGTACCCCGCGGCGATCGCCGAACGTGCGATCGCCGTTCCCACCCTGCCTGCCCCGAGTATGCCGATCCTGTTCACCGTCAGCACTCCGCCTTCCCGTGTTCGCCGACGCTCCTGCGTCTGCATCCAGCTTCGGAGGTTCGCCCTCACGACGCCAGCAAGGGGTAAGCTGCTTACTAATAGTTAGGAGCGTCATGAGGGAAGAGATCACCCACATCGATGAGGAGGAGTGCCGTCGGTTCCAGGCATCGGCAGAACTCGCCGGGCGCAAATGGAACGCGGCGATCCTGTTCGCCGGAGCGCGCGGCGCCCGCCGGTTCTCGGAGTATCACGCCCTCATCGACGGGATCTCCGACCGGCTGCTGTCGGCCAGGCTCAAGGAACTCGAGCGGGAGGGCCTCGTCGTGCGCGACGTGCAGCCGACCACCCCGGTGACGATCAGCTACGCGCTCACCGAGTCGGGACAGCGCCTGATCTCGCTGCTGCATCCGCTGGTGAACTGGAGCCGCGCCCACGACGAGCGGGCGACGACGACAGCCGCCCGATAGTCGGAGTCCGTCGACTCCGACGGGGTGCGCCACGTTCGCCCGGGCCCTCGGGTAGTCTCGCCCGCATGGCCACCGCAACGACGCAGACCCACAAACGCGAGGCCTTCGGCTCGCGGAACGTGTTCATCCTCTCCGCGATCGGCTCGGCCGTCGGGCTCGGGAACATCTGGCGGTTCCCGTACGTCGCCTACGAAGGCGGCGGCGGTGCCTTCCTCATCCCGTACCTGTGCGCCCTGCTCACGGCCGGCATCCCCCTGCTGTTCTTCGACTACGCGATCGGACATCGATTCCGCGGGTCGGCACCGCTGGCGTTCCGCCGCCTGCATCGCGCGGCCGAGCCCCTCGGCTGGTGGCAGGTGCTCATCTGCGTCGTGATCGCGGTCTACTACGCGGTGATCATCGCGTGGGCGGCCATGTACACGTGGTTCTCCGCTCAGCTCACCTGGGGTCCGGGCAACGAGAACGACTTCTTCTTCACCGACTTCCTGCAGTCGGCTGATGTCGCAGACGTCGGCGTCTCCACCCAGTTCGTGCCGCAGGTCGGCATCCCCCTGGTCGTGGTGTGGGTGATCGTGGTGGTCATCATGGCGCTGGGGGTCAAGCGGGGCATCGGCCGGGCGAACATGATCCTCATGCCGCTGCTCACGGTGATGTTCGCGATCCTCGTCGTGCAGTCGCTGTTCCTGCCGGGTGCCATGGACGGACTGAACGCCTTCTTCGCCCCGAACTGGGAGGCGCTGGCAGACCCGGGCGTCTGGGCGTCGGCCTACGGGCACATCTTCTTCTCGCTCTCGGTCGCCTTCGGCATCATGGTGACCTACTCCTCGTACCTCAAGCGCAAGACCGATCTCACCGGTTCCGGACTCGTCGTGGCGTTCGCGAACTCCGGCTTCGAGATCCTCGCCGGCATCGGGGTGTTCGCCGCCCTCGGGTTCATGGCTCAGGCGCAGGGCACAGACGTGGCAGGAGTTGCGACCTCCGGCATCGGCTTGGCGTTCATCGCCTTCCCGACGATCGTCTCGGAGGCGACGGGCGGCTCGATCATCGGTGTGCTGTTCTTCGGCGCACTGGTGTTCGCGGGCATCACCTCGCTGATCTCGATCCTCGAAGTGATCGTCGCTGCGCTGCAGGACAAGCTGGGCTGGGCGCGCGTGCGCACGACCCTCACCGTCTCGATCCCGCTCGCGATCGTCTCGATGGCGTTGTTCTCGACGACGACGGCATTGTCGGTCCTCGATACCGCCGACGCGTTCGTCAATGCCTTCGGCATCATGGCCGTCGCTCTGGTGGCCGTGATCGTCGTCGCCTGGTTCCTGCACAAGCTGCCGGTGCTGGTCGAACACCTCAACCGGCGTTCCAGCTTCCGGGTCGGGCTCCTGTGGAAGCTGCTCGTCGGCGTCCTCGCCCCGGTCGTGCTCGGCTACCTCTTCGTCACCGGGCTCATCACCAAGATCACCGAGCCGTACAGCGGCTACCCCGACTGGTTCCTCGCGATCTTCGGCTGGGGCATGGTGGTCTCGCTCGTCGTGCTCGCCCTGGTGCTGTCGGCGCTGCCGTGGAGCGGACGGTCCCACGCGAAGGATGACCCCGAGTACGACGAGTTCCTCGCCGAGGAGGAGTACGAGCCGGATACCGAGACCTCGACCATTCCGGCGGTAGGCACCTCGACGAAGGGAGCAGGGGCATGACTCCGATCGCGATCGTCATGATGATCATCGCCATGGTCACGGTCTGGGGTGGTCTGATCGCCGGGATCGTGAATCTCGCACGCCACCCGGAGGAAGCGGAGACGGAGCCCGCACCGCCGGTCGAACTCTGATCGGGCGCTGACGTCGACCGATCGCATCCGACCGGAGAAGTCGGGTGCCGGCAGTGGCGGCGCGGCGACGATGGTGGGGAAAGGAGGACCTCATGATCGTCACGCTCAACGCTCTGGTCGACCAGGTGGAAGCCGCAGGCTCCGACCAGGAGATCGATGTCGCAGCCTTCGCACGCGAACACGGCACGACGGAATATCACCTGCGTCGGATGTTCTCGGCACTCGCGGGTATGCCGCTCTCGGAATACGTGCGTCGTCGTCGGATGACGCACGCGGGGGCGGAGCTGGCTGCCGGTGCGTCGAGTCTGCTCGACGTGGCCGTGCGCCACGGGTACGGCTCGGTCGAAGCGTTCGGCCGAGCTTTCCGTGCCGTGCACGGGATCGGCCCGGCCGACGCGCGCCGTGAAGGGGGTCCTCTCCGAACACAACCCACGCTCAGGTTCCGCCTGAGCGTCGAAGGGAGCACCCCGATGGATGTCACCATCACCCACCGCCCCGCGTTCGTCCTCGCCGGCCACGCCGCCGAGGTCCCGCTGATGCGCGAGGGCGTCAATCCGCATATCCAGTCGCACATCGCGGGAATCCCGCCGGAGGAGCACGAGCGCCTCAAGGCACTCGGCGATGCCGAGCCGTCGGGAATCCTCGCCGTGACCGCCGACATCGAACCCGATGCACCGGAGGGCGCACTGCTCACGTATCTGCACGGCGTCGCGCTCCAGGCCGACACCCCGGTGCCGGCCGATCTCGATTCGCTCCGCGTGGAGGACGGGTCATGGGCGGTCTTCGCCGCCAGCGGACCGTTCCCCGAGACGCTGCAGAACCTGTGGGCCGCCACGGCGACCGAGTGGTTCCCGTCGAACCCCTGGAGGATGCGACCCGGCCCGTCGATCGTCCGCTACCTCGAGTTCACCGGCGACTTCGCCTCGTGCGAGCTCTGGTTGCCGATCGAAGAGAGCTGAGGAACGCGCCGGGCCGCTCCTGATCGGGAGCGGCTTCCGGTTCGGCGCGATGGAGCGGCCCCGCCCCAAGTGTCTGCTCAGGGAGCGTGACGTCAGCCGGGTTCAAGACCGTCCTCCTGCTCCGCCAGGCGGAAGGTGATCTCCAGGTCGGCGGCGAGCAGGTCGGGCTCCTCGTGCGGCATGAAGTGCCCGCCTCTCTGCGGCTCGTTCCACTGCACGATCCGCGAGCAGGCGCGTTCGGCGATCGATCGAGGGAAGCCTGCCATCGAGGGCTCGTGGCTGAGAGTGAAGCCCGCAGGCACCTCGATCATCGGTCGATCCGGGTTGTGGTCGTAGTCGTAGTACTGGCGCATCGACGTTCCGATGGATCCAGTGATCCAGTACAGGGTCGCGGCGGTCAGGACGTCGTCTCTGCGGAAGCGGCGTTCGATGTCGCCGTCGCAGTCGCTCCAGTCCCGATACTTGTCGGCGAGCCACGCGACGAGCCCGATCGGCGAGTCGATCAGGGCCGCGGCGATCGTGTCGGGCCGGGTGATCATGATCGCGCTGTAGCCGCCGTCGGTCTCGTCATAGGCCTCCTCTGCGGCAAGGAAGGTCTCCTCCTCGGCCGTGAGCGGGGGTACATCGAACGACGCGGGGAACGGCGGGTGGATCATGTGGATGGCCGCCACGCTCTTCGGATGATCGGCTCCGAGCCAGGCTGTCACCGTGCCTCCGACATCCCCTCCGAATGCGCAGTAGCGGGAGTACCCCAGATCCTCGGTCATCAGCCGGTCGATCGCATGTGCCATTCCCTGGCGCGTGAGCGGTGAGCTCGGCAGTGAGCTGAACAGGAAGCCAGGCAGCGAAGGGATGACGACGTCTCGCGCGGTCGCCGGATCGCGGCCGAACCGTTCCGGGTGCGCGATCCGGTCGGCGAGGGGAAGCATCTCGACGAAAGTGCTCGGCCAGCCGTGCAGCAGTACGACGGGGAGCCGCTTCGATGAGGGCGCCGCGGCGCGGATGTGCACGAAGTGGAGAGTGTCGCCGTCCGTCTCCGCGAGGAACTGAGGGTACTCGTCGATTGCGGCCTCGACGGAGCGCCAGTCGAATTCCGCGGCCCAGTAGGTGGCGAGCTGCTGCAGGTACGGCGGGTCGACGCCGGCCGACCAGGTGGTCGCGTCGGACGGCGCGACGAAACGAGCTCGGCTCACTCGATCCCGCAGTTCCTCAAGAGCGTCGTCGCTCGCTCGAATCCGGAACGGCGTCACTGGCATCGCGTTCTCCCTCTTTTGCGCCGGCGAGCCGGCACAGGTAGACGCCCACGCTATCCGAGAGGGCTCATCGCGCACATCCTCCGATCGGGTCCGACCGCGTCAGGCGTCCGCGCCTCCGACCCTCGCCAGACTCACCAGCGGCAGCACCTGCTCGCCGATGCGGGTGAGCTCCTCGATGGCGGGGGAGGACTGGATGAGCAGCAGCGTCACTCCGGCCTCCTCGAAGGCACGGATGCCGTCGGCGACCTGTTCGGCCGTTCCGACGAGGTTCGGACGCAGACCACGGGTGCCCACGGAGTACTCGCGCCGCGACAGCTCGAAGTCGAGCTGGGAGTGGCGCAGGAACTCCTCGAAAGAGGCGTAGCCGGGCGATGCCGGGTCGACTGTCGTGATGCGCTCGAGCTCGCGCTGTGCCTCGGCCTCGGTGTCGCGGACGATGACGTAGGCCGACATCGCGAACTCGTCGAACGGGCGGCCGACGAGTCTCTCGCGTCGCGCATTCATGTCGTCGACCTTCGTGCGGATCTCCTCGACCGTGCCGCCGTGCAGTGCATAGGAGTCGGCGAAGCCGGCGATCGACTCCCGCCCCTGCTCGCTCTCACCCCCGGCGAAGATCGGCGGCGAAGTGCGGGGTTTCGGGGAGAGGATCGTGTTCTCGACCGAGAAGTACTCGCCCCGGTGGTCGTAGGGGGTCTGCGTCCACAGACCGCGGAGGATCTGCACGAACTCGCTCGCCTGGTCGTAGCGGGCGTCGTGCGTCGTGAAGCGGCCTCCGTACTGCTTGGCCTCCTCCTCCCACCAAGCAGCCACGACGTTGAGGGCGAACCGCTCGTCGCCGCTCCCGCTGGTCCAGCCGATGTCGGCGATCGTGGCCGACTCCTTGGCGGTCACGGCGGGGAGATGGAACCCGGGGCGAACGGCCGTCATCACCCGCAGCCGCTCGGTGACGGCGAGGATCGCGGTCGAGAGCGACCAGGCCTCGAGGCTGGGTGCTTCGATGCCTTTGCGGTCGTTCAGATAGAGCTCCGGCACAAGGGTCGTGTGGAAGCCGAGCCGATCTGCGGCGATCGAGAGCTCGCGGACGTACGACCACGTCGCCGCCATCGATTCGTCGCCGACGTTGCGCAGGAATCCGCCGTACACGGGCGTCCAGTAGCCGAGCTTCATGTCATGCCTCCGAGATGTGCTGAAGCGACCGGTCGAGGTCGCGGATGAGATCGGCGGGGTCTTCCAGGCCCACCGAGAGCCGCACGGTGCCGCGCCCGAATCCCGCATCAGTGAGCTGGGCGTCGTCGAGGTGACTGTGCGTGGTCGTGGCCGGATGCACCACGAGACTGCGCGCATCGCCGATGTTGGCGACGAGCGAGAAGAGTCGCAGCGAGTCGATGAACTCCTCGACATGCTCGTCGCCGGTTGCGAGGTCGAACGAGAAGACCGAGCCCGCCCCTCGTGGCAGATAGCGTTGCGCCGCCGCGTGCCAGCGGTTGCCCGGCAGCCCGGGGTGATTGACGTGTGCAACGGCCGGATGCTGCGCCAGGTGCTCGGCGATCGCGAGGGCGGAGGCGTTCTGGCGGGCGAGGCGCAGATCGAGAGTCTCCAGCCCGATCAGCAGCTGAGAGGCGTTGTAGGGCGACAGTGCCGGGCCGAGATCGTGCACGAGCTTGGTCTTCGCGTACACGAGGAACGCGCTTCCCTCGCGCCCGAACCGCTCCCACAGCACGACGTCGCCCACCCGCGGGTACGGCTGGGTGAACTGCGGCCAGCGCGCGGCATCCGCCCCGAAGTCGAAGGTGCCGAGGTCGACGATGACTCCACCGAGCGAGGTGCCGTGCCCGCCGATGAACTTCGTGGCCGAGTAGACCGTGATGTCGGCGCCGAACTCCTTGGGCCGTTGCAGATAGGGCGTCGCGATGGTGTTGTCGACGATCAGCGGAACGCCGGCAGCGTGCGCGGTCTCGGCGACCTCGGCGACCGGCAGCACCGAGGCCACCGGATTGCCGATGGACTCGGCGAAGAACGCGCGGGTGTTCGGTCGTGCGGCATCACGCCAGGCGTCGAGGTCGTCCTGGTCGACCAGGGTCGTCTCGATCCCGAGATCGGGAAAGAGGTCGGTGAGTAGGTCGACCGTGCCGCCGTAGAGCTGGCGGGCGGCGACGATGTGGTCGCCCGCGCGGGCCAGGGTGAGGAGCGCGACGGCGACGGCCGACTGTCCTGAGGCCGTCGCCAGCGCGGCCACTCCGCCGTCGAGGCGTGCCATGCGCTGCTCCAGCACACTCTGAGTGGGGTTGCCGGTACGGCTGTAGAGGTTGCCGGTGCGTCGAAGCGCGAAGATCTCGCGGGCTGCGGCGAAGCTCTCGAACTCGTAGCCGACGGTCTGATAGATCGGGGGGACCGCGGCATTCTGCGGAGTGCCGGCGGTGTAGCCGGCGCGGATCTGCTCGGTCGCGAAGCCCGCTCGTGTGGTGTCTGTCACTGCTCTTCCTCCTCCGGGAACGAGGCAATGGTTGCACGCGCCTCCACACTGTTGCGATTTGTCTCGTAACATTTCTGAGCATTGTCGATAATGTTCCGATACAAGTTGTCGCGTGACCTGAGGAGTGGTGAGCATGCCGAAATGGGTGGAGCCGGAGACGCCGCCGCGAGGAGCGGTCATCGTCGTCGGGGGGAGGGGCGAGACGGATGCCGTGTACCGGCGGCTCTCACGACGGCTGGCTTTCGACGGCTATCGCACCGCGGTCGTCGGGCGGGGAAACGAGCCCGGGGAACCCGGCGATGAGGGGACGGTGCTTCGCGGGATCGACGACCTGATCACGCAGACCGATCCGGTGCTGCCGGTGGTCCTGATCGGATCGGATGCCGGCGCTGCGGCGGTCGTCCGCGCCGCGGGAAGGGCCTCCGTGTCAGGCGTCGTGCTCGCCGGCGTGCTGACGGAGCGGGCGGGCGATGATCCTTCGTCCTGGGAGGACGAGCTCGACGTCCGCTCGGCGTGCCCGGTGCATCGCGGTGTGCTGGCGGGCGCGGGAGCGATTGAGCCAGGACAGCTGCACGCCGGGAGCGGGGTGCTCGACGCCGCGGATCTGGCGTCGTTGACGGTGCCGGTCCTGGCGGTGCACGGAGACGCCGACCGGGTGGCGCCGGCGATCGAGGCTGCGGCTGTTCTCGCTGCGGCACCGGACGCGGAGGTCGTGTTCGTGGTCGACGGGCGGCACGACATCCTCAACGACGTGAGCCACCGGTCGGTCGCGGCCGCGATCGTGCAGTTTCTCGAGCGCCTGCGCCTGCCGGGTGCTGCACCGATTCTTCGTCGCGGTGACGGCGCGGGCATCCCACTCGTGGAGCAGGTCGGCTGAGGGTCGGAACAAACCCCGGTGGCCGCCGGGGCTTGTATCGTGGCAGGCGAGGCCGTCGATGAGATGTCGGCGCCAGGAGCCCGGAAGAAAGCGGTACGGATGACCCTGTCGACGGAACGTGGCGTGGTCTCCCCGGAATGGGTGCTCGATCATGTCGACGGGCGCAGCGCCGAAGAGCTCAGCTCCGCGATCGCCACCCTGATCCGTTCCGGTGAGCTGCCGGCCGGTGCGCAGCTCCCCACCGTGCGCGACCTCGCGCGGACCGGGCGGGTCAGCGCCGGCAGCGTCGTCTCCGCCTGGAGCACTCTGCGCGATCAGGGGTTGATCCGCACGCAGCGGCGTGGTGGCACCGTGGTGCTCCCGCTGCCCGGCAGCGACTTCGCGGGGTGGGGCGGTATCGACCTCGGTCAGGCGGCCACCGACATCCGGCTGCATCCGCCGCTCGGCGATGCGCTGCTCTCCAGCCTCGACGCCGAGACCCTCAACGTGTTCGGCCGCGAGGTGATGACCGACCGCCTGCGCGACGCCGTCGCAGACGACTGGCCCTTCGCCCCGGAGGCGTGGATGACTGCGGGTGGCGGCACCGAGGCGCTGCTGCTCGCGATCGAGGCGGCTGCCCCGCCGGGGACGATCGTCGCGGTCGACGAACCCCTCGGCCCCGGCGTGCTCGACACCCTGCGCGATCTGGGTCTGCAGGCCGTCGGCGTGGAATCGGATGCCGAGGGCCCGCGACCCGAGGCGCTGCGGGCGGCACTCGATGCGGGTGCTGCGGCGTTCGTCTTCCAGCCGGGCGCTCCGTTCGCGGTCCGGCACGTCGTGACGCCAGAGCGCACCGCAGAACTGGCCGCCGTGCTGGCCGAACGGGAGCACGTTCCGTGGGTGATCGAGGACGACTCGATCGGCCCGCTCGAATCGGCGCCGACCCCGTCGATGGGTGCGTTGCTGGAGGGCAGGGTGCTGCGCATCCGCAGCTTCTGCAAGGCCTACGGAATCGACGTGCGCACCTCGGTGCTCGGGGGTGCCTCCGAGCTGATCGAGCGGGCCATGCGCCTGCGCAGCCACGGGGTCGGGTCGAACAGCCGCATCCTTCAGAACACCCTGGCGTATCTCGTGCGGAGTCCTGAGGCTGCGGCTTCCGTCGCCGTCGCCCGTGAGCGCTACGCCTCGCGCCGCGAGGCGCTGCTGAGCGCCCTACGCGCACAGGGGCTGACGGCCCGTGCGGGCGAGAACAGCCTCGTGGTGTGGGTCGACGTACCGGATGAGACCGCCGCCCTCCTCGCCCTCGCCCGCCGCGGGATCGTCGTCGGTGCCGGCAGCCGGTCGTTCGTCGGAGCGGGAGGGGACCAGATGCTGCGCATCTCGGTCACGCAGCTCCCCGACGATGCGGTCGTGATCGACGACCTCGCCTCCGACGTCGCGAAGGCCACCCGCCTCGGCGCCCGCGAGTTCTTCGACTGACCCGCCTCCGCCTCTTCTGACACCATCTCCTCGGTATGTTCCGACACCGGGCGAAACAAAAAGAAACCTGCTCGCCTCTTTGTTCCGCTCTCGGTCACAATCGCTCCAACGCGAAACGGACCGGAAGGAACACGAGATGGCACGGCAGCTCAAACTGGGCATCGCCCCCACACCCACGGGTGGCCCGGGCAAGCACTTCCAGTGGTTGGACCCGCAGATCCCCGGTGACGCGAGCGTCGACCTCGACCAGTACATCGAGATCGCACGTCTCGCGGAGGACGCGAAGTTCGACTTCGTGTTCATCGTCGACAGCAACTTCATCACCCCCGACTCCCCGCCCCACTACCTCAACCGCCTCGAGCCGCTCACGCTCCTCTCGGCGCTCGCCGCCGTCACCACGAACATCGGCCTCATCGGCACACTGAGCACCTCATACGACGAGCCCTTCCACGTCGCCCGCCGCTTCGGGTCGCTCGACCTGATCAGCAAGGGCCGCGCCGGATGGAACGTCGTCACCAGCGGCGACTCCGGCACGGCAGGGAACTTCGGCCTCGAGCAGCACTACGACTACGACACCCGCTATGGACGCGCGCTCGAGCACATCGAGGTCACCCGCGCCCTCTGGGACTCCTACGAGGACGACGCCTTCCCGCGTGACCGCCAGACCCGCCTGTTCCTCGACCGTTCGCGTCAGCACACCCTCGATCATCGCGGTGAGTTCTTCTCGGTCACCGGTCCGCTGAACCTCGAGCGCTCGCCGCAGGGGCACCCCGTGGTCTTCCAGGCCGGCGACTCCGAGCAGGGGCGCGATCTCGGAGCCCGCACCGCCGACGCCATCTTCACGCACGCGCCGACGGTCGAAGCGGGCGTCGCCTTCGCCGAGGACATCCGTCGTCGTGCTGCCGGGTTCGGCCGCAACCCCGAGGAGATCCTCATCGTCCCCGGCATCACGGTGACCGTGGGCGACACCGACGACGAAGCCCGTGCCGCCGAGCGCGCGCAGGGCCTGGCCGACAACGACTTCGAGCGGGCGCTCGCCGAGTTCGGGCGCGGGTTCGGCTGGCATGACTTCCGGCAGTACGACCTCGACGCTCCGTTCCCCGCCGAGGCGCTCACCCATGCGGAGCGCGGCTTCTACACGCAGTCAGCGCGGATCGTCGCGCTCGCGGGCGAGCGGGGATGGACCCTGCGCGAGACCGTCGAGTCGATTTCCGGACCGCACCCCTCGCCGTTCACCGGTTCGGCGGTCACCGTCGCCGATGAGCTGCAGCGATGGTTCGAGGCCGGAGCCCTCGACGGGATTAACCTCCACGGTGGTCACCCGGCGCAGCTGCGGAGGTTCATCGACGAGGTGCTGCCGATCCTGCGAGAGCGCGGTGTCGTGCGCACGGAGTACGAGGCGACCACGCTCCGCGGCAACCTCGGCCTCCCCGTCCCGGAGAACCGCTGGACCCGTGCGCGCCGCGAGGGGTCAGCTCCGGCACCGCTGCCCGGCTCTTCCACCCCGGCGCGGAGCGCCGTCGGCGCGTGATCCGTCCCGCCGCCTGAACATCACCCGAACCCGAGGAGAGCACCATCATGAATCGCACCGTCGCGCGGCCGGCCCGCGCACTGATCGCCGCCGTCGCCGCAACCGCCCTGCTGCTGACGGGATGCGCGAGCGCGCCGTCGTCGGGCGCCGACGGATCGGGCGCATCAGAGCCCGCCGTCATCAAGTGGGCAGCGTCTGTTCCGCAGGGCAACTGGGACCCGGTGGTCACCGGTGCGACCGGGGCATCCCTCACGCTCGGCGCGATCTACGAGCCCCTGCTCACCGAGAAGGACGGCAAGCCCGCTCCCGGTCTCGTCGAGTCGTGGGAGTACAACGACGACGGCACCGCCGTGACGTTCACCCTCAAAGACGGGCTCACGTTCCAGGACGGGTCGCCGGTGAACGCGGAGGCGGCCGCCTTCTACTTCAACCGTGCGAAGACGCAGGAGAACTCCGCGCTGCTCGGCTCGTACAGCAACATCGACACGGTGACGGCAGACAGCGATCTGGACTTCACGGTGCACCTCAAGAGCGTCGACTACCAGGTGCCGTACCTGCTGAGCATCCGGGCCGGGTTCCTCACGAGCCAGAAGGCCACCGCCACCGCAGACGATGCCGCCGCCCTGAACTCCCGCCTGCCCGTCGGCGCCGGTCCCTTCAAGGTCGTGGAGTACGTGCCGGAGTCGCACATCTATCTGGAGAAGTTCGACGACTACTGGAACGCCGATGAGATCCACATCGACCGCATCGAGATCTCCTTCGGCGTGGACGCGTCGTCCGTCGTCTCCGGCATCCAGACCGGCGTGTACAACTTCTCGCAGGTCAGCGGCGCGCAGATCCAGGAAGCTCGGGATGCCGGTCTCGACCTGGTCTCCGACATCTCCACGAACTGGGGTGTGCAGTTCCTCAACGTCAATCGCAAGGTCGAGCCCTTCACCGACGAGCGAGTGGTCGAGGCGTTCCGCTACGCCATCGACCAGCAGGCGTTCGTCGACAGTGTGCTCCTCGGTGAGGGCGAGGTGACGCACCAGATCGTGCCGTCCGAGCACGCGGCGTTCAACGAAGACCTCGAGACCGCTTTCGAGTACGACCCGAAGAAGGCGAAGGCGCTCCTCGCCGAAGCCGGCTACGGCGATGGACTAGAGGTGACCCTGAGCCCCTCGCCGTTCCAGAACAGCGCCTACCCCGAGCTCGTCCAGGCACAGCTCGCCGACGTGGGCGTCACCGTGAAGATCGACAACGACCCGAACTGGGCGAAGGGCTACTTCGCGAAGGAGACGGCTTTCTCGCTCTACGGCTGGGTGGGCCGCAACTCGCCGACGCAGCTGCTCACCGAGCACTTCGACGTCAACGGCGTGCTGAACCTGAGCTCGCCGTACACGACCGACGCCTTCCAGGCCGCCATCACCGAGTTGCGAGCGACCCCGATCGACGATCCCGAGTTCCTCGACCGGGTGCGTGCGGCGAACGAGATCGGCTTCCTCGACGGATCCGTGATCCCGCTGGCGGCCTCGGCGAGCACCTGGGTGAAGACCTCTGACATCTCGTCGAACTTCCAGAACGGGCAGGGGTGGCTCAACTGGGCAGGGGTGACGGTCGGCGACTGACGCGGCCGGCACCGACACGACGAGAGCGAGGATGACATGACGACCACACCGATCAAGCCGGGACTGTCACTGTTCGAGGTGCCTCCCCGTTCCGTGAACGCCGCGGACACGTTCGCCACCTTGTTCGAGAACGCCCAGCGGATCGAGCAGCTCGGCTTCGAGACGTACTGGTTGGCGGAGGGGCACTTCTCCGACATCGGCTCGCCGTCGGCGCTCACGCTGCTCGCTGCGCTGACTCAGCGCACGACGCGCCTCCGCCTCGGCACGGCGGTCGTGCCGCTCGCGCTCGACAATCCGCTGCGCATCGCCGAGACGGCATCTCTCGTGAACACGATCGGCGACGACCGGGTCGAGCTCGGCATCGGCAAGGGGAATCCGGGGGGCTTCTCCACCGCGGCGTACCATGCCTTCGGGCTCGACGAGCGTGAACGCGAAGAGCTGTACACCGAGACGCTGGCCAGGTTGCGCGCGGCCTTCGCGCACACCGAGACCGGGAGCGACGGAACCGAGTACGGGCTCTACCCGCCGGTCGGCCGGCTCCCGTCGCGGATCTGGCAGGCGACGGGCAACGTCACGACCGCACGGGCCATCGGCACCGCCGGCGATGGGCTGCAGCTGCATCGGTTCGTGGCCGGTGGGAACACCGGGCCGGCGCAGCGTCCGCTCGTCGAGGCCTATCTCGACGGGCTGGACTCCTCGGCGGCGCCGCGGATCGGGGTGTCCCGGTCGATCCTGCCCGCTCGGGACGCGGCCGAGGCCGTCCGGCTCTTCCGAGACCATCTCCAGCGCAATCCCCGTGCCCTGCCCGGAGTCACCAGGGAGGGTTCGGTGGAAGACATCCTGCACGGGTTCTCGATCCTCTTCGGGTCGCCGGAGCAGATCGCGGAGGGACTGCTCGCCGACCCCACGGTGACCTCCTCCACCGACTACCTCTTCAGCGTGCCGCTCGACTACGACGGCGAGCACTATCGCGAATCGTTCGTGCACATCGCGGAGGAGATCTACCCCCTTCTGCCCGTCGCCCGTCATGGCAAGGTCGGCGCTGTCACGGCGGCCTGAACCTCGAACCTCGAACCTCGAACCGCTGGGAGTACCACCATGGTCATCGACATCGCGCCGACCGAGCTCGAGAAGACTCGCGTCGAGAAGCCGTTCCTGATACCGCCGCCGCACCGACCGCCCGTCGATGAGCGTCGTGCCGTGGTGCGTCGCCGTGGGCGTCGGGTCTTCCTGGCGATCGCTCGACCGATCTCGGTCTTCGTCCCCGTGTTCATCCTCGGCACCTTCGTGACGTTCTGGCTGCGGGAGCTGAGCGGACTGAGCCCGGCCTATCTGATCCTGGGTGACAACGCGACACCGGAGGCGGTCGCGAAGATCGAGGCCGAGTGGGGTCTCGATCAGCCCTTCCTCGTGCAGTACTTCCAGTGGTTCGGATCGCTGCTGCGCGGCGACCTCGGCACCAGCTGGTACAACGGCTTCCCGGTCTCGGAGGTGCTGTGGGATCGCGCCGTCATCAGCCTGTCGATCGCCGGGTTCGCGCTGTTGATCGGCGTGGTGGTCGGCGCGGCCCTCGGCGCACTGGCGGCGGCGCGGCAGGGATCGTTGCTGGACCGAGGGATCACGGCGTTCGCCGCGGTGATCTCCACCCTCCCGCCCTTCATCGTCGGCATCCTCCTGGTGTCGGTCTTCGCGGTGACCCTGCACTGGTTCCCCGCGACCGGGTACGCCCCGTTCAGCCAGGGGCTCGGCTCGTGGCTCTGGTTCGCGACGCTGCCGGCGATCGCGCTGAGCGTCGACACGGTCGCAGACGTCGCTCGGCAGCTGCGGGTCGGGCTCGTCGACGTCTACCGGCAGAACTACATCGTCGGGGCGCGCGTGCGCGGGCTCAGTCCGCAGCGCATCTTCTTCGCACACGGGCTGCGAAACGGCGTCGGACCGACGGTCGCGATCCTCGGCCTCAAGTTCCCCGCGCTTCTGGGCGGAGCGGTCGTCACCGAGACGATCTTCGGGATCGCGGGCTACGGGCGGTTCGCCGCCGACTCGGCGCTGCGCGGCGATGTGCCGGCTGTGCAGGGCGTTCTCGTGATCTCGATCGTGGTCGTCGTGGTCTTCAACCTGCTGGTCAACATCGTGCTCAACCGGTTGATCCCATCCGGGGCGAGGGGAATCTGATGATCCGCAAGATCCTGCGGCTTCCGAGCGGACGCTTCGGCGTCGCTCTGCTGCTGATCGTCGTGCTCCTCGCGGCGTTCGGACCGCTCCTCGCGCCGTACGACCCGCTGCTGACGACGAAGGAGATCCTCCAGGAGCCGTCGTGGGCGCACTGGCTCGGCACCGACTACCTCGGCCGCGACACCCTGAGCCGGCTGCTGGCCGGCTCGACCCTGAGTGTGGTGAGCGCGGCGCAGGTGGGGCTCATCGCCCTGTTCGTCGGAGCCGTCCCCGGCATCCTCTCGGTGTACCTCGGGCGCACGTTCGAGTGGGTCACGCTGCGCATCATCGACACCCTCATCGCGCTGCCGTTCCTGGTGTTCGCCGTCGCGATGACCGCGCTGCTCGGAAACGGCATCACGCAGGCGATGTTCGCTGTCGGCATCCTGGTCGCCCCCGTGTTCTATCGGGTGGCGAGAGCGGCCACGCTGTCGGTGGCGACCTCCGCCTACGTCGAGGCTGCGGTGCTCTCGGGCGCGGGGCTCGGGTGGATCGTGCGCACGCACGTCTGGGGCAAAGTGCTTCCGCCGATCGCGATAGCCCTGGCGAACACGCTCGCGATCGGACTGGTCGCGGTGGCGGCGCTCAGTTTCCTCGGCATCGGGGTGCAGCCGCCGACCCCGACCTGGGGCGGGCTGCTCGCCTCCGACCTGGGATATCTGACCCAGCGTCCGTTCGCCCCGATCTTCCCGTCGGCAGTCATCGTGCTGACGGTCTGGGGCTTCAACATCCTCGCCGACGCGATCCGTGATGTCAGCGGCGAGTCAGGGCGGGCGCTCCTGGCGAAGTCCGATTCGCGCCGAGACCGCCGTCGCACGCCGGTGCCAGAGCTGCAGACCACGACGGAGGGCCGCTCATGAGCGCCGAACTGCTTCTCGACACCGAACCGGAGGTGATCCTCGCGGTACGGGATCTCCGGGTCCGCAACCGACTCGACGGCGTCGATGTCGTGAAGGGCGTCGACTTCTCTCTTCGCGAAGGCGAGGTCCTCGGCATCGTCGGGGAATCCGGCAGCGGCAAGACCATCACGCTGCGGGCGATCCTCGGCATCCTGCCCGACTCGTTCGACGTCGACGGCGGGGCCATCGAGCTGCGCGGGCGGGACGCCTCGACGTTCAGCGCGAAGCAATGGCAGGCGCTTCGCGGGGGAGACGTCGCGGCGATCTTCCAGGACCCCGGTTCGTTCCTGAACCCGGCGATCACGGTCGGGCGCCAGCTGAGCGAAGTGCTCAGGGTGCGCCGCGGACTGCGGCGGGGCGCGGCGAAGGTCGAGGCTCATCGGCTGCTGACCCTGGTGCGTCTCGAGAACGCCGACCTGGTCTACCGGCAGTTCCCGCACGAGCTCTCGGGAGGGATGCTGCAGCGCGTGCTGCTCGCGATCGCGATCTCACTCGAACCTCGGATCCTGATCGCCGATGAGGCGACGACGGCCCTCGACGTGACCGTGCAGGCGGAGGTGCTCGACCTGCTCGATGACCTGCGGGAGTCGTTCGGGCTGTCGCTGATCGTGGTCTCGCACGACCTCGCCGTCGTCGCCCAGGTGGCCGACCACGTGATCGTCATGCGCGACGGGATCGTGGTCGAGCGAGGGCGGACCAGCGACGTGCTCTTCGCGCCGCAACACGAATACACCCGCCTGCTGGTGCAGGAGCATCAGCAGTACGGGCTCGACCGTTACCTGGAAGGGGCCGTTCGACATGACTCGTGAAGACGATCCGCTGCTCGACGCGTCAGGGATCGACGTCGTGTACGGCAAGGGCTCCCATGCGCGTCAGGTGCTGTTCGGCGTCGGGTTGCAGCTGCGTGCCGGCGAGGCCGTCGGCATCATCGGCGAGACGGGTTCAGGCAAGACCTCGTTCGCCCGCGCCCTGCTCGGGCTCAAACGTCCGGACGCCGGCTCGGTGCTCGTCGGCGGCGACGACATCACCACGTTCTCGGCCGCCCGCTGGCGGCGCTTCCGTCGGGAAGGCATCATCCAATACGTGTTCCAGGACCCGTTGAAGAGCCTGGATCCGGAGCGCACGCTGGGGGAGTCCCTGGCCGAGCCGCTCGAGTTGCAGGGCAGACTCAGTCGCACCGAGATCGCCACGCGCATCGCCGCGGACCTCGAGACGGTCGCGCTGCCCGAGAGCATCCTGCACCGGTTCCCCGCCGAGATCTCCGGCGGCCAGCGGCAACGGGTCGCCATCGCGCGCGCCCTCATCACCGACCCGAAGGTCATCGTGCTCGACGAGCCGGTCAGCGCCCTCGACTCGGCGAACCGCTCCAAGGTGCTCGGCATCCTCGCGAAGCTGCGGGACTCCGGCGTCGCGCTCGTGTTCATCTCGCACGACCTCGGTTCGGTCGCCGGTCTCACCGACCGCACCGTGGTGCTGTTCCGGGGGCACGTGGTGGAGGAGGGGGAGACGGCGCGGATCGTGAACGCCCCTCGGCATCCCTATACGCGGCTGCTCATCGGGTCGGCACCGACACTCGGCGAGAGCGCCATCGGCCGTGCAGAGCGGGACGAACTGCGGGCCCTGCTGTCGGTCGACGCCGGGCGCTGACGGCCGGGCGCTCAGCCGACACGTGTCCGAGGCCTGTGCGACACTGGCCGCACGACCGAGGGAGGCACGTCATGGCTGCGATCGACCCCAAGAAGACACTCGATTCATACCGGGCGAAGCGGGGCGAGTTCCGCGTCATCGACGTGCCGCCCATGCAGTACCTGATGGTCGACGGTGCGGGCGATCCGAACACCTCTCCCGCTTACGTACAGGCCGTCTCGGCGCTGTTCCCCGTGGCCTACACGCTCAAGTTCGCCAGCCGGGACGAGCTCGGCATCGATACGGTCGTGATGCCGCTCGAAGGTCTCTGGCACGCGCCCGACATGGAGTCCTTCACCTCACGCCGAGACAAGTCGGCCTGGCTGTGGACGATGATGATCATGGTCGGCGACCACGTCACCGCGTCGATGTTCTCCGACGCCGTGGAGGCCGTGGCACAGAAGGCCGTGAAGAAGAAGGAGCCGGTGCCCGCTCTGGAGGCCGTGCGGCTGGAGACGCTCGACGAGGGCACGAGCGTGCAGACGCTGCACATCGGCCCGTTCGACGATGAGGGCCCGGTGCTCGATGACCTGCACCAGCGTTTCATCCCCGAGAGCGGCTTGCAGATGCGGGGGCTGCACCACGAGATCTACCTGAGCGACCTGCGCCGCACCGACCCCGCGAAGCTGCGCACCATCCTCCGCCAACCCGTCGTACCGAGCGCCTGACCGGCGCGATCCCTCGAATTATCAAGCCCCTCTTCGGAGTCGGCCGCCGACGGATACTCTTCATCGATGAGCACGGTCAAGCATGCGGCGCGCGTCGCCAAGGGATCGTCGGCCTTCCGGCGGATCGCCCGCGTCGGATTCGTCGTCCTCGGGCTGATCCACGTCGTGATCGGATCGATCGCCATCTCCATCGCGGCCGGTGCATCGGGGGATGCCGATCAAGACGGTGCGATGGAGCAGATCCGTCAGAATCCCGTCGGAGGACTGCTGCTCGTGCTCGTCGCCGTCGGCCTGATCGCGCTGGCCGTATGGCAGATCGCGAGCGCCTTCCTCGCCGCCGACCCCGCGGAGACGAAGAAGTGGGGTCAGCGCATCAAGCTCTTCGGCATCTCGCTCTCCTACCTCGTCGTCGCCGCCATGGCCCTCATCTACGCCGTGGGCGGCCGCGCCGACTCGGAGACGGCGTCGAAGACCCTCAGCTCGGTTGTGCTCTCGGCTCCCGGAGGCGTGGTGCTGCTCGTCATCATCGGTCTCGCGGTGGCGGGCGTCGGCGTGGGCTTCGTCGTCGGCGGCTTCACGAGGGGCTTCGAGAAGTTGCTCGACCTGCCATCGGGGGCCGCGCGCGGCGGCATCGTGACTCTCGGGGTGATCGGCTACTTCGGCAAGGGCATCGCCGTGGCCGTCACCGGGGTGCTGTTCGTCGTGGCCGCGGTGACGCAGGACCCGGAGAAGGGGGCGGGGCTGGATGCCGCCCTGCACAGCCTGCTCGTGCTGCCGTCGGGGCCTGTCATCCTGGGCGCCGTGGGTGCGGGGTTCGCCGTCTACGGAGTCTTCTGCATCGCCCGTGCCCGGTTCGCGCGTATGTGATCACGGCTCGGGACGTTCACGCGGTCGCGGGCTTCTCACTCCACACCAGGAGGAAGGCGCCGAGCGCGATCATCAGCCCGCCGCCGGTCGCGCCCATCGCCTCGATGCGCCGAGGAGACCGGCCGAACCACTCGCGGGCCGCGCTCGCGAGGAGCACCCACACGGCGTCGCAGGTCACGCCGATCGCCACGACGATGACTCCGAGCAGGAGGAGCTGCGCAGGCACGGAACCGGCCTGCAGGTCGACGAACTGCGGCAGTATCGCGAGGAAGAACGCGATCGACTTCGGGTTGGTGACGCCGACGACGAATCCCTCGGTGAGCAGCCGCCACCCGGAGCGTCTCGCCTGCGTGGCGACCATGGCCCGTGCCGCGTCCTTGCGGTGCCTGATGGCCTGGATCCCGAGGAAGATCAGGTAGCCGGCGCCGAGCACCTTGACGATCGTGAAGAGCACGACCGACTGCGCGATCACCGTGCCGACGCCGAGTGCGACGGCCACGACGAGGACGATCGAACCGATCGCCGTGCCGAGGATGCTGAGGAATCCGCCCATGCGTCCGAGCGACATGGCCCGCCCGATCGTGAAGAGCACGGTGGGTCCGGGGATCACGACCATGACGAACGCCGCGACGATGAAGGCGAGCAGCGTGTCCTGGGCGATCATGGGATGAGCCTAGAGGTACGGGTGTCGGGCGGTCGATCTTCGAAGCGCCCGACACCGGATGGTCAGGCCTTGCCCCAGAAGCGGTCCTCCGCGTCCTGGTCCTCGCTCATCAGCCAGATCTCGACGATGCGGCCGTCGGCGACGCGGAAGACGTCGACGCCGTGCTGGTCGAGATCTTCCTGTCCCGCACGCTGCGCGCGGAAGCGCACGGTGGCCGACACCAGGTCGCCGCTCTCGGTCGCCGATTCGGTCTCGAGCGCGAACGTGCTGCCGCTCAGCTCCATGAATCGGCCGAGGTGCGCGAGGATCGCGTCAGGGCCGACATGATCGCCCGACACCTGGTTCGCTCCGGGCTGGTGCCACACGGCATCCGGGTGGAAGGTCGCAGCGAGCGCCTCCATGTCTCCCGCGGCCATGGCCGCACCGTACTGTCCTACGACGTCGATCGCCGACATGATGCTCCTTCTGATTGGGTCGGTATTCTGAGCATCCAGCGTCTCGCCAGGGGCGCGGTTACTTCAACGTCACCGGGAGGAGGGCGCATGTCGAGCGAGTGGACCGTGTTCTCCGCCAGTTGCCCGTCTCGGGCGTCTCTCGCACGGATCGCGAACAAGTGGACCGCGATGATCGTCGTCCTCCTGCACGAGCAGCCGTTGCGCTTCGGCGAGCTGCACCAGCGGATGGACGGGATCACGAAGAAGGTGCTCGTCGATACGCTTCGTGCGCTCGAGCGCGACGGCATGCTGGATCGCGGCGTCGGTGACGATGGGCATTCCCGGTATCTGCTCACCCCTCTCGGGCGGACCCTGCACGAGCCGCTCCAGGCGCTGCAGGTTTGGGCGGAGTCGCATGTCGAAGACGTCCGTGACGCGCAGGATCGCTACGACGAGGTCGCCGACGAGAAGATGCTCGGCGGGCGCTGACCGACGAGACCGCGCCCACCCGTCTCCCACAGGTGGGAAACTGGAACGATGAGCGTTTCTCCCGGTGTCGACGTGATCGCCCCCCTGAACGAGGCCGAGGTGCGGCGCATCCGCGGGGACTTCCCGATCCTGGCAGCGCGGGTGCACGGGCACCCGCTCGTGTACCTGGATTCCGGGGCGACTTCGCAGCGTCCGACCGCGGTGCTCGATGCCGAGCGCGACTTCGCGACCTCCATGAACTCGGCCGTGCACCGTGGGGCGCACACGCTCGCCGCCGAGGCGACCGAGCTGTTCGAAGACGCCCGTGCCGCCGTCGCGCGCTTCGTCGGCGCCGATGACGACGAGATCGTCTGGACGTCGAACGCGACCGAGGCGATCAACCTCGTCGCCTATTCGCTCTCGAACGCGTCGCTCGGGCGTGGGGGAGCAGCCGCCGAGCGCTTCCGGCTCCGCGAGGGCGACGAGATCGTGACCACCGAGATGGAGCACCACGCGAACCTCATCCCGTGGCAGGAGCTCGCAGCGCGCACCGGAGCGACGCTGAAGGTCATCCCTCTCGACGATGACGGAGCACTGCGGCTCGACGCTGCGGCCGAGCTGATCACCGCGCGGACCAAGCTCGTCGCGTTCACGCACGTCTCGAACGTGCTCGGTGTGATCAACCCCGCAGACCAGCTGGTCGCCCTCGCCCGCGAGGTCGGTGCGTTGACGCTGCTCGACGCCTGCCAATCGGCACCGCATCTGCCGCTCGACGTGCACGCGCTCGATGTCGACTTCGCCGTGCTCTCCGGCCACAAGATGCTCGGTCCCACCGGCATCGGCGCGCTCTACGGACGCCGTGAGGTGCTGGCTGCCATGCCCCCGTTCTTGACCGGCGGCTCGATGATCACCACCGTCACCACCACCTCGGCCGAGTACCTCCCGCCGCCGCAGCGCTTCGAGGCCGGCACGCAGCGTGTCTCGCAGGCGATCGCGCTCGCCGCGGCCGTGGGCTATCTGACCGAGGTGGGGATGCCGCGCATCGCCGCGCACGAGGCAGCCTTCGGTCGCCGACTCGTCGACGGGCTGAGCGCGATCGACGGCGTGCGTGTTCTCGGCGCCGGCATCGACCTGCCTCGCGTGGGCCTCGCTGCCTTCGACGTCGAGGGCATCCACTCGCACGACGTCGGCCAGTTCCTCGACGATCTCGGCATCGCCGTGCGCGTCGGCCATCACTGCGCCCAGCCGCTGCACCGCCGCCTCGGCGTGACCTCGTCTACGAGGGCGAGCACCTACCTGTACACGACCGATGCCGAGGTGGACGCCGTGATCGATGGCGTCGCCGGCGCCATCGACTTCTTCCGGAGGGGCGCATGAGCGACCTGCAGAACCTTTACCAGGAGCTGATCCTCGATCACTCGCGCACCCCGCACGGCTATGGGCTGCGCGATGAGATCGCGGCGCAGTCGCACCAGCTGAACCCGACCTGCGGCGACGAGATCACGCTGCAGGTGCATCGCGATGCCGACGGCAGCGTCGAGGCGATCGCGTGGGAGGGGCACGGGTGCGCGATCTCCCAGGCTTCGGCCTCGCTGCTCGCAGAACTCGCCGAGGGGCTCACGGTCGACGACCTCGAGATCCGCATCGCGGCGTTCCGTGAGGCGATGCGCTCCCGCGGCAAGATCGAGCCGGATGAGGAGCTGCTCGGCGATGCCGCGGCCCTCGGCGGGGTGTCGAAGTACGTGGCGCGCGTCAAGTGCGCCATGCTCGCCTGGGTCGCCGCAGAAGACGCGCTCACCCGCAGCTGAGGTGCAGGATGGACGCATGTCACTGCGCCTGAAGCCTCTGCCGGCCGACCGTTTCGACGAGTGGCGTGCGGTCGCCCGCGAGCACATCATCGACGGCAACCGGGCATCGCGCAGGCGCATCGGCGCCGACGCCGTCACCTTCGCCGACGAGGTCCTCGAGAGCCTGCTGCCCGATGGTCTGGCAACACCATCGGTGCGTGTCCTCCGCGTCGATGACGACGTGCAGGGAGAGCTCGGAACGCTCTGGCTCGTCATCAGCGACCCCAAGCTGTTCATCCTCGACCTCGATCTCGGCGCACCGTTGACCGACGCCCAGAACGACGACCTGCTCGCGGGGATCGTGGCGATCGGGCGCGAGGGGGGTGCGACCAGGATGGGTGCCTCCCTCTTCCCACAGGATGTGGCCGCCCGGGCGTTCGTCGATGGGCGCGGATTCGAGCTCGCGTCGATTCAGATGGTGATCGAGCCGCTGCCCGTGCGCGAGGTCGCACCGCACGTCGAGGTGTCGCCGATGACCGCGCAGCGCTTCACCCGTTTCGCCGCGGCGTCGGAGGAGGGGTTCGCGCAAGACCTCGTCGAGTCGGGGCGCTACACCGCGGAAGACGCGGCCGCGGAGTCGCATCGCCAGATGATCGCTGAGCTTCCGCACGGGCTCGACACCGAGGGGCAGGAGCTGTTCACCGCATCCGTCGACGGGGTCGAGGTGGGCATCCTCTGGTTCGGCATGCGCGAACGGGATGGGCGTCCGCACGCGTTCATCCTCGATATCGAGGTCGCCGCGGATCAGCGGCGGAAGGGGTACGGTCGCGAGCTGATGCACGCTGCCGAGCGCGAGGCCCGTCGACTCGGCGCCGAATCGATCGGACTGCACGTCTTCGGCTTCAACACCGGCGCCGTGGAGCTCTACGAAAGGCTCGGCTACCGTCGCACCGAGGAGAGTCTGCTGCGCGATCTCTGAGTGTCGGTCATCGGACGACTCGGCGGGAATAGTCGTGCGCCCCGTACGTTGGGCCGAACATGACAACTCTCGGAATCATCGGTGCAGGACACATCGGCAGCCAGGTCGCACGAGTCGCCGTGGCGAACGGCTACGACGTGGTGATCGCCAACTCGCGGGGGCCGGAGACGCTCTCCGACCTGGTCGCGGAGCTCGGGCCGCGTGCCAAGGCGGCCACCGCGGAGGATGCGGCTTCGGCAGCTGACGTCGCCGTCGTCACGGTGCCGTTGCGTGCGATCGACAGCCTTCCGGCCGAGCAGCTCGCCGGCAAGATCGTGCTCGACACGAACAACTACTACTTCGAGCGCGACGGGCACATCGATGCCCTCGACAAGGGGGAGACCACGACGTCGGAGCTGGTGCAGCGGGCCCTTCCGGATTCGAAGATCGCGAAGGCGTTCAATCACATCTACGCGTCGGAGATCACCAGCGACGGCAAGCCTGCAGGAACCGCAGGTCGTCGTGCTCTGGCCACTGCGGGGGATGACGCCGAGGCCGTCGCCTTCGTGACGCGGTTCTACGACGAGGCCGGCTTCGACACGGTGAATGTCGGAGCGCTCAGCGAGTCGTGGCGGGTGGAGCGCGACCGTCCGGCCTACGTGGTGCGGCAGAACGCCGAGGAGCTCACCGCGAATCTCGCGATCGCCAACCGCCTGCCCTGATCGGAGCCTGGGCGAGGGCGACGCGGGACCCCGCACGCCCTCGCCGCCGACCCGATGGCGGAGCGGGGACGGCGGCGTTGGGATACCAAAAGTTGATGAAACGCCGCCGACAATGCGAGAATGCCCAGATGGCGGGGGCTATAGCAGCAAACGGTGAACTCGAGTCGGTGAGAGTCACGCGGATTCTTCGCGACGACATCGTCCTGGGTCGGCGCGTGCCGGGGGCCCGACTGGTGGAGCGCGATATCGCGGCAGAGCTCGGCGTGTCCCGGCTGCCGGTGCGCGAAGCCATCCGCACGCTCGTCGCCGAGGGAGTCGTGGTCGCTCGCCCTCGCACCTGGGCTGTGGTCCGGGAGTTCACGCACCGCGACATCCAGGACTTCGCCGAGGTGCGCGAAGCCATCGAGACGCTGATCTTCGTCTTCGCGGCCGAGCGGCACGACGATGCCGGTATCGCCCGCATCCGCGACGCCTACGAGCGCGAACTGGCGGCTGCCCGTGCCGAGGACTCGGAGGCCGCGAGAGTCGCCGCGGCCGAGTTCCACGAGATCGCTGTCGAGCTCGCCGCGAATGAGATGCTCGGCGAACTCATCGCCGTCTTCCTCACCCGCCTGCGGTGGTTGTTCGGCCAGCACGATGATCTGCTCGCGATGGCCGACGAGCATCGCATCATCCTCGAGGCGCTGACCGCGCGCGACACCGATGCGCTGCGCCGGATCGTCCCCGCACACCTCGCCAGCGGGCAGTCCGCAGCGGAACGGCGTCTTGCCGACGACAGCGATCTGATGGTCTGAATGGCCCGGTTCGTTCCCGCGCGGGTCTCGGGGACAACCGCGGCGGCTCCGGTTGTATATTGGGGCGATCGGAGTCGGTCCGGAACTGTTCGCGCTGTCCTGGGGAGCGAGATGCGGAATCTTGCTGTCGCCGTCGGATGCCTGTTGCTTCTCGGTGGGATCACGCTCGTCGCGATCGCCGATCAAGAGCGTCTGACAGCGGTCGCCGCGGTCAAAGCGGAGATCGTGCGCGTCGAGCGCGCCCTCGACGAGTCGCGCGGCGAGAACCTCGAGCTCGCCGAGAAGCTCACGGCCCTGCGTTCGCAACTCGCCGAGCAGGACACCGAGCTCGCCGACACGACAGGGTTCCTGCAGTGATCCGGCGGGTGCTGTCGGTCACGGTGGCGGCGTCGATCCTGTTGGGCGCGGGGATGTTCGCCCGGGCGGACGCACTCGAGCAGGAGCGTGCGGCGGCAGTCGCCGAGCTCGTCGCCGTGAACGACCAGTACCACGATGCCGGGCAGCGCACCGACTACCTCGACGGCGCCGTCGCGCGCGCGGAGCAGGACACCGCCGACCGTGCCGCCGTGCTCGCTCTGCGTCCGGCGTTCCTCACCGAGGTCGAGGCGCTGACCACGGCTCTGAAGGGGGCAGACGGAAGGGTCGACACCGCAGCCCACCGGGCCGCCGCACTCTCGGCGCAGCAGACCGTGCTGGCCGAGAAGGAGAATCCGGACACGGTGGCTGCGGCCACGGCGACCATCCACGCGCTCACCGAGAAGGTCGGCACCGAGGTCGCATCGTGGCAGGCTGCGCAGAGCTCAGGCCCCGGCGGGCCCATCTGGTCATCCAGCGGACCGGACGGGTATGCGCGCGTGCGGGCTGCCCTCGATCTCGTCGGCGGCGGGGGGATCGGGTTGTACGAGTCGTCGTCGTGCGCGGGTGGGAACGCCCCCGCGTGTGCGAACAGCAACGGATACATCAAGTACCGCGCCGACATCGCGAACTGGGGCTCCGGGCGACTGAACTGGGCCATGGCGCACGAGCTCGCGCACATCTACCAGTTCCGGGTGTGGGGTGCCCTCACCTCGTCCGGCGCCTACGGGTCAATGTTCGGCGGCGACCCGGAGTTCCTCGCCAACTGCATGGCCCTCGTCCGGGGGTACCCCGGTTCGGTCGGCTGCGACGGAGACCAGCAGGCCTGGGCGTCGGGCATCTGGGTGGGTGCCGTCCGCTGAGAGGCACCGCTTCTCGAGCCCGGTTCAGGCCGCGGGCGTCGTCGTGTCGATCGCCGCGCGCAGGGGGCGCCGCATCACCCGCCAGTACGAAGACGGGGCGATGCGCGTGAGCACGTCGATCAGGCGGGCCTCCCGGCCGACCATGGTGCGCACCGCTCGCCGCTCGGTCGCGCGGACGATGCGCGCCGCGGCATCCGCCGGCTCCGTGTGGTACATCGCGGCTTGGGCTGCGGCGGCGCGAGAGGCGACGGCCGGTTCGATCGCGGCGGCGTAGCGGCCGTGCAGGATGATCCCGGTGCGGACCCCTGCCGGGTAGACGGCGCCGACGCTGACCGAGGTGCCTTCCAGCTCGTGTCGCAGCGCCTCGGAGAACGCGCGGACGGCGAACTTGCTCACCGCATACGGGATCCGACCGGCGGGAGCTGCGAGCGCATAGACGCTGGCCAGGTGCGTGATGTGGGCGGCCGGTGCGGCACGGAGTGCGGGGAGCAGGGCCTTGGTCACGGAGACCGTGCCCCAGAGGTTCACGTCGGTGAGCCAGCGCATCTCCTCCATCGTGAGCTGGTCGAGGTTGCCGAGCATCGATGAGCCCGCGCACGTGATGAGGGCATTGATCCGCGGGTGGGCGGCGCTGATCTCGGTGGCGGCGGCGAACACGGCCTCGTCGTCGCGGAGGTCGACCACGTGCGTCGTCACCCGCGCGCCGCTCAGCTCTCCGGCCACTGTCGCGAGCGCGGCGGCGTCGTGATCGATCAGGGCGAGGTTCGTCCCGCGGGCGGCCAGCAGGCGCGCGATGTCGGCGCCCATGCCGTGCGCGGCGCCGGTGATCACGGTGGTGCTGCCGGTGAGATCGAGATGCTTCATGAGTCTCCTGCGGGGCCCGATCCGGGGGCGTACCGGCGGATGTCGGATGGGTGGGGCAAGCTGATCCGGAACCATTCTGGCCGACACTGCGCCGCAGTGATACCGCTACGCTCAAGGAGAGGAGGTACCGGTGGGACGAACAGCGGATGCCATCGCCGAAGGCGTCGCGATCGCGACCGCTGCCGCGCGCCTCGCCGTGAAGAATCACATCCTCATCGGCACCATCGCCGAAGACGGCGTCTTCGACATGGAGAAGTACATCGACGACGCCCGCGAGGCGCTTCGGGCGATGGCCGAGGAATCGGAAGAAGCCACCGCCACCGTCACCGCACTGCGCAAACGGGCCAGAGGTCGACACTCCGACCCGGTCGGCACGCACGACTACCGCGACCGCGATGTGCGAAACCTGCGTCGTCGGGCCAAGCAGTCCACCGGGGTCGCCGTGCGACTGCGGGAGATCATGCAAGACCGAGAGCGTCTCGCCCAGATCGTCGAGGAGGCGAGGGATGCGGCGTGGGCCGATGTGCGTCACAACCTCGACCGTCGACTGCGGGTCGAGGGCATGCGTCCTGACCAGGATCCCGATTACAACCGCATGCGCGAAGCACGTATGCAGGCGCTGCGACTCGTCGATCTGCAGGCGCTCTCATCGGAGCAGAGAGCGAAGGCCAAACGTCGCAAGAAGCAGCAGAAAGCGGCCGCAGAAGCCGACTGAGGCCTCGTTTCGCTTTCGAGTCGGGACTGTTGTAGGCTGTTCTACGGCCCGCTGAGCGGGCTGGGCGCCCGTAGCTCAATGGATAGAGCATCTGACTACGGATCAGAAGGTTAGGGGTTCGAGTCCCTTCGGGCGCACACTGTGTTGAGACAGTAAAGGAACGGCTTCCACTTCGGTGGAGGCCGTTTCTGCGTTAACGCCGGCCGTCACAACGCCCACTGTCAGTCCATCCGTCGACGCCGCATGTGGTCGTGCCCGTCAAGGCATTCTTCTACGCTGTCCAAATATTATGTGTAAGGATAGGCACACCTAACTTTAGGAGTTGAATGGTGTCTGACCTGCTCACGTCCTCGACCGTCGATGTCTACCGCTCGCAGATCGCGCGTACCGCGTCTCGGGTGGCTGCGAGATTCGCCGAGACCCGGCAACCCGCCTCTGGTGCCTCCCTCGGCGAACTGCAGGAACTCGTGGACCGGGTCGATCTCGCGGGTGCGGGCGTCGGCACTCCGTCGGCGATCCGCGAGGTCGACGAGCTCTTCCTCGCCCACGCCGTGTGGTTCCATCACCCGCTGTATGCCGCGCACCTGAACTGCCCCGTCGCCATCCCCGCCGTCGCGGCCGAGACGATCCTCGCGGCCGTGAACACCTCGGTCGACACCTACGACCAGTCGACGGTCGGCACCCTGATGGAGCGCCGGCTGATCGAGACCGTGACGGAGTGGGTGGGCTTCGCCGCGGGCGACGGCATCTTCACCTCCGGAGGCACGCAGTCGAACTTCCATGCGCTGTTCCTGGCCAGAGAGGCGGCGCTGGCAGAGATCGAGGGCTCGCGTACGGCGACGATCGCCCGCCTGGTCGTCTTCACCGCGGCTTCCAGCCACTTCAGCGTGGGCAAGTCGTCCCTGCTCCTCGGCCTCGCCGATGACGCGGTCGTCGAAGTGGCCGATGACGGGGAAGGGCGGATGCTCCCGGCCGAACTCGACGCGGCGGTCTCCGCGGCCGTGGCCGACGGCCGGGTGCCGATGGCCGTCGTCGCCACCGCAGGCACCACCGACCGCGGGGTGATCGACGATCTCGCGGGCATCGCCGCGGTGTGCGACGCCCGCGGTCTGTGGCTGCATGTGGATGCCGCCTACGGAGGAGGGCTCCTGCTCTCGTCCCGGCGCCGGCACCTTCTGGACGGCATCGAGCGTGCGCGTTCGGTGACGGTCGACTTCCACAAGAGCTTCTTCCAGCCGGTCTCCTCCAGCTCCCTGCTCGTGCGCGATCCTCGCGATCTGGCTGCCGGCGCCTGGCATGCCGACTACCTCAACCCGCTGGAGAATCACGAGCCCAACCAGGTGGACAAGTCGCTGCAGACCACGCGCCGCTTCGATGCGCTGAAGCTGTGGGTGACGCTCCGATCGATGGGGGCGGCGCAGATCGGGGCGCTGTTCGACGCGGTCATCGACCTGGCTGCCGATGCCGGCGACCTGGTCGAGGCGGATCCCGAGCTCGAGCTGATCGCCCGCACCCAGCTCAGCACCGTGCTCTTCCGTGTGTGCCCGGAAGGCGCATCGCCCCTGATGCAGGACGAGCTCGTGGCGGGGGTGCGCCGCGTGCTGTTCGAGTCCGGCCGGGCGCTCGTCGCGAAGACGGTGATCGACGGGAGGCCGTGCCTGAAGCTGACGCTCCTCAACCCCGACACCACCCTCGACGACGTGCGGGAGATCCTGGAGATGGTGAAGGACACGGCGACCGCTCTCGCGGGGATCTCGCCGGATCTCGTCGCCGCGGAGGCCTCGGCATGACCGCGGACGTGCACGACCTGATCGGCATCGGCATCGGCCCCTTCAACCTGGGGCTCGCCTGCCTCGCGGAACCGCTCGGGCTGGACGCGGTGTTCCTCGACCGTGCCGACGGGTTCCGCTGGCATCCGGGGATGATGATCGAGGGATCGACCATCCAAGTGCCGTTCCTGGCGGATCTCGTGACCATGGCCGACCCCACCTCGCCGTACTCGTTCCTCAACTGGCTGAAGCAGTCGGGGCGGCTCTACCCGTTCTACATCCGTGAGAGCTTCTACGCCCTGCGGGCCGAATACGACGCCTATTGCCGTTGGGCGGCCGGACAGCTGCGGCAGCTGCACTGGAACCATGAGGTCGTCCGGGTCGAGCACGATCCCGTCGACGACGTCTACGTGGTGCAGGCGATGCGGACCGACACCGGAGAGGAGCGCACGCTGCGCGCCAGGCACGTCGTGGTCGGCGTCGGTACGACCCCGACGATCCCGCCGGCTCTCCGCGACGTCGCCGGCCACGCCGTGCACAGCTCGGCCTACCTGGAGAATCGCGATGCGCTGCGGGCGACGGACTCGATCACCGTGGTCGGCAGCGGCCAGTCGGCTGCCGAGATCTACCGCGACCTCCTCGAGGGTGCACGCGACGGCTCCTACCGTCTCGACTGGATCACGCGGTCGCCGCGCTTCTTCCCGATGGAGTACACGAAGCTCACTCTGGAGATGACCTCGCCGGAGTACACCGACCACTTCCACGCCCTGCCCGTCGCGCTGAGACAGCACCTGGGCCGCGAGCAGCGGAGCCTGTACAAGGGCATCTCGGCCGATCTCATCGACGACATCTACGACACCCTCTACCGGCTCAGCGCCGAGGGGTCGGTGCCGACGACGCTCCTCACCGACACCGAGGTCACCGCTGCGGAGTGGGACGGTGATCGCTACCGGCTGGTGCTGCAGCACGGCCAACTCGGGGAGCAGCACGAGTGGGACACCGCCTCGCTGATCCTCGCCACCGGATACTCCGCTCAGACGCCGCCCTTCCTCCAGGGCATCGCCGACCGCCTGGACTGGGACGGCTTCGGGAGGTTGGACGTCGCGCGCGACTACAGCGTCGACGGGGGTCGCGGACGCGTGTTCGTGCAGAACGGCGAAGAGCACACGCATGGGCTGACCGCTCCGGATCTCGGTTTCGGAGCGTGGCGCAATTCCTCGATCCTCGCGTCGATCGTGGGCCGCGAGGTCTATCCGATCGAGCGTCGGATCGCGTTCCAGGACTTCGGCGTCCCGACCGCAGCCAGGCGCACGTCCGCGGTCGGCGGGGAGGTCGTGCGATGACGACGACGACCGGGCTCGACACGTCGATCACCGCCGCCAGCCCGAAGCGGGACGCGGCCCTGCTGCACCGCTGGCTGGCAGACCCCCACTCGGCGTACTGGGGCATGACAGACCTGGATGTCGCCGCCGTCGAGAACTACCTCGCCGCTCTCGATGCGGATCCTGCGCAACAGCCCTGGCTCGGGCTGGTCGACGGTACCCCGACGTTCTATGCCGAGACCTATGACCCGGCACGGGTGCTGCTGACGGGGATCCACGACGCGGCGCCGGGGGACATCGGCATGCATGTGCTCGTGTCGCCCCCGGGTGCGGCCCACAGGCACGGGCTGACCGATGCCGTCTTCGCCGCCGTGATGCGGTGGTGCTTCGACGAGCTCGGTGCGACGCGGGTGGTCGTCGAGCCGGATGCGGGCAACGCGCGCATCCGCGCGAAGAACGTGCGCGCCGGCTTCGAGGAGCTGCGCGAGGTCGTCATCGACGAGGGCGACCACCTCAAGACCGCGATGCTGTCGGTGTGCACCCGCGCCGGTTTCGCGAATTCCGAACTCCTCCGCCTCGACCGAGAGGGACGCGCATGATCGCCCCCGCCGCCCACCTGACCCCCGATGCGCTGGAGCGCGCGCAGCGCCACCTCGTCGCCAAGGCGCTCGCGGAGTTCAGTCACGAACGGCTGATCGTCCCGGAAGCCTGCGGCGATGACGGGTGGCGCCTCGGCGTGCCCTCCACCGGCGTCGAGTACCGGTTCCAGGCTCTGCGCACCGAGCTGGAGCACTGGATCATCCAGGAGAGCAGCATCCGCCGCCTCGTCGACGGGACGGAGACCGTGCTGGACGCGCAGCAGCTGATCCTCGAGCTGCAGCCGACGCTCGGCCTGTCGGACGAGCTCCTCCCGCTGTACCTCGAGGAGATCGCCTCCACGCTCGCCGGCTCGATGTTCAAGATCGCTCAGCGCGGACCGTCGGCGCCGGAGCTGGTCGACGCCGACTTCCAGACGATCGAGGCCGCGATGACCGAGGGCCATCCGGGGTTCGTCGCGAACAACGGACGCATCGGCTTCGGCGTCGCCGATCACGCAGCGTTCGCTCCGGAGGCCGCACGGGCGTTCCGCATGGTGTGGGTCGCCGCTCGACGATCGGCCGCTCACCTCTCGCTCGGTGCCGGTCTCACCGAAGAGGCGCTGCTTTCGGGAGAGCTGAGTGCCGCCGAACGTGACCGCTTCGCCTCCCGGCTTCGCGAGCTGGGCGAGGATCCGACCGATTTCCTCCTGCTCCCGGTGCATCCGTGGCAGTGGGAGAACCGCGTGACGATCACCTTCGCCCCCGACCTCGCCAGGCGCGACCTCGTCCTCATCGGCGAGAGCGAGGACGAGTACCGCGCCCAGCAGTCGGTGCGGACCATGTTCAACGTCTCGCACCCGCAGCGGCACTACGTGAAGACCGCTCTCGCGGTGCAGAACATGGGGTTCCTCCGGGGCCTCTCGCCGGCGTACATGCGCGTCACTCCTGCGATCAACGATTGGGTCGCCGCGGTCGTGGCCGCGGATCCGACGTTCGCGGGGGCCGGCTTCCAGGTGCTCCGAGAGCGCGCGGCGATCGGCTACACGGGCGATGTGTATCACCGCACCGCGGAGCCGTCCGCCCACCGGAAGATGCTCGCCGCGCTCTGGCGTGAGAGTCCCGTCCCACTGCTGACCGGGTCTCAGCGGCTGGTGACTCTGGCGTCGCTCCTGCACCGGGACGGCGAAGGCGCATCTGTGGTCACCGCGCTGATCCGTGCCTCCGGCATTCCTTCGCCCGTGTGGGTCCGACGCTTCCTGCGTGCCTATCTCCGACCGATCGTGCACAGCCTGTTGGCCCATGACCTCGCCTTCATGCCGCACGGCGAGAACCTCATCCTCATTCTCGAGGGGCATGTGCCGACCGGGGTGTTCATGAAGGACATCGGCGAGGAGGTGGCAGTGCTGGCGGATCGCGCGCTGCCGGAAGACGTGCGACGCATCGTCGCCCCCGTCGACGATCAGGAGAAGGCGCTCGCGGTGTTCACCGACGTCTTCGACGGGGTGCTGCGGCATCTGGCCGGCATCCTCCACGTCGACGGCACGCTGAGTGAGACGGAGTTCTGGCGCCTGGTCGCGGAGACGGTCGACGAGCACGCCGACGAGCATCCCGATCTGGAGTCTCTCGTCGATCTGCGGGCCGATGCTTTCGCCCACTCGTGCCTGAACCGTCTGCAGCTGCGCAACACGCTGCGCATGGTCGACCTCGCGGACCAGTCCTCGTCGCTGATGTACGCCGGCACGCTCGACAACCCCATCGCCCGGTCGCGCATCCTCCCTCCCGCGTCTCTGTCGGTCGTGGGAGGCTGAGCGGATGGCAGAGCTGTTCCGCGACGCCCTCGGCGTCCCGCACATCCGGGCGACGGATGCGCGGGACCTCGCCGACGCGCAGGGAGAGGTCACCGCGCGGGACCGCGGGTGGCAGATCGAGGTCGACCGGTTGCGTTCGGCCGGGCGTCTGTCCGAGCTCATCGGAGAGGCGGGCCTCGACTGGGACGTCTTCGCGCGCCGGGCGAGGATCGACGACACCGCCCGTCAGGCGTTCGCGGCGCTCGACGAGGAGACCAGCACGTTCGTGCGGGCGTACACGGCCGGCGTCCGCCGGGGGATGGATGCCGCCGGTAAGCATGCCTCCGAGTTCCGCGTCCTCGACGAGGTCTTCGGCGACGCCCGCCCGCTCACACCGTGGGCGGACCACGATCCACTCGGCGTCCTGCATGTCGCGCACGTGCTGTTCTCGACGTTCCCGCACGTGCTGTGGCGCGAGAGGGTGGCCACCGTCCTGGGCGACGACTGGGTCGACGTGTTCGTCGGGGATGACACGTCTCCGACCGCCGGGAGCAATGCGTGGGCGCTGCACGGCTCGCGCACCGAGAGCGGATCGCCGATCGTCGCGGGGGATCCGCATCGGATGTTCGAGCTCCCCGGCCCGTATCAGCAGGTGCGTCTCGCCTGCGAGGAGTTCGATGTCGTCGGCCTCGCGTTTCCCGGAGTTCCCGGCGTCCCGCATTTCGGGCACACCGGTGACGCGGCATGGGGAATCACGAACGCGATCGCGCACAGCGTCGATGTCTTCGAGGAGCGTCTCCGGGCGCGGGACGGCGGCTACGACGCGTGGGGGCCCAGCGGGTGGGCGCCCGTCGACGTCGTACGCCATCGCATCGCGGTGCGCGGGGGCGCCACCGTCGAGGTCGAGGCGCTGGAGACGGCCCACGGCTGCATCGTCACCGACCTGCAGGAGGCGGATGGCGCTCTGCGTGCGTGGAGCATGCGGCATCCGGCGCGGACCGGGGCGGATCTCGGTTTCGGTGCGATCCTGCCGCTGCTGCGCGCGCGCACTGCGCAAGACGTGATCACGGCGTTCTCCCGGTGGGTGGATCCCGTCAACAGGGTGCTCGCCGCCGACCGCGCCGGCGATGTGCTCTCGGCGACCGTCGGCACCGTTCCGCGACGGGACCGTGCCGAAAGACGACGCATCCTCCCTGCAGCATCCACCGCGCCTGCCCCTGACCGCGAACGCATCAGTGCGGTCGCCGTGCACGACGTCGCCGTCGATGCGAACGAGCGGCCGTCCGCCGCGTCGATCGACTTCGGATGGGCCTATCCGTCCGCTCATCGAGCCGCCCGGATCTCACAGCTGCTCGGCGCGCTCGATCCGCGCACGGTGGATGAGTTCGGGCCGATCTGGGGCGACACCGAATCGGGAGCAGCCGTCACCATCCTCGCCCTGCTCCCCGCGGGCGAGCTCTCACCGAGCGCCGCGGGGGTGCGGGATCTGCTGGCCGCCTGGGACGGGAGGGCGGATGCCGACTCGGCAGCTGCCGGAGTCTTCGGTGCGTGGCGCAATGCCCTGGTCCGAGCCGTGACGGCGCATCCGGCGCTGTCGCCGCTGCAGGAGCCGCATCCGTTCGGCGCGGTCTTCGACCCCTGGATGCGGGTGGAGGGGCAGGTCGCCTCCGTCCTCGCTCGGATCCTGCAGCACCCCGCGCTCCGTGACGATGCTGCCGCGCTCGTGCGCGCCTCGTTGGAGGAGGCCGCGGATGCGCAGCGCTGGGGTGCGACGCATCGGATGCTCCCGCTGCACGTCCTCGCCGAGGTCCGGGGTGCAGCCGTCCCCGGCGAGAACCTGGACATCCCGCTGTCCGGTGACGGCGACGCGGTCCGCTGCACGGGATCGACGCCCGGGCTCACCGACCGCGCGTGGCGGGGCTCCGTCGCGCGATGGGCGTGGGATCTCGCCGACCGGCAGCAGAGCGTCTGGAGCGTGCCGTTCGGGGCGTCCGGCGACCCCGACTCCGCACACTTCGCCGACCAGCTGGACGACTGGGCGGCCATCGACCCGACACGCATCGTCACAGACTGGAGCGCTCTGCGCGCTGACCACCCGACCGGAGCCGCATGACCGTCACCCGCAACCCGTCGCGCCTCGTGAGCGGGCCGGCCGGAGCCGTCGTCCGCACGATCGACTCCGCAGAGCTCGGACGCCTGGAGTTCACGGTGCTCGATCCGGTCGCCGACCTGGCGATCCTCCATGAGTGGGTGTCCCGTCCCAGCTCCCGCTTCTGGGGGCTCTCGGCACTGTCACCCGACGAGGTCCGTGACCTCTACCTCTACGTCGACGGGTTGACCAGCCATCACGCGTTCCTCATCCGCCGAGACGGACTGCCCGTCGTGCTGCTGCAGACCTACGAACCGGAGAACGATCCGCTCGGCGAGGCCTATGCGCCACTCCGAGGTGATGCCGGCATCCACTTCCTGCTGGGCGATCGCGGCATCGTCGTGCCGGGATTCATGAGCAGGCTCGTCGACGCGGTGGCGGAGTTCCTGTTCTCGAGCCCTGAGGTCGACCGGGTGGTCATCGAACCGGATGTGGACAACGGGCGCGCTGTCGCGAGGGCGCAGAAGTCCGGTTTCGAGCTCGGCCCGCGCGTGGTCCTGTCGCAGAAGACCGGGCAGCTCGCCTTCCTCACGCGGGAACGTTGGCTGAAGCTGCGTGCTGAGCGCGCGTGATCGAGGTCAGAGCAGGCTGGTGATCGCCGGGTCGCGGCCGGCGACCTCTGCGGCCGTGGCGACGATCACGCGGCGGATCGCGGCGACGGCGACGGCCGGAGTGACATCGGCGCGATGGGCGAGGCTCACGGTGCGGGTCATCATGGGGTGCGTCAGCCGGACGGAACGCAGTGCAGGGCGATCGAGCAGCACCATCGCCGGAACCACCGCGACGCCGACACCGCGCTCGACGAAGCGCAGCACGGCATCCATCTCCGCACCCTCGAGCACGTGGTTGGGTCGAAGCCCCTCGGCGCGGAAGGCCGCGTCGGTCGTCGCTCGAAGCTCGTAGGTCTCGTCGAGGGCGATCAGCGGGAGGGTGGCGAGGTGGTGGAGCGTCATCGATGCCGAGCTCGACACCGGCGGCTCGGTCGCAGCTGACACGACGACGAGTTCTTCGGTGAGCAGGGGCATCCGCGTGAGGCTGAACCCTGAGGGCGGTGGGCCGTCGGATTCGGTGATGAGCGCGATGTCGACCGCGCCGACGGCGAGCTCTTCGACGAGTCGACGGGAGCCGCTCTCGGTCAGGTGCAGGTCGATGCCGGGATGCGCCGAATGGAACGAGCTGATCGCTTCGGCGACGAGGCTGATGCAGAGGGTGGGCGGTGCGCCCAGGCGCACGCGTCCGCGGCGCAGGCCTGCCAGTTCCCCCATCTCGTCGCGGATGGCATCGGCCTCGGCGAGCATGCGCTGTGCGCGGGGGAGGAGCGTCTCGCCGGCAGCCGTGAGAGCGATGTGGCCGCGTGCGCGGTGGAACAGTTCGGCGCCGAGTTCGCGCTCGAGAGTCGAGATCTGTCGGCTCAGCGACGGCTGTGCCAGGTGCAGGTGCTCGGAGGCGCGGGTGAAGTGTCCGAGACGCGCGACCTCGACGAACCCGCGGAGCTGCTCGAGGTTCATGGCCATAGCCTACCCGTATCGTTTCAAGTCGGACTATGCATTGGAGTTATTAGGATCCCCTAACTACCGTGGATCGCATGGCTACGCGCGAACGTCAGATATCCACCACCGTCCTCGTCATCGGCACCGGAGGCTCGGGCCTGCGGGCAGCGATCGAGATCGCCGAACACGGTGTCGACGTGCTCGCCGTGGGTAAACGACCGCGGCAGGATGCGCACACCTCGCTTGCCGCCGGCGGCATCAACGCGGCACTGGGCACGATGGACTCCGACGACAGCTGGCAGCAGCACGCGGCCGACACCATCAAGGAGAGCTACCTGCTCGCCAACCCGCACACGGTCGAGATCGTCACGCAGGGCGCCGAGCGCGGCATCCGCGATTTGGAGCGCTGGGGGATGGACTTCGCCCGCGAAGACGACGGCCGCATCTCGCAGCGCTTCTTCGGTGCCCACACCTTCCGCCGCACCGCGTTCGCCGGTGACTACACGGGCCTCGAGATCCAGCGCACCCTCGTGCGCAAGGCCGAGCAGCTCGAAGTTCCGATCCTCGACCACGTCTACATCACGCGCCTGCTCGTGCGCGACAACGTGGTGTTCGGCGCGTACGGCTTCGACCAGGCCGACGGCACCCGCTACCTCATCCACGCGGATGCCGTGATCCTCGCCGCGGGCGGTCACAACCGCATCTGGCGGCGCACCTCGTCCCGCCGCGACGAGAACACGGGCGACTCGTTCCGCCTCGCGGTCGATGCCGGTGCCCGCCTGCGCGACCCCGAGCTCGTGCAGTTCCACCCCTCAGGCATCATCGAGCCCGAGAGCGCGGCCGGCACGCTGATCTCCGAGGCTGCTCGCGGGGAGGGCGGCATCCTCCGCAACGCCCTCGGCGAGCGGTTCATGGAGAAGTACGACCCGGAGCGCATGGAGCTTTCGACCCGCGACCGCGTCGCCCTCGCCGCCTACACCGAGATCCAGGAAGGACGCGGCACCGAGAACGGCGGCGTCTGGCTCGATGTCTCGCACCTGCCGCGCGAGACGATCATGACCCGTCTGCCCCGCGTCTACCAGACGATGATGGAGCTGCAGATGCTCGACATCACGACCGATCCGATCGAGATCGCGCCGACCGCGCACTACTCGATGGGTGGGGTCTGGGTGCGTCCGGAAGACCACCAGACCGACGTCGACGGGCTCCACGCGATCGGCGAGGCGTCGAGCGGACTGCACGGCGCCAACCGTCTCGGCGGCAACTCGCTCATCGAGCTGCTCGTCTACGGACGCATCGTCGGGCAGGCGGCCATGGAGCATGCGGCCGGGCTCGACGCGCAGCGCCGGTCGGCGACGGCGGTGGCTGAAGCGCGGGCCGAGATCGACGATCTGCTGGCAGCGGAGGGCCGCGAGAACGTCCGTGCCCTCCAGCGCGCGATCCGCAACCTCATGACCGAGTACGCGGGCGTCGTGCGCTCGGAGGAAGGGCTGCTCGCCGGCCTCGCCGACCTCGACATGATCGAGGGGCGCATGGAGGACATCGGCATCCACCCCGACATCGCCGGGTTCCAAGACCTTGCGCATGCGTTCGACCTCAAGGCGTCGGCGCTCGCCGCCAGGGCCACTCTCGAGGCTGCGCTGGAGCGCCGGGAGACGCGCGGATGCCACAACCGCAGCGACTTCCCCGACAGCGACCCCACGCTGCAGGTGAACCTGGTGTGGTCGCCGACCGATGGTGTGACCCGCGAGCCGATCCCCGCCATCTCGCCGGAGATCGCCGAGCTCATGCGCGAGGTCGACACCGCGGGCAAACTCGTCGAATAGCTGCATCCACGTCTGTTCCGGTCGCACTTCCTGCCGCTCGATCGCCGATCTCGCGGCAGGAAGTGCGACCGGAGCTGTGAGGGTACCGGCCGCGGGCTCAGTCGGCCTGCGGATCCTCCGCGTCGATCACGCCGATGCCGACGGCTTCGTGGTCGGGCTCGGGGTCGGTGCGCTTCGGTGCTTTCGGCTCCTCGCCCGGAGCCTTCTCGGTGCTCGGCTCTTCGAGGTCTTCGGTGCTGGGAAGTTCGCTCGGGTCGGCGTCTTCGGGGGAGTCGGCCTCCGCCGGCGTCGTCACCTCGCCCTCGCTCGTGTCCGACGAGGCGGGCGTGGGGGTCTGTGCCTCGGGCGAGAGCTCGTCGGTCGGCTCCGGCTCGGGATTGCTGTTCGTCATGATGGGCCCTTTCGGCGATGTGTCCGATCAGCATGTCGCGACCGAGAGCCCGGTTGAAGGGGGTTGACGTGGCGGCGGGTTAATCCCGGTGAACCGAAGCGGCGAATCCGGCGTAGCCTGGAGGAGTGACAGCGTACGTCTCGGCCTTCGACCTCTTCTCCATCGGAGTGGGGCCTTCGAGCTCCCATACGGTCGGCCCGATGCGGGCGGCCCTCGACTTCGCGCGACGCCTCACCGCAACCGGCATCCTCCCTACGGTGGCCCGCGTCGGCAGCACGCTCTACGGGTCTCTCGGAGCGACCGGAATCGGGCACGGGACGCCGGATGCGGTGGTCGCCGGCCTCTGCGGACTCACGCCCGAGGCGTGCGACCCCGCCGAAGTCCGCGCCGCCTGGACCGACCTGCCCGAGCACGCCGTGATCCGCATCGACGGCACGCACGAGGTCCCGTTCGTGAAGGACGACATCGTCTTCGCCCCGCGCACGCGGCTTCCCGGGCACCCGAACGCCATGACGATCACCGCGTGGGATGCCACGGGGCAGACGGTCGCCGAGGACACGTACTACTCGGTGGGCGGCGGGTTCATCCGTCGCGACGGCGAGGAAGCGAAGATCACGACCGCGGGTTTCCCGTACTCGTATGCGGATGCCGCATCGTTGCTCGCCCTCTGCGACGAGAACGGGCTCTCGATCGCCGAGGTCGCCCGGCTCAATGAGTCCTCATTGCGCAGCGAGGAAGAGGTCGCTGCCGGCCTCGACGCGATCTGGGACGCGATGTCGGGGTGCGTCGATGCTGGTCTCCACGCCGAGGGGACGCTGCCCGGCTTCCTGAAGGTCAAGCGACGGGCCGGGGTGATCCGCGGCCAGCTCGAAGAGGTCGAGGCCGACGGTCATCGCGAGCTGCCGGGTGAGTGGCTGGGCGCCTTCGCTCTGGCCGTCAACGAGGAGAACGCGGCGGGCGGACGAGTGGTCACCGCGCCCACGAACGGTGCTGCCGGAATCCTCCCCGCCGTCGCCATGTACTGGTGGCGGTTCCTCGCCGACTCGGGACTCGGGGCGGGCAATGCGGTGACGCCCTACGGTGAGCTGGTCGGCAGTGCGCTGCTGGGCTTCGAGCCGGAGGTCAGGGCCGTGACCGACGGGGGCGACCTCGATGAGGAGCAGACGGCAGAGGCGAACCGTCGCCGAGGCATCCGTCGCTTCCTGCTGACGGCCACCGCACTCGGGTCGCTGTTCAAAGCCAACGCGTCGATCTCCGGGGCCGAGGGCGGATGCCAGGCCGAGGTCGGATCCGCCTGCGCCATGGCAGCCGGAGGCCTGACCGCGGTGATGGGCGGCACGAACCGCCAGATCGAGAACGCCGCCGAGATCGCGATGGAGCACCACCTCGGTCTCACCTGCGACCCGATCGGCGGCCTCGTGCAGATCCCGTGCATCGAGCGCAACGCGATCGCCGCGTCGACGGCCGTGACCGCCGCTCGTCTCGCCCTGCGCGGTGACGGCAGTCACTACGTCTCGCTGGATGCGGTCGTGGAGACGATGCGGCAGACGGGCGCCGACATGTCGACGAAGTACAAGGAGACCAGCGAGGGCGGTCTCGCGGTCAACGTCATCGAGTGCTGACGGCCCCAGCGCTGCCGACCCCTCGCTGCCGTGTCGGACTCCGCCGGTAGTCTCCTCGGAGCGCGCACGAGCGGGCACGTGACGGGGAGGAATCGGATGGACGCGTTCTGGGAGCCGAGCTCTCGGCGTCGGCGGCAGCAGCCGGTCGTGGCGGTGCGTCCGAACGACGACGCCCCGACGCCCGGCGCGGGCTGGCCGACCGACATCCCCGCTGTCGCCCAGGTGCTGCGCGAGGGGATCGACCTCGACCCGGGTGTCACGTTCCTCGTGGGCGAGAACGGCAGCGGCAAGTCCACCCTGGTCGAGGGCATCGCGATCGCGTACGGCCTCTCCCCGGAGGGCGGGTCGCGGCAGGCCATGCACACGACCCGTGCGACTGAGTCGCCGCTGTCGGACTGGCTCCAGCTGCAGCGGGGTGTGGGCGCGAACCGGTGGGGGTTCTTCCTCCGGGCCGAGACGATGCACTCGTTCTACACCTATCTCGAGGAGAATCCCGGGGGTGCCGATGCGGCTTTCCACGAGATGAGCCACGGCGAATCGTTCCTCGCGATCCTGGAGAGCCGGTTCGATGAGCCCGGCTTCTACTGCCTCGATGAGCCGGAGGCGGCGCTTTCCTTCAACTCGACCCTCGCTCTCATCGCGGTGCTGCGCCGCATCGCCGACGAGGGCGGCCAGGTGCTGTGCGCGACGCACTCGCCGGTGCTGGCGGCTCTCCCCGGGGCGAAGATCCTCGAGGTGGGGGAGTGGGGCGTGCGCCCGGCCGAATGGAACGACCTCGAGATCGTGAACCACTGGCGCTCGTTCCTCGAGCATCCGACCCGCTACCTGCGTCACCTGCTCGACTGAACCCGGGTCCGGGGCGCGGAGCGAAGTCGTAGGCTGACGGGCATGACCGAGCAGAAGCCTCCGCGGCGTCGCGGCCGCCCGCGGGGCGTCTCCGACTCGCGGGCGCGCATCATCGCGGCCGCGGTCGACGACTTCGGCGAGAAGGGGTACGACGGCGCGACGATCCGCTCGATCGCCGCTCGCGCCGGGGTGGACTCGGCGCTCGTGCACCACTACTTCGGCACCAAGGCCGATCTTTTCGCCGAAGCTGTGGGCATCCCGCTGCGGCCGGACATCGACGTGCCGGGGATCCTCGCGGGGCCTCGCGGCGAGATCGGCGAACGTCTGATCCGCTACGTCCTCGAGGCCTTCGAACAGCCGGAGGTGCGAAGACGCGGGGTCATGCTGTTGCGCACCGCGATCGGGAGTCGGCTCACGACCCCGTTGCTGGCAGGGTTCCTGTCGCGTGAGCTCCTCTCCCGCGTCGCTCGAAGCCTCGATGCCGACGACGCAGATCTCCGGGCCTCACTCGTCGCATCGCAGATCGCCGGCATGCTCATCGCCCGCTACGTGCTGCGGCTTCCGGCGCTCGCGGCCGCATCGGTCGATGAGCTCGTCGCCCGGGTCGGCCCGACCCTGCAGCGCTACCTCTTCGACTGACCCCGACGCCCCCTGCAGCCGCCCCGACGCCCCCGCGCCGCCGTTCCGCACAGCTTCGGAGTTCCGTGCTGACACGCGGGCACCTCGCAGCGGGTGGTGGCGCGTCGGCTCCGCTCTCCGAAGTTGTGCGGGGGCAGCACGCGAACCCCGTTGACGCGATCGACCCGCAGGCGGATAATTCATCGCATGATGAATAAATCGGCTGTCGAGATCTCGCAGCTGCGCGTGCGACGCGGCGCGGTGCATGTGTTCGAGGGCATCGATCTCGCGATCCCCCGGGGTCAGATCACCGGTCTGTTGGGGCCGTCGGGCTGCGGCAAGACCACGCTCATGCGCTCGATCGTCGGGGTGCAGAAGATCGCTTCGGGCGATGTGACGGTACTGGGTGAGCCGGGAGGGTCGCGACAGCTGCGGCACCGCGTCGCCTACGGCACGCAAGGAGCATCGGTGTACGGCGACCTCAGCGTGCGCCAGAACCTCTCCTACTTCGCCTCGCTGCTGAAAGCCCCCAAGGGCGACGTCGACCGGGTCATCGAAGAGGTCGGTCTCGGCCCGCAGGCGGGGCAGCTCGTCGACTCCCTGAGCGGAGGACAGGCCACGCGGGTGTCACTCGCCGTGGCGCTGATCGGCTCGCCCGAACTCGTCGTGCTGGACGAGCCGACGGTCGGACTCGACCCCGTGCTGCGTGCCGAGCTGTGGACGCTCTTCCGCGGCCTGGCTGATCGGGGAGTGACGCTCATCGTGTCGAGCCACGTGATGGATGAGGCCGTGCGCTGCGACCGACTGCTGCTGATGCGCGAAGGACGGATCATCGCGGACACGACTCCGAAGGCCCTTCTCTCCGACACCGGAACCGCCGATGCCGAAGCCGCATTCCTCGCTCTGATCGAGCGTGATCGCGCGGCCGGCATCGAGGACACGCGGCGATCACGCCGTGAAGCGCGTGACCGGCATGAGGAGGTAGGAGAATGAACGGCCGCCGGATGTTCGCGACCGCCGGCCGCGTGCTCACACAGCTGCGGCACGATCCCCGGTCGATCGTCCTGATGCTCGTCGCGCCGAGCCTGCTCGTGGGCCTCTTCGCCTGGTTGTTCAGCGATCAGGAGGGCGTGTTCGATCAGTTCGGCGGCGCGATCCTGGCGCTGTTCCCGTTCATCGTGATGTTCCTCATCACATCGATCACCACCTTGCGCGAGCGCCGCTCCGGCACCCTCGAGCGTCTGATGACCACGCCCCTCGACAAGGCCGACTTCATCCTCGGCTATGCCCTCGCCTTCGGGGTGATGGCGCTGCTGCAAGCGGTCATCACGGTGTCGTTCGCGGTGGGGGTGTGCGGGCTCGATGTCGACGGGCCGCTGTGGCAGCTGGGCTTGGTCGCGATCGTCGACGCACTTCTCGGCACGGCGCTCGGGCTGCTGGCGAGTGCGTTCGCCCAGACCGAGTTCCAGGCGGTGCAGTTCATGCCGCTGCTGGTGTTCCCACAGATCATCCTCGGCGGACTGTTCATGCCCCGCGACCAGATGCCCGACGTGCTGCACGCCATCTCGGACTGGCTGCCGTTGAGCTATGCGATCGATACGATCAACGCCGTCGCGGCCGGCGATGAGGGATGGGACGTGTTCGGTCCGCTGCTCGTGGTCGTCGCGTTCGCGGTGGCGGCGTTGGTGCTGGCGTCGCTCACGCTGCGTAGACGGACGCGCTGAGGCGCCGTCCGGTCGGCGCTCAGCGTGCCGCGCGGCCCTTGGTGTGCCTGGTCGGCACCGCGGCCCAGGGGTCTTCGGGCCACGGATGCTTCGGGTAGCGCCCGCGCATCTCGGCGCGCACGTGAGCGTAGGGGCCCGACCAGAACGAGGTGAGGTCGTCGGTGACGGCGAGTGGCCGCCCGGCGGGCGAGAGCAGGTGGAAGAGCACGGGCACGCGGCCGTCGACCAGCCGCGGAGTCTCGGCCCAGCCGAAGCACTCCTGCAGCTTCACGGCGACGACGGGCCGGGCGTCCGGGTCGTCGGGGGCCGGATACGTGATGCGGATGCGGGATCCGCTGGGTACTTCGAGTCGTTCGGGGACGAGTTCATCCAGGCGCACCGCTTCTGGCCACGGCAGCAGCCGGCGCAGCGCCGACGCGAGCTCCAGCCGTGCGGCAGGGGTGCCACCGGCCAGGGAGTCGAGCTCCGGCGCGAGCCAGGCGTCGAGGTCGATGAGGAGTCCGGCATCCGACACATCAGGCCAGGGTGCTCCCAGCTCGCGGTGCAGCAGCGCCAAGCGGCATCGCAGGTCGACAGCGGCCGGGGCCCAGGTGAACATGCTCAGGCCGTCGCGCCGAAGCGTGCGGCGAACGGCGTCCCGCCCCTCTTCGGCCGATGCGCGCACCGGAGCCGAGGAACGCAGGATCGCGCCGACGCGGCTCTCGCGACGAGCCTGGACGCGACCTCCGACGAACTCCGCCTCGACACGGTCGGTGATCAGATGGCTCGCTGCCCGTTCCATCTGCTCCTCGGTGAGCGTCGCCGCGGACCGGATGATCGCGCCGGTGCCGGCAGACGCGCGCCCGGACGCCCGAGCGACGTCTGCGATGGCCAGCCACTCGACCGCCGCGAGCGGACCGGTCACTCCTGCGCGGGTTCCGGATGCCAGCAGGAAAGTCGCCCCGCCGGCGCTGCGATCCACGCGGCGGGCGACCCGCTCGGGGAACGCCAGCGCGATCACGAGGCCGACGCTGTCGAGGTCGGCGCGCACACCCGGAGTCGACGCGATCATGCGCTCGAGGCGATCGGCATCGCTGTGCCAACGACGTGCATCCGGTGTGCGCCCGCCCCGGAGGGTGATCAAAGCCTGCGCGACGTCGGAGTCCGCGGTGCGCAGGTCTCCGCCCAGAAGCGCGACGATCTCGGCGGCGAGTCGAGCACCCACCACCGGGCCGCCGTCACGGAGTGCTCTGGCGAGCCGCGGATCGGTCGGGATACGAGCCAGGGAGCGGCCCTCGTCGGTGACGCGGCCCTCGTCGTCGATCGCTCCGAGGCCGTGCAGCACCGTGATGGCGTCGGCCAGGTTTGCGGCGGGCAGCGGGTCGATCAGTCGCAGACCAGCCCCGCCCGGCGCACCCCAGCACGCGAGCAGGAGGGCCGCATCCGCAAGGTCGCTCGAGGCGATCTCGGGAGTCGGGCGTGCGGGGGCGGTGGCGTAGGTGCGTTCGTCGATGCAGCGGACGACGGTGCCTGGCCCCTGACGGGTGGCCCGACCGGCGCGCTGCACGCACGACGAGCGGGACGCTGCGGAGGTCACGAGACCGGTCATGCCGCGCCCGACGTCGCGTTGCGGGGCGCGGGCCAGGCAGGTGTCGACGACCAGCCGCACGCCCGGCACCGTGAGCGAAGACTCAGCGAGCGAGGTCGTGACGATGATGCGGGCCGACTCGTCGGGGCGTCGACCGCGGATCACGGCGTCCTGCTCGGCAGCGGGCATCTGACCGTGCAGCTCCCGCACGTCGAACGCGTCGGTGTTGTCGCGGACCCGGCGTGCGATCTCCGACACCTCGCGTGCACCCGGGGCGAAGACCAGCACGTCGGCCGCCGGGTCTTCGCGGACCAGCTCCCGGGCGGCAGATGCCGTGGTCTGCGCGACGTGATCGAGGAACCCCCAGGTGACGCCGCGCTCATCGAGGCGCGGGACGGGACTCGGGGCCCAGCGTTCGGTGAGCGGGAAGGCGGGAACGTCGTGGTCGACGATCGGAGCGGGCTCGTCGTCGGTACCGATGACGGCGGCGATACGCGCGGCGTCGAGGGTCGCCGACATGGCGATGAGCACCAGGTCGTCTCGCAGCTCGCGCACCTCAGAGAGCAGACCGATCAGGAGGTCGGTCTCGAGCGCGCGCTCGTGCACCTCGTCGATGATCACGGCATCCACGCCCGTGAGACCGGGGTCGCTCAGCAGACGTCGGAGCAGCACGCCCGCCGTGACGAACTCGACCTGCGTCTCTCGTGCGACCGCGCGCTCGCCACGGACGGTGAACCCCACGCGAGTGCCGAGCGGTGTGCCATCGAGCTGCGCGAGCCGGCGCGCGGCTGCCCTGGCGGCGACGCGCCGCGGCTGGGTGACGATCACGCGGCCGGAGGAGCGCGATGCGAGCAGTGGCGGCACCAGCGTGGTCTTGCCCGTGCCTGGAGGGGCACTCACCACCGCTGACGTGCTCGTATCGAGCGTCGTGGAGAGCTCATCGAGGGCGGCCGCGAACGAGAGTCCTGCGCCGATGGCGGCGAGGTCGAAGGCGGCGGACGTCATCCTCACAGTCTGCCCGGTCGGGAAGACAGCGGATGCCGCGACCGAATCGATCGCGGCATCCGCTGTGCTGTGGTGATGGTGCGGCTACTCCGCGTCTGCGACAGGTGAGGCGGGCGGCGGCGGAGTGCTCGATGTCGGAGTGCTCGGCGTCGAGACCCGGGTCTTCGCCGGGGCGGGAGCGCTGGCTGCAGCCACGCCCTCGCCGAAACCGCGGCCGACGGCCTGGCCCTGGATGATCCCGGCGAGGTCGAGTCCGGTTGCCGAGTGCACGCTGTCGAACACCGACCGCATCGCGATCGCGCTGTCGGCGCCGACGACCTGGGACGCACCGTCTTCGCCCGAGCTGCCGATGATGGAGACGTTGCCGATCGCCGCGTAGCCCTTGGAGAACTCCGCCATGATCGACGGCAGCACCTCGAGAACACGCTGCGAGAGGAACGCATCCTGGTTCGATGCGATGGCTTTGGCCTCGGCCTCGAGGGCGGCGGCGCGGGCATCACCCTCGGCACGGATGGCGTCTGCCTCGGCGTTGGCGCGCAGACGGCGGGCCTCGGCTTCTGCTTCGGCCTGTGCGCGAAGGGCGTTGGCCTCACCGGTCGCCTTGGCGATCGCGGCCGTGGCCTCACCATCGGCGCGGGCCTTGTCGGCCTGTGCCTGCTGCTCGGCGATGCGCGTGCGAGCCTCGGCCTGCTTGACCTGCTCGATCGCGGCGGCCTCTGCCGCCTTCTCGCGCGTGTAGAGCTCGGCCTGGGCGCGGGTCTCGGCCTCGTACCGCTGCGCGTCGGCGACGCGCTTGACGTCGGCGTCGAGCTGGGCTTGCTTGTTCTCGGCCTGCTGCTGCAGAACGGCCTGCTCTGCCTGAGCACGGGCGAGAGCCTCGGCCTGCTCCGCCTCGGCCCTGGCGCGACCGATGCCGGAGTCGGAGTTGGCCGTGTTCGTGTCGAGCGCAGTCTGCTCGATCAGGTTGGCTTCCTTGTTGGCGATGTTCTTCTGGTTGATCGCACGGTCGGCGTTGGTCTGCGAGATCTCCGCCGACTGACGCTTCGCCTGGATCTCGGGGGCACCGAGCGACTGGATGTAGCCGACCTTGTCGGTGATGCCCTTGATCTGGAACGAGTCGAGGATCAGGCCCTGCTCGGCGAGCTCCTGCGAGACGTCGGCGGCGATCTGGTCGGAGAACTTCTTGCGCTCGCGCATGAGCTCGACGACCGAGAGGGTGGCGACGATGCCACGGAGGGCACCTTCGAGCTGCTCGGTCGTGAACTGCTCGATGGCCTTGTCCTGCGAGGCGAATCGCTCGGCTGCGCGGCGGACCAGGATCGGGTCGGAGCCGATCTTCACGATCGCGACACCGTCGACGTTCAGCGTGACGCTGTCGAGCGACTGCGCCTCGGCGTTGAGGGAGACCTGGCGGGAGCGCAGCGAGATGATCTCGTGGCGCTGCGTGATCGGGTTGACGAGCGACTTGCCGTTCACGATGACCGTGACGGGCGACTCCGACATCTCTGACCTGCTCGACCCGTCGGTCGCGATGACGGCCGTCTGCACCTTCTGCTTGCGGCCCGAGATGACGAGGGCCTCGTCGGCTCGAGCGACCTTGATCCAGCTGCGTGCGAACAACAGCAGGATGAGCAGAATGACGACGGCGACGACGACGGCGATGCCGATGATGACGAAGACTCCGACGATTCCGGCGATCTCCATGAATGACCTCCCTGGTTCCCCCCGAGGGGGTGGTCTGACGTGCCGGCGACGAGCGCGGGCGTATGCACCCCACCCTGCCAGACGCAGCGCGTCCGCGACGCGACAGCCGTCATCTCAAGCCGAATGAAGTGGGAACTGCGGCACAACTGAGTGTTGTGCAGAAGCGGGCTCAGCCCTTGCGGAGCTTCTCCGCGAGGTCGCGCAGGGTACGCAGCTCGTCGTCGTCGAGGCGCGCCATGCGGTCGGCGATCGAGCGTCCGTGCACGGTGGCGAGCGAGCGGAATGCCCGTGCGCCCTCGTCGGTAGCGCGGATCAGCGCGCCGCGGCCGTCGTCGGGGTCGGCGCACTTCGCCACGAGGCCGCGGGTGACCATGCGGTCGACCAGGCGCGAGACGCTGGGCTGACTGATCAACATGTTCGAGGTGATGTCGCGCAGCCGCGCGGTCATGCCGGGGGAGCGGGTGACGGTGAGCAGCACGTCGTACTCGGCCTGTGCGATGTCGCTGTGCTCGAAGTCGCTCATCATCTCGGTGAACAGTTCGTGCTGCGCGCGGAACAGGCTCTCCCAGGCCTCCAGGGCGAGCTTGCGATCGGTCATCCTCACAGAATAGTGCGAACAGTAAAGGGCCGGTCGGAGAGGCTCCCGACCGGCCCTTGTCCCTTGCACCAAGAGTGTCCTGCAATCACATGCGGTGAGTGCCACAGCAAACATTCACCGTGTGATCACTGTATAACGGCGAGATAACGAATGCAACGGTTTGGTCACGGAAACTTCTCCGAGGCCTGCGTCAGCAGTCCCGTTCTCCTCTCCGCTCGGATGTGTGTCTGAGTTCTCCAGGTTCGGTGGTGGGCGGGGAGCACGCGATCGTGGTGCGATGATTCTGTCCCCTGGACGCGAGGTATCGGTGCGGGACCGTGCTCGGGCAGGCGGGTCGTTCGGTAGCCTGCGGGAATGGTCCTGAACCTGCGCACTGGCGATGCGACGCCCGGTCTCCTTGACAACGAGAGCGACGAGGTCGCCCCGACGTTGGGGGCGACCCTCGAGCTCACGGAACGCGGTGTGCAGTTGCGGGTGCCGTTTTTCCCGGACGTCCGACCGGGCTCCCACTTCGCGGGAATCACCGAGTGGGGTGATTTCTCCGACGACACATCGACCCGGAACTTCCTGCTGCAGACCCAGGACGGGCCCGCGCATCTATTCCAGAACCGTGTGTTCCGGCACACGAGCCATTCGGCCCGACCGAGCACCACACTGTTCGAACCCCGTGACACGGTCTTCCCAGCCGAGGCTGTCGACATGCCGGATACCCTCGCCGTGACGCGGCTGCGTTCCGACGTGGACGGGCTGCTCGCTTTCACGCGCTGGAAAAGCTGGGAGACGAAAGGCACGCATCACGAGAACGGGGTGCTGGTGCGTGCCCTCGACATTCATGTGGAGGGCACACAGCGTGTCTCCTGGAGTCAGGGCGACGCGACGATGACGTTGAGGACTCAGTGGGACACAGAGGTGCGCGACCGGCCTGACGGTCGAGGCGGGATCGACATCATCGACCGTGTCGTCCTCATGTCAGAGTTCGTTGATTCGCGTCCGGTCGCCGACCACATTCGCGAACAACGCGCGTTCCTTGACCTCGTCTCCATTGCCGTGTTCGGCAGAAGCCTGTACTTCCGTCACCACGAGATCAGTGACCCGTCGTATGGGAGCACGGTTCCCGCGGTGGCACGAGACGGGGAAGACACCTTCACCTACGAACCGTTTCACCACCTGATCACCATGGACACCCGCAACGAGGCCACCCAACCCCACCCAGACGCGCAGCGCCTCCGCGACGACATCTACCTGCCCTTGGGTGCCTTCCCGCAGCATGTCCTCGACGGATGGGGTGCCGCGTCGGACAGGTGGCAGCAATTCCTGCGTCCCCTCCGCGCTTTGCTGCGCCGTGTTCCAACAGCCCCAGACGACTTCGTCGTCACCGGATCTATCGCATTCGAGCGGGCATCCGATCTCCTCGGCCGCCAACCCGGGGAAGAGGCTACCTATCAAACCACCAAGGACGGAAAAACCCGCCCCACGGTAGCCACGGACATCTACCGGTGTCTGCACCAGCTCGGCGTCGACTGGTCGGACCTCGGAACCGATACAGTCGGCGTCGCCCGCACGATCGCGTGGCACTACAACGGGGTCAAGCACCCTCGAGGGGAAACCGCAGAATCGGAGCACCTCCTCCTGACCGCGTTCATCGTCCGCGCTGCTGTCCGATTGTTCACGCTCTGGATCGCGGACCCGACCGGGGGCCTGCTCGGGTCCGCTCGGGCGCAACACCGCGTACAGCACGTGGCCGAGTACTTCCACCTGTACGGGTTCACGCTCACGGATAACGGACGTTTCGTGGCCCTGTGACCTCGCCCCTCGCCTGTGACGGACGACGAGCATGGCGACGTCAGTCGAGGTGTGCGGACACGGGTCGGCGGCTCGCGCCGCGTTCGTAGACGATGGACACCCCGTGGGCGACACGCCACTGCTCGTGAGGGAGAGCGGCGATGAGAACTTCGAGGAGAGCGGCGGTGCGCGGGTCATCGATCAACGTCGCGGTCGACGTGTCGGTGACAGTGGTGTTGTGCAGCAGGGTCACGCCGACTTCGCCGCTGCCGAACGGCGGCACATGGTAAAACTCGAGGGCGTCGAGGAGAGGCCGCAGAGTGCCCAGTGCGGTGTCGGGGTGTGGAAGCGATGAGACATGCTCTTCGAGGACGGTGCCGACGCAGTCGAACACTTCGGTGGTTCGAGGGAGGATGGGTTCGGTGGCGTCTCGGAGCGCGGTCTGGCTGATTCCCGCATCAAGTTTCGTCATGGAGAGCAGGAATCGGGCCGTGTTGCTTGCCCGTGGCGTGCCAGCCAACGACTGGATGAGGGTGTTGCGGATGAGGCTCCGGGTGGTGGGGTCGGCGCCCGCGGCGGCGGTGAGACCGTCCGCGAACGGCTGCATGTTGCGGGGAGCGGGCCCTGTCAGGGCACGGAGGGCGACCTGCACGAGCCGGCGGAGCCATTTGGGGGTTTGGGTGGCGAGGCCGTCGTCGAGGAGAGCCGCGGCGAGTTCGGGGCCGATCGGGGTCAGCCAGCCCGGCCACGAGTCATCGGTGTCGATGTTCTCGACGATGTGGACGATCGTTTCTCGTTGCTCGTCGGTGCCGGTGGAGAACACGTAACCGGCCATGAACACCCAGGTTGCCCGCCAGTGCGGACTGGGGGCGAGGGCAATGAGTCTCTTCCGGAGGGTGGCATCGTTGGTTTTCACAAGCGAACGGGCGGCCATGAGTTCTTGCAAGCTCCGCACTTCGAAAGCGAACCCGTCGTCCTCGGCGGGCACGAGAAGGACGAGTCGTTCCGTAGTGGCTTGCATGATCCGGTCACCGATCTGGGTGCGGAGGTGGTCCGTGTCATGTTCGAGTTCGATGAGTCGCGCGTCGAGGATCTCCCGCATCTGTGTGCGGGGCATCACCGATTTCTCCCCGCCGGAGGTTTCCGCTGTGACGTGAAGGACCCGTCCGACGGTTTCGTGCAGATAGACGATGGCGTGGTTCTGGGACGCGAGGAGCTGGGCCAGCGTGGTGTGCTTTCCCGCTTCACGGGTATACATCGTGTCGAAGTACTGCGAGTACAGCTGGTATCGGTCCGCGGGGAGAGTGCCGACACGCTCGAGGATGATTGTCATGATCAGCACCTGCAGTGGTGTTTTCATCAGGCGCTGCATCGTGCTCAGGGTGAACTGGCGTTCCAACGAGGCCAGGAGTGCGTCTCGGCGGTCGGGATCGTCGGCGAGACGCCGTTCGGTGACCATGCGCCCGTAGCGTTCTGCGGTGTCCCGATCGAGCGAAGTCAGGTTCAGTTGTTGGAACCGTTCGGGCATGAATCGTTCCGCGTCGCTGGTCGGACGGGTTGTCACGACGCAGAGAAGATCGGCGTTGCTGGCCTCGAGGTCCTCCACGAAATAGGTGATCGCATCAAGCACCCGCGGGCGCACCTCGAGGGCGGTGACTTCATCAAGCCCGTCCAGGATGACAATCGACGGCCACGATGTGAGCCACCGTTTGAGGACGTTGGGTTTGATGTCGATGTCCGCACGGCGTGAGATCGTGTCGGCGAGGAACCGCAACAGTGTGAGGTCACCGCTGGGACCGATCGCGGACGCGAAGTCGGTCAGCCTGATGAGGACCGGCCATCGCCGCCCGGTCGGGGCGTCCGTCCCCAGGGTCTGAAACGCGGTCGTGGTGGCTTCGCGGACGTGTTGAGCGGTCGAGGTCAGTGATTCCTCTGCTGCGAACTGGGAACGAAGCGCCTGAGTCAGAAACTTCGTGATCGTGCTCTTGCCGCTTCCCGCACGTCCTGTGATGACGACGTGAGGCCGCTGCACCCGGTCGGGCATCGATGGTTTCAGTACGGCGCTGGAGCGGGCGAAGATTTCAGAGAGGACGGTGGATTCGGTCGTGTTCTCGTCCGTGATCTTCAGGTCGATGACGATCTGCTCGACCGATTCCCGGTCGCTGCCGCCCGCTTCTTGGAACTGCACCCAACGTTCGGCGGACAGTGCCGCTTCCGCGTGCGCGTGAAGAAAAGGGTGCAGATCCTCCGGCTTCAGCGTGTCGGAGAGCTGAGTGAGACGCTCCAGGAGATCCCCCACAGTGAGCAGAGCTTTGAAACCGTTGCGGACGGACCCGTGAGCGGTGAGGAGAGCATTGACTTTGTCACGGTGCCACACTCTAATCTGTCGCAGGCCACGCTTGCGCAAAGTGACCCTCGGGTCGCCTGGCACGGGGTGATCCAACCATTCCTGCAGATGCGCATTGAGTCTGTCGATGCCGGCGCCGGGGGAGCTGGAGATGCGGGCGTTCGTGACGAACAAGAGATAGTCCGGGAACGGCCTCCGGCTACTGAAGGTGTCCATCCATGCGCCGAGCTCCGCATCAATCTGTGTGAGAAGCCACTTGAGGTTGTTCGCCGGGTCGGGAGAGTGATGCTCGCGCTGCTTCGCTTGGATCACCGTGTACCCGTCCCAGACGTTCGAGGCGTCGGGCTCTGACCCCCACCGGATGCGCCCGCGGAAGGTGGCCTCGCGTCCCCCGTCAGGGCCTGATCCGAATGCCTCGAGACCGGCGCCGAACACCTCTTCGCACACAGCGACCGTCATCTGTTCGAACGCGCGCGGGCTCAGTTCCTCGAGTGGGTAGTCCTGGGCCATGTGTGGTTCCGTTCGTGATCTTCGAAGCGAGAGGGATCGATATGTTGCAGATCCTCTGTGTTGCATCAACCTATCGAACGGATCAGTGCCGGCTACGGGGCACACTGCGCATGGAACTCGAGAGCGCGAATTCGTGGGCCGTGTCAGCCGTCGGAACGGGCACTGAGAGCGCTGAGGATCGCAGCGAGTCCTGTCAACAGGATGCTTCGGCCTCGGCCATCGACGACGTGAAGCGAGGGCATGGCGACGGACTCTATGGGATGCCCGTCACGACCAGCGAACACGACGACACCCGTGAGAGCGGGGTACGAGAGCAGAAATGTTGTCGGGTCGCCGTGCGCGACGATGCGGATTGAAGCCAGTGGAGCGAGAGGCGTGCCCACCGAGGCTTGATAGCAGCCTCCTGATCAACCGAGTCCCAAGCGTTTGCAGGGAGTGGGACTCATCTTCACGGCTATCCGGGTGCCTCGCTCATCGACGGTGCAGCGTTACCAGAACAGCGAACGACCACCCGTCACCAACTTGATCGAATCTCGCGCCTGCACGCCGTTACCGACAAATGGATTCAAGACGGATTCACGGTGAGTGAACATAGGAAGGCATCGCCGACAGAGTAGCCATACGCGGGACGCTGTGGCACTCAGGGGGATGCGGTGGCCAACTGGGACGGTCGTGGCGACTACCGACAAGTCTCGTGAGAGAAGCACCGGGCCCGGCACCACGTCACTCACCCGTTTTTCCGGGGTGGGCGCGTCTCACGGACTGACAATCTTCATGAGAACGGACATCTACCCAAGTCCTTCTTCGCAGTTGCTGTCGTAGCGTGCTTGCGTTCTGAGCGCGTATTCCGATCCGCTGCCTGTGTGGACCAGCCAAGGGGGAAAGACGATGTACCTGTCCATGGCGGCCGACCATGTTGCGGGTGCGTCGGCTGGACGAGGGTCATCGGCTGCGAGCTCGCGCAGCCCGGAATCAGTGGGATGGTTCTTGGCCCAGTCGTACATGAGCTGGCCGGTCTCCGACCAGTCCTTCTCGTTCATCTGCCGGGCGATAGATGCGGGCATGGGCGCGTCATCCGGCGTGCCGTAGTCGTATGTGCACGAGTACGTGCGACCGTCGTCCGCGACGTATCGCAGGGCGATCGTCACGTTGGTGGAATACCCGATCGGCATCGGCGGGCCGAGCACTTTGCTGACCATCGCCAAGGCGACGGCCAAGAACACCACAGCGACAACCGACACACCGATGAACCAACGGCGGCCACGGCGCTTCACCGATGCGGGCGGGATCGGATTCGTCGGTTCAGCCACAGTGATCTCAATCGGTTCGTCTGGGCAGCCCGCGGAATCCGCGTTGCATGCTCCGGGTACGCCGCGTCAACGCTATCAGCGGCTCTTCTCCTGACGCTGGCTGCGATCAGCGATCGACGATGGTGAACAGCTGATCTGAGGGGTCGACCAGCACCTCGACCGTCTCGCTGACCTTCATGCTGCCCCATCCGGACCGGGCACGCACGTTGAAGGGCTCAAGCCCGTCGACGAAGATCCGCAGGACCAGGGAGTGTCCGTCCTCCAGCGGCTCCACGGAGAGCACGGTGGCTGTTCCGGGAACGCCGTTGGCTCGGAGCTGCCGTGTGTCACGGGCCGATGAGCGCAGCCCGGCGAGGAGGAGCAGGGCGATCAGGACGCAGAAGATCGAACCCGGCATCCATTCGCCCGCCGCTTGCGCATTCCCGCTCGCGAGGTGGAACACGCAGATCGCCGGCGCGACGAGCACCGCGGCGATGAGCAGCCACAGGAAGACGAGCACGCCGGGGCCGAGCTCGTCGGAGGCCTGGTTTCCCCGCAGGATCGGATTCGTCCGCGACATGCTCGCATCGTAGCCAGACTCCGCCCCGGGGGACAGGCCGGCGTCGCCATCGCGCATGGAAACGACTCGGCGCCGTATGGGTTCCGTCGGTATCGTCGTCGCGCGCGCGGTCCGGGAGGAGGGTGGATCCATGTCCACGGGTCATCGTCCTCAGATCAGCGACACGCTGTCATCAGCGGTGTCGGCGCGTGCGCCCCGCTGGGGCTATCTCTCGCGGACCGTGAGCCACTACGGCACGGTCGCCAGCGTGCTCGCCATCTATCCGCCGGATTCGACGGATGCGGAACGACGCCTCGCCGAAGCCCACCGGTGGTACATGCCTCTGTCGATCGGGGGCGGGGTCGTCTTCTGGGTGATCCTGACTGCGTCCGCAGCACCCCCGCTGCTTGCCGCGGTCCTCCTGGCCACCGCGCTGCTCCCGATCGGCGTCGTGCTCTCTCGGCGCTCGCGCGACATCCGCCGCCGCACGGTCACTCTGTCGTCGAGTCGCTCGGGGCTCGGTAGCGACACAGTCGAAGAGCACATGCAGCAGTGCCGTCTCGATTCCCTGCTGGAGGTGCTGGAAGATGCGGCACTCGCCTGCCGTCGGGGAGCGATCGACCGCGCCGGGTTCGACAGCGTCTGGCGCGCGTCGTACGCGCACGCCACCGCTATAGTGACCGCGTCCTCACGGCGAGCAAAATAGGGGCATGCTCTCCGTTCGCGTCAGCGTCTCTCAGCCTCTCTCGCCCCAGGCGCAAGAGAGCCTCGCGCAGGATCCGACCGTCTGCGACCTCACCGTCCTCCCCGGCGCCGCTATGGAGGGTCATGGCGATGTGCTCCTGTTCGAGATGACCAGGGAGAATGCGAACAACATCATGCGGTCGCTGCGGCACCTCGGCATCCCCGTGGAGGGGAGCATCGTCGTCTCCGAACCGCTGGTCGTGGTGTCGAACGCCGCCGATCGCGCCGAGAGCCTCGCCCCAGGGCATCCGGCCGATGGCGTGCTCTGGGCGCAGGTCGCGGGCAAGGCCGAGGAAGACGCGCGCCCGTCCGTCTCATTCTTCGTGTTTCTGCTCCTCGCCACACTGATCGCCGGTGTCGGTCGGCTGCTCGACCAGCCGATCCTCATCATCGGAGCGATGGTCGTCGGGCCGGAGTTCGCCCCGATCGCGGCGATCTCGTATGCGATCGTCCGCCGTCGCCGTGGCATCATCATGCCAGCCTTGGGCACGCTTCTCGGAGGCTTCGCGGTCTGCGCTGTGCTCGCCTGGGGGATCTGGGCGTTCCTGTACTCATTGGGCGTCATCACCTATGCGCAAGCGACCACCGGGCCGGCGACAGAGTTCATCGTCGCCCCGGATGCCTGGTCTTTCGTCATCGCGCTCCTCGCGGGTATCGCGGGCGTCCTCTCGCTTACGACGGCGAAGTCGTCGGCGCTCGTCGGTGTATTCATCTCCATCACCACGGTGCCGGCGGTCGGAACCATCGGACTAACCCTTGCCGTGGGGGCCTGGGATGAGGCGCGTGGGTCCGGGATCCAATTGCTCGTGAATCTCGCAGGTCTGCTCATCGCCGGTGTCGTGACGCTCTACGTACAACTTGTCGCAGGGCGTTGGCAGGGCTTGCGTGCGGCCCGGCTCCGCAAGCCACGCCGTCAGAGAAGCAGCACCCGTCTGCGGATGCTCAGCATCGAAGACGATGGGCGTCCTTCGAGGCCTGATCAAGAGAAGCTCTAGATCGAAGACTGTGGCGCGGAGCCCGGCTGGTGCCGACTACTCGGCGGCCGGGCCGCCCAGATACTTGCGGCAGGGTCCGCCTGCGTCCTTGTCGTCGTCCGACGATTCGGCGACATGTGCGCGCGGCACGACCTGGCTCAGTGAGAGCGTGCCGGTGCAGGCGAACACCACGAGGTCTCCCGGCGATGACGTCTTCGGCAGCCGGGCGCGCAGCCGGGCATCTCCCTCGGAGGAGCGGAGGATCGTCGGCACCAGGTCTCGGGCGCGCGGAGACTTCAGGAGCTCGATGTGGGTGACCAGGGGGATGATCGCGCGCAGATCGCAGTCGACGGTCACCGCGAGGTCGTGCCATCCGTGACGTGCTTCGCGGGCGGTGATCCGTCCGACCACCAACGTCACGTGTGCATCCGCTTCGGGGTGAACGGCTGATGCATCCACCGGCGCGATCAGCACGTAGGGCGTGTGTCGGTCTCGTGCGAGATCGGTCAGCGACCGTCCGGCGACGAGGATGTCGTGCGTGCCGATCACCGTGTCCGTCGGCCACAGCTTCCGAACGTCACGTCGGGGGTCGTTCCAGACGAAGGCGGTCGCGTGCAGCACCGTGTGCAGCACGGTCATCGCGTCACCGCCGCGGGCAGGCCGACGGAGATCGTCGGGTGTGGACGCACTCTGCGCAACGTGACCGCACCGGCGCACGGGACGACCACGACATCGCCCTCCCGAAGATCGGCAGGCAGCATCGCGACCGGATGCGGCCATGCTGCGCCGCCATCCTCGGCTGGGATCAGCTCGATCGGCGTCGTCCGTGCCGTGGAGGCGCGGCCGATGAGGCGGCACTCCTCCCACCTGGCATCGATTCCCTCGAAAGAGCAGTCGGTCAGGGCGATGCGCTTGTTCTCCTGGGTGTCGACGCGCAGGGTGATGCGGAACAGCAGCACGGTCACGTCGGTTCCCGTGGTGGGCAACGGCAGGTCTCCCGTGAGCACGGCGGGCGAACCGCTGATCTCGAACAGGCGCATCAGTGAGATGCCCCCGACCACGACATCCCTGGTCGTCGGCTCCGAGTGCACCGGCCACTTCCAGCGGTCCAGGGGCGAGGCGATGCTCTGTCGTAGCGTGGGGAGGATCTCGGTGAGGGTCATGACTCCGTCCTACGCCTCGTCGATCGTGCCGGTGAAGTGACCTCATGGAAGCCATACGCCTATGCGCGTATCGCTCACGTCATCCATTCACCTGCGGACGCGGTGGGGGAGAACCCTCCGCACGAAGTCGCACCCGAAGCCGAGGGGTCGTCCGCGCAGCGAGAGCATCTGCCCGACGAGGTCTCGGGGCAGCACGTGCACGATGCCGACCATGATCGGTTCCACCTGCTCGAGCTCGCCACCGTCATCCATGTCGACATCCCCGTCGAAGACGTCGACATAGAGAGTCGTGGTGTCTCCCCAGGCGCCCGTCAGACCGCGACGCAGGTACTTCGTTCCGACGACCACCAGCTCGCGGCCCTCTGCCGACCGTGCGCGCAGGCGATAGCGCATGATGCGTCGTTCCCCGTCGTGGATCAGGATGTCGGCCTTCCCCGCTGTCACTGCACCTTCGAAGCCGGGTGCCACGATCCGGCCGCCGCGGACATCACCGCGGAAGCCGTCCTCCGCGTCCTGCGGTTCGGGCAGACGCATCCGCAGATCCAGGAGCAGCAGCGGACCAGCATCCCCACTCCGGGTCGCCCTCTCGTGGTCGGCGACGAGTGCGGTGAGTGACTCCTGCCCGGAGCGGCCGGTCGGCGAAGCCGGTGCCACGGTGCCGCGCATCGTCTCCGTGAAGGTGGTCACTCGCATGCCGTGCTCACCTCCGGCGCCTGTGCCGGAGCCGGGCGCGACCCCACGGCATCCGCGACGAAGTCGACCATGGCGTCGCGGGCGGCCGCGCCGATCGGCCATGCTTCGAGGTCGGCGCCGTGGCGTGATCCGGCGCACTGCACCACCGTGACCGCAGCGCTGTCCTGCGGAGCGATCTCCTCCGCCCACGTCCGGATCCCCGTCGGGTCCACGTAGAGATCCTCGGCAGGGTCCGAGAGCACGACCAGGGTGTCGAGGCCATTCGGCAAAGGCGTCGAACGGCCGATCGCCGCCTGGCTGAGCAGCCGTCCCGCGAACACCGGATTCAGGAACGGAGACGCCGGAGTAGGTGGTCCAGCGACCGGGGCGCTGAGATCGTGCGTGAGCGCGCGCAGCTTTGACACACCGTCTCCGCCGCTGAAGGGCAGCGGCACGAGCGCCGGATTCTCGACAGCGAGCGCGGCGAGCGGACGGGACAGCGCCGCAGAGTATTCGGGAGTCTGTGCGATCCTCGTCGCCAGCAGACCGCCGAACGACCACCCGGAGAGCACGAGCGGGCGCTCGTCGGAATCGCGCGTGGTCTTCTCGACGAGGCCGGTGAGCGCGGCGAGATCGGCGAAGCTCCACACATCGATCGGTCCGGCATCGGTCAGCCCGTGCGAAGGGAGATCGTAGGAGATCACCCGCACCCCCGACGCGGCGAATGCGAGGAACAGCTCTCGGTGGTTGTCGAGCCGGTCGGCATGTCCGTGCAGGAAGATCAGATCCGCGACCGGCTCACCCTCCGGCTCGAGCACACCGATGCGCACCGTGCCCTCGCGTCCGCTGATGCCGGAGACGTCGATCCTCGAGGTGACGAGCCCCGGAACCACCGTGGACTGCTCCGTCGACTGTTCCGTCGGGTCCGTGGCGGTGTCGGCCGGTGCAGAACTCGTCGACGGTGTGCGTGCCGTGCCGGGGTCGAGAACGGCGACCACGGCGAGCGCAGCAGCAAGGAGGACGACGAAGAGTGCGCGGATCATGAGAGTGCTCCTTCGATGGGCGAGGCCCCGACCGCCTGATGCAGGATGCCCGATTCGCGTATCTTCGCTGCACCTCTCTCGGCGAGCGCGGCGATCGTCAGCGCGGGGTTCGCGCCGACGGATCGGGGGCAGATCGCGCCATCGAGCACGTAGAGCCCCTCGTGGATCCCGCCCGACGGAGCGAACACCCGGCCGCCGTCGTCGACGACACCCTGCTCGACGGACTCCGCCATGGGCGCCCCTCCCAACGGATGCACCGTGATAGGAGAGCGTGCGGCGATGCCACGGTTCAGCACGGCATGGCGCGGGTTCGTGACGAACGTCGATTCCGCGTACTCGCTCAGGGCCGCGAAGTCCGCGTGCTGCGCCTTGTACACCTCCTGTTGACCGGCATTCGTCCAGCGGATGACCGGCTCCCCTCGCGCGTCGAGGCGCACCACCCCCGCGGCGGAGTCGTTTCCCATCGCGAGCCAGGTCTGGGAGTGCTCCAACGCACTGCATCCCACGGGGCATCCGCCCGGCCGCAGATCGCAGTACACCCGGCTGTCGCGGGCCAGGGCGAAGCGCGCCCCGAGCAGTCGTCGCAGCAGCTGCGCGATGGGCCAGGGAACCGCTGCGTCCTGCACGACATAGCCGGGTGATTCTGTTCGCATGTCGAGCATCCGCGTGATCGTGGGACCGACGTCCAGGTCGGGATTCTGCTGGTCGGCCGCACCGATTCCTGACTGCCGGACGGTCGCGGAGTTGTAGGAGATCGCGATCGCATCGCCGTTTCCGGAGAATCGGGTACCCAGCGCCGTGGACAGGGGCAGGCCCGCCCGCGCGCTGCGCAACAGGATGCCCGTGGAGCCGAGCGCTCCGGCGGCGAGTACCACCACGTCGGCATCCAGAGTGAATTCGACTCGTCGGTAGTGGGTGAGCTCGTACTCATAGCGCCAGCCGGTGAGACGCCAACGGTGCGTCGGATCGGGGGAGGGCACGATCGTCCGCACCTCGGTCCTCGTGACGATGGCCGCCCCTCGTCGGGCAGCGAGAGGCAGGTAGCTCGCATGCACCGTCGTCTTCGCGCCGATGTTGCATCCGGTCATGCAGTTGCCGCACCCGGTGCACGATGTCTGGTGGAAGCCGAATCCGTTCTCCCCCGGTGGGCGATGCGAGATGGCCACGGGGACGGCGGTGACAGCGACCCCGTGTCGCCGGGCGAGCTTCTCGAGCGGTCGAGTCCGGTCGGGCGGAGTGGTGACGGTCGTCGGTTTCAGCACCTCGAGCACGCGCTCCACATGAGGGGCGAGCTCGTCGGCATCGATCGGCGCCGGCCACACGTCGTCGAACACGTCGGGCAGTGGTTGCAGCATCACACCTGCGTTGATGAGCGATCCGCCGCCGAGGCCGCATCCGACCAGGCGATCGACGTCCGTTCCCAGGGCGAGGTCGAACAGGCCCATCGGGTTGCGGGGCGTTCGCACGTTCCGCTGCACCGTGCTCCAGGAATCGGGGAACTCGCCGGGGAGCCACTCCCGCCCGCGTTCGAGTATCAGCGTCTCACCGGGAGGGAGGTCTGCGGCGATCCGAGCCGCGACCACGCCTCCGCCGTATCCGCTGCCGATGACGACGGCGCGCGCCGTTCTCGGCAGGGTGTCCGTTTCCAACCTCTGCCAGGTCATGCTGCGGGCTCCGTCGTGTCGGCGCCGGCGGATGCTCCGGCAGTCGATGCGTCCTCGAGGATGAGGTCAGCTGCGCGCTCACTCAACGCGAACAGAGCCATCAGAGGGAACAGCCCGGGGATCTTCGGGAACACCGAGGCGTCGACGACGCGGAGTGCTTCGGTCCCCTGCACACGGAAGTGCGAGTCGAGGGCAGCCGCGGGGTCGCCCACCTTCCCCATCGGCACCGTGCAGCTGGCATGGTGCCCCCAGGCATCGCGGCGGATGAGTCCGTCGAGCTCTGACCCCTCGACGCCCTCGCCGGGATAGACCTCGCGGTCTGTGGCTGCATCTGCGAATCGCAGCGACCGTGCCCGCTCGTTGATCTCCCTCGCTTTGGCGATCCCCTCGCGAAGTGCCTCCAGATCGCGCGACGTCGACTCGGTGTCGCGGCCGTCCGCGAAGTAGGCGAAGTTGATGTCGGGCACATCGGTCGGGTCCGCAGAGCGCAACCTGACTCGACCGGTCATGCTCTCCTGGAAGCCGCGCACGACGGCCCAGTTGAAGTGACGCTTGCTGGCCACGCCGTCTTCCGCGAACCCCGGTCGGTAACCCGTGAACTGCGAGGGCGCGCCGAACAGGAAGAGCTCCGGATGCTCGCTCCCCTGTGAGTACCGCTCTTTGAGCCCGATGAGAAGACCGTTGGAGCGGTAGAGCGCGTTCGGGTCGCCCGCACGCCACTTCGACAGCTCGAGGTCGCCCGCACGCCCGTAGGTCGCGTCTTTCAGGACGGCGAAACGGCGGTCGAACTCGGTGACGACCGTCATCTCGTAGCGGTCCTGCAGATTGCTGCCGACGGCGGGGAGATCGACGACGACCGGAATGTTCTGTTCGGCGAGCTGTTCGGTGTCGCCGACTCCCGACAGCATGAGCAGCTGGGGCGTGTTGTAGGCGCCGGCCGCGAGGATCACCTCTCGACGTGCGGTCACGCGTCGTCGGACGCTGTCTCGCTCCGCACTCGTCAGAGCAACCTGACGGGGGCTCGCCGCATACGCGTAGGGGGCGAGCAGCAGCTCGACGCCGATCGCTCGCGGGGCATCCGCGCCCGGTTCGAACAGCACCCGTTCGACGAGCGCATCGGTCTGGAAGAACAGCCTGTCCTTCAGCTTGGGTGCGGCCTCCAGGAGTCGCTCCCGCACCCCGTAGCGCTTTCCGCCGCGAGAGGACTGGGGGATGAGAGCCGCCCCCTCGCGGTAGGCCTGCACCGAGGCGGGGTTGTTCGGATCGAGCAGCGTGCCGCCGATCTCGCCGCGGTTCAGATCGACATCCGTCGGGGGCAGGGCCTGATCGGCGGTGTCGGCGACCGCTGCCGTCACCAGTCGCGCGAGGGTCTGGTCCTGGCTGAGGATGCTCGCCGGACTCGTCTCGATCGGAAGCCACTCCCGCACTCGGTCCTGGTATCGCGCCATGAACCCGGCATTCCAGGACGGGTCGCCGGTGATGCGCCCGATGCGATTCCAGTCGTCGTCTTCGGGGGCGAGCATCAGCAGGGCGTGGTGCGCGGTGCATCCGCCCAGAGTCGAGGCGCGCGGGTAGAGCACTCCTCCGCGTTCGCGGACGAACGCCGAGCCGTGTGCGGCCGGGTCGGTGTAGTGGCTGACGTAGTAGTCCCAGCTCATCTCGGGATCGGAGGACGCGAACAGGTGGAACGCCGGCACTTCGTAGACATCGGCGGTGGTCGTCGCCGGTCCCGCCTCTATGACGAGTACCGTGTAGCCGGCTTCGGCGAGCCGGACCGCGAGTGGCCCTCCGCCAGCGCCGGCCCCGACCACGATGTAGTCGTAGTCTCGTTCGGTCTCGAGCGCATCGGTCGGTGTGACGTCGCGACGAGGGCCTGCCGTGTCTGGTGTCGCCGGAGAGTTGCGTATCGAGGTCGCTGCCGCGAGCGCACCGGCCCCCAGCGCGACGAGCCCGCCGCCGAGGAACTGCCGTCGGTTCAGACGCGTCATCTCGCCACCGCCTCATCGACGGTGATCGGCGTTCCGTCTCGCGGCGGCCGGTCGTCTTCCGGCAGGTCAGCGACCGCTTCCGTGCGACCGCGAGGAGGAACGGGCTGCATGCGCAGCACCAGCACGATGATCGTCAGCCCGCACACGGCCAGCATCACCGCGGCGCCTCCCGGGGCCGGAGCTGCGAGCAGTACCAGCGCGACGCCGTCGAGCGCCATCGCGAGTGCGAGGTGCACGGTCTTGCGAGAGAACGGCGCCGTGCGCCACATCATGCGCGACAGCAGGACGAACAGGACCGCCGGCGTCAGCAACGCCGGGATCGGGGCGGGCAGCAGCACCTGTGCCGCAACCGATGCCCAGAGCAGGCCGCCGTATCCGATGACGGCCCAGGCGCCCGCTCGATGCCGGCGGAACACCAGCACCGCTGCGGCGATGCTGAGCGCGCAGAGGCCGGTGAGCAGCCCCGGCCACGGGTCTTCCGGTCGGAAGATCTCGGCGACCACGGGGATGCTCCCCAGCGCCGCCTGCGCGATGAGGACGATGACGATCGTCGGGCGCATCACGCCCCAGATACGAGGATCGGGCACCCGGCGCGTGATGATGCTCCCGAGGAGCGACGCGAGTGCGACCATTCCGGCCAACGTGGCGATGTCGCCCCCATCGACGGCGAGAGCGTCGTGTGTGAGCGGGTGCACGAGCAGCGTCGCACCGACCGGAAGGATGAGGGCGGTCGCGATGACGACCGACGCGGAGTAGCCGACCGCCCCGAGCCACCAGAGGCCGATCGCCGCGAGAACGATCAGCGGCAGGGGCGGGATGCCGTACAGGAAGGCGATCGCCGCCCAGATCAGCGAGCCGAGCTGCACCACGGCCAGGTGGACGCCGCTTCGGAAGGCGCCGGCGACGACCGTGTTGAGCACGATCGCGACGAGCAGCGTGGTGCTGAGCGCACCGCCCCATCCGAAGAGGTTGCTCCACGCCAGCACGAGCAGCACGATGAGGAACCCCGCCCACCCCGCCCAGATGCGGGACGCGGCCAGTGCCCCGCGGCGGCTCGCCGCGACGGCGAGTGCCAGGAGCACAGCGGTGACGATCGTGAACACGAGCGGATACACCAGCGCCGGGATCACCGGAAGCAGGTCGGAGACGATCACGACGATCGCGGCGCCGCACACCAGCACCCCGATGTTGACGGCGATGATCCGACTGGGCGAAGGGTGTGAGCGGCTGTGTGGCATGGCAGGGTCCCCGGTGTTGATGGTGCCGGGGAGGATCCCCGAGCGATCGAACGCTCGAAACGCTATCCGCGGACTGTGCGTCAGAACCCCCGTACCACCGAGTTGTTTCAACCCTGTAAGGACTCGGCGCGCGCGGGCGGGACATGGTCCAGGATGCGCGTTCTCGGCATGACAGGATCAGGACATGAGTGCACAGGACATCCTCTTCGTCGGTGGCAGCGGCGTCATCAGCACGGCTTCGGTGCAGCGGGCGGTGGAGCTCGGGCATCGGGTCACCGTGCTCAACCGCGGCCGCTCCGGCGAACGTCGGCTGCCGGGCGAGGTCGAGCTGCTGCAGGCCGACATCCGTGACGACGACGCGGTGCGGGCTGCCCTGGGCGCTCGGGAGTTCGACGTCGTGGCGCAGTTCACGTCGTTCACGCCCGCGCATGTGCAGGCCGACATCGAGCGCTTCGCCGGCCGCATCGGCCAGTACGTGTTCATCAGTTCGGCCTCGGCGTATCAGAAGCCGCCACTGCGCTTCCCGATCACCGAGTCGACCCCGCTCCGAAACCCGTTCTCGGCGTATGCGAGGGACAAGATCGCGTGCGAAGACACCCTCACCGTCGCCTACCGCGATCAGGGATTCCCGGTCACCATCGTTCGCCCTTCCCACACCTACGACCGCACCAGCATGCCCACTCTCGCGGGGTGGAATGACGTGGTGAGGATGCGCGAGGGTCGGCCCGTCCTCGTCCACGGAGACGGCACCTCGCCGTGGACCATCACGCACACGACCGACTTCGCGGTGGGGTTCGTCGGTCTGTTCGGACGACGCGACGCATTGGGCGACACGTTCCACATCACGGGCGACCAGGCACCGACGTGGGACCAGATCTACACGTGGCTGGGCGACGCTGCAGGGGCTCGGCCCGAGCTGGTGCACGTGTCCTCGGACGCGATCTCCGCCATCAGGCCAGCCCTCGCGGCCGACCTGCACGGCGACAGAGCTCATCCGATGGTCTTCGACAACACGAAGATCCGTCGCATCGTGCCCGAGTTCCAGCCCCGAGTGCCGTTCTGGGCCGGCGCCGAGGAGATCATCGCGTACCACGACGCCACCCCGGCCCGGCAGGTGGTCGACGCCGAACTCGACGCCGATCTGGACCGGATGATCGCGACCGTCCGCGGCTAGAGGCAACGACCGTTCAGGACCGGACCGGTGCCCCGATCGCAAGCCGCTGATCGGCGAGGGGGCAGCTGAAGACATCGCGCTCCCCGAGCCCGACGCGGTTGATGTAGCGCACGACGATCGCGTACGACGCGAACAGACCCGTCTGCGTGTACGGCACCCCGTGGGCCTCGCAGTACTCGGCGATGATCGGTGCCGCGCGACGCAGGTGCGGCCGCGGCATCGACGGGAACAGGTGATGCTCGATCTGGTAGTTCAGCCCGCCCATGGCGACATCCAGTGCGCGGGTGCCGCGGACGTTCCGGCTCATCAGCACCTGACGGCGGAGGAAGTCCAGCGTCAGGTCGCGCGGAACCACCGGCATCCCCTTGTGGTTCGGGGCGAACGCGATGCCCATGTAGAACCCGAAGAGACCGAGCTGCACGGCGAGGAACACGAAGGCGATCCCGGGGGAGAGCACGAGGAACACGATCGCCAGGTATCCGATCATGCGGATGCTCAGGAACGCGATCTCCACCCGTCGACGCTCGAGTCGACCCCGCGTGACGACCCGACGCACACTCGAGGCGTGCAGGGAGATCCCCTCGAAGAAGAGGATGGGGAAGAACAGGAGTCCCTGGTGTCCGCGCATCCACTGCACGGCAGGACTGTGATGTCGGGCGGCGGTCTCGGCGGTCACCGCGATGACCGGGAGCTCGATGTCAGGATCGGAGCCGAGCTTGTTGGGGTTGGCGTGGTGCCGCGTGTGCTTGTGCTGCCACCATCCGTAGCTCATCCCGACGAAGAGATCGCCGAGGACGAGGCTGGTCCAGTCGTTCCAGCGGCCGGACACGAAGATCTGTCGGTGCGCTGCGTCATGCCCGAGGAAGGCGATCTGCGTGAAGACGATCGCGAGAGCCGCAGCCGTGAACAGCTGCCACCAGCTGTCGCCGATCCAGAAGAAGCCGATGAGGCACGCGGCGAGAACCAGCGGTGCGCCCACGAGCTTCGACCAGTAGTAGCCGTATCGTCGGCGCAGCAGTCCACGATTGCGGATCTGCTGAGCCAGTTCGGTGAATGTGCTCGATGTCCGGTTCACGCTGTCGCGTGGACAGGTGCGGACGGTCGGGCGGATGTCGCCCATGATGACCTCTTCTCCGGCGTCGCCCTGAGGCGGCGGAGGGTCGTCCTGATTGATGCTTCGCGAACCGCCGGTCAGGGCGTCGCGTTCTGATCTTCTGTCGTGCCTTCTGAGACCGACGGTACGCGCCCAACCTGGGTGTGCGTCCAGGATCGAGACGACTCCCGACGGCTCATGATCAGCAGTCCGATCACGGCGACAGCCGCGAATCCGGCGGGGATCACGAACACGAGTGGCAGGCCGATGACGGCCGCGCCGAGACCGCCGGCGAGACCGCCGATGGCCGAGCTGATCGCGGTCGAGCTGAGGAAGATCGCCGACGCCGTCGCCACCGCCGTCGGGAGCAGACGCTGGGCGACGATGATCCCGAGGGCAGCGAAGACACCCCAGACGGCGCCCATCAGGATCTGCCCGGCGAAGAGTCCGGCTGCCGTCCCGGAGAAGGCGAAGAAGAGGTTCGCGCCGACACCGCACGCGGCGGCGAACGCCATCAGTCGGGTCATGCCGACCCTTCGTCCGACGATCACGGCGAGAGGCATCAGGGCGAGCTCGACCAGAGGCTGGATGCCGATGATCGCACCACTGATCTCGGGGGCCAGGCGCAACTGCTCGTTCATGTAGAGCGGGAGGAAGGCGTACTTCACGGACTCGCCGGCGTAGACGCAGATGTAGAGCGCCGTGAACGCCAGGAGCGGCAGCATCGCGCGAAGGCCGGGCGCGGTCTTCGCGCTGGAGGCTGAACCGGGGACCGACGACTCTCCGGTGAGCGGTGGCGGAGTGGTGCGGAGGGTCCCGAGAGGGAGGATCTGGGCGAGGGTGGCGATCGCGACGAAGATCAGCATCGTGCGGTACCCGGCATAGGCGGCGAGGAACGACCCCAGCACCGGCCCGATCACCCATCCCGCGGTGAGCGCCATCCGCACCACGGCGACGACACCGTCGTCGGCGGCCGTGGGCTCCGCGGTGAGCTCGTCATGGATCGCGGCGAACAGCTGCGACGTCGCGGCACCCGCGAAGCCGAGCACGATGGCGCTGATGACGAACGGCATCCACAGCTCAGTGGAATACGCGATGCCCAGCCAGCCGAGGAAACCGGCGACGGCGCAGATCCGGAACAGTCCGAGTCGTCGGCCCGTGCGGTCGGAGCGGGCTCCGACGAGGTAGCCGGCGACGGGCGCGGTGAGACTCGTCAGATAGTAGAGACCGGCGACGGTGAACGAGGCGCCGAGCTCGGTGACCAGGAACGAGGCGATGAGTGGTGCCGCGGCCGACATGCCGAGGCCCGAGAGGAAGAGCGCGAGCGTCGACGCCCGATACAGCGGATGCGAGAGGACGACGCGGAGGGTCGACGGCTTCGCCGGGGGAGCGGTCGTCGCGCCGCCCTCACTCACCGGAGGCTCCCGAGGCGACGACCACCTCTACCCCGGCGGCCCGGAGTTCGTCGAGCACTTCGGTCGGGGCCGTCTCGTCGGTGACCACGACATCGACGTCGGTGAGGGCGCACACCACGCTCATCGCCGACCGCGCGAACTTCGCCCCCTCGGCGATGAGCACCACGCGGCGTCCGGCGGCGATCATCGCGCGCTTGGCTGCGGCGTCGTCGAGGTCATACGCCGTGATGCCCGCGTCGAGCGCAGCGCCGCAGCAACTGAGGAAGACGGTGTCGAAGCGGAGGTCACGCAACGACTGCTCGACCAGAGGTCCGACGATCGAACCCTCTTCCGGGTGGACAGACCCGCTCGGCAGGATCACCCTGGCCACCGCGCCACGGGTCAGGGCCTCCAGCGACTGCACGCTGAACGGCATGACGGTGAGACGCCGCGAGGCCAGCTGCTGAGCGACGGCCGCGCCCGTCGTCCCGCTGTCGACGCACACCGCCTCGCCGTCGATGACCAGTTTCGCCGCGGCCTCGGCGATGCGCTCCTTCGCGTCGGATGCTTCCAGGCGCCGCATCGAGAAGGGGAGGCCTTCGCCGCGCAGCCGCACGCTGACGGCTCCGCCCCGAACGCGTCGGAGGACGCCTGCCTGCGCGAGGTGATCGAGGTCGCGCCGCACGGTGACCTCGGAAACCGCGAACTCGGATGCCACGTCGGCGACGCTGACGCGACCGCTCGTGTAGAGGGCCTCGAGGATGGCATCTTGCCGTGACAGTCCGGTCATGTTTCAAACATACATGAAGTGTGTTTCATTCGGAACGTGGATTGATCGATTTTGCCATGTCCGGCGCTCGCTCTCACCGGATGGCCGACTGTAGCTTCGCGTGCAGCCTGCAAATTCGCGGCAATGAGTGCGAATGCAAAGCGAACATTCAGATGTCTGTTTGATCATGTAGCCTGTGCGTTCTAGCGATCCGACCAAGGAGACATCATGACGAAGCATCTGCTCGTGGACTTCGGCGAGGTGATCAGCGAGCCGCAGCCCACTGCCGCGATCCAGGGAATGGCTGCGGTGGTCGGGATCCCGACGACGACATTCCGGGCCCGGTACTGGGCGTCACGCGAACCCTACGACCGCGGTCTCCCCGCCGCGGACTACTGGGAAGACGTCGTGGGGCGCCGGATCCGCGGCGAAGAGCTGCTGACCCTTCGAAGACTCGACATCGAGAGCTGGACCCACCTGAACTTCGCGACGATCGCGGCTCTGCGTGCCGCGCATAGTCGTGGTGCTCAGCTGACGCTGCTGTCGAACGCGCCGAGCGATCTCGCAGCCGAGATCCGGCACGCAGCCGTCCTACGCGAGCTCTTCTCGCTGATGGTGTTCAGTGCCGAACTGCGCTTGGCCAAGCCGGATGCCGAGATCTTCGACACCGCCCTGGCGCTCGCCGAGGCCGCACCCGAAGACACCCTCTTCATCGACGATCGGGTGGAGAACCTGGAAGCGGCGCGTGAGCGAGGCATCCGCACCCACCGGTTCCGTACGGCCGCTGACCTGGATGCGGAGCTGACCGGGATCGACTTCGACAGCCCTCGTCGACGAAGCCCGTGGTGGGCGCGCGTCCGGTCTGCGACAACCGCACTTCGGCCGGCAGGGTGAACGGACGGCGAAGGCGCGGTCCGGATCAGCTGGCGCGCGTCCTGATCAGGCGCGGTACCACCGAGACCGAAACCACCATCACGAGCAGCTCCACCATCGTCTGGGTGACGACCACGAGCGGGGTGAGGGCGAACGCCTCGGGCAGAGCGAGTGCCAGCGGAAGCACCACGAGCGAGTTCCGGGTGACGCCGCTGAAGACGGCAGCGCGGCGTCCGGGCACATCCAAGCCTGTCGCTCGCGCGAGGAGCGCACCGAGAGGGGCGATGATCACGGCGAAGGCGAGGAAGAGTGGCACCGTGATCAGCAGCTGGCCCAGCACGTCGCTGACGCCGAACACCTGAGAGGCGACGACCGTCGCGAGAGTGAGCATCATCAGCGGCACCATCGCCGTCGCCGCCAGGCGCTCGATCGCGCGCGCGACGGCGAACCTCTTCGCGAGCAGCTGCGTCAGCGCGGCGAGCCCGAGCGGCAGCAGGATCAGCAGCAGGAACGCTTCGAGGAACGGGCGCGGGTCGAATGTGCTCGTCGCCTCGGTGCCGACGATCGCGGTGAGGAAGAGGGGGAGCAGGAGTATCTGCAGCAGCATGAGCAGCGGGGTGGCGGCGAGAAGCCGGGAGCGGTCGCCACCGGCCAGGCCAGTGAAGACGATCACATAGTCGACGCAGGGAGTGAGCAGCACGAGCAGCACACCCAAGAGGATCGCCTGATCGGCGGCGACCACCCGGCTCAGGCCGAACACCACTGCCGGAACCACGACGAAGTTGAGCACGAGCACTGTGACGAGGAAGCGCCAGTCCGTGAACGCCTGCCCGATGGCGGTGAAAGGCACGCCGAGGAACGTCGCGAACAGCAGGGTACCGAGGAGAGGGTTGATCGCCGACTCCAGCGGCTGTCCTACCGAAGGCAGCAGCATCCCGACGACGACGGCGACGAGGATCGACGACAGGTAGAGGATCACCTGATGCCGCTCCCACCACGCCGCGAACGTACGCACAGCCACTTCCACGACTCCGGATCCTCCCGACCGTTACGCCGAATGCGATACATTGCAGTGTAGGTAGAACTTCAGGCTCTACTTCGCTTTCGTGCTCGAGTGGAGGACAATGTGGCACTCTCAGGCGGACCCCTCGAGCGCAGATCGATGAGCGACGAGGCGTACAACCGGTTGCAGGACGCGATCATCAGCGGTGAGCTGCGTCCGGGCGAGCGGCTGCGCGATTACGAGCTCGCCGAACGTCTCGGGACGTCGAAGACGCCGATCCGTCATGCCCTCGACCGCCTGGCCGACCACGGTCTCGTCGAGATGCAGCGCAACCGTTACACCAGGGTCGCGCCGATCGACCTCGATCAGGTCCGCAACGCGGTCGACCTGTTCGGAGACATCTGGATCGGCTCCGTGCGCCACGTCATGCCCCTGATCCAGGACGACGACATCGCCTATCTCACCGAGCTCGCCGACGAGATGGCCTCTTCGGTCAAGTCGCGTGACGTCGCGGCCTTCGGCATCGCGTTGCGCGCGACCGCCACCGGGTTCGCGCGCATCGAGGGCAATGCCTCGCGAGCGGTGATCATCGAGCGCCTCGGGCCGCAGATCCGTCGGTTCAGCCAGCACTCCAGAGATGCGTTCGACTGGGATGTCGTCGGCGCGTTCGTCGTCTCACTGCGCGACGCGATGCTCGAGCGCGACGCCGTGAAGACCCGCGCCGTCCTCGTGCAGTTCTTCGACGAGGTGCTTCCGGCCATCATCGACCGGGCAGAAGAGCAGGAGCTCACCCGGTCCGACTTCCAGGACTAGCAGGGCGCATCGCGTTCCGCGGTCTGCAGCGTCGGTCGTTCACGAAGGTGGATACCTAAATCGACGCCATCGAGTGAACGCCGAGCCAACTTGTATTGACACCTTCGCGCGGAACGGTCGAAGAGGCGGGCGCGGGTTCGAGACTGGGCTCCGGGCATGGACATCACCATGCTCGCGACCCCCCCCCACAGTCATCGGAGATGAAATGTCCTCGTTCCGCAAGCGAGCAGTAGTCGTGGCCACAGCGGCTGCGTGCCTCGTGTCCACCCTCTCTGTCATACCGGCAGCGGCCGTCGGCGACGCGAAGCCCGTCAAGACGCTCGTCGTCGGCATCGACGGTGCCTCGTTCGACTTCCTCGACGACGCCGACATGCCCAACCTCGACGCCCTGATGGCGCGCGGCATGGTCTCCTCGAGCAACCTGTACGGCACGCCGCTCGCCGGCACCATCTCCGGGCCGGGATGGTCGACCATCGCGACCGGCGTCTGGCCTGACAAGCACAACGTGGTCGACAACAACTTCACCTCGCCGCGATACGACCTGTACCCGGACTACCTGTCGCGCATCGAGGCGGCGCAGCCGGCACGTTCCACCGCCGTGGTGGCGACGTGGGCACCGATCGCGACGACGATCTTCGGCTCGACCGTGGACTCCCGTGTGCAGGGCGGCAACGACGCGGGCACGACGGCGAAGGCGGTCGAGACCATCGCCGGCGGAGCCGATGATGTGTTCGTGCACCTCGACGAGGTCGACGGCGCCGGTCACAGCACCGGAACGAACGGCGCCGCCTACGCTCGCGCGCTGGCCAAGGCGGACGGCGAGATCGGCCAGATCCTCGCAGCTGTCGATGCCCGCCCGGATGACGAGGAGTGGCTGATCGTCGTGACCGCCGATCACGGGCACACCCCGACCGGCGGACACGGCGGCAGCAGCCCCGCAGAGCGGAAGGTGTTCGTCGTCGCGGCGGGCCCGGGCATCGAACCCGGCGTGCGCAACGACGTGAAGATCTCCGACGTCGCCCCGACCGTGCTCTCGGCCGTGGGTATCGCGGCCGACCCCGCGTGGAACCTCGATGGCACGGCGCTGTCCGCTCTTGCTCCGGATGCCTTCGACTCGCTGCGCCCGGTGCTGCAGACCCGTGCGGACGAGACCCGTCCTGGCGCCGATGTGCTGGGGTGGACGCGATCTGCCCCCGAAGGCTGGTCGATCGACAACTCCCGCATGCCCTCCGGGGGTGTGAAGGAGTGGTCCGGCTGGTCGTTCGCCACCGACGAGTTCTGGACCAACGTCGAGCTCGGGCAGCGTCGGGAGACGTCGGTTCGAGCACGTGACGTCTTCGCCGTGGCGGACTCGGACGAGTGGGACGACAAGTCGCATTCGGCCGGCGCGTTCGACTCGACGCTGGTCAGCCCTGCCTATCCGCTCACAGGGGCGAGCACGGCGATGCTGTCCTATGCGACCAACTACTTCATCGACGGCCCGCAGTCGGCCGAGGTGCTCGTCAGCTTCGACGGCGGCGAACCGCGGTCGCTGAAGGCCTACTCGGCCAACACCAACACGAACGAGGCTCTCTCCTTCGACGTGCCGGCCGGGGCGCGCACAGCGCAGTTCCGCTTCCACTACACCGGCACCAACAGCGCTTTCTGGGTGGTCGACCGCGTCGCCCTCGGCCAGGCGCCGGCGCCGGTCGACACGCAGAAGCCGGTCGCGACCCTCGTCGCTCCGACCACGGCAGGACCGACACCGCAGGTGCAGTTGCAGGTGAACGCCACCGATGACGTCGGGCTGAAGCGCATCGTCGCCAACGTCTACAAGGACGGCAAGCTCGTCAAGAGCACGCAGTCGGCGATGAACGGCGCGACCAGCGGCATCCATCAGGCGACACTCGCGCTCGCCGACGGCTCGTACACCGTGAAGTACAACGCCGAGGACCTCGCCGGGAACATCGCGCAGACCGGCGCGTTCGCCTTCGCCATCGACACGACACCGCCGACCGCGACGATCAAGGACGGGGCATCGTTCACGGTGGGCTCCGGTGGCACCCACGACCTCGTGAGCTACAAGCTGTTCGACGCCGGCAAGGTCTCACTCGTCACGATCAACGGCATCACGAAGGACCTCACGGACAACACCTGGTCCGACGTGAACTTCTTGAAGCCCGGCACGTTCGGTGCCGTGAGCGGACAGAACACGATGGTCGTCCAGGACGTGGCGGGAAACACCACGACAGTCTCCTTCACCCTCAACTGACCGCGACCTCCGCGGGTGCGCTGCCGTCCGACGCACCCGCGGAGGCCTGTCGCCTTTCAGCGACGGTGCGCTTACGGCAGATCCACAGGAACCGCAAAGGGTCGTCTCCTAATCTGGAGAAACCAAGGGGAGTACTCCGACACGGTGGGGTCGTCATTACGGATGCACGTCGCATCCCGGGCCACCGGTTCCATGGTCAATGGAATGGAGAAGACTTTGGCGGTACGGTCGTACCCCGAGTCTGGAGTCCTCATTTGGATATCACCCCGCTGATCTGGATCATCACGATCGCGATCACGATCGCCTTCTTCGTCTACGAGTTCTTCGCGCACGTGCGCACGCCGCACGAGCCGACGATCGCAGAATCGGCACGGTGGTCGATCTTCTACATCAGCCTCGCGCTGCTGTTCGGCGTCGGCATCGGCGTCTTCTCCGGGTGGACCTTCGGCGGAGAGTACTTCGCCGGGTATCTCACCGAGAAGGCCCTGTCTATCGACAACCTCTTCGTCTTCCTCATCGTGATGACGGGCTTCGCGGTGCCGAAGATCTATCAGCAGAAGGTGCTGATGATCGGCATCGTGATCGCGCTGATCCTGCGAGGAATCTTCATCGCCGTCGGCGCGACGCTCATCGAGAACTTCTCGGCGATCTTCTACGTGTTCGGCGCGCTGCTCCTCGTGCTCGCCTACCGTCAGGCGTTCAGCAACCACGAGAGCAACCCCGCGAACGGGCGGTTCATGACGTTCGTGCGTCGGCACCTGCCCGTCAGCGACGAGTACAACGGCGACCGCCTGACGGTCGTCAAGAACGGCAAACGCTTCGTCACCCCGATGCTCCTCACGATCATCGCGATCGGGTTCATCGACCTCGTCTTCGCCGTCGACTCGATCCCGGCGATCTACGGCCTGACCGACCAGGCCTACATCGTCTTCACGGCGAACGCCTTCGCGCTGATGGGTCTGCGCCAGCTGTACTTCCTCATCGGCGGCCTGCTCGAGCGCCTCGTCTACCTCGCGCAGGGACTCGCGGTCATCCTCGCCTTCATCGGCGTCAAGCTCGTCCTGCACGCGCTGCATGTGAACGAGGTGCCGTTCATCAACGGCGGCCAGGGCGTCGAATGGGCCCCCGAGATCCCGATCTGGTTCTCACTGCTGTTCATCGGCCTCACCATCGCGGTGGCCACGGTGGCGAGCCTCATCAAGACCCGCCGCACACCGGCAGCCGTCACTTCTTCCACCGACACCACCCCGACACACAAGGAGCACTCTTGAGCGCGCAGCGCTGTTCTGACTCTTCGGACTCTGACAGTACGAGCGCCCGGTTCATCCCGGGCGCTCACCCCACCACAGACGAGGTGGCCCGCTGATGGGCGACCTGCTCTGGAACATCGCTCTCGTCTTCGCGTTCGTGCTGATCGGCGGTGTCTTCGCTGCCACGGAGATGGCGCTGGTCACGCTGCGTGAGAGTCAGATCAACGCGATCGGTCAACGCGGGCGGCGCGGCGCGAAGGTCGCCGCCCTCGCCCGCAACCCCAACACCTTCCTCTCGGCCGTGCAGATCGGCGTGACCGTCGCCGGGTTCGCCTCGGCGGCCTACGGTGCGACATCGATCGCGCCTTCGCTGGCACCGGTGCTCGAGTCGTGGGGCCTCGCCCCCGCTCTGGCACTGACGGTCGCGACGCTCGTGCTGACGCTCATCATCGCGTACCTCTCGCTGGTGCTCGGCGAGCTCGTGCCCAAGCGGCTGGCGATCCAGCGCAACGCGCAGTTCGCCTACGCGATCGCGCCCGCCCTCAACGGGTTCGCCACGGTCATGCGCCCCGTGATCTGGCTGCTCTCGGTCTCGACGAACGCCCTCGTCCGGCTGCTCGGCGGCGATCCGCACAAGACGAGCGACGAGATGACCGACGAAGAGGTGCGCGACATCGTGGCGAGCCATCAGGGGCTGCCCGATGACGAACGGCGCATCCTCGACGATGTGCTGTCCCTCCGCGGGCGCCAGGTCAGCGAGGTCATGCGGCCGCGACCCGAGGTGGTCGCACTCGACGAGGCCGCGAGCGTAGGCGAGGTGATGGCGCAGGTGCGCGACCTTCCGTTCTCGCGCTACCCCGTGGCCGACACATCGATCGACGACATCACCGGCTTCGTGCACGTGCGCGATCTGTTCGAGGCCGCATCCGACGATCCGACGCGCCCTCTGAGCGCGCTCATGCGCGACATCCCCTACATCCCCTCGACCGCGCGGGTGCTGCCGACCCTGACCCGGATGCGGGCGGAGGGGCATCACATCGCGGTGGTCGTCGATGAGTACGGCGGCACCGACGGACTGGTCACCCTGGAAGACCTCGTGGAGGAAGTCGTCGGCGAGATCTTCGACGAGTACGACGCCGAAGTGTTCATCTCATCCGACGAGGGACTCGACGGGCGACTCAACCTGCAGGACTTCGAGGAGGCGACCGGCTTGGCGATGCCTCGCGGTTCGTCCGACACCATCGCCGGGTTCGTGACCGAGCAGCTGGGGCGCCTCGCGGTCGTCGGCGACACGGTCGAGGTGCCTGGTGCGACGATCCAGGTCGCGGAGTTGGACCGTCGACGGATCTCTCGCGTGCGGGTCACCACAGACGCGGTCGTGGCGGAGCCAGGGGCCTGAGGAGGCCGGGGGCTGAAGTCTGAGGCCCGGCTGAGCGGTCAGGGCCGGTGCGCGCGGCTGCCGAGCGCACCGAGCCCTTCGCTCAGCACCTCGACCAGCAGACGCGCATGGCGTCCGTCGGGATCGAGATCGGGGTCGAACACCGTGACGCTCGCGCCGACCGCGCGCGGCGCGAGCTCTCGCAGGAGTGCGGTGAGCTCAGCCGCGTTGATGCCGCCCGGATCGGGGCTGTCGACCGCAGGCATGACCGTGGGGTCGAGCACATCGACATCGACCTGCAGCCAGTAGGCCGGCCCTGCCACGGCAGCTGACTCGGCGCCGACTCTGGCTGCACCGAGGGATACGACGTCGGCCGCCGGTGTGACCCTGCCCAAGATGCCACGCACTTCTTCTTGCTCCTCGTCGTCGGAGCGGTGGCCGATGTGTGCGGTGTGCTCGGCAGAGAAGTACGGGCCGAGCCCGTCGATGTCGGCGATCGCCGGCCAGTGCTTCCCGACCGCGCCGGCGAGGGCCTCTCCGGCCACACTCGCGCATTCGTCGCTGTTGCCGGGATGGCGGAAGTCGGTGTGGCCGTCGATGTGCACGAGGCCGACACCGCCGCGGCGTGCGGTCGCGAAGCCGGCACCGAGGAGGATCGCACAGTCGCCGCCGATCACCAGGGGAGCCTCGCCGCGGTCGATGGCCACGCCGATGCGCGTGGCGAGGCGCTGCGAGTGGTCGATCATCGCGCTCTCGTTCCGCACACGCCCCGGAGGTCGCGTGGCGTCGTCGTCGACGTAGCGCCCGGCGAGCACGATGCCGGAGTCGGTGGCGCCGAGCTCGGCGAACCGCGCGAAGAGGCCGGCCTCGCGCAGAGCCTCAGGAGCCTTCGCCGCACCGGGCACGCTGCCCGGCTCCGGCGGACGGAGACCGAGATTGGACGGTGCGGAGAGCAGCGTGATCATGCCCTCATCCTGCCGTGGGGGTCGGACATCCGGACCCGGGTCAGGTCGGAAGAGACACCCCGGTGATGCGCTCCGCCGCCGCCCATAGCGCGGTTCCCGTAGCGGGGGAGCGGACGTCGTCGGATGCGGCCACGCGCTTCGGCGCCCCGCGGAACTCGAGCAGACCTCCCGGACCCCAGTAGTCCCCGGTGGAGACGTCCGCTGCGGTGGCTGCATGCACGATCGGCAGTGCGCCGCCGTCCTTGCCCTGCACGAGAGCGCGAGTCGGTGCGGCGAGGGCCCGGATGACGCCGGACACCTCGGCGAGGCCGGGGCGCTGCGGCGTGAGCGGATCGACCGCATAGCCCGGATGTGCGCACACCGCTGCGCGTGATGTGTCGGACCAGCGCCGCGCCAGCTCGAAGGCGAAGGCCATGAGCGCAGCTTTCGATCGCCCGTACTGCCGGAGCGACGAGCCGTTCCACGAAGCATCGATGTGTGCCGGATCGAGGTGTGCGAAGCGGTGGGCGATCGAGCCGACGGCGACCACGCGGGCATCCGGGGCGAGGAGCGGCTCGAGGTGAGCCACGAGTGCGAAGTGGCCGAGGAAGTTCGTCCCCACCATGAGGTCGAGGCCGTCACTCGTTCGCGCCGTGGGGTCGGCGGCCTTCACACCGGCGTTGCAGATGACCGCATCGACGCGCTCGCCGACCTCGGCACCAGCTCGGGTGACGCTGTCGAGGGAGCCGAGGTCGAGGGCCAAGACCCGCAGGTCGGCGTCCGGAGCCTGGCCGCGGATCGCCGAGATCGCGGTCTCGGCGCGCTCGGGGGAGCGGCACCCGAGGATCACCCGTGCGCCACGCATCGCGAGCTGTTCAGCGCACCAGTACCCGATGCCCGCGTTCGCGCCGGTGACGAGCACCGTGCGACCCTGCAGCTCGGTCGACGGCGAAGCGGGGGCGGTATCCATCACTCCAACCTAGGCGGAACGGATACCGCTCGCGTCAGTGGCCGCGTCGGTGGTCGTGGTCGTGGTCGTGCCCTTCGTGTTCGTCGTGCTCGTCGTCGTCTTCGAGGAGCATCCCGACCGAGGTCGCGCAGGCATCGCCCTTCCACGCCTCGATCCCCTCGCGCACCGCGAAGGCCGCGATGACGAGCCCGGCGACGGCATCGGCCCACCACCAGCCGAGCAGGGAGTTGGCGACCAGGCCGATCAGGACGGCGGCGGAGAGATAGGTGCAGATCAGCGTCTGCTTCGAGTCGGCGACAGCTGTGGCCGACCCCAACTCCTTGCCCGCACGACGTTCTGCGAGCGACAGGAACGGCATGACGGCGACGCTGACCGCGGTCAGGATTATGCCGATCGTGCTGTGCTCGGGCCGCTCGGCCGTGACGAGCGCGGTCACGGACGTCGCCGTGACGTAGATCGCGAGGGCGAAGAACGCGACGGCGATCACGCGCAGGGTCGGCTTCTCCCAGCGCTCGGGATCGCGGCGGGTGAATTGCCAGGCGACGGCTGCGGCGGACAGCACCTCGATCGTGGAGTCCAGGCCGAAGCCGATGAGTGCGGCGGACGACGCGACCGAGCCGGCGGCGATCGCGATGACCGCCTCGATCAGGTTATAGCCGATCGTGATGCCGACGATGAGGCGGATGCGGCGGTGGAGGATCTCGCGGCGCTGCGCCGGTGCCGTGGTGGTCATCAGCAGGTGCAGCCTTCGCCGGAGCAGCAGTCGGGTTCGACGATGAGCGTGACCCGCATGAGCATGTCGAGTGCCGGCGCGAGGTGGCGGTCCGCGAGTCGATAGCTGCTGCGGCGCCCGTCGGGGACGCTCTCGACGAGTCCGCATCCGCGGAGACAGGCGAGGTGGTTCGACATCGTCTGGCGTGAGACGCCGAGTGCGTCGGCCAGGTCGGCGGGGTAGCGGGGCGCTTCCCGCAGCGCGAGCAGAACGCCGGCGCGAGTGGGATCGGACAGTGCGTGCCCGAGACGGGCGACGGCAGCCGTATGGGTGAGGGAGGCGAGAGCGGTGGTCACGCCCCCCACTGTACAGAAAAGGCTGAATTCAAGAAACCTTGAATCCAGCCACATCTGTGAGGGATCAGCGGATCGCGTACACCGCGCTGCCGACGATGACGGCGATGATCGTGGTCCACCCGATGATCGCCAGCGCCTGCCAGAACAGGATGCGGGCCTTCCCGATGCCGGCAGCGGCGAGCATGGTCGCGGTGAACTGGGTCGGCAGCAGGAGCGGGCCGAGCAGGCTGACCCCGGGGACGCCGTAGCGCTCGAAAGCGCGCTGGAACTTCTCTCGACGTGCGGTGCTGCGGTCCGTTTCTGGCGCATCCGCAGCAGTCATCTCGGCCGAGCCGCCACCCGCGAGCGCAGCAGTCTTGGCGCGGGAGCGAGTGACGACGGCCTGTCGCGCTCTCGAGCTCACCAGCACGACCACGAGGACGCAGAGGAAGTTGCCGACGATCGCGGCGATCGCGGCCACCACCGGCGTGATGCCGCCGATGATGCCGATGCTCACGGCGCCTTCGCCCTCGATGAAGGGGATCGCGCCGGCGAGGGCGACGATGAGCGGCTGCACGAGCTCTGGAACCTGGGCGACCAGGTTCTGGAATGTCTCGATGAGGTTCATGGGATGCTCCCGGATGTCGGTGCGAACGGTGTCTCCGCTGCGATGTCCTCAGTCCACCCCAGCCTCGCCCGCGGCGGCAGTGTCGGGCCGTCACCGCTTTCCGGGTGGATCGCATGACGCAGCAGTGACAACTGTCACGGCCGTATCGTGGGAGCGTGAGCAGCCGAGTCGAGCCCCTCGCCCCCGTCGAGCTGAGCCCGGGGGCGCGACAGCTGTCCCGCGGGGTCACCGCCACGTGGTGGTACACCGTGACGGGTGTCCTGGCACTGGAGATCGCACTGGTCGCCTCGTGGACGCTGTTCACGCTCGCACGTGACCTGAGTGACGTGGGGGGCCTCATCGTCGGAGTCGGCGGTCTGCTCTGGTGCGCCAGCACGGTTCCGCTGCTGCTGGACTACCGGCATCGGCTCGATGCCGAACCGGGTGTCCGATGGCTGCGTCTGGTCGTGCCGCTCCTCGTGGCCGTGGCCTATGGGGTCGCGGCCGGAGCCGTGGTCGGCAGTTGGCAGCTCGCCCTGATGCCACTCGCGCAGACTCTGGTGCTGCTGAACTGGCCGCGCGGGGTGCGGTACAAGGTCGTCATCGCCGCGGTGCTCCTCCTCGTCTTCCTCGCCGTCGCCGATTCCGCCTTCGACGTCCCGGATGATGTCCCGTTCCTCGTGTCGGTCATCTACACCGTGATGCTCCCGGTGATGACCGTGAGCTCGCTGTGGTGGTGGGACGTGCTCATCACGCTCGATCGTGCCCGTGCGTCCGAGGCGAAGCTCGCAGCGACGCAGGAGCGCCTGCGCGTGGCGACAGACGTGCACGATCTGCAGGGACATCATCTCCAGGTCATCGCGCTGCAGCTGGAGCTCGCCGAACGGCTCATGCCGCAGGATGCGGGGGCGGGTATGGACCAGCTCCGTGCCGCGAGGGCGAGCGTCGACGACGCACGACAGGGAACCCGCGACCTCGCGTTGCGGTTCCGCTCCGTGCCTCTCGGCGACGAGATCGCGAACGCCCGCGATCTGCTCCGCGCCGCCGGGCTCGAGGTGGAGGCGGTGATCCCCGCGGATTCGGACGCGGCCCCCGCGTCCGCCCTCGGACCGGTCATCCGCGAGACGACGACCAACGTGCTCCGTCACGGCGGAGGGCGCCGCGCGCGACTCGAGCTCTCGCGCATCGACACGGGCTGGCAGTACATGATCGCCAATGACATTGCCGGGGATGAGCCGGAGGATGCCGCCGGCTCGGGTCTCGACGGCATCCGACGACGCATCGACGAAGTCCACGGCACGCTCGAGATCGGCCGTGAGGCCGAGGAGTTCAAGGTCACCGTGACGGTGCCGGCTCAGACGGGAGACGCGCGATGATCCGCGTGCTGATCGCCGACGACGAGGCGATGATCCGATCCGCCCTCGCAGCCCTCCTCCGGCTGGAAGACGACATCGAGGTGATCGCCGAGTGCGAGGACGGCGAACAGGCCGTCGCCGAGGCTGTGCGTCTGCAACCGGATGTCTGCCTGCTCGACCTCGAGATGCCGGGCCTCGATGGCGTACAGGTGGCTGAGAAGCTGAACAGGCTGATCGCGACGCGATGCGTGGTCGTCACCCGTCACGCGCGCCCCGGCGTACTGCGCCGCGCTCTGGCATCCGGTGTCTCCGGCTTCCTGCCCAAGTCCCGCGGTGCCGACGAGGTCGCCGCAGTCATCCGCCGTGTCGCGGCGGGTGCCCGCTATGTCGATCCCGAGATCGCGGCCGACGCCCTGAGTGACGAGCGCTCACCGCTCACCGATCGTGAGCTCGATGTGCTGCGCGCCGGGCGTCGAGGCGAGACGACAGGGCAGATCGCTCGGGCGCTCTCCCTCGCCCCGGGAACCGTGCGCAACCACATCTCCGTCATTCTCGGGAAGCTCTCGGTCGGCACGCGTCAGCAGGCGGTGCTCATCGCCGAGGAGCGCGGCTGGATCTGACTGCCGATATGCTGGCAGGCATGGGAACGATATGCGCAGCGCCCATGATGGGGCGCAACCTCGTGTTCCGCGACCGCCGCTCCTGACGGCGCGCTCGCTCACCGCACGCATCTGCGCGCCGTCCACCGAGATGTCATCGCACCTCGGGACGGGCAGTCCTCACTGACGCCTCTTCGCGTCCTCCCCCTCCTTCGAGGTGCTCCGAATCTTCTTCTGGAGCGCACTCATGCCTCGTTCAACCCATGGCGGCCGACACGAACTCGGCCAGAACTTCCTCACCCACCGTCCCACCCTCACCCGCATCACCGCGCTCGTGCGACGAACCTCGGGCTCGATCCTCGAACTCGGGTGCGGTGACGGTGCCCTCACCCGCTCGCTCGCGGAGCTGGGCAGGCCGCTCGCGGCGATCGACATCGACGAGCACCGGGTGCATCGACTGCGAAAGGTGCTGCCCGGCGTTCGCATCGAGATCGCGGATGCGACGCACCACCCGCTCGCGGCCGAAGTGGTCGTCGGCAACATCCCGTTCCACCTGACCACGCCGATCCTCCGGCGGCTGCTCTCGACCGAGCGGTGGAGCGAGGCCGTGCTGCTGATGCAGTGGGAAGTGGCGCGCAAACGCGCCGGCGTCGGCGGCGGCACCATGATGACCGCGCAGTCGGCGCCGTGGTTCGAGTTCTCCCTCGAAGGCCGGGTTCCGGCGTGGGGGTTCTCACCGCAGCCGAGCGTGGACGGCGGGCTGCTCACGATCACCCGCCGGGGCTCACCGCTCGTTCCGGGATCCGAACGGCGAGCGTATGAGGCGTTCGTCCGCGCGATGTTCACGGGGAGAGGAGCGAACCTCCCCGCTGTCGTGGCGGCGGCGGCGAGCGTCCCGATGTCCCGAGCTCGACGCGTGGTGGCAGCTGCCGGCGCGACGGATCAGAGGCTTCCGCGCGATCTGCGTCCGGAGCACTGGGCCGCGCTCTGGCGTCAGATCTCGCGGCGATGACGGTGCGAGGCCGCCGAGCAGCGGATTTCGCTCGGCGGCCTCGGTGCGGACGTGTCGTCTCCCGGCGCTTCTCAGGGTGCGAGCACCTCGCGCAGACGTGCTGCGAATTCGGTGGGGTGATCGACGAATCCGGTGTGGTCGCCGGGGAAGCGGGTCGGCTCGATGCCGAGTCGCGCCCCGAGTTCGGTCGTCGTACGCTCGCAGAGCTGGTCGACCGACTCCTCGCCGATCCCGAGCACGAGGTCGCCGGCGCGCGCACGCAGAGCCTCGATGTCGGGCTCCCACCGCACGCTCGCCGGGAGTTCGTGGCGGAACCAGAACTGCTCGTCGGCATGGTTCCGGGGATCGACCTCGCCGCCGAACCACTGGACGAGCATCTCCTCCGGCATCGCGATGTTGGCCTGCGCGAAGAACAGCCGCCACGCCCCGACCCGATCGCCTGAGAGAGCGGCCGTCGTGAGCTCGTCGGTGAGCCGTCGCTGCTCGTCGCGGTCGGGAAGCAGTTCGAGGAGCGGCGGTTCGTGGGCGATGACCGTCGGTGCCAGGTCGGGGCGGGACTGTGCGAGGGCCAAGGAAGTCACCGCGCCGCCGCTCGACCCGAAGACGATCGCAGGACCGGCATCGACGTGCGCGATGAGTGCTGCGAGGTCGGCTGCGCGGCGCTCGGGGGTGGATCCCTGGGACGGGTCGTGGAGGATGCTCCGCTTGATGCCGCGCGGGTCGGTCGTGAGCACGGTGTGGTCGGTGGCGAGCTCGTCGGCGAACGGTGCGAAGGCGTCGGCATCCATGGGGGCGCCGATCAGGGCGATCAGCGGTCCGTCGCCGCGGAGCTCGTAGTGGAGGCGGGCGTCGGGCAGATCGAGTGCGGCGGTCATCGTGTTCATGGCGTGCTCCCTTGTCATCGAGGCGGTCGTGCCGTGCGCCGCCGTGTCCTGCACCCAGGTTCGCTCCGAAAGGGCCACGATGCCAACACCCGTTCGGTGCGGATTGACGCATTCCTGTTGTGAATCGGGTATAACCGTTGCATGGCTGATGAGCTGGAGCTGCGTCTGCTGCGGCACTTCGTCACGGTGGCGGAGGAGTTGCACTTCAGCCGTGCCGCGCAGCGGCTCTACATCGCCCAACAGGCGCTCAGCCGCGACATCCGCCGCCTGGAAGATCGCCTCGGCGTGCCGCTGCTGACTCGTTCGACCCGCAGCGTCGAGTTGACCGAAGCAGGGCGTCGGCTGCTTCCGCGGGCGAAGGAGATGCTCGCACTGCACGACCTCGCTCTGCGGGAGATCCTCGAGGAGGAGCCGCTGATCGTCGACGTCGTCGACCCTGCATTGACGCCGGCGCTGGTGCTGGACGCTGCACGGCGTCGGGCGCCGGACCGTGAGTTCTTCGCGCGCTTCGGTGGCCCCGGCGGTGCGGTGTCGTCAGGATCGACGACGGATGTGGTCTTCGACCGACTGACGCGGGCCTCTGCCGAAGTCGCCTCTCAGCTCGTGCGCTACGAACCGCTGGCCGTGCTGATCCGCGAGGGGCACCCGTTGGCGGAGCGAGACGTGGTCCCGTTCGAGGCGCTGCGTGAGACCCGGGTGTGCTCCCGTGCCGGAGCCCAGGTCACGCCGGGGTGGCTGGATGCCACCGCGCAGCTGCTCGCTCCGTTCGGCATCGACCCTGCGATCGGACACCCGTTGGTGCCGGGAGGGGAGGAGCTGGCGCAGCACCTGCGGCTGCGCAGCGCCCCGATCCTCACACTCGTGTCGCAACCTCCGGTCGACGGTGCCGTGCTCCTCCCGGTCGTCGACCCGGTCCCGTTGTTTCCCTGGGCGATGGTGTGGCGCGCAGGTCTATTGCACCCTGCGCTGCACGAACTGCGGGCGACGGCTGCCGCGCTGGCGAAGGAGCGGGGCTGGCTGGAAGTGCCCGACGACGCATGGCTGCCGTCGCCCGAGAGTCGAGCGGTCTAGTCGACCGAGAGCGTGGTCCGGGCGCCGAGAGCGCCGAGCCCTCCCTCGCCGTCGAGGTAGTGCACCGACAGGGTGTGCGCCCCTCGGGGAAGCGTCAGTTCGAAACCGCTCGACGAGCTTTCGTCATCCGTCATCGTCGCGACGGTCTGTTCGTCGACGACGAAGGCCAAATCGGTGCCAGACGCCCTGCGGACGTCGACCCGCACGGTGCCGCTGTCGGCATCGGTGCTCACCAGGACGACGGTCGATGACCACGATGTCGCGGTCGGCCGCAGCATCAGGGTCTCGGTGTCGTCGTAGCGTTCCGGCACTTCGCCGGGCGTGGGGATCGTCCGCTCCTCGCTGTAGCCGTAGTCGTAGCTGCGCAGCCCACCCTTCTTCGGCGCCGTGTCGACCGAGTCAGCGACTGTCTCGTCCGTGTCGGTCCCGTCAGCGATGATCTCGTCGGTGGAGCTCTGCGTCGGGGTCGGAGAAGGTTCGGTCGGCGGCGTGATGGGGGCGGGTGCCGGGGGTGCTGGAGGCGATGCGATGTAGGTGC
>NZ_PCPA01000008.1 GCF_002979515.1 Microbacterium sp. MYb54 | reverse complement strand
AGATCGTCGAGGAGACGCCGCCACCCCCGCCCGGGGATGACGGCGTCTCCTCGACGATCTGCTGCACCGTCTCGACGAGTGCGGTCTGGGTGTCGCCGCCTGCTGCGGCCTCGTTCGTGTTCGCGATGAATAGGGCGTCGTCGCTGTCGATGGCGGTCGAAGCGGCCTGGAGGTCGTCTCCGACGGCGAGCACTACCGTCTTCTGCGAAACCTTCTCGGTGATCCGTGTAAGCAACTCGAGGTCGTAGACCGCGCCGAGGTCAGCGTCCGCCGGCAGAACCACGACCGCGATCGAACCGTCTGCGGGTAGGACACCCGTCAGGGTGCTGGCCAGGGCATCCCCGCCCTTCACCCCAGGGGCGATGTAGACGTCGCTCGACTGAAGAGCGCCGGCGACCGCGTCGGTGACCCCGCTCAGGTCGGACGCCGCGACGATGATCATGCCCACCTCAGAAGTTGTTGATCACGGAAGCGAACACGAGGTCGATCCGCTCGGCGTCGGAAGCGTCGAACATCTGGCCGCCGGTGGCATCCGCGATGCGCTGCAACGCCGAGGTGTCGGCGCCCGAGCCGTAGGCGATCGGGAAGATGCGCACCGGGGCGTCGGCGCCGCCCTCCTTCGTGCTCTTGCCGATCTTCGCGATCAGCGAGTCGAGCGAGGTCGTGGAGTCGGTGTCCTCCCCGTCGGAGAGCACGACGATCGCGTTGATGCGTCCGGGCTCGGCGCGCTCGCTCATGGCCTCGTATGCCGTGAGGATCGCGTCATACAGCGGGGTGCCGTTGCGCTGCGCGTAGCGGAGGTCGTCGAGGGAGGAGTCGAGCTTCTCGCCGTCAGCACCGAGCGGGGTGACGTCGCGCAGCACCTGGATGCCCTCACCCTCTTCGGAGGAGATGCCGGTAGTGAACGCCCACACGCCCACCTCGTCGGTCGAACGGAAGTGGTCGAGCGTCGTCTGGGCGCCCTCGATGGCGCCGTCGAGCCGCGAGCGACCGTCGCCGATCGGGTCGTCCATCGAGCCGGAGATGTCGATGAGCTCGAGCACCGACGAAGGCTTGCGCACCTGCGTCCACTGGTCGATCGCGGTGGAGATCACGTCGACCTCGGGCTTGGGCAGCGTCACCGTGGGCTGTGCCGGATCCACGCCGAAGTTCGCGGTGAACAGGTCGCCGAGCGGAACCGACTCGTCGAGCGGACGGAACCCGTACTCGGGCAGGATCTCCTGGGCGGGCTTTGTCTGCAGGAACTTCGCGAAGGCCTCCCCCGCCGTCCGCTGCTCTGGCGTGACCCAGTCGGCGCCGAGAACGGTGACGGGGTTGTCCGACCACATCGAGCCGCCAGAGGGGTACACCGCGACGAGCTTGGTCTTCGGCGGGGTCAGGGTCTCGCCCGGCTGCACGGTGTGCGAGTCGGGGTTGCCCTTGTTGTAGTTGAGCAGCGAGGTCTCCTCGAGCGCGACGGCCGAGACGTAGGCCGATCCGTTCGCGCCGTTCTGCGTCTCGTCGTACAGGGTGGACAGCACGTTGCCGGTGGTGTCGCCGTAGTGGATCACGCACTCCTCGAACACGCGCGAGAAGTCGGCGGCGGCATCCACGTCGGCCGAGGTGAGTCCTTCGGCCTTGCCGGATGCCTCGTACGACTGCATCAGGATGGTCGAGAGCCCGGTGGTCGAGGTGTTCGGGTTCGTCTTGGAGATCTTGAACGCACCCCAGATGTCTTTGCCGACGCTCCCCCAGCCGTCCGGGTTCTGGCACAGGCCCTCGAGCTCGGTGATACTGATGGGCTTGTCCGGCCAACCGAGTGCCTTCGCCATCGGCTCCGGCATGCCGAACACGACAGGGGTGCGGGTGAACGACGCGGGTGTTCCGACGAGGTTCGGCGAGGCGGCTGCGGCGACGCGGTCGGTCCAGACGGTCGAGGCCGGCGACCACAGCGTCGGCCACAGGGCGCGGTCGTCGCTCGGCCAGTCCTCGCCCGAGGTGAGGTAGCGCGCGGCGTTCCCCGACGACACGTTCGTGGGGCGCACGGTGACGCAGGTGTCGAGGGCGTCGTGCTCCGGAGATTCCTTGAACGCGGTCGCCAGCTCGTCGAGCATGTTGACCTTCTCCGACGAGGTCGCGATGGTGATGTGCGTGCAACCGTCGTCGGGGAAGCCTTGGCCGCCCTCGGGCGTCGGGTCTTCTCCCCCGCCCGTGCAGGCCGCGAGCACCAGCGCGGCGATTGCGGCCGTCGCGAGGGTGGCAGGTGTTCGCCGGAAGATGGTCCGTCGTGCGGTGCGAGGCGCGCTCATGCGCCTAGGCTACCCAGGTATCGGCCTCCCGATCACGGGGTTCCTGCGCGCATGAACTCCTCGGCCTCTTGCACCTGCTCCGCAGAGGGACGGATGCCGGTGTAGAGGACGAACTGCTCCAGCGCCTGCAGGGTTGCGACCTCGGCTCCCGTGATCACGGTCTTGCCCGCAGCGCGGCCCGCGGCGATCAACGGTGTCTCAGCGGGAAGAGCCACGACGTCGAACACGACGGATGCCGCGGCGATCGCCTCCTTCGAGAACGCGAGCGCGTGCTCCTCCGCGCCGCCGGCCATGCCGATCGGCGTGACGTTGACCAGGATGTCCGCGGTGGCGTCGCCGACTTCTGCCGCCCAGCCGAAGTCGTACAGGCTGGCTAGGGCGCGTCCGTTCTCCTCGTTCCTGGCGACGATCGTCACTCGCGCGAACCCGGCGTCGCGGAACGCGGCGGCGGTCGCCTTCGCCATGCCGCCCGAGCCTCGCAGCAGCACCGATGCCGCGGAATCCAGCGCATTGCTCTCGATGAGCTGCGCGATCGCGGAGTAGTCGGTGTTGTGGGCGGTGAGCACGCCGCCGTCGTTCACGATCGTGTTGACCGAGTCGATGGCGCTCGCCGAGGGATCCATCCGGTCGACGAGGGCGATGACCTCCTCCTTGTAGGGCATCGAGATCGCGCAGCCCCGGATGCCGAGTCCGCGGACGCCTGCGATGGCCTGACCGAGGTCTGTAGGCGCGAACGCCTTGTAGATCCAGTTCAGCCCGAGTGCCTCATAGAGGTGGTTGTGGAAGCGCGTCCCGTTGTTGCTCGGCCGTGCCGACAGCGAGATGCACAGGGTCATGTCCTTGTTGAGCAGTGTCACCCGATCAGGCTACTCGCGCCGCGGTCACGCCTGGGGCGATGCGTGAGGGCGCGATTCGGCCACGTCCGGAGCACCGAAAAACCCGTGGTGAGATCGAGCGATCTCTCCTATGGTGAAGGTGCATGCACAAGGGGATTGATCGTCCCGTTTCTCCCCACGAAACGGCGGCCCACCCCAGGGGCAGACGATCCGTGCATGCGATTGGGCCCTCTCGAGTAGTTCAGTCCCCAATGGGCTACTCGAGGGGGCCGCTATCGTTCATCCTCCCACCGAAGTTGAAATTTGTCCCCCAAAAGGGGGACAAGAGCTTCGAAAAGGAGCTAAGCTGTTTCTGACGCACCCTCCGGTCGTCTTCGGCCCTCATCGCTCCCCCCGCGGTGAGGGCCACACCATTTTCCAGGGGCCTTCTGCTCCCTGCACCCGCCGATCGACCAGATGACGGCCGGATGCCGCTCGTGCAACATTTGGATTACCTTCTTGCCGCGGCTATTCCCCTCGGGGCCTCCTCCACTAGCGTTAGCGATGTCGGGGCATCCCTGCGTCGGCTTCTTCATCAGCAGAACAGGCAGTACATGAGCACCCAGGGCACGGTTAAGTGGTTCAACTCGGAGAAGGGCTTCGGCTTCATCTCCCCCGACGACGGAGGCGCTGACGTCTTCGCACATTACTCAGCCATCGAATCGTCCGGCTACCGGTCTCTCGAAGAGAACCAGCGAGTCGAGTTCGACGTGGCGCAGGGCCCCAAGGGCCTTCAGGCAGAGAACATTCGCCCCGTCTGAGACGGGCGGAACTCAGAACTCCCCGACCGGATCGCATCCCTGATGCGTCATCCGGCGGGGAGTTCTGTGCTTTCCGGCGTCCGGAGCGGGTGCGGGAGCACCTCGAACGTCGGGCCGTCCGCCGTGTCCAGCAGGCGTCAGGGCGGGTTCAGCCGAGCAGCAGCGAGCGCAGTTCGTCGACCGACGAGACGCGGAACGCGGCGTCGTCCCCCTCGTGAGAATCGCTGAAGCCCCACTCGACGAAGACCACCGGAACGCCGTTGGCATTGCCGCCCTCGACGTCATGGTGCCGGTCGCCGATCAGCACCGGTCGTGAGGTGTCGGCACCGAGCTCGCGAAGTCGACGAAGGGCCTCGGCCACGATGTCGGTCTTCGAGGCGAGCGTCGACTCATCGGGGGTCGCGCCGACCGTCGTCAGGAACGCGGGACGGAGACCGAAGTGGTCGACCAGTGCGTCGACCTGGTTCTCGGGCTTCGAGCTGGCCGTAGCCTGCGGCACGCCCGCCGCGTGCAGCTCGTTGATGAGATCGACGACGCCCGGGTAGGTCGCGACGTCGGTCGTGTAGCCATCGGCCTTGCCGAGGGTGCGGTAGAAGGCGACCGCCTCGGCGGACTGCTCCGGCGTCATGCCCGCCTGGTCCTGGAACGACTGGAACATGGGGGGACCGATCCAGTGCACCAGCTCTTCGCGCGTCGGCGCCGGGCGGCCGAAGTGAGTCAGCGCGACGTTGAGCCGGCGGAGGATGCCGATGGACGCGTCGACGATGGTGCCGTCGACGTCCCACAGCACGCAGGAGTAGGGGGAGTGAGGCATGCCTCCAGCCTATGGGCGTGCGAGGGGGCGACCGCCCTCCCTGCACAGGTGTGCAACAGAAAAGGTTCTACACACCTCGTGTGAGCACGTACTGACCACATATAAGGTCGTGACAACGGCGGATGCGCGGGCGAGAATGGGGGCATGTACGTGTCGGTGGAAGTCATCACGATGCTGGCGACAGCAGCGACGCTGCTGGTGGCGATCATCAGCGGATTCGGTTGGATGATCAACCGGATGGACGCGCGATTCGCGGCGCAGGACGTGAAGTATGAAGCGCGCTTCGATCGGATCGATGCTCGGTTCGAGCGGATCGATGCTCGGTTCGAGCGGATCGATGAACGGTTCGAGCGGATCGATGAACACTTCGAGCGGATCGATGCTCGATTCCGTGAAGTCCAGCTCGAGATCACCGAGGTGAAGATCGCGGTCGCGCGCCTCGAAGGACCGACTCCACGTCTGCTGTCGGCACGCTGAACGCGCTGACGTTTCGGCAGGCGCGGTTCAGAACAGGCGGGGGATGCCCGACTCGATGCCCTTCATGTCGTCGTAGTCGAGCACCAGGCAGCGGATGCCGCGGTCTTCGGCGAGCACGCGGGCCTGGGGCTTGATCTCCTGCGCGGCGAAGACGCCCTGCACGGGAGAGAGGTGCGGGTCACGGCCGAGCAGCTCGAGGTAGCGGGTCAACTGCTCCACGCCGTCGATGTCGCCGCGGCGCTTGATCTCGACTGCGATGGCGGCACCTTCGGCGTCTCGCACCAGCAGGTCGACCGGGCCGATGGCTGTCGGGTACTCGCGGCGCACGAGGGTCGCGCCCTCGGAGATACGGTCCACCTGTTCGGCGAGCAGTCGCTGCAGGTCGGCCTCGACGCCGTCTTTCTGCAGCCCGGGGTCGATGCCCAGCTCGTGGGAGGTGTCGTGGATGATCTCGTAGATCTGCACCCGCAACGCATCGCCGGTCTTCTTGTGCGTGACGCGCCAGACCTCGACGACGCCTGCGCTCGCCTCTTCCTCGCCCGGGTCTTCGCTCGACAGCGAACACGGTGGGCTCATCCAGTTCAACGGCTTGTAGCTGCCGCCGTCGGAGTGCACGAGCAGACTCCCGTCTCCCTTGTGCACGAGCAGACGCGTGGCAAGCGGGAGATGGGCATTGAGCCGACCGGTGTAGTCGACCGAGCAGCGGGCGATGACGAGACGCACCCGTCGAGCCTACTTCGTCGGGGGTGCTGCGCGGTCGCACTCGACGGGCGCGGCGGTCATCGGTCGAGGAAGGAGCCGATCGCCTGGAAGAGGCCGAGCTCGGTGGCCGCCGAGCGGGCGATGAGGAACCCGATGATGCCGATGATCCAGGCGGTGTTCTCGGCGCCGGTGCGTTCCATCCAGGCTGCGAAGCGTTCCAGCGGTCGCTGCACCAGCGGAGCGGCGACGAGGCGGAGGATGAGCAGCACGACCGCGGGCAGGATCATCAGAGCGCAGTAGCCGACGAGCGACAGCACGCGCAGCGGAGTGTCGATCCCGGCATCGGCGAGCATGGTCATCGCGACGATATAGGGGAGCATGGTGGCGATCTCGACCAGTCCGGCGGCGATCGCCACGGCCATCACCGCGGTGCCGCGGGTGCGCGGGTCGAGCAGTCGGTCCCGCCAGCGACTGATGCGTCCAGGACCGGGAGAGGCGTCCGTCGTCATCGCGGCCGCGGGAGAGGGTGGGGTCATCATCGAGGAGCCATCCGCGTCGCGGGCCGTGGGCATTCCCGTCCACGGTGAGACGGCAGGGGCGACAGCGGGTGGTGAGGGCGTCGTCTTCGCGACCTTCGCGGCTTTGTCGCCGGTCGGCATCGCGAACGCGGTGATGAGGAGCGCTACCCCCACGACGAGGCGGATGACCAGGCCGGCGGGGGATGCCAGGAAATCGGAGGCGACGTCGACGAGGTTCACGAGCCCCCAGAGGAAGAGGAGCCCGACGAGCAGATAGAACGCGGCGATCGTCACCAGATACAGCAGGATGCGTCCGGCGCGCACCCGTCCGGGATGCAGGAGCAGGAAGACCGGGATGAGGAGCGTACCGACGCTCAACCCGTCGATCAGCGCCAGAAGCGCGAGGGAGAGGGGGAGCGGCAGCCCGCCGAAGAGTTCCATGTCTCCACGTTCACGGAACAGCGTCGGCCCCGGATCGGGCGAAAGTATCGTCTCCGCGGAGTTCCTCATCCCTTCGTCGGATGCGCGGCGGCGCGCGCCGTGGTTGCATGAGGGCATGCACGAGCCGGTCGAAGGCGGATTCGGCGCCTGGTACCGCCGGCACCGCTGGTGGGCGGACCCGCTGGGGATGGCGCTCCTCGCGGTCGCGATGGCGGCACTCGGATTCCGCGGCATCTGGGGGCCGTTCTCGATCTTGGAAGACCCCATCTCGCCGTGGTGGGGGCTGGCACTCGCGCTTCCGGCCTGCGCGCTCGCCCTCGGCAAGAGGCGCATGCCTGTGACGGTCCTGGTGCTCGTGACAGTCCTGTTCGTGGTCGATCTGCTCACGGTCGGCGGCATCGGCACCCTCGTGGTGCTGCTGGATGTGCTGTGGACGGCGGCGTTCCTCGCCGGCCCGCGGGGTCGTCAGGTGCTGCTCGTGCTGCTGGGCGCCGCGACACTCATCCTCTTCGTCGTCGCCTGGCTCCTCACCGACGTCTCCTTCGCCGTGGCCTTCCTCATCGGCGTGCAGTTCGGTGCGATCTTCGGCACCGACTACTGGTGGGCGGTCGCCGTCTCCCAGGCGCATGAGCTCGCCGAGTTGCATCGTCAGCGCGCGGAGGATGCCACCGCTGTCGCTGAGCGCGACCGCGCCGAGGCCGTGCAGCGGGAGCGCGAGTCGATGGCGAGAGAGCTGCACGACGTGGTCGCCGGCCACGTGATGGCGATGGCGATCCGTGCGGAGGCTGCACTGTCGACCCCGCCCGACCGCTCGAAGGACCGAGAAGCCCTGCAGGCGGTGCGCGATGCGGGGCTCGACGCCCATGGCGCCCTGCGATCGATGATCACGGTGCTCCGCCGCGGCGACGGAACCCTCGCGCCCACACCGCGCTGGGCGGATCTCGGCTCCATCGTGCAGGAGGCGGAGCGCGCGGGGCTCGTCGTGAACCTCTCCGTGGATGAGGTCGGTGACCTCGGTGCGGCTCTCGAGCAGGCCGTCATCCGCATCGTGCGGGAGGCGCTGACCAACTGCATTCGGCATGCGAGCGGCGCCGACGTCGACATCGTGATCCGGCAGGACGATGCCGAGGTGCGGGTGCAGGTGCGCTCGCGCGGCGGCGTGGCCAGTCGTGCAGCCGCACACGGCGACGAGGGCTGGGGGTTGCAGATGCTCCGTGAGCGCGTCGCCGCGCTGGGCGGTGTCTTCACTGCCGGGCCGGTCGCCGGCGGATGGTCGGTCGAGGGCGCGATCCCGACGGTGGTGAGGGCATGACGGCCCCGAACGTGCTGCTCGCCGACGATCACGGCGCGATCCGAGCGGGGCTGCGCATCATGCTCGAGGCGCAGGGCATCACGGTGGTCGGCGAAGCCGCGGATGGCGATGTCGCGGTGCGCAACGCCGCTGCGCTGCGGCCGGACGTGGTTCTCATGGACCTGCGGATGCCGGGGCGGGACGGGATCTCGGCCACCAGGGAGATCGTCGAACGAGGCCTAGGAGATGTACTGGTCCTGACGAGCTTCGACGAGGACGAGCTCGTCTTCGGGGCCATCCGCGCGGGAGCAGTGGGCTTCCTCCTCAAGACGGTCGACGCGCCCACTCTCGCGCAGGCCGTACGGGCTGTCGCCGCGGGTGAGGGCGCACTGGACCCTCGCGTGACCCGGCGTGCGCTCGCCGCAGTGGCCGAGAGCGCCGTGCCACCGGTCGCCGTTTCACGGCAGGCGGCGTTCCCGGATCTGACGGTCAGGGAGCAGGAGGTGCTCGACGGGATCCTGCAGGGGTGGTCGAATGCCCAGCTCGCCACGCGGCTGCGCATCTCGGTGCCCACGGTCAAGACGCATGTCTCGAACGTGCTCACCGAGCTCGGCGCACGCAGCCGCTCGCACGCGGCAGCGCTCGTGCGCGGTCGCGAGGACTGAGTCTCAGTCCTGTGCGGCGGTCGTGACCGGAGTCTTCTCGTCTTCGCGCAGCGGACGGGCAGCACCCGAGAAGAGCCCGGACATCACGACGAGCGCGACCAGGATGAACAGCGTGTTCAGCAGCCCGATGTGCTCGCTGATGACACCGAGCACCGGAGGTCCGCCGAGGAAGGCGACGTAGCCGATTGTGGCCGCTGCGCTCACCCGTGCTGCCGCCTTGGCCGGGTCGTCTGCCGCAGCCGACATGCCGAGCGGGAATCCGAGGGATGCGCCGACGCCCCAGAGTGCCGCACCGACGAGCACGAGTGGGAACGTGGGGGCGAGGATGAAGAGCAGAATGCCTGAGGCCGCCGCCACGGCGAGGATGCGCAGCACCAGCACGCGGCCGAATCGATCGACGAGCGGCCCGCCGAAGAGGCGAACCACGGTCATCCCGACCGAGAAGACGGCGAGGGAGATGGCGCCCGTGCCCTCGGCGAAGCCATGACCCTGCTCGGTGCCGAGGGCGATCCAGTCGTTGGCGCCGCCTTCTGCGAACGACATGCCGAGCATGACCACGCCGATCAGGTAGGTGCGCGGCTCGCGCCACGCCTCGAGGGCGGTGTGCATGCGTGCGCGGAACGAGGGCTTCTCGTGCGGCTCCGGATCGAGGGCAGCCTCGCGCACGGGCACCTGGAAGAAGCATACGACCGCGATCACGGCGATCAGGGCTCCCATGATCGAGGCGTGGGTGGCGACGTTGATCGCGAGCTGGGCCGCGAGGGCGCCGATCCCCGCACCGATCACCGTGCCGAAGCTGAAGAAGGCGTGGAAGACCGGCAGGATCGTCTTGCCCATCTGCTGCTCGATCGCGGTCGCCTCGACGTTCATCATCACGTCGACCGATCCGTTGCCGAAGCCGAACAGCACCATGCCGAAGATGACCACCGGCACGGAGCCGAAGACGTTCGCGCCCAGGCCGACGAGGACGATGCCGGTCGCGAACGTCAACATCGTGAGGAGCATGCCCCGGCGCGCACCGATGCGCGCCATCACCACGGGACCCGTCGAGATGCCGATGATCGATGAGATGCCCATGCCGAGCAGGATGAGCCCGACCTGTGCATTGTCCAGGCCCAGTGCCTCCTTGATGCCGGGCACCCGCGACGCCCACGTCGCGATCGACAGGCCGCTCGCGAGGAAGATGGCGAAGATCGCCGCGCGCCAGCGCACGAACTGCGAACGGGTGAGGGCTGTTTCCATGCCGGACAGCCTATCGAATCGATTCGACCCAAGGGAAGCGAGGGGAGCTATCCTCGAAGTATGAGCAGTCAGGAGACGCCGCGTCGGCCCACGATCGCCGACGTCGCACGCGAGGCGGGCGTGGCCACGTCCACCGCCTCGGTCGTCTTCAGCGGCAAGGCGAACGTGGCAGCAGCCACACGGGAGCGCGTGCTCGCTGCCGCGGCCGAACTCGGCTACGCCGGACCGGACCCGCGCGCGGCATCCCTGCGCCGAGGGCGCAGCGGCATCGTCGCGGTGGTTCTCGAGGGGCACCTGCGCGCGGCCTTCCTCGATCCGGTCACCACGGCCATGATGGACGGGCTCACTGACGGACTCGCAGATCTCAGCGCCGGCATCCTCCTCATGCGCGATGAACCGGGGGAGGAGGGCGCGGCGATCACCCACGCCCCCGTCGACGCGTTCGTGCTGATCGGTTGCTCCGGACGCACCAGAGCCTCACTCGAGGTGGTCGTCGGCCGTGGCCTTCCGGTCGTCGTGATCGAAGGAGATGCCGGTGAGGAGATCCCGCGCATCACACTGGACAACGTCGCCGCCTCCGCCGACGTCGCCCGTCACGTCCGCGACCTCGGTCACCACGACGTCGCACTCGTCACGCTCCCGCTCGACAGCGACCGGGAACGTGCGCCGGTCACGCCGGAACGGATCGCGAACGCGACCGTCGACGTCACGGTCCATCGTCTCGAGGGCATGCGGCAGGTGTTCCCGGACGCCCCGGCCATCTCGGCGTCCGGCAGTCTCATCGACGAAGGAGTCCTGGTGGGGCGGATGCTGCTCGCAGATACCGCAACGCGGCCCACGGCCGTGCTCGCGCAGAGCGATCTGCTCGCGGTCGGAGTGATCCGCGCCGCGGAGGAGCTGGGTCTGCGGGTGCCGGAAGATCTCTCGGTCGCCGGATTCGACGGGATCCCGCTCGACGGCCTCGGCGATCTCGCGCTCACCACGAGTGTGCAGCCGGCCGTCGAGAAGGGGCGCGCAGCGGGGGAGCAGGTCGCCCGCATGCTCGGGGGTGAGCCCGGAGTGACGCAGCACCTCACCTGTGTGTTCCGCGCCGGCACGACGACCGGACCCGCGCCGCGCTGACGGGCGCATCGCGACGGTCAGCTCCGCTCGGGGCCGATCGGCAGCGCGGTGTCGCCGAAATCGAGGATGCGGTAGCGGCCGCAGTCGACCACCTCATCGGGGATGGCCGGTTCGGGGAGGGCCCATGGCACCGTCTGCGCGTCTTCCACGAGGAACGACACCTCGCCGACGTCGAAGTCCCGCCGGTTCACCAGCCAGGCGTATCCGTTGAGCTCATGATCGACCTGGACGAGATGGGCGGGATCGTCGAGATGCAGCTTGGGCAGGCGCACGGTCCAGAACTGACCGGCACCGGTGCGGCCTGAGGCATTCACCCAATCGGTGACGCAGACCAGATCGGGATCGGCTTCCTCGCTCGCGGCGGCGAGTCGCGGAACACTCAGCACTCCGCCGACCACGAGCACAGCGGCAGCAGCCGCGGCGAGGAGGGACTCCACGCGGAAGGGCATCCGCCAGGAGCGCGGCAGAGCGACGAGCGCGAGCACGGGCGCGAACGCGAGGGGCTGGAGGTAGCGGGCCGCATGCGTGCCGAGTGCGATCGCGCCGATCAGGACGAGCGCCGGCGTGAGCCAGGCGACGGCCGCGACGAACCGGGTTCCTGCGTCGCCGGCGCGCGCGGTGCGCAAGACCGCGAGCACGATGAGAGCGACGACGATCAGGGCGCCGAGAACTCCGGCCGGAGTCGAGATCCGGTCGGTGAACAAGCCTGCGTAGTACCCCAGCGACTCGTTCCACAGCTCGGGCTGAACGTAGCCGGCGCCGGTGTTGGCGATCCATGCCCGAAGCGGAATGCGTCCGAGGAAGCCGAGTGCGGTGCCGACCAGAAGCACGGCCAGGAGCATCGCCATCCGGACCCTCTGCGGAGATCGGATGGCCATCACGGCGAGGAGGAGCGTGATCGGGACCACCGCCCACACCGCGTAGAGCGGGTTCGACAGGGTCGACACAGCCGCCGTGGCCCCGAGGGCGAGGAGAAGTCCGACACCGCCTGATTCGCGGTCCATCACCCGGCGTACCAGTCCGACCGACAGCACGACGGCGACCACCGTGGCCGAGTAGTACGTCGTCGTCGACTGCAGCGAGGCGAGATCGAGGGCATCGCGCGAGCCCGACAGGTCGGTCATGGCGAGGACGCAGAAGGCAGCGAGCCCCAGGAGCGACCACGTCACCGGTGCCGTGCCCTCGCGCCGGCGGCCCGCGACGACGCGGATCGCTCCGTAGAGGGCGATCATGTTGAGAACGGCATTTATCGCGAGCAGGCCGTTCACGCCGAAGGGTAGAAGGAGAACGAGCAGGGCGAAGGTCGCGGACTCGGGCACGAACAGCACGCTCGACATCGCCCAATCCAACGGCTGGCCCGAGACGACCGACCTCGCGAACATGGCCACGATCAGGGAATCTCCGTCGCGGAACAGCAGCTCTGAGCGGTCGGATGAGGCGACCTGCGCGGTCGTGATCAGAGCGAGCGCGAGGGATCCGATCCACCCGGCCAGCTCCCGCACCCACACCCGCCGCATGCGACCACTCTTGCACGATCGTGCAAACTGCGAACCTCGGGACCTTCTCGCCCCGGTAAACTGAAAGGGACACCCCCCGCCTGAGCCGCAAGGCCGACGACCCCCGAGGGAGCCGCGTATATGCTGATGCTCCTCGCTGTGTTCCTCCTCGGGTCGCTGTTGATGCCCGTTCTGGTGCGCTGGCTCGGGGCTCAGGCATTCGCGATCGCGGCCCTCGTACCGGCAGCCGCTTTCGTGCATGCGCTCGTCATGACGCCGCAGGTCCTCGACGGCCCGGTGCCCTTCGAGTCGGTGGAGTGGATTCCGCAGCTCGGGCTCAACCTGTCCATGAACATGGACGTGCTCGGCTGGGTGCTCACGCTCATCGTCACCGGCGTCGGCGCCCTCGTGCTCCTCTACTGCCGCTGGTACTTCTACGAGGACTCGGCCGGAGTCGGACAGTTCGCCGGCGTGCTGCTGGGCTTCGCCGGTGCGATGTACGGCCTCGTCCTGACCGACGACCTCGTGATGCTCGTCATGTTCTGGGAGGTGACGAGCATCCTCTCGTACCTCCTGATCGGCCACTACCGCCGTCGTGCGGCCAGCCGTCGTGCGGCGCTGCAGGCCCTGCTCGTGACGACTCTCGGCGGCCTCGTCATGTTCGTCGGCGTGGTCCTCCTGGTCGTGGACACCGGCACCTCGAGCATCCGTGAGATCCTCGAGATCGCACCCACCGGACCGCTGGTGGACGCCGCGATCGTGATGCTCCTGATCGGTGCCATCAGCAAGTCGGCCCTCTTCCCCTTCCACTTCTGGCTCCCCGGTGCGATGGCCGCCCCGACTCCGGTCAGTGCGTATCTGCACGCGGCCGCGATGGTGAAGGCGGGTATCTACCTCATCGCCCGCTTCGCGCCGATCTTCGCGTTCAGTGCACCCTGGCGGCCGATCGTCATCACCCTCGGCATCGTGACCATGCTGCTCGGCGGCATCCAAGCCCTCCGCGAGACCGACCTCAAGCGCATCCTCGCCTTCGGCACCGTGAGTCAGCTCGGCTTCTTCGCGATCGTCGTCGGCTACGGCACGCAGGCGACGGCTCTCGCCGGTCTCGCCCTGGTCATCGGGCATGCGCTGTTCAAGTCGGCGCTGTTCCTGATCGTGGGAGTCATCGACCGTCAGCTGTCCACCCGTGACATCAACGAGCTCTCCGGCGTCGGCAGGCAGGCGCCTGTCATGGCGACTGCCGCGTTCATCTCGGTCGCATCCATGGCCGGAATCGCGCCGACCATCGGATTCGTCGCCAAGGAATCAACGCTCACGGCCCTGCTCGATGATGCTCAAGGCGGTTCGGCCTGGGGGCTGGTCGCACTCATCGGAATCGTCCTCGGGTCTATGCTCACTGCGGCATATGGGGTGCGCTTCCTCTGGGGTGCCTTCTGGAAGAAGCGCGACGAACAGGGTCAGCAGCTGCCGGACACCGCATGGCCCGATCCGCCGGTCGGCTTCCTCTCCGCGCCGATCATCCTCGCCGGGGTGACGCTCGCCGCGGGCATCGGAGCTCCAGCGCTCGACACGGCTCTGCAGGGATACGCGCTCACCGCGACGCCAGGACTCGACCACGCGGGTGAAGCCGTCGAAGGCCCGGGCCACCTTGCGCTCTGGCACGGCTTCGAACCCGCACTGGGCATCTCGATCCTGTCGATCCTGCTGGGCATCGGGCTCTTCCTGCTCACCCGCAGGACCGGGTGGGACCGCAAGGCCCGGCTCCTGCGATTCACCGCTGCCGACGTGTACTACTTCGTCATGCGCGGCGTCGACCGTCTCTCGGTGCTCAGCACCACACTCACGCAGCGAGGCTCTCTCCCGGTCTACGTCGGCACCATCTTCGTGGTCTTCGTGGCGGCCGAGGTCACGGCCCTGATCGGGAGCGACATCGATCGCTACAACCTGTCCCTGTGGCACACCCCTGCCCAGATCGTCGTCGCACCGATCATGGCTGTCGCCGGAATCTTCGCCGTCCGCGCGCAGAAGCGCTATACAGGTGTCGTGCTGGTCTCGGTCACCGGGCTCGGGATGGTCGTGCTATTCGCGACGAGCGGTGCACCCGACCTCGCCCTGACGCAGATCCTGGTCGAGACGGTCACGATGGTCACGTTCGCGCTCGTGCTGCGGCGGCTACCCGCCCGGATGGGCGAGCACAACGCCTCGGTCGGCCGCATTCCGCGCGCGCTGCTCGCGATCGGCGTGGGAGTCACGATGGCTTTCGTCGCCGTCGTCGCCACCCAGTCCCGCGTCGCCGATCCGATCTCCGAGGCGTTCCCGAAGCTCGCCTACGAGATCGGCCACGGCAAGAACGTCGTCAACGTGGCGCTGGTCGATCTTCGCGGCTGGGACACGATGGGCGAACTCTCGGTGCTCGTGCTCGCGGCGACCGGTGTGGCCTCCCTCGTGTTCGTCACGCATCGCGCAGACCTGCTCGCGGCCACGAAGAACCTTCCGCGTGCCACCCGCCGGGCTGCCCGCAGTCGCCCACTCGTCGAGACCACCGAGGGCATCCGGTTCCAGACCTCCGAGAACGAGAGCAGCCCGCGTGCCTGGCTCGTCGGCGGACAGAAGATGAAACCGGAGAACAGGTCGATCCTGCTCGAGGTGATCGTCCGCGTCCTGTTCCACACGATCATCGTCGTCTCGATCTTCCTGCTGTTCGCCGGCCACAACCTCCCAGGCGGAGGCTTCGCCGGTGGACTCGTCGCCGGAATGGCGCTGGTGATGCGTTACATCGCCGGCGGTCGCTGGGAACTGGGTGCGGCAGCACCGACCGACGCGGGTCGACTGCTCGGCACCGGGCTCATCCTCGCCGTCGGCACCGCGGTCGTCCCCCTGTTCTTCGGGCTCGCACCGCTGACCAGCACGTTCTGGGAGTGGGAGATCCCCGGCATCGGACACATGGAGTTCGTCACCTCCACCATCTTCGACGTGGGCGTGTACCTCGTCGTGATCGGGCTCGTCCTCGACGTGCTGCGGAGCCTCGGCGCCGAGGTCGACCGCCAGGCCGCGCTGCGTACGACGCCGGGACCTGAGGGCTTCCTCTCCCGGGGCGGGAGGGACGGCTGATGGACGTCTCCCTCACCCTCATCGTCATCATGGCGATCCTCTTCGCGTGCGGTGTGTACGCGATGCTCGAGCGCAGCCTCACCCGCGTGCTGATCGGCTTCCTGCTGCTCGGCAACGCGACCAACCTGCTGCTGCTGATCGTGATGGGTGTTCCGGGCAACGCTCCCTTCTTCGGCACGGAGGGTGAGATGAGCGACCCGCTCCCGCAGGCGCTCACGCTCACCGCCATCGTGATCACGTTCGCCGTCTCGGCGTTCCTCCTCGCGTTGATCTACCGCTCCTGGCAGCTCGGCCAGGCCGACACCGTCGAGGACGACGAAGCCGACATCGCGCTCCGCGAGCGCACCGACGCCGACGAAGACCTCATGGACGACGAGTCCGAGACGGACGACGACGACGCCACGACCGACTTCGTCGGGGTGCAGACGGCTCCGATCACCGTGCTCCACATGCGCGATCACCCCTCCATCCACGACGATGCGCCATTCGACGCACCGACCGGTTGGGGGAGCGAACACTCCGAGTCCTCAGACGAGGGCCGTGAACCGAGCCCAGACGAATCCCACGACCGCGATCAGAACGAGGAGGACAGGCCATGACCGCCCTCGTCCCGCTCCTCGTCGGACTCCCCCTTCTCGGGGCCGCGATCACCCTCGTCTTCGGCCGCAACGCGCGCCTCCAGGTCGTCGTCACCGTGGCCACGCTCGCCGCCGTCTCGGTGATCGCCGCCGTGCTCCTGGTCGTGGTCGACTCCGGCGCACCGCTCGCCGTCTCGGTCGGCGGCTGGCCGGTGCCTTTCGGCATCGTGCTCTACGTCGACAGGCTCGCAGCCCTCCTGGTGCTCATCTCCAGCATCGTGCTGCTCGCCGTCCTGCTCTTCTCGATCGGCCAGGGCGCAGCCGACGGCACCGACGAGACACCCATCTCGATCTTCAACCCCTCGTATCTGATCCTCGCGGCGGGCATCTTCAACGCCTTCATCGCCGGCGATCTCTTCAACCTGTACGTCGGATTCGAGATCCTGCTCGTCGCCTCGTACGTGCTCATCACGCTCGGCAGCACCGAGTCCCGCATCCGCACAGGCGCGGTCTACATCGTCGTCTCGCTGGTCTCGTCGATCCTGTTCCTCGCCTCGATCGCGATGATCTACGGCGCGCTCGGCACGGTCAACATGGCTCAGATCGCCGAGCGGATGTCGGAGCTCCCGCAGGAGACGCAGCTGGTTCTGCACCTGATGCTCGTGGTGGCCTTCGGCATCAAGGCGGCCATCTTCCCGGTGTCTTTCTGGCTGCCTGACTCGTACCCCACCGCGCCGGCTCCGGTCACGGCCGTGTTCGCCGGCTTGCTGACGAAGGTCGGCGTCTACGCGCTGATCCGCACCGAGACGCAGCTCTTCGCCTCGAACAGCATCGACACCCTGCTGCTGATCATCGCGCTCGCGACCATGATCGTCGGGGTGCTCGGCGCAGTCGCGCAGGCCGAGCTCAAACGAATCCTCTCGTTCACGCTGGTGAGCCACGTCGGCTACATGATCTTCGGCCTCGCGATAGCGACGCCGGCGGCGATCGGCGCGACGGTGTACTACATCGTGCACCACATCGTCGTGCAGACGACACTGTTCCTCGCGGTCGGGCTCGTGGAACGTCGAGCGGGAAGCACGTCGATCCTGCGCGTCAAGGGACTGCTGAAGGTCGCGCCCGTCATCGCGATCCTCTACTTCGTGCCGGCGATCAACCTCGGCGGTCTGCCGCCCTTCTCAGGCTTCATCGGCAAGTTCGCCCTCTTCGAGGCGGCGGCGTCCGTCGGCACACCGCTCATGATCGTGCTGATCTTCGGCGGCATCGTGACCTCGTTGCTGACTCTCTACGCCCTGATGCGCGCCTGGAACCTCGCCTTCTGGCGCGAGGAAGAGGACTCCACCGAGACCGAGGGTCGCATCTCGTACCTCGGCAACGCACCGGCGGCCGACGAGCAGCAGGAGCGCCGTCGCATCCCGAAGATCATGACCGTCGCGACCGGCGGAATGGTCGCTGTCACCCTCGCCCTGACGATCTTCGCCGGCCCCCTCTATGCCCTCTGCGATCGCATCGGCGCCGCACTGCTGCAGCCCGTGAGCCTCGTGCAGCTGGAAGAGGAGGTGGGCTGATGGGCCGAGACCTCAAACGCCACCTCTGGCGCGACATCCGGGTGCAGCTGCCGTTCCTGGCCTGGCTCGTCGTGCTCTGGATGCTGCTGTGGGCGCAGTTCACCGTGTTGTCCTTCCTCACCGGTCTCGTCGTCGCGATCTTCGTCACCCGCGTCTTCCGCCTGCCGACCGTTGCGCTCTCGGGCAGGATCAACCTCTGGTACGCCGCGCTCTTCGTGGTGCAGTTCCTGTTCGCTGTGCTCAGCGGAGCGCTCTCCGTCACGGTGCAGGTGTTCGACTTCCGTCGTCAGCCGGGCACGGCGATCATCGCGGTGCCGCTGCGCTATGCCGATGACCTGGTGATGACGCACGTCGCGGTCGTCTCGTCGCTGATCCCCGGATCACTGGTCGTGGAGACAGATCGCGACCGGCGCATCCTGTACCTGCACGTGATCGGGGTTCGAAACATCGCCGACGTCGAGGAGCAGCGCGCCGGGGTGCTCCGCTGGGAGCGTCGGGTCGTGCGCGCACTCGGCGACCCCGCTCAGTATCGGGCCCTCAAAGCCGACGAGCGGGCCGGCCTCGGCGCGACGAAGGGCGGTGCCCGATGAACATCCTGCTCCTGCTGATCATGGTGGTGTTCGGCATCGCCGCGATCCTCACCCTGATCCGCATCGTGCGCGGGCCGTCGATCCTCGACCGCGCCGTCGCCTCCGATGTGCTCCTCACCGAGGTGATGTGCGTGCTCGGGGCCGAGATGGCGATCAACGGTCACACTCGGAACATCCCGGTGCTCCTGATCATCGCGGCGATCGGGGTGTTCGGGTCGATCTCCGTCGCCCGGTTCGTCGCGAGAAGGGACAACACGACACCATGAACGTGTTCGGTCTCATGATCCCGGATGCCGTCGTCGACGTGGCGGTCCTGATCCTCATCCTGCTCGGGGCGCTGCTGTGCCTCTCAGCCGCGGTCGGGCTGCTGCACTTCCGCGATGTGCCCTCCCGACTGCACGCGGCGACCAAGCCGCAGGTGCTCGGGCTGCTGCTCATCTGCATCGCGATAGCGCTGTCGCAGCGTTCGATCGGCGGTTTCCTGTTCGGCCTCGTGCTGGTCGCCCCCATCGTGCTGATGCAGTTCGCGACCGCGCCGCTCTCGGCGCACATGGTCGGGCGGCAGGCCTATCGCAACGGCACCATCGAGCAGCGCGGACTGGTCGTCGACGAACTGGCCGAATCGAAGCAGACTCCGCCCGCCGCCGGCTGAGTCCGAGCGCTACCGGGCTGCCCGGGTCGCTGTGGTTCACAACTCAGGACGAGCTACGGCAGAGCGCGGGAAGACAGCGGAGTTTCCGCTCAGACCGGGCGTCGCTCCTGAGACGTGACCGTGAGCGGCCAGGAAGGGGTCACCCCGAGGTGAGGGCGTGTCGCGCCGCCTCCACAATTTCGATACGCGTGCAGTTCATCCACATCCTGCTCGACCAGCCCATTCGCGGCGGCGATTTCGGCACGCTCTCTCTGTGCATGACCCGACTCCGAAGCAACTCTCTCTCTCGCCTTCTTCGCTCCGATGGTCCTCGCGCGCGACGACCTCCTGCGCGTAGGCATGACGACCCGACAGATCACCTCCGCTGTGCGTGCCGGCCTACTCATCCGGCTGCGACGGGACAGGTATGCGCATCCCGACGTGGATGCGAAGGTCGCCGATGCGGCCCGCATCGGGGGCCGCATCACGTGTCTCTCGCTGTTGCAGCTGCTCGGAATCTTCGTATTGAAAGCCTCCACGGTGCACGTGCAGGTCTCGCCCCACGGCTCCCGATTGGGCCGTCCGAAGACGAGCGAGCCACACCTTCACTGGTCGAAGGAGCCCGGATGTAGGCACCTGCATGCCACCTCCCTTCGCACGGCGATCAGACACTCCGTGCGCTGTCAGCCACCGCGAGCCGCAGTCGCGACGCTCGACAGCTTGGTGCACCACGCACTCATCACCCTGGCCCAGTTGGACGAGCTGTTCCGCGACCTGCCCCCTCGGTTCCAGACACTGGTCCGGCTGGTCGACGCCTCGGCCGAATCCGGGCCTGAGACCTTCGTGCGCCTGATGCTCCGTTCCCTCGGAGTCTCGTTCGAGACCCAGGTCTTCATCGAGGGCGTGGGTCGCGTGGATTTCGTCGTGGACGGCTGGCTCATCATCGAGTGCGACAGCAAGGAGTTCCATGAGGGGTGGACGAAGCAGAAGCAGGATCGAGGTCGCGATCTGGCGGCTGCACGACTCGGCTACGTGACGGTCCGCCCGCTGGCTGCCGACATCCTGCACCGATCCCCCGAGACTCAGCAGGCATTGCGAGAGGTCATCGCAGTGATGGGGCCGAGGTTTGCGCCCGACGTTCGTTCACATCTCAGGAGAAACCGCTCGAGAGATGTCGGAAATGCCGGGACCGGGGCCGGATCGGCCTTCCGTCCTGAGTCGTGAACCCCGGATGTTCCGCCGCTCAGAGGCGGGCGGCGAACTCGTGGATGAGGCGGGCCGCGGGCTCGGAGTCGCTGATCAACGTGCCGTGACCGTGGTCGGGGATGACTTCCAGCTCTGCGCCGGGGATCGCGTCGAGGATCTCGCGGCACCAGCTCATCGGGGCGAGCGGGTCGCTCTCTCCACGCAGCACGAGCACGGGGCACTGGATGCGGACGAAGGCGTCTTCGGGCTCGTGCACGATGGTGGCGCGCATCTTGCGGAAGAGGTGGGGACCGCCGCGGAGGTACTCCCTGGCTCCGCGCCAGATGACCAGCGGCCGCTCGCCGACGAGGTCGGTCAGCAGGTACCGCGCCTGTGCGCCGATGTTGCGGGCCGCCTTGTTCACGGTGGGTCCGGCCAGCACGACGCCCTCGACGAGGGATGGATGCCGCGCGGCGAGCTCTGCGGCGATCTGGCTGCCCATCGAGTGCCCGATCACGACGACCGGACCCGAGTCGACGTGCTGCAGGTAGGCCGCGACGAGATCGGCATGCCGTTCCATGGTGAGGGTGCGCGTGGGCTCAGGGGCCTCGCCGAAGCCGGGCAGGTCGACCGCGATGACCCGTCCCTCGAGTCGCTGCACGATGTCGAGGTAGACGCTGCGGCCCATGCCGATGCCGTGCAACAGAAGGTACGTGTGCGGACCTTCGCCGAATGTCTCGGCGATGAGCGTCGCGCCGCCGTGCTCGAACTCGAGGAGCGTGGCGGGCGTGCCCTTGGGGGCGAGGTAGCTGGATGGCACCCCTCAAACGTATCCGAGCATCCTGGGGCGTCGCTCGGGGTGATCGGGCACGACGCGTCGCTCAGCCGGCCGGCGTCAGCACCAGGGTGTCGACGGCTGCGGCTTTCACGGCCTCTGCCGAGTACGCCCACGGCTTCTGGATGCCGGCAGCCCAGTCGGCGGTCTGGTCGGTGTAGTGCTCGTCGTAGGCGTGCCCCGAGGCCCCGGTGAGGTGGTTCCACGTCGAGGCGTCGAAGTCGGACAGGTCGACCACCATGCGCATCGACGGCACTGTGGTGGTGGCGTACGAGACCCCGAGCTCCCACCCGGTCGCGTTCACCACGGACGCTCCTCCGCTCACGGGGAACGGCCCACGGTTGAAGAGTGCTTCGACCGGAGCGATGCCCGAGGTGCCGAGCGTGTCGCTGGTGAGGGTGATCGCGTGCAGTTCTCCCCAGTTCCAGCGTGCGACGGTGGTGCCCTGGAGGGCAGCGAGTTCGTCGTAGGCCTCTTCCGCCGACAGCGCCAGCATCTGCTCCATCCCGTCGACGTCGATCTGCTCGTTCACCCAGAGCGGGTCGGACGGATCCTCGAGCAGGTCGGCGACGACCGTGAAGAGCCGACCCTGACCGTCGATGGGCAGAGGTTGCTCGCGCTCGGCGAAGATGTTCTGCACCAGGTTCGACCACAGCACGTTCGCGTAGGCAGCGGCCGATGACGATGCCGCGTTCTGGGCGTCCCACGATCGCAGCAGCTCCACGGCTTCGTTCGGGCCGGCGCCGGATACCTCGACGTCATCCATGGCCGCGGCCAGCTGGGTGCCGATCCACATCTCGTTGTCCATCTGGATCTCGCGCATGTCGTCGGCGGTCAATGGGGCCACGGCCGCCCGCCGCTCGATCAGGTGGGCGATCCGCGCCGCGCGGTAGCCGTAGTCCCAGTCGCGGGAGAGGAAGTAGGCGTAGTCGTCGGTGACGATCGCGTTGTTGGCGGTGACGATGTATCCCGAGTTCGGGTTGTACGACACGGGTAGCTCTTCGAACGGGATGTAGCCGGTCCAGTCGTAGCTGCTGTCCCAACCCGGCTGCGGCATCCACCCGTCGCCGGCGCCGCGGATCGGGAGGCGTCCTGGCGTCTGGTAGCCGATGTTGCCCTCGGTGTCGGCGTAGATCAGGTTCTGCGCCGGTACGTCGAAGAGGGATGCGGCGTAGCGGAAGTCGTCGAAGTTCTGCGCGGTCGAGAGCGCGAAGATGGCGGTCGCCGCGGTACCGGGGTCGAGGGCCGTCCATCGCAGGCTGACGGCGTACTCGGTGTCTTCCTCCGAGCCGGGAGCCGGTGTGGTCGGGGCGGCGGAATCGGCCTCGAGCGCGGGCTCCGGATCATCGGCGATCGCCGTGAAGTCGTCGGTGAGTCCGGAGATGATGGGTCCGTGCACGGTCGAGCGGATGGTCAGCTCGATGTCGTCACCACCGGCGACCTTGATCGTCTCGGCGCTCTCCTCCAGCGGCACCAGCGCGCCGTCGCGCCAGTACTGGTCTCCCTCGACCCGCTCGACGTAGAGGTCGGTGACATCGGTGGTGAGGTTGGTGAAGCCCCAGGCGACCTTCTGGTTGTGTCCGATCACGACGCCGGGGAGGCCGGAGAACGAGAAGCCGGCCACGTCGAACGGGCACTCCTCGTTCACGGTCGAGCACTTCAACTGCACCTGGTACCAGACCGAGGGGAGCGATGCGCCGAGGTGCGGATCGTTCGCGAGCAACGGCATCCCGGTCTCGGTGAGGTCTCCGGAGACGACCCACGAGTTCGACCCGATGCCCTCGCCGACGTTGCCGACCAGCACGCTCGCGGCCTCGATGACGCTCGACGTCTCCTCCCACTCGATCGTGGTGCTCGCCTGCTGGACCTCGTCGTCGGTCTTCGACGACGAGAAGGATGCCGGCTCGGCATCGGAGCCGAGGGCCGGCACCGTCGAGATCTTGGGGACGATCACCGGATTCTCGTCGAACGGGTAGTCGGGGTAGAGCTTTTGGAGCAAGGCATCCGTATCCGCGGCAGCGGTGCCGTCGCCGTCCGCGCCGTCGCTCAGCTCGGCGGCGAGCAGGGAGCGCTCGGTCTCGTCTTCGATGTTGCCGCGGAGGTCCCAGGCCATCGCCTTGAGCCAGGCGACGGAATCCGCGGGCTCCCACGGTTCAGGGGCGTAGTCGGGGTTCTGCAGGCCGATGACCGCGTACTCGAGGGAAAGCTCTGCGCCCGAGCGTGAAGCCAGGTAGGCGTTGACCCCATCGGCATAGGCCTCGTAGTAGCTGAGCGTCGTGTCATCCATCGCCTCGACCTCGGCTTCGGCGACCTTGCGCCAGCCGAGTGTGCGCAGGAACGCGTCGGTCCCCGCCTGCGACTCCCCGAACATCTCGGCGACGCGGCCGGCGGTGACGTGGCGGCGGAAGTCCATCTCGAAGAACCGGTCCTGCGCGTGCACGAATCCCTCGGCGTAGAACAGGTCGTCGGTCGAGTCGGCGGTGATCGTCGGGATGCCGCGGTCATCGCGCTGCACCGTGACCTCGGCCGCGAGTCCGTCGAGCTCGATGGATCCCTCGGTCTGCGGGAAGGAGCGCTGGATCGTCCAGGTGACGAAGAAGGCCGCAGCCACCGCGATCACGATGATCCCGGCCACGACGAGGAACGCGATGCGTCCGATGCGAACGCCCAGTGAGGGGCGAGAAGGTACGGCGGACTCCTGCGAATCGGTCATCATCGTCGAGAACACTTTCGGGTAGACAGGTGGAACTCAGTCCCACCGAGCCCCAGTGCGCGTTCCAGGGTCGCGCCTTCGCATCATATCCGTCCGGGCGCTCGCCGCGAGGTGTTCCGCGACGAGCGCCCGACCGATCACCCGATCAGGCTCGGCTGCAGATCGCGCAGGGTGCGTCGATGTGTCATCCGCGTCACCCCGATCATCGCGAGCAGCAGGGCCCCCACGAGCCAGGCTCCGAGGACCGCCAGATCCCAGCCGGCCCGCGCGTAATCGCCGCCGTACATCAGCTGGCGCATCGCATCGACGACGTATCCCAGAGGGAGGACGTGATGAAGTGCTGCGAGCGGAGCGGGCAGAGTCTGCCAGGGGAAGGTACCGCCGGCGGTGACCAGCTGCAGCACCATGAGCACCAGCCCGAGGAACTGCCCGACCGAGCCGAGCCAGACATTGAGCGCGAGGATGATCGCCGCGAACGTCGCCGATGCGAACACCATGACGCCGAGCGTGCCGAGCGGATGGTCGAACGTGAAGCCGAGAGTGATGGCCAGGATGCCCATGAGCCCGAGCATCTGCACAGCGCCCAGCATGGCCGGGGTCAGCCAGCCGGCGAGTGTGATGCGGACGGGGGAGTGCAGTGCCGTGATGGCGCGCCGGGAGATCGGCTTCACGATCAGGAACAGCGCGTAGATGCCGATCCACGCCGACAGGGCGGCGAAGAACGGCGCGAGGCCTGCGCCGTAGTCTTCGGCGGAGGCGACCTTGTCGCTCGACACCTTCACCGGGTCTGCGATCGTGTCGGCCTGCAGGGAGCGCAGCTCTGGCGTGGATGCCGGGATCGCGTCGACGCCCTGGGACAGCCCGTCGCGCAGCTCGGCCGTGCCGGATGCCAGGGTGGCGAGTCCGTCGCGCAGCTGGGCTGCACCGTCGTTCGCTGCCGATGCGCCCGTCGCGACGGTGCCGGCGCCGCCGGCGAGCTCGGCGGCACCCGAGGCGAGGGTTGCCGCACCGGCCGCGAGCTGGTCGACCTTGCCGACCGCGGCCTGCACCTGCGTGTTTCCCTCCTGAAGCCGTGCACCCAGCGGATCGAGCGTGGCGAGCACCTGATCGATCTCTTCGGGCGTGAGCCCCTGCTCCGTCAGAGCGTTCGTGATGTCGGTGCGCACCTGCGGCAGGGCGTTCGCGGCCTGCTGCACTGCGGACCCCGCCCGGTCGGCGACGTCGGCGAGCTGGCGGTTGCCTGCGCTCACCTGCTGGGCTCCGTTCGCGAGCGTCTGCGCCCCGGCTGCGAGCTGGGCCGTGCCGTCGGCCAGCTGTGCGGTGCCCTCGGCGAGCGTCGAACTGCCGGATGCCGCGGTGCCTGCGCCGTCAGCGAGCTGTGTCGCGCCATCCGTCGCCGTGGTCAGTTTGTCGCGCACGTCGCTCAGTCCGGTGAGCAGTCGCTCCGCGGCCTGACTGCCGACCATCTCGGCCACCGAACTGCGGATCTTCTCCACTGCCTGCGTGCCCATCGACGAGGCGAGATAGTTGTTCGCGTCATTGGTCTCGAGGTCGATGCGCGCCTGGTGCGGGTCGGTGCCTGCCGCCGAGGTGAGGGCGGACGAGAAGTCGGCCGGGATCGTCACGGTGAAGTCGACGGAGCCGTGACGCAGTGCCTCGGAGGCTTCGTCCGCCGACATCAGCTGCCAGTCGAAGGCGTTGCCCTTGATAAGGTTCTCCGCCACGTCTTCGCCGTAGTTCACGGTCTCGCCGGTCGCGGGCTCCGTGCCGGTCGTGGGCGAGGGGGCGCCCTCGTCGTCGACCACGAGGGCGACGGGAACCTCGGGGAACTTCGCGTACGGATCCTGGTTCGCCCAGAGATAGAGGCCCCCGTAGAGGATCGGCACGCAGATCAGCGCTACCAGGGCGATGATGCCCATCCTGCTCGCGGTGAGTCGCCGGAGCTCGGCGGCGATCATGGCGGGAACCTTCATCGCGCGTCTCCGTTCTCGGGGATGTTCTCGGGGGTGTTCTCGGGCTCGGGCTCTGGCTCGGGCTCTGGCTCATCGAGGGGCAGCGGCTGGATCGGACCGGAGGCGTTGATCGCGTCGAACTCGTGCATCCGCTCCAGGGCGATGGCCGCGGAACCGCCGACGATCACGAGCATCGCGTAGCCACGATCGGCGAACTCCGCAGAGATGCGCCACCAGCCGTCCGGACTCCCGCCGTGACGGTCGGGGGAGACGAGGACGATGCCGTCGACTCCGGATCGCAGCACCGCGAGCTCGCACAGGATGCGTACGCGAGCGGCGGGGTCGATGTTGCCGATCGGCACGGAGGCGAGTTCGACGAAACCCAGCTGTGTGAGCCAGCGTCGCGCATGCAGCGGCGTGGCACCGAGGCCTGCGAACATGAGCTCTTCCCCCACGACTCCGGCGAGGGTGATGTCGGGGTGGGGGTCGCTGACGTCAGGGGCATCGACCAGGGCGACACGGCGACGCAGCGACTTCGGATCCGTCGTGCCGTCGATGCTCACCCGGCCGGAGTCCGGGCGCATGCGACCGCTCGCGATCAGGCCGAGCACCGTCGGGCGCTGTTCTGTCTCGGCGAGAGCGAAACGCACCGACCCGGTGTGGAACTCGAGCGACGTCGACGGGAGCGCCTGAGCGTTGCGGCCCTTGCTCACGTCGTGCAGTGAGATCTTCATGCGCTGGCCTCCTGGGAGGGGTCGACGTGGACGGATTCGGAAGGGACTGCGGATGCGCCGAAGTCGGGATGCGCGGCGAGCAGTTCGTCGGCTTCGCGCCACGACAGGCCGGCGATGCTCAGGACGGCTCTCACGGCGAGATCGGCGGCACCCGTGCTGGCGGCATCCGTGCGGGAGATGACCGTGCGGGCCATCTCTTCGATGAGGCGCGCGAGTGTGGGCGCGGCGAGGTCGGTGCGGAAGCTGCCGTCGTCCTGCCCGCGACGCACGAGTGCCGCCACTGTGCGGCGCAGCGGGGCGAGCGCGGTGGCCGTGTGTTCGACGTGCGCCTCGTCGAGGGCGAGCGCTGCGGCAACCTGCACATGTGCCGCCTCGTGCCAGAGGAGCGCGGCGAGACGGGCGAGCGCGAGGCGGGCGTCGTCGTCGTCGTTCGAGGCGGCGATGGCGTTGAACCGCTGGGCTCCGGCGGAGATGAGTTCGCGGATCAGGGCGTCGCGATCGTCGAAGTGTCCGTACAGCGTGCGTCGCGAGAGGCCGGCGCAGCGGGCGATGACATCGATGGATGCGTGCGGGTCTGCAGCCAGCGTCGAGCGGGCGGCGGACAGGATGCCGGCGCGGTTCTCGACGGCGTCGCGACGGGGTGCACGAGTGGTCATGCCCCCATGGTACGTATAGTGCACAGAGTTGTGCAAGATAGTCGGCGGAAATCCTGCCTCCGACACTCCGGGAGGCGGGCACAGCTTTCGGAGGGCGCCGTTGTGTTATGTTACGCGTTGCGCGCTGGCGCGTTATTGGGGGTGGCGCCGGTTCCGGATGCGTGAGCATCCGGTTCGCGAGTGTCGACCGTATCGAGTGGTGGGGGAACCGCTGTGGTCGAAGGAGGGTGTGATTTGGCAGGCTTCGATGTCGAGCTGGAACGCAGAAAGCTGAGTGATGACGTCTATCGCAGGTTGCGAGACGCGATCGTGGATGGCGAACTGCGTCCGGGCGAACGCATTCGCGACTATGAGCTCGCGGACGAATTGGGGACGTCCAAGACGCCGATCAGGCACGCCCTGGCCAGGCTCGCCGAACAGGGGCTCGTCGAGATGCAGCGCAACCGCTTCACGCGGGTGGCCCCGCTCGATCTCGACCGGATCAGAGACGCGATCGCACTCTTCGGAGACATCTGGATAGGTTCGATCCGGCACGCGATGCCCTTGATCGAAGCGGATGACGTCGCCTACCTCGTCGATCTGACGGAGGACATGACGGCCGCGAGCCGCGACCGCGACATCCTGGCCTTCGGGGTGGCGCTGCGAGCGATCGCCACAGGCTTCGCGCGAATCGAAGGCAACCCCATGCGAGTGGACGTGATCGAGCTCCTCGGACCGCAGATCCGTCGCTTCACGCAGCACGCGCATGAGGCGTTCGACTGGGTCGCGAGCGAGAAGTCCACCCGCGAGATCCGAGACGCCATCAGGCAGCTGGACGCCGTTCAGGTGCGCGCAGCCGTCGTCGTCCTCTTCGACGACGTGCTTCCGAGCATCATCGACCGCACCGAGAATCCAGATCTCCGGGACGAAGAGCACGTATAGACGCGCATCGCGCCGAGACCCGGTATCGATCCGGGTTTCGGCGCGACGAAGCGTCAGTCGGTGCCGGAGTCGAAGGCTGCGCCCTCGGATGCCGTGTCGACGGCATCTGCAAGGGTCTCGTCGGCTTCGGAGATCGAGCCGTGCACCGACTCGGTGATCTCGTTCGACTCGCCGGCGGTCACGCGGCCGACCAGCTCGCCGGTCGCGCCTCCGACGAGGCCGAGGCCGGCGTACTGCTCGAGGCGCGCCCGCGAGTCGGCGATGTCGAGGTTGCGCATGGTCAGCTGACCGATGCGGTCGACCGGGCCGAAGGCGGCGTCGCCGACGCGCTCCATCGACAGCTTCTCGGGGCCGTACGAGAGGTTCGGCGAGACGGTGTCGAGGATGGTCCAGTCGTCGCCGCGGCGCAGACGGATCGTGACGGTGCCCGAGATCGTGAGGCCGACCCAGCGCTGGATCGACTCGCGCAGCATGAGCGACTGCGGCTCGAGCCAGCGGCCCTCGTACATGAGGCGACCGAGGCGGCGGCCCTGCTCGTGGTACGTCGCGAGGGTGTCCTCGTTCAGGATGCCGTTGACCAGGCGCTCGTAGGCGATGAACAGCAGCGACATGGCGGGAGCCTCGTAGATGCCGCGCGACTTCGCCTCGATGATGCGGTTCTCGATCTGGTCGCTCATGCCGAGGCCGTGGCGTCCGCCGATCGTGTTGGCCTCCATGACCAGGGCCACCGGGTCGCTGTACTCGACGCCGTTGATCGCGACGGGGCGACCGGCCTCGAACGTGACGGTGACGTCTTCGGTCTCGATCGCGACGGACGGATCCCAGAACTTGACGCCCATGATCGGGTCGACGGTCTCGAGTGAGACGTTCAGGTGCTCGAGCGTCTTCGCCTCGTGCGTCGCACCCCAGATGTTCGCGTCGGTCGAGTAGGCCTTCTCCGCCGAGTCGCGGTACGGGAAGTCGCGGGCGACGAGCCAGTCGCTCATCTCCTTGCGGCCGCCGAGCTCGGTGACGAAGTCGGCGTCGAGCCACGGCTTGTAGATGCGCAGGCGGGGGTTGGCGAGCAGGCCGTAGCGGTAGAACCGCTCGATGTCGTTGCCCTTGTAGGTGGAGCCGTCGCCCCAGATGTCGACGCCGTCCTCCTTCATGGCGCGCACCAGCATGGTGCCGGTGACCGCGCGGCCGAGGGGCGTCGTGTTGAAGTAGGTCTTGCCGCCGGAGCGGATGTGGAAGGCGCCGCAGGAGAGGGCGACGAAGCCCTCTTCGACCAGCGCGGTCTTGCAGTCGATCAGGCGCGAGGCCTCGGCGCCGTACTCCAGCGCGCGGCCGGGGATCGATGCGATGTCGTCTTCGTCGTACTGGCCGAGGTCGCCGGTGTACGTGTAGGGAACGGCGCCCTTCTCGCGCATCCACGCGACGGCGACGGAGGTGTCGAGTCCTCCGGAGAAGGCGATGCCGACGCGCTCGCCGACGGGCAGGGACTGGAGGACCTTGGACATGACTCCCAGTCTATCCGCGGGCGGCGTGTCGCCCCGTCTCGCCTCATCGCGTGCGAGGGGGCTTCAGGCGAGGAGGACTTCGACCCGCAACGCGGCATAGGTGCCCATGGCGCGTCGATCGCACGTGAGGAGCGGGACGGCTGCGTCTCGTGCGGCCAGACCGACGAGTCCGTCGTAGACCGACCCTCCGGCGATGCCGGCGTCGGCGAAAGTCGTGATCGCGGTCTTGGCCGATGCGGCGGAGAGCGGCGCGAAAACAGGGAAGGATCGCTCGATGATCTCTCGCGCGCGATCGGGACTGACGCGCGCTGCACCGGGCATACGCGTCAGCACTGAATAGGCCTCGATGGCCGCGTGCCCGGCGAGGCCGAGCACGCGATCCTGCGTGAGTTCGAGCACACGTTCGTGCGCGGGATTCCTGTCATGAACCAGCGCGATCGCGGCGCTCGTGTCGAGGACGAGATCAGCGCTGATCGGCAAGTCGCAGCTCCCGGACGTCGTCCACCGTGAGCGTCGGTCCGCCCGTGATGACGAGACGCCCGTCCTTCTCGATGAGGTTGTCGGGGGCGTCGATCTCGATGCGGATGCCGTTGCCGTCGAGGATGAGATCGACCGGACCGGGGATCAATCCGACCCGCTCGCGGAGCGCAGCGGGGATGACGATCCGTCCTGCCTTGTCCATGGTTGCCTTCATGCCATGACACTACCATTCGAATGGCGCGTCGCGAGGTGATGCGGGTGCTTCATATCGGTTACGGCGACGTTCGTCACCCCGAACGCCGACTACTCCGACTGAACGGCATCTTCGTGGCGTAGTCGAGCGTGAGCTGGCGCGAGAACGGAGGAGGCGCGCCTGCGGGGCGGGGGTGCCGATGCGCGACGCGCCGATGGGCGGGCGACACGTCTCCGCTTTCGCCGATGTCGCGCAGGCAGAGCGCCGCAGTGGTGGGAGAGTAGGCCCCACGGAGGTCGGACATGGGTGGAGCAGTCCTGTGGGGTCTGGTCGCGGCGGCGCCGCTGTTCATCGGCGCGGTGCTCGCGCTGCTGCGGAAGTGGCCGCCGCGCTGGCTCGGCATCGTGCTCGGATTCGGTGCGGGCGCGCTGATGGCTTCGATCGCGTTCGAGCTCTGGGAAGAGGGGCTCGATCTCGCCGGTCCCATCCCGCTCGTGGTCGGCGTCGCGGCCGGTGCGCTCAGCTATTACATCGCCGACCGCATCCTCGATGCGCGCGCCGCGAAGACCAAGGAACAGGCGGGCGGAGGCCAGCTCGCAGTCGGGGCTCTGCTCGACGGCATCCCCGAGCAGCTGGTGCTCGGCATCGGGCTCGCATCCGGTGAGCCGGTGAGCATCGCGCTCGTGGTCGCCATCCTGGTCTCCAACCTGCCGGAGTCGATCGGCTCGGCAGCCGACCTGCTAGAAGGTGGCATGGCGAAGTCGCGAGTGCTGCTGCTCTGGGCGGGCGTGACCGTGATCTGCGCGGTCGCCACCGTCGCGGGCTTCGGTCTCGCGAGCATCACCGGCGACGAGTTCCGCTCGGCGGCAAGCGGCTTCGCGGCGGGTGCGCTGCTCGTGATGCTGGTCGACTCGATGATCCCCGAGGCGCAGTCCAAGGCCAAGGAGTCGACGGGACTTGCGACCGTGCTGGGCTTCGCGCTCGCCGCGGGCCTCGCCCTCGCATCCTGAGCCTCAGAACCTCCCGGCCCTTTCCGCCATCACCCGCCACCCGGCGGACGGAGGGCACAGGATCGGCCTCGGCTGGCGGGTTACTCTCGTTTGCGGCGTGCGGGAGGCTGACGGAACGCCGCTGCGATGGCGGCCGAGGACAAAGGAGTTCTGATGACTGACACGACCCTGGCGCGACCGCCCTTCGATCCCGAGCTCGAGGCCGCTCTCGCCCTCGTCGGCGACCAGCTGCCGTCGACGCTGACGCCCGAGATGATCCCGCTGCTGCGCCAGTCGCCGGTGAGCGGCGACGAGGAGATCTTCGTCGTACTCGCCGAGCGGGGTTTCGCCAGGCGTGATGTCACGATCGCCGGCCACGGCGGCGACGAGATCGTCGTCTCCGTGATCGAGAAGGAGGGTCGTACGGGCACGGGCCCCGGCTTCTTCCACACCCACGGCGGCGGCATGATCATCGGCAACCGCTGGCTCGGAGTCGTCGGCTTCCTCGACTGGGCCGAGCGTTTCAACGGGGTGATCGTCACCGTCGAGTACCGGCTCGCCCCCGAGTTCCCCGACCCGTACCCCGTCGAGGATTGCTACGCGGGCCTGCTGTGGACCGCCGAGCACGCCGGCGAACTCGGCATCGACCTGTCGCGGCTGTTGATCGGCGGCGGCAGCGCCGGTGGTGGGTTGGCCGCGGGCACCGCCCTGCTCGCCCGTGACCGGAAGGGCCCCGAGCTGATCGGACAGCTGCTCATCTACCCGATGCTCGACGACCGCGACGAGTCGGTGTCGACGCGGCAGATCGACGGGATCGGGGTCTGGGACCGTGGGTCGAACGTGACGGGTTGGACGGCCCTCCTCGGTGAGCGCACGGGAACGGACGACGTGTCGATCTACGCCGCCCCGGCACGAGCGACCGACCTGAGTGGACTGCCGCCCGCGTTCATCGACTGCGGGAGCGCCGAGGTGTTCCGAGACGAGGATGTCGCCTACGCCACGAGGCTCTGGGAAGCCGGGGTGCAGGCCGAGTTGCACGTGTGGGCAGGGGGGTTCCACGGCTTCGACATGTTCGCCCCTCACGCCGCGGTCGCGCAGGCCATGCTCGCCGCGCGCGACAACTGGGTGAACCGCCTGCTCTCCTGAATCCGCCTCACCCTACGGGGTCGCGTATCGACCCCGTAGGGTGGAATCCCCCCGCGCGATGGAGCCCGACATGCAAGATCTGCTGGGGCGTCTCACCGCCCTCGACCCGGACGCCAGCGAGACGCTCAAGGTCGTCACCTACTTCGACGCTCTCGTCGCCCGCTCCGTGGGGGTCGAGAGCATGCTGCGCGGCGCGGCGGTGCTGAGCGGGGCGACCGTCGGGCAGCGCGACGGTCGACAGATCGTGCGCGTGCGGGCCGACGGCGTGCGCATCGATCCGGTCGAGCCATCTCACTCCTGGCCCGTGCGAGCGAGCGGCCCGGATGCCATCACCTGGATCGAGCGCGATGGCGACGCGCATACCAACGACGCGATGATCCTCGAACGGCTCAGTCTCGCCCTCGGCATCATCCGCGCGCGCCGTTCGGTCGGTCCGGAGAGCGCTGTCGAACTCGCCATCAGCTCGTTTGCCGGCGTGGAGGAGAGGGCCGCAGCGCTGCCGCGGCTCCGCCTCACAGCGATGGGGCTGCGGCTTGTCGCCTCACCTCCCGATCCGGCGCCGCTGCCGCAGCATCCCTCGGCCGTGGTCGCCACCCGGCATGGCCTCACTCGGGCGACGATCCTGGATGCCGAGACGGATGCCGTGCGGGCCTGGTCCGAGAACGCAGGCCTGCGCCTGGGGCTCGGGGTCGCGGGCCCGGGTGAGCGGCTCCCCGAGTCGTGGTCGTCCGCCCTGGTCGCGGTGCGCCTGACAAGTCCGGCGGAACCCGTGGTCGATGCCGCCGACCTCGGGGCGATGCTGCTCGTCGCAGAGGCCGCCGAGTCGGGTCCCCTCCACCCGGATGCCGCTGCGCTCGCCGGCCTCGACGACCGCAGCAGGGAGCTTCTCGACGCCGTCACCGAGGAGCAGAGCGTGCGCGCCGCGGCCCAGCGTCTCGGACGACACCACTCGAGCGTGCAGGAGCGGTTGACGGCGCTCGTCGAGATCCTGGGGTACGACCCGCGCTCGTCCCGCGGGCATGCCCGCTACGTGCTCGCGCGGATGCTGCTGACGCTCGGGTCCTGAGTGTCTCGCCCGCGGCTCACTCGAAGCCCGGGTACTCCTGCAGCTTCGACTCGAACTCCGCCCGGTCTGCCTCGCTGAGCACCCCGCTCGCGATCACGGTCAGCTGCAGTCCCTCGCGCGGCTCACCCGTACGGGCGTTCTGCGCCTCTCGCGCCGCCAGGAACCCACCGTCGGGATCGTTGGAGAGGTCGTAGATGCTTGCGTAGAAGCGGAGCGGATCAGGGAAGTTCTCGGTGTAGTACTCCCAGGTCGTCTGCGTGCGCGGGTCGTCGCTGCCGTAGAGCTTCGTGATCATCGTGGGGTCGATTCCGGACATCTTCGGATCGTTGAAGGAATACAGATCCCACAACCCGTGCTGGACCACGACCTCGCTGATCACCGCCATGACGTCGAGTTTGCGGTCGTAGTCCTGGATGGGCTCGTTCGTCGCCCAGGAAGCCGAGGTGTACTCGACCAGCATCGACTCGCCGCCGTAGCCGTTGCGTTCGGGGCGCAGATCTTCGTCGCCCACCTGCATCCACGTGTAGCCGAACTCCTCGGTGAGTCGCGTGCGGATGTCGGCGAACATCGCCTCGGACTGCGCACGCACCTTTTCGAGGGACTGCTGGGTGAGCGTCTGCTGGGTGTCGGTGCCCTTGATCCCCGGGTACGCCTCTGCATGCTTCTGGGCGGCGGTCTTCGTGCCCTCGTAGTTACCCGATGCCGAGGTCTGGAGGGCGCTCATGCCGCCGACCGTTGCGACGTTGAACAGGATCGTCACGACGAGCGCGATCGCTCCGAGCATCCGCCCCCTGGTGGTGAACAGCGCGGCGATGACAGTGGCGACCACCAGGAGTTGCAGCGCGAGCATCGTGACGCCGTAGAGGATGTCGGTGCCACCGGCGACGAGTGTGCCGAGGAGGATCAGTGCGAACAGGATGGCCCCGGTGAGGGCGACCCAGCCGAGGGCGTTCGCCGGCTTCTTCGCAGCGTCGTCGGGTGCGAGTGTCGCGGTCGCAGGAGTCGGTCTGGACCCTGTGACATCGCGTCGTGCGCCGCGGTAGCCACCGGGCGGAGGGAGGGGTGGTGCACCCTCGGTGCCGGCGAGGTAGCGCGCCCGCTGCTTCTCGTGATCCATCACCACGGCTTTTCCGTTCCCGAACCGCCGGGGTCGTCGCCCTGCTGCTGATCGCGTTCCTGCGTGCCCTGTTCGAGCTTGTCCTGGAGGCCCTTCAGCTTGTCCTCGGAGGGCTGGTCTCCCTCTCCGGGCTGCGGCTGGGGCTGCTGCTCCTGATCTTGCTGCTGCTGTTTCTGCTTCAGCCGATCTTCGGTGCTGTCGAGTGAATCCGACATGTCGCGCTGCGGATCGGAGGACTGCTGCTCGGCCTCTTCGCTGCGGCACGCCTCCGGGGTCTCGACGGTGATCGTCAGCGCCTCGCCGTAGAGCTGCGCGGCGGTCGCACCGTCGCCGTCGGCGCGCGCGGCGTCGCCCATGCGCTCGACGACGAGTGCGAGGTTGATCCGCACCCCGCACACCTCCAGTCCCGTCGCGAGGTCGAGCGCCTCTTCGAGTTGGACCCGTGCTTGCGGCAGCTGCTCTGCCGCGCCGAGCGCCGTGCCGACGTTGAACGGCGCCTTGAAGGGCTCGAACCAGTTCAGGAACTCCTGTCCGCGCGCGGATGCCTCCGACCCGGCGAAGTCATCGGCCACGTAGGCGGTGATGGCCTGGTGGGCGAAGGCGTACATCGTCAGGAGCTTGCCCACGAAGAACAGGGCGGCCAGTGTGAGCGGGAGCGTCCCGATCGCGACCCATCTGCGGATGCTGCGGCGCCGACGGTTGGACCGCAGAAGCGCGGCAGCGCGTTCGGCCGGGGGGGATCCAGCGGCCGCCGTATCGGGGCGTGTCGAAGGGCCGGTCACGCCTCACCCCCTCACAGTCGTCGACCGCGCGGCTGGAGAAGAGTGGTCCTCGAAGCGGCACGACGAAGCGCTGAACATCCTATCCGCGCAACCTCTTGATGCCGCTCAGCCGACCTCGGGATGCCCGAGGTCGGCTGAGCGCGCTCGTTCCCACGAGCGGTCGATGTGCGTGCTACTCGGCCGCGGTGACGCGGAAGGAGTCGAAGGACACGCTCGTGGCAGCCGTGGAGCTGCCCGAGCGGTTGCCGCTCAGGCCGACCCCGCCTGCCGGCTGCAGAGGGGCGTTGTCCGTCGCCTTGAGCTGCCAGTCGGTCGGCTCCGTCGCTCCGGTCGCCCAGATCTTCGCCTTGATCGACGCCTGCGCGGTGCCCGTCACCGTGACCTTGAGCGTGTAAGAGGTGTTCGCCGCGAAGGCGAGACCGGACACGGCCTGGGTCTGCAAGACGGTGCCGTCGCGGTGTGCGACGAGCCAGACGCTCCCATCCGAGCGGAGCCAGGCGCGAACGAGGTACCTCCCGGCGGTCGAGTCACGTGCGATGACGCCGATGTAAGTACCACCCGTAGCGGGGGGCTGATCGATCCGGAACGTCGTCTCGAGAGCCGGATTCGGAATCGACGGCGTGTTCAGGGTCGCGTGCCGAGTGTCGCCCGCGGCCAGATTCATCTTCCCGGTTCCGTCGGCGACGGTGGCCGTCGCCGACGAACCTCCTGTGATCTTCCAGGCGCCGCCTACGGCCGCGGTGCCCCAGCCGGGGCCGGAAGTGCGATCGAACTCATCGCTGGCGAGGGGTGCGGGCGCCGTCACGACGGCCTCCCTGGTGGCGGTCGCCACGCCGCCGAGATTGTCGGTCACGGTGAGGGTGACGGTGCGCGTGCCGGCCGTCGCGTAGGCGTGGTTCGCCTTCGCGCCCTCGCCGGTCGTGCCGTCGCCCCAGTTCCAGCTGTAGGTCTTGATGGTGCCATCGGAGTCGGACGACGCCGAAGCGTCGGCCGTGACCGCCAACTCCTTTCCGGAGAGCGAGAAGGACGCGGTGGGCGCCACGTTGGGCCCCTGGACGGTGATCGACTTCTCGACCGACGACACCAGGCCGTTGCTGTCCGTGACCGTGAGCTTGGCCTTGTAGATACCGGCCTTCGCGTAGGTGTGCGACGAGGTCTTTCCCGTCGCGGCAGCCGATCCGTCGCCGAACTCCCAGCGGTAGTCGGAGACCGTGGCTGACCCGGCGGCCACCGAGGCACCGGCGTCGAAACTCACATCGAGATTCGCCGTCGCCGCCGTGTAGTCGGCGGTGGGCGCCTGGAGTCCGGTGCCGACGCTGTAGTGCGTCTTGACCTGCGCAGCGCTCAGCGCTTTCGCGTACACGGCGACCTCATCGAGCGCCCCGGTGAAGTTCTTGGAGCTCGGTGCCGACGCCCATCCGGAGAGGACGTCGCCGCCCACTCGCCAATACCCGGTGTAGTTCTGGGCCTGGGTGACCCCGGCGAGCGAACCGGCCAGCTCGCCGTCGACGAACAGCTTCATGCCCTCTGCGCCCTGTGTCGCGACGACGTGATGCCACTTGTTGTCGTTGAACGCCGAGCTCGTCTGGACGATCTTCGTCCCGTTGCTGTAGACGCCGAAGATGAGACGTCCGTCATCGGTCATGTAGATGTTGCGGTCGTAGTTCCCCGAGTCGCCTGACCCGGCGCTTCCGTACCCGACCAGGAGTCCGCCCGACTTCGTCGACGTCTTGAACCAGGTCTCGGTCGAGAATGCGGCGGGTGCCGGCGTCTTCCTGCTCGCGGCTATGCGACCGTCTGCCGTGCCGTTGAGCGACGATGCGCCCGTCACCGTGTTCTTGACCCCCGATTCGGACGACGAGACGCCAGAGCCGAACACCGGTGTGTTCGCCCCGGCCCAGTCCTGCGGTGCGGTTCCCAAGGGATAGTAGAGCTGCGGGTCGTCGGCGATCACGGCGTCGGTGTAAGACGAGGCCTCGGCGGTCACCGTGACGGTCACTGCCTGGCTCGAGACGGTGTTGCCGGCGCTGTCCTTGGCGACGACCGTGTACTGCTGCTGCGAGCCGACCGCAGCCGTCGTGTCTTCGAGGGTGAGCGCGGGCGTGTTCCACCAGGTCGAGTCCAGAGACGTGGTGGCTACGGGGGCGGTGCTGCCTGCGCGACGCAGCTCATAGGAGAGGGTCAGGTCGTCACGATCCCAGTTCGCGGGGATCGACACCTTCACCCGCCCGGGCACGAACGAGCGCGCGGTCGGAACCCACTTGTCACCCGAGAGGCGGGGGCCGTCCTTCGCGCCGCCCGGGGGTGTGGTCGAGAAGCGGACGAGTCCTTCGAACTGTCCGTTGTTGACGGAGCGGAACTCGCCGCCGATGGAGATCATGTTGCCCGTGCCGGTGATCGACAACCCGGCCTGGCCGAGTCCGGTCGTGGTACCGACAGCCCAGTCGGGCGTCCACACGTAGGGAGAGGGCGCGGGCGTTCCGGCCCAGTCCTTGTACTGAGGCGTCGCCGGCTGAGTCCCGAGCGTCCCGCGCGCGTCGGCGGTGAAGGCCTCGGAGTAGCGGTGCGTGCGCGGGGACTGCTCCGGGTGCAGGCCCATGGTGCCGCAGGCGTGAGTGTGGCTGGTGGTGTAGACGACCTTGCCGGTGGAGTAGACGCCGTAGTGGTCACCGAGGCAGTCCGCGATCCAGCGGACCTTGCCGGTCCCGGCCTCGGCAGCGAACGTGCCTTCGAGGTTGGCGACATCGGCGTTCGCGTATGCCCAGCCTGTGCCGTAGACGCCGGTGGCGTCGGTCGCCAGGCCGAAGATCCCGGACTTTCCGGCGGAAGGGCCCGTGCCGACACCGTTCTTGACCGTGTCGGGAAGCTCCCACGCGGTGTCGACTGCGCCGGTGGCCTTGTCGACGGCACCGATGCCGCGCAGCCCCGTGTCGCCGTTGATCTGCGAGAAGCGTCCGCCGATGATCGTGTCGGTCCCGGCCGGGTCCATCACCAAGGCGTCGACCTGCTGGTCGGTCTGAGGCGCCCAGGGGAGGAGTTTGCCGTTGGTGGTGTCGAAGGCGGTGAGGTTCTTCCTCGCGGTGCCGTTGGCCTGCGTGAACAGACCCCCGGCGTAGACGGTGGTGCCGGAGGTCGTCAGGGCATACACGCCTGATCCGCCGATGGCGGGGACGAAGCCGGGGACGAGCTCGCCGGTCTTCGCGTCGATCGCGGCGATGTTCCAGCGGTCTTTGCCGTTGACCTTGTTGAACGAGCCGCCGATGTAGATGCGGCTGCCGTCGGGAGAGGCGGCGACGGCCTTGATCACACCGTTGACCGTCGGCGCGAACGGCAGGAGCGCGCCGGTGTTGATGTCGTACGCGAGTACGTTCGACCGCGCGGTGAGCGCGGTGCCGGGCTTCGCCTTCGGCTCGCGGGCGTTGTCGAACTTGCCGACGGCGTACACGGTCGAGCCGATGGTCGTCTGGGCCCAGACGTAGCCGTTGTCGATCTGCACGGTCGGGATCGGATCCGACGTCACGACGTTGTCGTCACGCTGCAGCAGAGGTGGCAACGTCGGTGGTGTGTCGGCCGCTGTGGCGGCTCCGCCGCCGAACGAGACGAGTCCCGCCACGACCAGCACTCCGACGATGGACCCGACTGCTCCCTTGCGGGCGCGCTTCAGTGCTCGTTTCATCCCCATGTTCTGCTTCCCCAGTCATCTGATGCCGACGCGTACGCCGACACGACATCGCAGTGTGATCCGGACCGCTGGAGCTTCCCCAAGCTCACGATCTCCGCGATCGGTTCACGACTGCGAACCCCCGTCGCGACCAAGACAGTCCGCGACCGGTAAAACAATAGCAGCCGGGCTAGCGGGCTTCCTGAGAGCTAGCCGCCCGCCTGTGTCCTGTGGATTTCTCGCGGTGCGCGCAGCCGTCGGAGCCTCGCGATCAGCATCGCGGCGCGGGTGAGCTCGACGCCGAGGATGGCGAGGGCGACGAGAGCTGCGATCCAGTACAGCTCGGTGACGTTTCCGACCTCGCCTGACCCAGCGGAGGTGGTAGTGGTCGAGGGGGCCTCCGGCAAGGTGGGCGTGGTGTCCGCCGTCCGAAGTTCGTACTCGACTCCGAGCTGACCCGCGATCGCTTCGAGGTTCGTCTCGTCGATCACCGAGAGAGCGTCGGCACCCTGGTACTGGATGTAGTCGCCGCTCTCATCTGAGATGCCGCCCGTCGTGATGCGCATCGGACCGCCTTCGGCGGTGCCGTAGCCGAACACCGCTCCGGAATCCGTGTACTTCTCGCTCGAGCTGAACGACTCCGGCGGTGTTTCGACGGTCTGCTCTCCGTCGCCGAAGTAGAAGACCATGCGCGAGCGGTCGGGCGATGACTCGGCCGCCGAGGCGAGGGTCTCCGACAGCAGAGGTGCCGCGATGCCGATCGAGCTTCCGCGCGATTGGCTGGTGACCTCGGGGCGCAATACTTCGAGCGAGCCCATCAATGCCGTGGTGTCGGTGGTCAGCGGCATGCGCAGCTCGGCTGCCGCATCCGAGGTGATGAGCGCGAAGCGTGCTCCCGGGTACTCCTCGACGAGCGCCCGCACGTCTTCGCGGATGCCGTCGAGTCGCGGTTCGCCGTCGCCCCAGTCCTCCGCCACGATGCTCGCTGTGGTGTCGACGACGAGCACGATGTCGGTGTCGGTCGCGAGCGTCTCGGTGGCTCCGCCCGGAATGCCGGGGCGCAGCAGCATCGTGCAGCAGGCGAGCACCAGCAGCAGACGCATCGCCCACAACGCGCGGTGACCGGTGAGCGCACGGGGGTCGGTGACCGCGACGCCGGCCGACTTCGGAGGCCGCACCAGGACCCAGATGGCGAGGGCGACGACGGGCGCTGTCAGCAGTGCGATCAGGAGCGGATCGAGCACGGGTTGGAAGATCACAGTCGAACCCTCCACAGCACCACGACGAAGGCGAGCAGGCACATCGAGAGCAGCACGATCCACAGGTTCGGGGTGTCGGTCCAGACCACCTGTGCTTCGCCGCGCAGCTCGGTCGCCTCCTGCTCCTGCACCTGGGCGACGATGTCGGAGACGGTCGTCGTGTCGCGCAGTCCGAATGCGGCGCCGCCCGTCGCCTCGGCCGCGGCGGTGAGCTCTGCGCTGACGTCGGCATCCTTGCCCTGCACCGGGTTCAACGCGAAGACGCGCACGTCCTTCGAGGCGGCGTAGGCGGCTGCTTCCTCGAGCGTCACGATCGAGGCGCCGTTGACCTCGTTGTCCGTGGCGAAGATCACCGATCGCGAGCGGTCGTCGTCGGGGCGGTCGAAGCCCATCGTGCACGCCGCGAGCCCGTCGCCGATCAAGGATGCGCCGTTGCCGTTGAGCGTGCCGATCCAGTGCTCCGGCACCGCATCTCCGAAATCGAAGCTCTGGGTGATGCTCTCCAGGTGCTCGCGGATGAAGTCGTAGTCATCGGTCAGCGGGAAGATCTGCACGGGCGAGCTGTTGAAGATGGTCAGGCCGATCCGCTCGCCCTCGAAGCTGTCCAACAGTTCGTCGAAGACCGTCAGCACCTCGACGTCGACCTCGGTCATGGAGCCGGAGACATCGAGACACAGCATGATGTCGCGGCTCGTGTTGACGGGCTGGATGGTCTGTGCCGACATCGGCCGCGCGGCGACGACACCGGCGACGATCGCGGCGGTCGCTCCCAGGGCGAGGATGCCGGAGAGTGCGATCGCGCGACGTGCAAGCGCCCGACGGAAGGTCGGCAGCGTGCGCAGGCGTTCCGCGCGGGCGATGCGTGCGGCGTCGCCACCACGGGCTCGCCCGTTCCGCCGGAATCCGACGACGAGGCCGATGGCCAGCGCGACCAGTACGACGGCTGCCGCGGCCACCAGCATCCAGACGTTCGCTAGTGCCACGTGCGCACCACCGTCCTGGCGGCTTCGGCCCCGGCCACCGGATCGATCACCGGTCCCGGACGGAAGATGCTCGGGTAGTAGTGCCTGCCCAGCGCATCGACGAGGGCGGGATGCACGCCGCGTGCCACGAGGTCGTCGAGTGCGAGCACCGGAGCCTCCAGGCCGCTGTACTCGTTCACGAAGGTTCGAACGACCCGACTCAGCTCGAGGTTCGCCTGTCGGGCGGAGAGGCGGCGTTCGGTGTAGTCGGTCTCGATCTGCTGGATGCGTGTCAGATACTCGGTGCGCAGCTGCGAGAGCACGTCGATGACCAGGGGCGCCTGCCCGGCATTCTCGTCCGCGAAGGACAGGGCGCGGCGAGGCCGGGTCAGCACGATCAGCAGCCAGGCACCGGCGATCAGGAGAGCCAGGATGCCGAATGCGAGCAGCATCCAGCCCCAGCCGTACTGCGCCGGCGGGTAGAGCTCGTCAGAGCCGGGCATTCGACCTCCGATTCAGCAGCTGCAGCAGCTGCGTGACGGCGTCGTCCTGCCCGTCCAGCGTCGAGTGGCTGATCTCCATGCGCGTGAGGAGTTCGGCGAGATGTGCGGCATCGGCCTCGCGCTGCGCTGTCAGCTCCTGCACGATCTCGCGGTCGCCCTGCACGAAGCCCGGCACCTGCCAGCGGCTGTCGACGTCGCTGCGGATGCGTCCGGTCGCATGGTCGAGCACCGGATCCGCGTCGCGCACGGTGAGCCACAGCACGTCGTGCTGCACGCGCAGGCGCCTCAGCATCCGCTCGGTCTCGCTCGTCACGGGGGCTTCATCGGTGATCACGACCACGATCATGCGGCGGGAGATCGTGCGGGTGACGAACGACAGGAGGGCGTCGCGGTCGCTCGGAGCGCTGCTTTCGTCGATGGCCCGATCGATGGTCCGCAGGGCATGCTCGAGCGCGCCCTCGCTGCGGCCTGGCGCGAGTCGGCGCACCTTCGACGAATCGCCGTAGACCGTGGTGAAGTCGTCGCCGTGGCGCAGGGTCAGTACGCCGAGCACACCGGTCGCGAGGATCGCCAGCTGCTTCTTCGACTGCTCGTCGGCGGCGAGAGCCGACATCGAGCGGCCGGTGTCGACCACGAACAGGACGGTGTGCATGCGCGTCGCACGCGAGCGCTTGACCAGGGGCGTGCCCAACCGTGCGGTCGCCCGCCAGTCGATGTCGCGCACCTGATCGCCGTACTCGTACTTGCGCAGGTCTTCGAAGTCGAGGCTCCGCCCGTGCAGCAGCGACGCATAGGCGCCGTCGAGCGCGTGCAGCGACTTGCGCGTCGAGTGGATGAAGAGCTTGCTCTTCACCTGCGTGATCAGGCTGGCCATCGGAGCGGTCAGGGGGTGGGAACCGACGCGAAGATCTGGTCGATGATCTCTTCGCTGCGCACACCTTCGGCATCGGCTTCGAAGGTCAGGAGCACGCGGTGGCGGAGCACGAGATGCCGGAGTTCGCGGATGTCTTCCGGCAGCACGTGCGAGCGCCCCTTGAGCAGGGCCAGCGCCCGGGAAGCCTGCAGGAAGGCGATGCTCGCACGCGGGCTCGCGCCGTACTTGATGAAGCGGGCACGCTCTTCGCCGATGTACGGCGCGGGGTTCCTGGTGACATAGGCGATCGACACGATGTAGTTGCGGATCGCGGCATCGACGTAGATGCGGCTCGCGACGTCTTGCAGGAGGCGCACGTCGTCGAGGCTGACGGCGCCGGCCACGTGCCGATCGGGGTCGAGCACGCCGGAGTCGATGCGGCTGAGCACCTCGAGCTCCTCGGCGGGGCTCGGGTACTCGACGATCTCCTTGAGCAGGAAGCGGTCCATCTGCGCCTCGGGCAGTTCGTAGGTGCCCTCCTGCTCGATCGGGTTCTGTGTCGCGATCACGAGGAACGGCTTCGGCAGGTGGTGGATCTCGCCGCCGATCGTCGTCTGATGCTCCTGCATGGCCTCGAGCATGGCGCTCTGCGTCTTCGCGCTGGAGCGGTTGATCTCGTCGAGCAGCACGAAGTTCGCGTGCACCGGACCGAGCACGGTGCGGAACGAGCCCGTCGCCGCGTCGTAGATCTGGCTGCCGGTGATGTCGCTCGGCAGCAGGTCGGGTGTGCACTGGATGCGCTTGAACCGCGCCTTCACCGTGTCGGCGAGGGTGCTGGCCGCGGTGGTCTTGGCGAGGCCGGGGACGCTCTCGAGCAGGATGTGGCCGCCGGCGATGAGCGACACCAGCAGGCTCGTTCGCAGCCGGTCCTGGCCGACCATCTTCGCGGAGTAAGAGGTGGAGATGATCCGCAGCACCTCGGAGGCCCTGGCCATCTCGGCGTCGGTCGGTGCGCTGTTCGCGGGAGCAGCGGCGGCCGGTGCGGGGGCCTGCGCGGGAGCGGGCGGAGGCGGCGGTGCCGCGGGCTGCGGGGATGCGGCGTTCAGATCTTGCATGCTCTCTCCTCCTGGGGAGCATGGCGCTTCTCCCCCCAGCCAGGGTAGTCGTCGTGTCTGCGTCCTACTCCCACGCCACCTCGTCCGGTGCCCACACCTTCATTCGGCGCGCGGGTCCTGGCAACAGAGTCGTCACTGGCCGAAGATCGTCGTGGTGGCTGCGATCCATCCGAATGCGAGAGCGAGGATCGTCAGGATGACCCAGATGCTCATGGCGATCGCGTTGAGGGCGATCCCCCATGCCGCCTGAGTGCGTGCGCGCGGCTCTCCTCGCAGCGAGACGATCCCGAGGATGAGGCCGACGATGGGGACGAAGAACGTCCAGCCGGCGAACAGGGAGCAGATCCCGAGAACGAGGCTGACCGTGCCCTTCACGGTGGACGTCGCGGGCTCTGACGGCGCGGCGGAAACTGGAGTGGAGACGCTGGTTGACATGCCATCAACGCTAGGACGAGCCTCAGCAGGTCGGCATCAGCCCGAGGTACCGAGGTCGTACCTCCAGCGGATGATTGCATCTCTCAGATCTTCGCGTCATAGACCGTTCCTGCGACGTGCGGCTACTCCGACCGCCGGTCGAGGAACAGGAGTTCGAGAGGCGAGGCGAGCAGCGCATCGACTCCCTTGGCGAAGGCCTGAAAATGCGGAGTCGCGAAGTGGGTGTCGAGTGCGGCCTGGTCGTCGAAGGCTTCGCGCATGTAGAACGTTCCAGGTTCGCTGCGTGACTCGAACAGCACGTAATCCTGGTTGCCGGGCTCTGCTCTGGTCGGCTCGATCAATCGCTGCAGGGCGGCGAGCAGTTCGTCTCTGTGGTCGGGGCGTGCGCGCAGGATCGCGAGACTGTAGAGCGGATCTGATGAACGTGAAGCCATGATGTGGTCCTCGTGTCGGGTGGCTGAGCACGGCGGGAGTGCCGCGACCTCATTACTACTCGAAGGGGAGCAGTTACCCGCAAGGGGCGCTGGTAACTTTCGGATACCATGACCCGATGACCTCCCTCAGTAGTTGCGCCGTCGGCACGCCTCACGATGTCTACGACGCGCAGTGCCCGTGCCGTGGCATCCTCGATCTGCTCGCCGACAAGTGGAGCGCGCTGATCCTCGGAGCGCTCGAAGGCGGACCGATGCGATTCGGAGAACTCAAGAGGAAGCTCGAGGGCATCAGCCCGAAGGTGCTGACGTCGTGCCTGCGACGGCTCGAAGACCGCGACCTCGTCTCCCGCGAGATCTTCGCCGAGGTGCCGGCGCGTGTGGAGTACTCGCTGACCGGGCTCGGCGCCGATGCTGCGAAGCCCCTGCAGAGCCTGCGCGAGTGGGTCGAGTCGAACATCCAGCGCTTCCCCGGCATCTGACCTTCGCTCGCAGTCCTCACCGCAGGCGCCGACGGCCGACCCTGATAACGTCGAAGAGCAGCCGCGTTCCGGGCAGGTCGAGCACTTCCGCTCCCGCCGGGACAGAACTGTTCCTCGCTCGGATGCGGCCGCGCCGATACATGACTGAAGAGTATGAGGACAATACGTGACGAGTAGAGAACGAGTAGCGATCATCGGCGCCGGCCCCTCGGGCATGGCGCAACTGCGGGCCTTCGAGTCCGCGGCCCGCGCGGGGGCGGAGATCCCCGAGCTGGTCTGCTTCGAGAAGCAGGCCGACTGGGGCGGACAGTGGAACTTCACCTGGCGCACGGGCCTCGACGAGTTCGGTGAACCGGTGCACTCCAGCATGTACCGCAACCTGTGGTCGAACGGTCCGAAGGAGGCGCTGGAGTTCGCCGACTACAGCTTCGACGAGCACTTCGGTCGTCCCATCTCGTCCTACCCGCCGCGCCCGGTGCTCTGGGACTACATCGCCGGCCGCCTGGAGAAGAGCGATGTGCGCGAGCTCATCCGTTTCCAGACCGTGGTGCGCTGGATCGAGTTCGACAGCGAGCGCGAGGTCTTCACGCTCACCAGCGAAGACCTGCCCACCGGCGAGTCGACGGTGGAGGAGTTCGACCGGGTGATCATCGCCAGCGGTCACTTCTCCTTCCCGAACGCGCCGGACTTCCCCGGTATCGAGACGTTCCCCGGTTACATCAGCCACGCCCACGACTTCCGAGGCGCTGAGGCCTTCGAAGACAAGGACGTGCTCGTGATCGGCGCGAGCTACTCGGCCGAAGACATCGGCAGCCAGGCATTCAAGATGGGCGCCCGATCGGTGACGGCGAGCTTCCGGTCGGCGCCCATGGGCTACGACTGGCCCGATGGCATCGAGGAGCGGGCGGTCGTCGAGCGCTTCGAGGGCAGCACCGCCTTCTTCGCCGATGGCACCTCGAAGCACGTCGACGCCGTGATCCTGTGCACCGGATACCTGCACAAGTACCCGTTCCTTCCCGACGATCTGGCCCTGTCATCGCCGAACAACGTGTACCCCGACGGCCTGTACCGGGGCGTGGTGTGGCAGGGGAATCCGCGTCTGACGTACCTCGGTGCGCAGGACCAGTGGTTCACCTTCAACATGTTCGACGTGCAGGCCTGGTACGTGCGCGATCTGATCCTCGGCCGCCTCGCTCTGCCCGACGAGCAGGAGCGCGCGGCATCCATCGCCGAGTGGCGAACGCGCTTCGGGCAGATCGACTCGGCCTCGGCGGAGATCCGCTTCCAGGCCGATTACATCCGCGATCTGCTCGAGCTCACCGACTACCCGGAGTTCGACATCGACCGGGTCGTCGAGATCTTCCTCGCGTGGAAGCGCGACAAGAAGGACGACATCATGGGCTATCGTGACCGCATCTACGAGTCGGTCATGACGGGCACGATCGCCGTCGTGCACCACACGCCGTGGCTCGAAGAGCTCGACGACTCGCTCGAGCGCTACCTCGACGTGGATCCTGATGCCACTGAGGCGGCGCGGATCATCACCGAGCTCCCGCGCGACGACGACCGTGAGGCGCTCGCCACCGCTTGAGTATCGAGTGCATCGACGACGCCCCTCCGCCCGTCTCGCGTGCGAGGGGCGTCGTCGTCAGGCGGCGTGCGCGGCTTCGGTTCCGCGACGCCTGCCTACCCAGACGACTCCGGCAGCGACGGCGATGATCGCGATCGCGATGCCGACGATGTACCCGGAGACGCCGAGGTAGCCGCCCGGCACAGTGTGGGGATTCAGGAACGGATACGGGTACCACCAGAGTTCCCCGGTGCGTGGCGCCGTGATGAAGTTCGCGCGGATCAGCGTGTAGGCGGCCCAGATGATCGGGAAGATCGCAGCCACAGACACCGCCGACCATGGCAGGGCGCGTCGTCGCGGTGCGAACAGCACGTCGAGAAGCATCGCGAGCGGGATGATGACGTGCAGGCTCTCATTGGTCCACACCTCCGACACCCCGTCGAGCGGGATGTTGCGCAGGAGGATGTTGTAGACGATCCCCGTGACGATCATGTAGGTGCTGACGCATGCGAAGAGGGTGCCCAGCCAGCGGGGCTCGGGGTCCGTGCGGCCGCGGGTGCGCAGCATCCACACCGCGCCGAGCGTGAAGGTGACGACGGCGCCGATATTCGACAGCACAGTGAAGTAGCTGAAGAAGTTCGCGACGACCGTGGGAATGTGACTTCCCCATTCCGTGGTCGATGCCTGGGCGTTGCCGATCGTCTGCGCGATCTGACGGATGAGCGCCGCCGTGCCGAGAAGGGCTGCGGCGATGCGCAGATAGGGCCACCAGGTCGTCATTTCGCCTCCGGTCGCAACTGTAGTGGTCTGCGGGCATAGACCGCGGGACCGATATATCGATATCGTCGGACCGTTCACGCAGCACGCGCATGGCGGAGGGGCAGATGAGCGAGAGCGGAAACAGCAGCGGCACGGCCGGCACGACCGGAGTGAAGAAGGCCAGGTTCCGACGAGCCGGCCTCAGCATCCAGTCCAAGCTGCTCATCATGCTGCTGGGGGTGAGCCTCGTATCGTCCGTGATCGTCGGAGCGATCGGCTTCGTCAACGGGCGGCAGCCGCTCCACGACTCGGCCGTCGACCAGCTGATCACCATCCGCTCGATGAGGGCGGCCGAGATCACGACGGCGATCGAGAGCGTGCGCCGCGACGCCTCGCTCAACAGCCGCAACCTCAGTGCCCAGTCGATGTCGGCGGCCGTCAACGCGGGCTTCGCCGACCTCGCCGGTGTCGAGCTGGACGAGAATCAGCGTGCCGAGCTCGAGGGCTACTACCAAGACGTGTTCATCCCCGAGCTCGAAGGGCGCTCGGGTGAGGAATACGGCGACACCGCGTTCATCCCGGAGTCCGCTGCCGGGCAATACGTGCAACTGCAGTACGCCCTCGGCAACAAGGACTTCGACGCCGACTACGACGCGCAGCTGGACTTGAATGACAGCGGCGACGGCACCAGCTACTCGGCCGCGACCGAGCGCTACGGCGACTACTTCACTCGCCTGGTCAAAGAGGCGGGCTACGAAGACGCGCTGCTGCTCAACACCGACGGCGACGTCACGTTCTCGGCCTACAAGGGTGTGGAACTCGGGACGAACATCCTCACCGGGCCCTATCGCGACTCGGCTCTCTCGAAGGCCTATGCGGAAGCGATCGCGACGAACTCCGTCAACACCGTCGTGCTCACCGACTTCGACCGCTGGATCCCCTCCCTCAACGTGCCCGCGATGTGGGTCGTATCGCCGGTGGGGAACGACAACGGCATCACCGGCGCGATGGCTTTCCAGATCTCGATCGACACGATCAACGATGTGATGACCGGGAGCGAGGGGTGGAAGGCGCAGGGCCTCGGTGATACCGGCGAGGTGTACCTGGTCGGCCGGGACGACCTCATGCGCAGCACCGCGCGTCGGCTCGTGGAGGATCCCGACGACTACGCGAAGCGCCTCATCAGCGGTGGCATGGCGCCGACGATCGTCGACCGCATCGCTGCGATCAAGGGCACCGTGCTGCTGCAGCCGGTCGACACCAAGGCCGTGCAGGAAGCGCAGGCCGGTCGGAGCGGCACGGTCGTCGGACGCGACTTCATCGGCGGCGACAGCGTCACGGCCTATGCGCCGTTGGAGATCGAAGGGCTCGACTGGGTCGTGATCGCGCGCATCGACACGGCAGAGGCGTTCGAGCCGGTCAACGTCTTCACCCGCAACGTGCTGCTGTCGCTGCTCGGCATCCTGCTCGGAGTCTCGCTGCTCTCGCTCCTGCTCGCGCAGGTGTTCACGCGTCCGATCCACCGTCTCGTCGGAGCCGTGCATCGGGTTGCGGAGGGGGATCTCGACGTGCAGGTGCCGCAGAGTTCGCGCGACGAGTTCGGCGACCTCGGCAGCGCCTTCAACGACATGGCTTCGAGTCTGCGGATCAAGCAAGACCTGATCGAGGAGCAGCAGAAGGAGAACGAGAAGCTGCTGCACACCCTCATGCCGGAGAGCGTCGCGACGAAGTACAAGCAGGGCGACGAGGCGATCACCGAGGCGCACGAGAACGTGTCGGTCGTGTTCGCGGAACTCGTCGGGTTCGACGACCTCGCCCGCGGTGTGAGCGCAGAAGAGGAGATCGGCCTGCTGAACACCCTGATGCGCGGGTTCGACGAGGCAGCTGAGAAGGCCGGAGTCGAGAAGGTGCGCACGCTCCGCGGCGGCTACCTGGCCTCGTCGGGGCTCATCGTGCCGCGGGTCGACAACATCCGGCGCACCGTGGAGTTCGCGCGGAGCCTGCTCGGAGTGCTCGAGCGCTTCAATGCGCAGAACGGCACCCAGATCGGGTTGCGTGCCGGCGTCGACACCGGCACGGTCACGAGCGGTCTCGTCGCGCGGACGAGCCTCGCCTACGACCTCTGGGGTGATGCCGTGAGCCTCGCCTACCGGGTGCGTTCGGTCACCGGCGAGCCGGGTATCTATGTGAGCCAGACCGTACGCGATCGCACGCAGGAGATCGTCACCTACGTCGAGGCGGGGACGGTGGAGACGCAGGGCAGGACCGAGACCGTGTGGAAGGTGGTCTGATCATGGGCGACGTCTTCACGGGCGGCTGGGTCTGGTGGATCGTCGGCCTCGCGGTCGGCGTGCCCGTGGTTCTGGTCGTCCTCACCGAGCTCATCGGCGCACTGACCCGGCGGGGCAATCCGGTCGCGAAGCCGCTGCGGATGCTGCGCAACTGGGTCATCCCCGTCGGCGCGCTGTTCGCATTGCTGGTGTTCGCGATCCAGTCGCCCGCCGATCAGGTGTGGACACGGGTCGTGGCGACCGTTTTCGGGTTCCTCATCATCCTGCTCGTGCTGTCGGCATTCAACGTGGCCCTCTTCGCCAACGCGAAAGCGGGGTCGTGGCGGGAGCGGATCCCGTCGATCTTCGTGGAGATCGGGCGACTGGTCCTCGTAGGCGTCGGACTCGCGCTGCTCTTCTCCTGGGTGTGGGACGCCGACGTGGGCGGACTGTTCACGGCGCTCGGGGTCGGATCGATCGTGATCGGCCTCGCCCTGCAGAACGCGGTGGGTGGGGTGATCTCGGGTCTGCTGCTGCTGTTCGAGCAGCCGTTCAAGATCGGCGACTGGCTCGATGCCGCGGGCGTGAAGGGCCGGGTCGTCGAGGTGAACTGGCGGGCCGTGCACATCGACACGGGCTCCGGCATACAGATCGTGCCGAACTCGTCGCTCTCCGGAGCCTCGTTCACGAACCTGAGCGAGCCGGAGGGGCCGTACTACTCCGAGACGGCCGTGAAGTTCTCGACCGACGATCCTCCGCACGAGGTGATCCCACTCCTGATCGAAGTGGCCGACTCCCTGCCGATGCGATTGCAGCGTGAGCGGGCGACGGTCGAGTACTCGGGTGCGGGTGCCTACTCGGTGTCGATTCCGGTGGCAGGCCCGGCCGATGCCTCGCGCGCGCTGTCGATGTACCTCTCCTGGCTCTGGTACGCGGCGCGGCGGCGCAGTTTCGCACTCGACGGCGACTCCACCGACCCGCTCGCCGAGCCGCAGCGGCTGGTCGAGGCGATGCATGAGATCAGTCCGACGCTGCACCTGCGGGAGGAGGACTTCGACGAGGTGCTCGCCGCCGCAAGGCTCGAGCGCTACGGCGTCGGCGAGATCGTGATGCCCAGCGGGGTCGTGCCCGACGAGGTCCGCGTCGTGTTGTCGGGGCGGGCGGCACTCGCCCTCGAAGTCGACGGCGGCCGTGTCGAGTTCGCCGCTGCCGAGAAGGGCGACCTCATCGGGCAGACCGCTCTCACCCGTGAGCGCACGCAGGCGGTGACGGTCGCGGGCGAGATCCTCACCGTCGTCGTACTGCCCCTCGCGACGATCGACGCGCTGATCCGCACACGGCCGCGTCTCGCCGTGGAGATCGGGGAGTCGCTCGAGCTCAAACGCACGCTCGCCGCCACGCGGTTGGCTGAGCTGGGCATCGCGCGCGGGGTGATCACCGGGCGCTGAGCGGTTGCACCTGGCTTTGCGGGTGAACAGGGGTGAGCCGCGGTCAGCGATCCCTGAAGTAGTCCAGGGCGCGACCCGAGCTGATGGAAGCCAGCGCCATCATCGCCCCAGTCCAGGCCGCCATGCCACCGCCGACAAGGAGCAACTCGGCGTACTGAATCGACGAGAAACGCACGGAAAGGGCCATCTCAACGGCGAGGATCGAGGCCAACACCACAGCGGAGGCCATAGTCATCCAGGAGAGGGTTTCCATCGATAGATGAATTGCTTGATCTCGTGGACGGACGCCGACGAGTCGGGATGCAGCGAGCTCCAGTCTTCGTGTGCGGACAGCAGCGAAGCCCAGTGCGGCCGCGGCGCACAGAAGACCAAGCGGGAGGAAGGCGGTCGCGCGGTCCCGGTAGCGCTCCTCGCCGGAGAATGATGCCCCCAAGGTCGTGTTGAGTTGGCTGATGGTAGGGACACCCTCGTCTGTGGAGGCCTGATCGAGGACCGATGCGCTGATGATGGAGCGCGCTTGATCCGATTCCGGCCAGATCGATACCCAGCATTCGTCGAAGGTGTCGGCTGCCGGGACGGTCTGGATGGTGGCGTACCCGAGGAGCGCTCGACGACCGTCATCGGGGTAGTCGAACACACCGGTGACGAGGGCCCGGCCGTTCGCGGTCGGAAGATCATCCCCTGCGGTGATGCCCAACGCCGATGCGACCTGTTCAGACACGAAGACCCCGTTGGGGTTCGTGGCACGGTCGAGAACAACATGCACGAAACCGGGAGTCGCGTCGAAAGTCGGCAGATCCACACCTGGGGTCATCGCAGGTCGTAGTGGGCTGCTGGACTGGCGGATGGCACCAGCACTCTCCGCGTTCGGAAGCGCCCCCATGCTTTCGCACCGCAGACCATCGATGTTTCCCGTGCTTTCGACGACCAGGACTGACGCGCCCGCCGATTGCCACCGCTCCGCGTCCTGAATGATGCCGTTCGTGACGGCCGAGTTCCACAGCAGCGCGGCCATCGCGAGCAGTACCCAGAGCACGCCGAAGAGGCCGCCACGCGTGGTCCCTGATCGAAGGTTCCGGGAGGCCTCGGAGCGCAGGGACGCGAGGGTGATGGTTCCGGTCTTCATGCTCGATAGTCGGTCAAGTCGATGAGGTGCGAGCATGAGTCACGTGTGTCCGGGTCGTGTGTGGCGACGACGACGATGCAGCCTCGTCCGCTGAGTCTCGAAAGGGACTCGTTCACTGCCGAGGACGTGCCCATGTCGAGCTGAGCTGTGGGCTCGTCGACGAGGAGCAGCGCCGGGTCCGCGGCGACGGCTCGTGCCAGCATCAGACGCTGTGCTTCGCCACCGGAGAGCTGACGGAATGCTTCACTTTCGATGCGAGCGAGTCCGAACTCTCCGAGGAGCTCTCGAGCCTGTGCTTCCGCTTCCGGCCGGCTGCATCCGCGCGCCAGCAAGGGCAACACGACATGATCGAGCGCAGTTCGCCGAGCGACCCCATGCGGGTTCTGGAAGACCCAGTTCACCGTGATGTTCGTCGAACGCACCATCCGCCCCATGCGCGGTGCCACGTCCCCGGCGATGATCCCCAGGAGAGTGCTCTTGCCAGAACCGGAGGGGCCGACGATGGCATAGCTGTTTCCGCGGGACAACGTCGTCGTGAGGCCGGTGAACAGCAAACGCTCTGCGCTGTATCCGTGCCCCACGTTCTCGCGGGTCAGGGGCATTGCCGGCGAGGATTCGGAAGGAGCGAGACGATCTCTGGTCCCGGGTCCGAGAAGTCGACGAGGGTGTATCCCCGTTCGCTGCTGACAATCGCTCCTCGGTACACCGTGGTCGCGTCGCTCACGCAGGCAGTGTCGTCTCCGACGCCGAACAACGCTGAGGGCGGAACCTGGGCGACGCGGATCGGTTCTGCCAGTTGCACGGAACCGGACAGAACAACCTTCTCCGGGTCTGTGAGGTAGTCGCGGAACGTCGGGGTGGCGGCGATCTTCGGCCACGCAGCCGCATCGACTGCGCCGTCTTCCTCCAGGTTCGCGACGATCCCATCGATGAGGAGCGTACGAGCTGCCGACGGAACCGCCGTCGGCAACGTTCCCACTCGGAGTGAGGCGATCGCTGGCGGGAGTTCGGCCAGCGTGGCTCCCGGCTCGACCGAGCTCCCGACGGAGATCGGGCATGTCACGATCTCGGCGGGCGAGGAGGGCATCCAGACGATCGAGGCAGGGTCGATGGCGTCCACACGCGGCGCGTCTGCGACCAGACCGCGACGAAGAGCGTTGAAGAACGCGATGGTGCGCGTTCCGACAACCCCGTCCACCGCTCCGGTGTATCCGAGTGCGGCGAAGGCCTGTTGGAGTTCGCTGACATCAGCGCCACGGTCATCCATCACGAGGGTCCGCGCAAGTGGCTGCGCGGTCGCAAGGTCGAGAAGAGGAACGCGGTCGAGGATGAAGGTCGCCCCGCCTGACAGGATCGCACCTCCCGGGGTGCAGGTGCTTCCGGTCAACAGCCCTGCTCCACGCGCTACCAGACCGGGGGAATCCTGCAGTTTGACGGCGAGGTCCGCGGTGCGCGCGTCATCGAAATCCTGGTAGGTGACATCGACATTCTCGATTGCGCTCGGCGTTGCGAGCTCTGTCGGGAGTGTCGTCCGACCGAGCATCCAACCTGTTGCAGCGAGAGCCGTTGCGAGCAGCAGAGCGGCAACCGACAGAAGAACTGTTCGCTGCCGCCCTTCTGAGAAGACCGATGCCGCCATCATTCACCGGACGGGGCTGATGCGTCTTCGAGGATGCCTAGCGGGTCCTGAGCGCAGGTGCGCACCGCTGTCGAGTTCCAGTCGAGTCCTGTGTACGCATCGAGGTCGCGCTTGTACTGGGCAGGCGTGTAGCTCGCCCCCACCACATCATTCCGTTTCAGGCACTCCACCACGATGGTCGCTTCATCCTTCTGGTCAGGGTTCCGTCGAATCTGTTCATACAGAAGAGCGACGGAGCCGACAGTGCGCTGTTCGCACCTCGGCACCGCATCTTCTGAGATCTGCGTCTCGTTGACGCTGCCGTTCTCGTCGACCGCGAAACCGCCGCTGGGGTAGATCTCGACGGTGAGCCCCAGGTCTTCCAAGCACTGCTTGAAGTCGCCTCGCAGCTGCGCGTACTCGGCGTCGGTGATGACGCCGTCAGCGAGGATCTCTCGCTGCACTTCTGTCGTGGTGGTCGAGGAGTACACGTTCGCGAACAAGTCTGACCAGGGGCCCTCGAACTCCGGGATGTCTCCGACCGTGTTCTCAGAGGGACGGGTCTGAGTCGTCGGCGGGCGGGGCGAATCGCTTGTCGCGGCGCAACCGACGACGATACTCGAGAGTGCGAGCACGGAAAGCGCCCACGGCGCCCTCGTCGCCTTCATTGCTCACACCGGTCGGAAGACGTAGCTGTAGGCCTGAACACTCGCATAGTTCATGGCCTGCCACGACGTCTGGCCAGTGAGCACGTACGGAGCGAAGATGAGCTGATTGTTCACCTTTACGTAGCTGGCCAATTTCTTGGTACTGCACACTGACTTGCTGTTGACGGCCCGCGACTCGGAGTAGTACCCGCAGTAGCCGTCGGCTGCCTGTGCTGCGGGGGCGAGGGTGAGCGAGGCGACGGTGAGCCCGGCCGCGACGGCCACTGCGGTCAGGCCGCGGCTGATCTTTGATTTCAAGGTGGTACTCCAGGGCGTCGGTAGCTGTCTGATAGTCCGAGCGGACGAAATCCAAACGGTATAGACGGCGACACGAGATGTATGTCGGCCGTTTGGGGGACAGCCCTTTCGCGTCGGAGCGCCTTACCGCCGAGTCATCAGGCGTGGCGCCGGAATGCTCGGTGAGAGCGGGGTTCCGGTCCTCCGTGATATGCCGGAATTGCCTGTCGCGGGCCCGCCGAGTCCCTTACAGGTACGCCCTCCGGGCGCTGAGCCGAGTCAGCTTCGTCGCCGCCACCGCAGACGGGTGATCAGCACGCCCAGCAGACACAGCGCTCCGCCGAGGAACATCAGCGGCGTCGGCACTTCGCCGAGGATCGCCCACGACATCAGGATCGCGATCGCCGGAACGACGTACGTGGTCGCTGAGGTCTGCCCCGCGGTGCTGCGCTGCAGTACGTAGGCCCAGGTCGTGAAGGCGATCGCCGTGGGGAAGATGCCGAGGTAGACGACCCACAGCGTCGCATCCAGCGGTGCCGTCTGGAGTGAGCCGATGAGGTTGCCGATCCAGGGCAGCAGCGCGATGGTGCCGACAGCCGCACCGAGCCAGGTGAGAGTGGTCGGGTCGACGCCCGAGGTGAGCAGCCGCTTCTGCACGAGCGTGCACCCGGCATACATGACGGCAGCGAGGAGGGCAAGGAGAAGGCCTGTGATGTCGGGGCCGGCGCTGGTGGAGGAATTCATGCCGATCAGCACGACGCCGAGGAACGCGATGGGCGCCCCGATGACGAGCGGCTTCGGGAAGCCCTCGCGTAGGAACAGTCCGCTGAAGACGACGACCATGAGGGGCGCGAGGTTGACCACCATCGCGGCGGTGCCCGCATCGAGCGTGAGCTCTGCACTGTTGAGGGCGAGGTTGTAGACGCAGAACCAGCCGATGCCCCACACGGCGATGAGCAGCCAGTGCCGACGGGCCGGAATGCGGATGCCGTGCCGTACCGCGATGATGGTCAGCACGATGGTGCCGACCGCCATCCGCAGCAGGGCCAGTGCGCCCGGGTCGTAGTGCGGGCCCGCGCCGCGGATGCCGATGAAGGCCGAGGCCCACAGCACCACGGTGACCAGCGCGGCGACGAGGACGAGCGCGCCCTGCTTCTTCGGCGCACCGGTATCGGTACTGATCCCGGGGTCGCCGGACGCGGCTGTTGACATCCTCCGATCCTCGCAGGGGCGTCCGACATCGGGCGAGCCGTCGGAGTGCCATATCTCGCACGTTTCCAGTCACCCTGGTGACTTCCGTCCCCGCACCGGCGAAGAGTGTGTGATCGACCACTTTGCGCCCATTCGGGGGATAGGCTCCTGTGCCATGACGGAGCGCAAGAACCAACGGCAGCAGCAGCCCGAACTCCACGGAGGGGTGCTGAGCGGCGGTGGCAGCCCGACCCTGTGGGGCGCGCTGATCGGGCTCATCGTCTTCGTCTTCGTCGGCGTTCCGATCAGCGCGGCAGTGCGCTTCGCGACCCATCCGATGTCCCAGCAGCTGTTCGGCGGTCGGCTGTCGGAGGCCACCGTAGGCGGTTACACGGCGTTCTGGTGGATCGTCGCGATCATGCTCCTCGCGCTCCCCTTCCTCGTGGGATGGGGAGTCGCGAAGCTCTCGGCGCGGACCCTCACGATCATCGGCGCGATCGCCGTCGCCTTCTTCATCGTCATCCTGATCCTCGGCCAGCTGTACGTATTCTGACCGGCGCCGAGCGTCCCCCGAAAGGGCGCACCGGAACGCTTCGATAGGATGGGACCGCCCGAAGAGGGCCAGCTCATCGGCCGGTGCAAACCCGGCGAAAGCCAGGGGGTTACCCATGCCAGGAATCGTTATCGTCGGCGTGCAGTGGGGCGACGAAGGAAAGGGCAAGGCCACCGATCTTCTCGGTGAGCGCACCGACTGGGTGGTGAAGTTCAACGGCGGCAACAACGCCGGACACACCGTCGTCGTGGGTGATGAGAAGTACGCGCTGCACCTGCTGCCCTCCGGCATCCTCTCTCCCGGTGTGACGCCCGTGATCGGCAACGGTGTCGTGGTCGACCTCGAGGTGCTGTTCTTCGAGCTCGAGGCGCTCGCGGCCCGCGGCATCGATGTCTCGCGCCTCAAGGTCAGCGCCAACGCGCACATCATCACGCAGTACCACCGCACGCTCGACAAGGTCACCGAGCGCTTCCTCGGAAAGCGCATGATCGGCACGACCGGTCGCGGCATCGGCCCGGCATACGCCGACAAGATCAACCGCGTGGGCATCCGCGTGCAGGACCTGTTCGACGAGAACATCCTGCGCCAGAAGGTCGAGGGCGCCCTCGATCAGAAGAACCACCTGCTGGTGAAGATCTTCAACCGTCGCGCGATCACCGCCGACGAGGTCGTCGAAGACCTGCTGTCTTACGCCGAGCGGCTGCGGCCGATGGTCGCCGACACCGGCTACCTGATCGCGCAGGCCCTGGACCGCGGCGAGGTCGTCGTGTTCGAGGGCGGCCAGGCCACGATGCTCGACATCGACCACGGCACCTACCCGTTCGTGACCTCTTCTTCGGCCACGGCCGGCGGCGCTGCGACCGGTGCGGGGGTGGGCCCCGGCGCGCTCGACCGCATCGTGGGCATCGTCAAGGCGTACACGACCCGCGTCGGCTCCGGCCCGTTCCCGACCGAGCTCTTCGACGAGCAGGGCGAGTGGCTGCGCAAGCAGGGCTTCGAGTTCGGCACCACGACCGGCCGTCCGCGCCGCGTCGGCTGGTACGACGCGCCCATCACGCGCTACGCCACGCGTATCAACGGCATCACCGATCTGGTGCTCACCAAGCTCGACATCCTCACCGGCCTCGAGCAGATCCCGGTGTGCGTCGCCTACGACGTCGACGGAGAGCGCTTCGACGAGGTTCCGGTCAACCAGACCGACTTCCACCACGCGAAGCCGATCCTGGAGTACTTCCCCGGGTGGAACGAAGACATCTCGGTCGCACGCACCTTCGAGGACCTGCCGAAGAACGCGCAGGACTACGTGCTGGCGCTCGAGAAGATGAGCAACACGCGCATCTCGGTGATCGGCGTCGGGCCTGAGCGCGACCAGGTCATCGTCCGCCACGGGCTGCTCGACTGACCCGCGCATCGTGACGCGATTCTGGCTCGGCGGCTACGGCGCCGCGATGGACGGTTCGGCCGACGGCATCGGCCTGCTCGCGGGGGATGAGGGCCGCGAGGCCTCCACGCTCGCCTACCGTGGTGCGGTGGTCGAGACCCCGTCGCCGTCGTGGCTGGCGCAGCATCCGACGCTCGATGTCGTCTATGCGGCGCTCGAGGGTGACTCCGCGGTGCAGGCGTTCTCGCGTTCGGGAGAAGCCGCCCTCACTCCGCTGGGCTCACCCGCGGCCGTCGGCCAGTATGTCTGCCACGTCGCGGTCGCACCGAACGGCTCGGCCCTGATCGCCAGCTGCTACGGAGACGGCCGCGTGGTGCGGTTCGACCTCGATGCGGAAGGGCGCATCGTGCCCCCGAAGCCGGATGCCGCGGCGGCGCTCCGCGCGGCTCTGTTCGGTGAACCCGACCCGGATGCTCCGGCGGCGACTCCGCCCGGAGACGGCATCGCGGCGATCGACCCATACGCGGTGGGCGGCGAACGCGTCTCGCACGCGCACGCCGCGGTGTTCCTGCCCGACGGCCGCGTCGCGACGACAGACCTCGGCTTCGACCTCGTGCGCTTCTGGCGGCAGAGTGGCAGCGGACTCGTGCTCGACCACGAGGTCGTGCTCCCGCTCGGCACGGGGCCGCGGCACATGGTCCTGCACCCCAGCGGGCACCTGCACGTGGTCACCGAGTACTCCTGCGAGGTGTTCACGCTCGCTCGCGCGGCTGACGGCACCTGGAGCGTCGTGTCGGTGACGCTGACGAGTCCGATCGCCGAGGTGGGCAAAGACTTCCCGGCCGAGCTCGCCCGTTCTCGCGACGGGCAGTTCCTCTACACAGCTCTTCGCGGAAGCAACACGATCGCGGCGTTGCGGGTGCGCGGTGGGGGCGAGGCTCTGGAGTCGGTGGCCCTCGCCGATTCGGGTGTCGACTGGCCGCGGCACCACCTCATCCACGAGGGCAAGATGCTCGTCGCGGGGCAGCGCTCCGACACCATCACGCTGATCGACCTCGACGAGCGCACGGGCGCGCCCCTCGGCATCCGTCACGAGGCGCAGGTTCCGACACCGACGCACTTCCTGCCGGTGCGCTGAGGCGCCGCGAAACTTCGCGCTTGACCTCAACCTCACTTGAGGTTCTAGCGTCGTCTCCATGACCACGGAGACCGAGCACGTGCCGAAGTCGGGCGCGGCCGCACCGCGCATCATGAGCAGCGATTACCTCTGGATCACGATCGGCGCGTGCGCCCTCGTGTTTCTCGGGGCGTTCGAGTCCCTGGCGGTCACGACAGTGATGCCGACCGTGAGCGCCGATCTCGGCGGCGAGCGGCTGTATGCGCTCGCGTTCGCCGGTCCCCTGGCCACCGGGGTCATCGGCATGGTCATCGCGGGTAACTGGGCCGACCGTCGCGGACCGGTCGCCCCGCTGTATACGGCGGTCGCCATGTTCATCGTCGGCCTGCTGATCGCGGGCCTCGCGCCGAGCATGGAGATCCTGGTCGCCGGGCGGTTCGCCCAGGGCCTCGGCAGCGGAGGCCTGATGGTGGCGCTCTACGTCGTGGTCGCGCGCGTCTACCCGCAGGAGCTCCACCCCGCGATCTTCGCCGGATTCGCGGCCGCCTGGGTCATCCCGTCATTGATCGGACCGACAGTCGCGGGAGCCGTGACCGAGCTCTGGAGCTGGCACTGGGTCTTCCTCGGTGTGGTCATCCTCGTGCTCGTGGCGCTGCTGATGGTGATTCCCGCCCTTCGCGGGCTCTCGAACGACGGCGACGCGACGACTCCCTGGGCGTTCGGGCGGCTCGGCTGGTCGGTGCTGGCGGCGGTCGCCGTGCTGGCGCTGAACCTGGTCGGTGACATCCCCGGTATCGGCGCGGTGCTGGCCTTCCTCGCCGTGATCGTCGCCCTCGTCGCGGTGCGGCCGCTGGTCCCGCGCGGCACGTTGCGCGCACGCAGAGGGCTGCCCGCGGTCATCCTCGTCCGCGGTGTGGCGGCGGCCGCCTTCTTCGGGGCGCAGGTCTACCTGCCCTATCTGCTGACCGATCGCTACGAGCTCTCGCCGACACTCGCCGGACTCTCGCTCACCGGGGGCGCGCTCGCCTGGTCGCTCGCGGCGACGGTCCAGGGGAGGATGGGTGTCCGGCTGTCGAGTGTGACGGCGGTGCAGGTGGGCACGATCCTGGTGCTGGTCGGCATCGTGCTGACCGTGGCGACCGCCGGCTTCGGCTGGGACGCTCTGATCGTCGCGATCGCCTGGGGCATCGCCGGGATGGGGATGGGGCTGATGAGTCCGCGCACCAGCGCGCTCACGCTCGCGATGTCGACGCCGGAGAACCAGGGATTCAACAGTGGCGCGATGACGGTCGCCGATTCGTTCGGCAGCGCCATGGCCCTCGCCATCACGGGCACGCTGTTCACCGCGCTCGCGGCCGCGGATCCGTTCCTCGGGGTGTTCGTCCTGGCGGCGGTCGTCGCGTTCGCGGCAGCCGTGCTCGCACCGAGGATCCGCACCGACGTCGCCGGTGCAGAGGCGGCGACTGCATGAGTGCGGGGGCGGCGCCTGCCGAAGAGAAGGAGAGGGAGACCATGCGAGCGATCGTGCAGCGGGAGTTCGGAGAATCCGAGGTGCTGAGGATCGAGGAGACGCCGTTGCCCATCCCCGGGGAGGGGGAGGTGCGCGTGCGCGTCGCCGCGGCGGGTGTGCATGCCGTCGACCTCGACATCCGACGCGATGCCGCACCGCCGTCGATGCCGCGGCCGACACTGCCGATGACGCCGGGGCGCGAGATCGCCGGCGTCGTCGACGCCCTGGGCGAAGGCGTCGATGCGGCCCGCCTCGGCGAGCGAGTCGTCGCCCACGTCGGATTCCGCAGCGGCGGATACGCCGAGTTCGCGCTGGCATCGGCATCTGCCCTGCATCCGGTCGTCGACGGAGTGACGTTCTCGCAGGCGGTCGCGACCATCGGAACAGGCCGGACGGCCCAGCTCGTCTGGGACGCCGCGCCGATTCGCTCCACCGACATCGTCGTCATCCCCGGAGCATCGGGCGGCCTCGGCAGTCAACTCGTCCAACTCGCGTTGTCCGAAGGCGCCACGGTCGTCGTGCTCCACGGAGGCCCGGTCAAGCGCGACGTGGTCGAGCGCCTCGGTCTCGGGGGGAAGCGTGCGCGGGGCAGGCTCGCGCCGCTCGATGCGAACGACGGCTCGTGGCCGGAGCGGATGACCGAGATCCTCGACGGCGAGCGGCCATCGGTGCTGCTCGACGGGGTCGGCGGAGCAGTGGGCCGAGCGGGCCTCGAGAGTCTCGGACGCGGTGCACGCGTCGTGATCATCGGGTGGTCGAGCGGAGAGGTCCTCCGCCTCGATTCGGACGACATCGTCCGGGGGTCTCTCACCGTCACCGTTCCTCTCGGGCGTGCGCTCTCCGATCTGCGCGCGCTCGAGGCGCGAGCGCTCGCCGCCTTGGCCGAGGGGCGCACGTCTCCGCCCGTCGACGAGTATCGCCTCGAGGATGCAGCGGCCGCACATGACGCCATCGGGCAGCGTCGCCAGCAGGGGAAGGTCGTGCTGGTTCCCGCCGCCGGGTGATTTGCGGTGTTCAGGAAGGATGTGCGATGACCGCCTCAACTCGTGACACCTTCCGGTACAAGCGTGTGCGGCTCACTCGGGCGCGGTGAGCAGCAGCGCGGCGTTGTGACCGCCGAAACCGAACGAGGTCGACAGCACGGTGCCGACCGGATGCCGTCGATCCTGGTCGCGCACGAAGTCCCACTCGTCCGCGCACGGATCGGACAGGTTGATCGTCGGCGGCAGCACCTGGTCGCGCAGGGTCATCGCAGCGATCACTGCCTCGACGACCCCGGCTGCGCCGAGCAGATGCCCGGTGGTGGACTTCGTCGCCGTGAGCGGAACCAGCGGTGCCCTCGCTCCCAGCGCCCGCCCGAGTGCGACGAGTTCGGCCGTATCGCCGAGCACCGTTCCCGTGCCGTGGGTGTTCACGTGATCGACTGCGGATGCGGTCACGGCGGCATCGGCGAGGCAAGAGTTGATCGCCCTGGTCGCTCCCGCGGCGGCAGGATCCGGTGCAGTGGCGTGATGCGCATCGCTGGTCGCGCCGAACCCGGCGACCGTCGCGAGGGGGCGAGTGCCGCGTTCGGTGGCGGGGTCTGCGGCCTCGAGCAGCACTGCGGCGGCGCCCTGGGCCATGACGAAGCCGCTCCGCGCGCTGTCGAAGGGGCGGGAGGCCGATGATGGGTCATCGCCGAATCCGGTGACGACCGAGCGCAGGTTCGCATGCGCGGCGAGATGCAACGGACCGAGGCAGTCGTCCATCCCGACGACCAGCACCGCGTCGGCGTATCCGTGACGGATGCGCCGCAGGCCTTCGCCGATCGCGATGGCACCGCTCGCGCACGCCGCGGTGACGGCGTGGGTCTGCCCGAGGAATCCGTATCGACGGCTGAGGACCCCGGCGATAGCATCCGCTGTTCCATAGACGGCGAGGCTCGGCGGCACCCGGCGCCGACCGGCTTCTCGCAGCGCGTTCGCGGACCGCACCACCGCGTCCACCGGCCCTGATCCCGTGGCGACGATCACCTGTGCGGCATCCGCGTTCCACGGTAGGTCGCCGGTGCCCGCAACGTCGATCGCCTCATCAGCGGCCGCGATCGCCCACTGCTGCATCGGCGTGAGGTGGCGCGCGAGCGATGTGGGTAGGTCGGCGGGTGCGGTGAACCCGCTGACGACTCCCCCGACCTGCACCGACCCGGAACCTGCGAGCTCATACGGAAGCCGGGTGATGCCGCTTCGTCCGGCGCGCACGGATGCCCACATGCTCGGCGCCGTGAGCCCACTCGGAGTGATGGCACCGACCCCGGTGACGACGACAGACCTCTCGATGCTCACGATGGCCTCTGCCCGAGCGCCACGAGATCGGCGACCGCGGCGCGACGGATCTTCCCGCCGGAGGTTCGCGGGAACTCCGGCAGGCGGTGCCAGCGGCGTGGCACGGATGCCGGTGCGAGCCGGTCTCTCGCCCACTCGCGCAATGTCGCTGCCGGTGGCGCATCGCCTTCGACGACCAGGATGATCCGCGTGCCGAGGCGATCGTCACTCTCGGCGATCACGCAGATGTCGCCGAGGCCGGGCATCCCGTCGAATGCGCGCTCCACTTCGTCGAGGGCCACGGTGTGCCCGCCGGTGGTGACGGCATCTCCGCTTCTGCCGGCGAACGAGAAGTCCCGGCCCCGCAGCCGCCCCTGATCGTGCACGCTCGCCCAGCCGTCGGCATCCGTCAACGACGCGGAGGCTGTTCCAGGCAGGTAGCCGGTCGAGCACGAGGGGGAGCGCACCCAGAGCGTGCCGAGCTCGCCGGGTGCCAGGTCGTTGCCGTCGTCGTCGCGCACCCGGGCTTGCACCTGCGGGTAGAGCCGGATGCCTCCGTCGCCGGCGCGGTCGTCGCCGACGAAACCGAGTTCGCCGGTGCCGAAGTAGCTGAGCGTCCGGGTGCGGGGGAGTGCTTCGGCGACTCTGGCTCGAGCCGACTCCGAGAGCGCGGCACCTCCGGTGACGATCAGGTCGATGCCGTCGTACCTGCCCGGGTTGCGCAGCGCGGCGTCGGCGAGAGCGGCAGCTGCCGCCGGAACAGTGACCACGCGCGTGATGCGTTCGTCGCGCGCGCGGGGGGTGAGCCATAGATCGTCAAGGCGGTCGGCGACGTGCAGCTCACCGCCCGTGGCGAGCACCTCGAACAGTGTGTAGAGAGTGAGGCTGTACGACATCGGGCCCGGCGCGAAGGTCACGACGCGGTCTCTTGCGCCCAGGTGAGCGCGGGAGACGTCGATGTTCGCCGTGTACTGCGCGCGCGTCTTGAGGAATGACTTCGGTGGTCCTGTCGTACCGGATGAGGTCAGCATCAGGAACGGGGCATCGTCGGCTGGATTCTCGGGGTCGGCATGGGCGCGGGATCCGGAGTTCTCCAGGTCAGCGAGCCCGAGGGTCAGACCCGGCCAGCCGCTCGCGTCCAGTGCGGTTCGCAGTGCGGGGACGTCAGTGATCACCGCCGTCGCTCCGGTCGATCCGATCAGCTGCGCCTGCAGCGACACCGGCCAGTGCGCATCGACGACGCTGAGGATGCGGTCGCCCGCTTCCATCGCGACGACGATGCGTGCGGTGTCGAACGCCCCGCTCAGGCAGATGGCGACGACGGGCGGCGGTGTCGACGGGCCGCGTGCATTCCTCCGCGCCGAGGGGGCTGCGAGCAGGCGCTCGAGAGCCGCCGAGAGCCGCCGCGACTGCGTGTGGAGCTCGCCATAGGTCACGCCGGCATCGTGGCCGACGATTGCCGGCCGAGCGGGGTCTTCGGCTGCGATGCGGCGCAGCATCGGGGAGAAGGACGTGATGGCTCCTGAGGCGGGTTTGCGTGGAAAGGATGGCGTCCCTATTGTAATGAACACCGTTCAGGTGAACGGTGTTCAGGAGGATTCATGACAACGTCGCGCGCCACAGACACCAGCGCATCGCTCGGACGCATCGCGGTCTTCGCCGCCCTGATCATCGTGCTCGGCACGGTGATCGTGCCCCTGCCCGCCGGTGTGCCGATCACGGCGCAGACCCTCGGAGTAATGCTCGCAGGGCTCGTGCTGGGTCCGCGCCTCGCGCCTCTCGCCGTGCTCCTCGTGCTCGTGCTCGCCGCAGTCGGGCTGCCCGTGTTGGCGGGTGGTCGCGGAGGGCTCGGAGTGTTCGTCGGTCCGAGTGCCGGGTACCTCATCGGCTGGATCGCCGGCGTCGTGGTGATCGGCCTGCTCATGCGCACGGGTCGCTTCACCTGGTGGCGCTCCGCTGTCGCGGCGCTGGTCGGCGGTGTGTTCGTCGTCTACGCGTTCGGCATCCCCGTGCAGGCTCTCGTGACCGGCGTACCCCTCGGACTCACGGCGCTGTCGAGCCTCGCGTTCCTGCCCGGTGATCTGATCAAGGTGACCGCGGCGACGCTGGTGGTCGTCGCACTCCGTCGCGCCTATCCGCGGGCGTTCGCCGACAGCGGGCGGGTGCGGGAGCCTGCGAGCGTGGTGGCGTAGGCGTCGTCGCGATACCGGCCGAACGCCCCGGGACGCGCCTCGAAAGCACTTCGCTGGTCCAGCATTCCGCCATCCGCGCCACGCCGTAGGGAACAACTCACCCGTGACTCGGCGTTGCTCATGAGCGAGACTGGGCCACGTAACCGGCTCACGGAGAGGTGCGACGCATGAATGCTGCGGAGAAGACCGACGAGTACGACCTGATCGTCTTGGGCGGAGGGCCGGTGGGCGAGAACGTCGCCGATCGAGCCGTGCAGGGCGGACTCACCGCGATCATCGTGGAGAGCGAGCTCGTCGGAGGCGAGTGCTCCTACTGGGCGTGCATGCCGTCGAAGGCGCTGCTGCGTTCGGCGCAGGCGCTCCGTGCTGCTCAGCACGTGGGTGGTTCCTCCCAGGCGGTCACCGGAAAGCTCGATGTGCGTGCCGTGTTCGACCGCCGCGACTCGTTCACCAGCAACTGGTCCGACGACGGTCAGGTCAAGTGGCTCGACTCGGCCGGCATCGACCTGGCCCGCGGTCACGGCCGCATCACGGGCGAGCGCGAGGTGACTGTGACGGATGCCGACGGCGCTAAGCGCGTGCTCACGGCCCGGCACGCGGTGGCCATCAGCACCGGATCGGATGCCGTCATCCCGCCCATCGACGGCCTGCGCGAAGCCACCCCGTGGACGAGCCGCGAGGCCACCAGCGCCGAAGAGCTGCCCGACAGCCTGGCCGTGATCGGCGGCGGCGTGGTGGCCGTCGAGATGGCGACCGCCTACGCCGCACTCGGCTCGAAGGTCACGGTGATCGCCCGCAGCGGCCTGCTCGGCGGGATGGAGCCCTTCGCGGGCGAACGCGTCGCGGCGGGCCTCGAAGAACTCGGCGTCGACGTGCGCACCGGCGCGGGAACGACATCCGTTCACCGCGGCGCGAACGGCGTGACCATCACCCTCGACGGTGGCGACGAGATCACCGCGACCGAGGTGCTCGCCGCGACCGGTCGCTCGCCACGGAGCGGTGACATCGGCCTCGACATCGTGGGCCTGGAACCCGGCCGCTGGATCACGACGGATGACACGCTCCGTGTCCCCGGATCGGACTGGCTGTACGCGGTCGGCGACGTCAACGGTCGCGTGCTCCTCACCCACCAGGGCAAGTACCAGGCGCGCGCTGCCGGCGATGTGATCGTCGCCCGTGCCAAGGGCGAAGACGTCGACGATGCCCCGTGGGGTCGTCACGTCGCGACCGCCGACCAGGCTGCCGTCCCGCAGGTCACGTTCTCGATCCCCGAGGTCGGCTCCGTCGGTCTCACCGAGGCCCAGGCGGTCAAGGCCGGTATCGCGGTGAAGGCCGTCGACTACGACCTGGGCTGGGTCGCCGGCGCGAGCCTCTACGAAGACGGCTTCGAGGGCCAGGCACGACTCGTGGTCGACACCGACCGCGACGTCGTGATCGGTGCGACGTTCGTCGGTCCCGAGGTGGCGGAGCTCGTGCACGCGGCGACCGTGGCGATCGTCGGCGAGGTGCCGATCGCCCGCCTCTGGCACGCAGTGCCGTCGTACCCCACGATCAGCGAGATCTGGCTGCGACTGCTCGAGGGCTACGGTCGCGACTCCGCGTGATCCGCATCGGGGCCTGATCTCGACACCGGGGCAATCCGTTCGCCCGATCGCGTCGAACAGAATCCGGATTGTTTCTCACATTGACGGCGGCGATGCAACCCTCGCCCCTTATGTCGCAGCCGTCTTATACGCTCTAACCCACATCCGAGGAGGCAGGACCATGAAGGCTGTACTCGCAGGAACCGTCATCGCCGAGGCCGACGAGAGCGATCTCGCCCGCATCGAGGGGAACTGGTACTTCCCACCCGCATCCATCGCACCCGGAGTGCTCGTCGAGAGCCCCACGCCCTACACCTGTCCGTGGAAGGGGGCGGCTCAGTACTACTCGGTGCAGACCGAGGGCGAGCTCCACACCGACTACGCCTGGTCGTATCCGACCCCCTACCCCTCGGCGTTCGATCGCGTGGGCAAGGACTTCTCCGGGTTCGTGGCGTTCGATCCCCGCGTCGAGGTCGGCCCGTAGACTCTTCCGCTCGCACATCGATCGACCGACTGGAGACCAGCCATGATCGAGTTCCGCAACGTCACCAAGCGGTTCCCCGGCGGCGCCCTCGCCGTCAACGACTTCAGCCTCGTGCTGCCCTCACGCAAGACCACCGTGTTCGTCGGCTCGTCAGGCTGCGGCAAGACCACCCTGCTCCGCATGATCAACCGCATGGTCGAGCCCACCTCGGGTGAGGTCGAGATCGACGGCGAGAGCGTGCTCCAGGGCGACCCGGTGGCTCTGCGCCGACGCATCGGCTACGTCATGCAGAACTCCGGGCTCATGCCGCACTTCACGGTCATCGACAACGTGGCCACGGTGCTGCGGCTCACCGGCGTGAAGAAGGGCCCGGCGCACCAGCGGGCACGAGAGCTGCTCGACACGGTCGGCCTCGACCAGGCGCTCGCCGACCGGTACCCGAGTCAGCTCTCGGGCGGCCAGCAGCAGCGCGTGGGCGTGGCCCGCGGACTCGCCGCCGACCCGAACATCCTGCTCATGGACGAGCCCTTCGGTGCGGTCGACCCCATCGTGCGGGCCGACCTGCAGCAGGAGACCCTGCGACTGCAGCGCGAGCTCGACAAGACGGTCGTGTTCGTCACGCACGACATCGACGAGGCGTTCCTGCTCGGCGACCAGGTCGTCATCCTCGACAAGGGCGCCCGCATCGTGCAGGTGGGCAGCCCGAGCGAGATCATCGAGAACCCGGCAGACGACTTCGTCTCGGCGTTCATCGGCGCCGAACGCGGACGCCGTGCTCTGCACCTCAAGCAGACGCCGCACGGCACAGTGGTGGTCGATGGCGAGGGCCGCACCCAGGGGTCGATCATCGATGTGCCGGATGCCGTGACCGACGCGCTTCTGAGCGAGGAGAGCGCGACGAAGGGCGCTCCGTGAACTGGATCGTCGACAATCTCGGCCTCATCCTCGAGCTGACCGCGATCCACCTGCAGCAGAGTGCGATCGCGATCGTGCTCGGCTTCGTGCTGTCGCTGCCGCTCGGATGGCTCGCCTGGCGCTACCAGCTGGTGAAGGGGCCGGTCATCGTCCTCACCGGGCTGCTCTACACGATCCCGTCGCTCGCGCTGCTGATCCTCCTTCCGTCCCTCGCCGGGTATCCCGCTCGCAGCCCGATCAACCTCATCATCGGCCTCACCATCTACGCGGTCGCGATCCTGGTGCGTGCGGTTTCCGACGGCCTCGACTCGGTCGACCCCGCCATCCGGCAGTCGGCCACCGCGATGGGCTACGGCGGCTTCCGCCGGTTCTGGACCGTCGACTTCCCCCTCGCCGGTCCCGTCGTGCTCGCGGGTCTCCGCGTGGCGGCCGTCAGCACGATCTCCCTCGCCACCGTCGGCATCCTGGTCGGCGTGAACAACCTCGGCTACCTCTTCACCAACGGCCTGCAGCGCCGCATCCTCGCCGAGGTGTTCGGCGGCGTGATCGCGGTCGTCGTGATCGCCCTCGTGATCGACCTGCTGCTCCTGCTCCTCGGCCGCGCGCTGATGCCGTGGACACGGGCCACGAAGACGCCGTCGACTGCCGCGCGCCAGACCGCCGCCCTGAGGACCGCCGCATGAACGTGTTCACCGAGGCCCTCGCCTGGCTCTTCTCTCCCGACCGGTGGGAGGGGCCGTACTCGCTGCCGATCCTGTTCGGCCAGCACATGTACTACACACTGATCTCGGTGCTGATCGCCGGCATCATCGCGATACCGCTCGGGTGGCTCATCGGCCACACCGGCAAGGGTCGCGAGATCGCGGTCGCCGTATCCGGAGCCGCACGTGCCATCCCGTCGTTCGGCCTCATGGTGCTGCTCGTGCTGATCCTGGGCGTGCTCCGGGTTCCCGAAGCCGCGATCATCACGTTCGTGCTCCTGGCCATCCCCTCGCTCCTCGCGGGCGCCTACACCGGGTTGGAAGCCATCGACCGTCGGGTGCTCGACTCCGCGCGCTCGATGGGCATGACCGAGTGGCAGGTGTTCTGGAAGGTCGAGGTGCCCCTCGGGCTGCCTCTCCTCGTCGGCGGCATCCGCGCGGCTCTCCTGCAGGTCATCGCCACGGTCACCATCGCCGCCTACGTGAACCTCGGCGGACTCGGCTGGCCGATCATCCAGGGCATTCCGCTGCGCAAGTTCGACCAGGTGCTCGGCGGTGCGATCCTCGTCGCCGTACTCGCCCTGATCGTCGACCTGATCTTCGCCCTCCTCCAGCACGCCGCCGTTCCCGCCGGGGTGCGCGCGCCCACCACGACACGTCGGTCGCGCGCCGCCGCTGCCGCACCGGCGCCGGCCACCGCCTGATCCGTCCCACAGCCTGACACCGTCCCACAGCTCCATCCCTGTTGTCCCAGAGAAGAGGAAGTCCCCATGTTCACAGCACGTAAGTCACGACTCGCCCTTGCCGGTGGTGCCGCGCTCGCCGCGGTGCTCGTTCTCGGCGGCTGCGCGAACAGCAACCCACTCGACGCCCCGAGCGAAGACTCGAGCTCCGCCGGCGACACGATCGTCATCGGCTCGCAGGCCTACTACTCGAACGAGATCATCGCCGAGATCTACGCCCAGGCTCTCGAAGGTGCTGGGTTCAAGGTCGACAAGCAGTTCAACATCGGACAGCGCGACGCCTACATGCCCGACGTCGAGTCCGGCGCGATCGACCTGTTCCCGGAGTACACCGGCAACCTGCTCGAGTACCTCGACAAAGATGCGACGGCTACCAGCCCTGACGACGTCTACGCCGCTCTGAAAGAGGCACTGCCCAAGGGGCTGACCGCTCTCGACTACGCCGAGGCATCTGACCAGGACACCTACACGGTGCTGAAGAGCTTCGCCGAGGAGAACGGTCTCACCTCGATCGGCGACCTCTCGAAGATCACGACCCCGGTCACGATCGGTGCCGCGCCGGAGTTCGAGCAGCGCCCGTACGGCCCGGCAGCGGCCAAGGAGGTCTACGGCGTCGACCTCGGCTTCTCGGCCACCGGCCCGACCACGCTGGAGTCGCTGCTCGCCGGCGAGATCCAGGTAGCCGACATCTACTCGGCCGACCCGGCGTTCCAGACCGAAGACATCGTCGCGCTCGAAGACCCGGAGAACATCATCCTGGCCTCGAACGTCGTGCCGATCGTCTCGAGCGACGTCGCCGACGAGATCTCCGACGTCATCAACGCGGTCAGCAAGAAGCTCACCGCCGAAGAGCTGGTCGGTCTGAACGTGCAGAGCACGGTCGACCAGAAGTCGGCGGAAGACATCGCCAAGAAGTGGCTGGCCGACAACGACCTCAGCTGAGTCGAATGACAGAAGCGCCCGGGCCCCTGAGGGTCCGGGCGCTTCGTCGTTTCAGGAACTCTAGAGCCGGGCGTCCTGCTTAGGGACGAGTACCTGCTTGATGATGATGAGGATGGATGCTGTGACAGGCACGGCCACGAGCGCTCCGAGCAGACCGAGCAGCGTGCCGCCGGCGAGAGCGCCGATCACGACGAGCGAACCAGGGACCGAGACCGCGCGGTTCATGACGCGCGGTGTGATCACGTAGGCCTCGATCTGCATGTAGACGAGGTAGATGGCCGCGAAGATCAGCGCGGCGATCGGGTTGGTGAACAGTGCGAGGCACGTGCCGAGGATCCAGAACAGCACCGAGCCCACCAGGGGGATCAGGGTGACGCAGAACGCGATCGCCGCCATCAGCGGAGGGAACGGCAGGCCGAGGAAGAAGTAGAGCAGGAACGCGAGCGTCGCGTTGCAGAACGCCAGCACCACCATTCCCATCACATAGCCGCCGACCGAGTCGGTGATCTGGTCGGTGATGTCTCCGGCGCGAGCGCGGTCGCGGGCGGGGGCCAGACGCAGCAGGCCCTGCTTCATGGAGGGGAGCGAGGCCAGGAAGTAGAGGGTGAGTACGAGCACGACGATGGCGCCGGAGATGCTGGTGGCGATCGAGGCGCCCACCGCCAGAGCACCGCCGCCGATCGTGGCCAGGTTGCCGAAGTCGGTCAGGAACGCCTGCACCTGGGCGACCAGGTCTTGGAACTGGTCGCCGAACTGGGCTTCGAGGGTCGCGTAGACATCGCTGTGCGTGAAGTCCTTGATCATGCCGGGCACGGACTGCACGAAGCTCACGATCTGATCGATCACCACCGGCACGATCATCCACACCACGAGGGCGAACACCACGATGAGCGCGAGGATCGTGATGACGACCGACATCACGCGCGTGAGACCGCGGCGCTCGAGGAAACGCACGGCGGGGTCGAGGCCGAGTGCGCCGAACAGCGCGAGTGCGACGTAGATGAGCACGGTCGACAGGTTCGACAGGGCGAGGCCGATCACGATCGCCCCGAGTCCGCCCAGCGTCACCAGGAAGCCGAACACGAACGGGCGATCGATGCGGGTCCAGAACGAGCGGCTCGGCGTCATCGGCTCGATCACGACGGGGCGCGGAGCGTCGGCGGCGATCACGGGTGCCGGAGCGGACTTGTGGTGGGAGGTCGCTGGCGCGGAGGGAGCCGCGGCGGATGCGGCGTCATCGTGGGGCGCGGATTCCGGCGACTCTTCGTTGCTCATGTGCTCACGATAGCGGTGCCACGGATCGAAACCAGGATGTCACGCGGCTCTAGAGTAGGGGCATGACCGCCGCCGACGACCCGAAGGCCGAACTGCTCCGGCTTCGCGCCACCATCGACAACATCGACGCCGCACTGATCTTCATGCTGGCCGAGCGCTTCCGTGCGACCCAGCAGGTCGGACAGCTGAAGGCGGAGTATTCGATGCCCGCGTCCGACCCGAATCGGGAGGAGCAGCAGGTCGCACGACTGCGCGCTCTCGCGGAGGACGCGCACCTCGACCCGGAGTTCGCGCAGAAGTGGTTCAACTTCGTGGTGGCCGAGGTCATCCGCCACCACACCGAAGCAGCCGAGGGCCGCTGAAGAAGAGGTGCCGGACGGGCGACGGTGTGTGCAGCACTCGCCCGTCCGGAGCTTTGAGAGGTCGATTGACCAACTAAGTTCAATGAATAAACTTAGGGAGAGACTACGGATCGCACCACGATCTGTCAACAGCTCGCGACCTGCGAGCTCCGGAACGGGAACACATGCTCAGCACGGATGAGGGCCTCGACACGCAGGCATCGGTTCGGCGTGCGAACCTGCGTCGTGCCTTGCAGCTGGTCTTCCGGAATCCGGGAACGCAGACGCGTGCGGGCATCGCGAGGTCGACCGGTCTGACGGCGGCGACCGCATCCTCCCTGGTCGCCGAGCTCATCGAGAGCCGGCTGATCGTCGAAGGCGAGCAGGCCGCGAGCACCGGCGGCAAAAGGGCGACCACCCTCAGCGTCGATGCGAGTCACCACCTGATCCTGGTGCTGGTGATTCAGCCGCTCCACGCCGACATCGCCCTCATGGCACTCGACGGCACCGAGGTCGACATCCGCCGGGTGAACTACACGGCCGAGAACCGCGACATCGTCCTCGACGAGGCGGTGTCAGCGGTGGCTGACGATTTCGGAGGACGCCTCCTCGCCGCGGGAGTGCAGCTGCCGGGCACCACCGACGGACGCTCGGTGCTCGAGAGCGTGCAGCTCAAGTGGCAGAACGTGCGTCTCGCCGAGCGGTTCGAGCGGGTGCTCGATGCGCCGGTGCTGCTGGTCAACGACGTCGACGCCGAGGCCATCGCCGAAGCCGGCATGGAGGAGTCCCCGTCCGGGTATCGGCTCTTCATCCACCTCGGCGGTGGTGTGGGTGCAGCCGTCACGCTCGACGGTGAGCTGGCACCGGGCCCGCGCGATCGCGCCGGCGAGATCGGCCACGTGCAGGTCGTGTTCGGAGAAGCAGCGCGCGCCTGCCGGTGCGGGCAGCGCGGATGCCTGGAGTCGGCAGCCGCCCTGGGGGCGATGCTCGGCGACGAGTTCTCCGATGCCATGGATGCCACCGAGATCCGGGCACTTGCAACCCAGGCTGATGAGGAGCATCTCGACGAAGGCGCTCGCGCGCTCGCCAGGGCCGTCAAACTCATCAGCGCGCTGCTCGATCCGATCGAGGTCGTCATCGGCGGTCCGGCGACAGAACTCGGGCCGCGCTTCCTCGACCGCGTCCGCCGCGAGACCGAGTACCCCGCCCGCGGCACGGCGCAGGTGCCGGTCCGCTATGCCGACCCTCGGGTGTCGCTTGCGGCCGGAGCAGCGCAGGCTGCCTTGACGTCGGCGCTCGGCGTGCGGTGGAATCCGGAGCAGCTGCGCGCGGCATCCACGTCGGCCCACTGAGAATCAGCGACGGCTCGCGGAGCGGAACCCGAGGCACTTCGTTCGTCGCACTGTTTCGTATCAGGATCCACCCGATCGCGGAAATGCGTGAGGGGTGGACCCTGATCTGCCGTCGATGCGGCGACCCGGACAAACCCGGGATCGGGGCGTACGGCCCCCGAGACCAGTAAACGGTGAATCTAGACGTTTGTCTACGTGTATGTAGAAGAAGGTGCTCTGCACTCGTCCTTGCAGACGGATGCAGGGCCGTCGCGGCCTCCGGGGTGAGGCGGCGACGACCCTGCAGGGGAGTCCGGTCAGCGGTGGGAGGTTCGCCTGCGTCGGACTGCGACGGCGCCGCCGGCGAGCAGCAACAAGGCCAGCAGAAGGGCCGTCGTGATCATCGCCGGGTCTTGGCCGGTGGTGGCGAGGCTGTCCCCGCTCGACGCGGAGCCGGAGCCGGAGCCCGCTCCCGTCCCGGTGCCAGGCGACCCGTTGCCCTCGCCGCCACCCGGAGTCGCGGCCGCACGCACCGTCACGGCGAGAGACACGGAGCCGGGGGTGCCGGTGGCGTCACGGGAGGTGACCACCAGCTGATGCTCGCCCGCGTCGACCTTCGGGACGATGAACGACAACCGGGCCGTTCCTTGCGTGTCGGCCACGGCTGAGCCGAGGGCAACCGGGTCGGAGTGCAGCTCGAACGATGCCGTCGAACCGGGCTCGAGCCCAGTGGCCGTCGCCGTCACCTCGGTACCGATCACGAGCGCACCCGTAGGCACCGAGACGTCGAACGAGACCTGACGGTCGGCGAGGTACGCCCGTGTCGCGGTGTCGAGCACCGACTGGAGCCGGTCGACCTCGGCGGGGATGTCGACGTCGCCGGGATCGATCACTCCGCCGTACGGGTCTTTCTTGAACCCGGGGTTCGCCATCTGCGCCATCGCGGCGTTCAGGGTCGTCGCGGCACCCGCTGATCGAGCCGACAGCCACCGCACCTTCTCGGCGTCTCTGATCCCCTCGTTCATGTGCTCCCAGCGCACGGACGAGATGTCGTGCGGGTACACCTGTGCCGCGTCGCCCGACTCCCAGGTCTTGAAGTCGACGGTCGTGAACGGGTCTTCCACGAAGCTGTCGTAGGCCCAGCGGAGGTAGCCGTCCGATTGGGTCGCCGTGGTCTTCCACTGCCCCCAGACCGCCTCGGCGAGGTTTGAGCGCACGAACGTGTTCGGGTAGATGCCCACGCAGTAGTAGATGCTCGTGATCAGGCCGAGGTCGCGACGGTGGGCTGCGACCTGCTCGAACTCCTCGTCGCCGATGAGCACGTTGTCGGACGACACCGAGATCTTGTCGATGCGATCGAGTCGGTCGTCGTGCAGGCTGTTGTAGTTCATAGCCGCGCCCACCTTGAGGCCGGGTGCTGCGGTGTCGATGAGGTCGACGGCCTTCAAGATGTCGTCGAGCGCGCGTTCGTCCATCGCCATGTAGGTGATGTCGAACCAGCCCTTCTCCTTGAGGTGCGGGCCGAACTTCGTCAGGAATGCCGTCCACATCTCGCGCCACACAGGGGTGCCGACCGAGACGGATGCGGTGATCCGACGGTTCTGTGCGACGTCGAAGTACTCGATCTTGCTCGCCCAGTTGACCATCGAGTAGGCGTCGATCTGCCCGTCGATGCCGACCTCGTCCATCATGAACTCGACCCATCGGTCGAACACGCTGAAGTCGAACGACCAGGTGCCGTCGGTGTTCTTGGTCCACTCCACCATGGAGTCGTACGGGTCGTAGGTCTGCGAGGCCCACGGGTCCTTCACGACCGTCGCGGTGATCACGTCCTGTCCCGCATCGCGAAGCCGCTGGTAGTGCGGAAGCATCGCGGCGAAGTGGGCTTCGCTCCAGAGCTCGCTCTTCGGGATGCCCTCGGCGCGGGCCACCGCATACGGGTTCTGCCACAGGTCGATGAACTGGTCCCAGTCGCCGGGGGCGGGCAGGCGGATGTCGAGCACCTCGAGGGAGAGTGTGAGCTCGATGCGGTCGCCCTGGTCGCTGACCACGACGATCGTGCCGTCGTAGGCGCCGGGTGCGGTGTCGGCCGGGACGTCGACGGTCATCCAGATCGGCTGCACCGATCGCGGTGCCATCTCCACCGAGGCGATGGGCTTGAGGATGTCCGGGATCGGCTCCTGCGGCTTCCCGAGCGAGGGGCGGCCGCGTCCGGCCATCACGCTGGAGATGAGCGTCGCGGTGATCCCCTCGTCGAGCGTCGCTCCGTCGGCCCCGTTCAGGTGCACGCTCTCCACCCGAACTCCGGTCTTGCGCTCGCCGGAGGTCCACAGCACGAACTGCGCGTTGACGCGGTCGCGCTGCCAGGCCGTTCCCTGCCACGACTTCTCGGTCAGCCCCACCACGTCGGGGTAGTACTTGCGGCGGTAGTCGTCGAAGGACTTGGCGGTGACGTAGTGGAAGTTCGTGTCGGCGACGGCTCCTGCGAGGTCGGTACGGGCCTTGGTCACGGTGATCGTGCGCCGGGCGGTGAATCCGCCGTCTCGGGTGGTCGCGGTGATGGTGGTCTCGCCCGCCGCGACGCCGGTGACCGTGCCGTCGGCAGCGACGGTGGCGATGCCCGTGTCGGCCGACGACCAGGTGACCGTCTTATCGGTGGCATCGGCGGGCGTGACGGTCGCGGTGACCTTCGCCGTGCTGGCAGCCTCGATCGTCAGCGGGGTCTGATCCGTCGTCACGCCGGTCGCCGCGACGACCTCCTTCGTGACTCGCGCGAAGTCGATCTGGGCGCCGGCGCGCGAGGCCGCGGGGTTCTTGGCTCCCGTCACTCGAAGAACGACGGTGTGCGGTCCGGGATCGAGGATGCCGGTGGAGAACAGCAGCTGCTGGTACTGCCGGGTCGCGGAGTACGCGTCGACGACGGTTTCGGGCCCGCCGTCCACAGAGACCGCGTACGTGCCGTGCGCGGGGTCGGTGTTGCCGAGCAGTTCTGCCTGCACACCGGTGAACCGGAAGGTCATGCTCGGAGTATCGCCGGCACGCACCCAGTGCTCCGTCCCCTCCATCCACCGGGTCGCGTCGAGGCCGGATTCGGCGACCCACTTGGCGGGGAACTCGAATCCTTCGGTCGGGGAGGTGACGGCGTCGTCCACGATCACGACGGTCGTGTCCGCGGCTGTCGCCGGGGCGGTCAGCACGGGGACGAGCGGGAGCGCGAGAGCCAGGGTGATGATCGCGGCCCCGCCTCTCAGGAGTCGGCGCGCACGAATGCGCGGCGATCGGGTAGGCGTTTCAGACACGTGTCTCGATCCTGTCTTGTCGTCGATGAAAGGCAGTGAAGGGGGGAGAGCGCAGACTTTACTTAGTGAGTAAGCGAAGTGTGGCTAGCGTAGAGTTTGAACCGGCTGCCTGTCAAGGTTCCGCGGGGAACGCGGGCAGACGGCGAAGGGGCGCGGAACATCGATGCTGAAAGCAGTGGAAGAGCCGAGGACGCGGCTCGAGAACTCCGTGTTCGGCCGCGGCGCGGATGCCCTTCTCGACGGCAAGGGCAAGATCCGTCGTGATCATCTGCGGCGGGCCCTCAGGCTGATCGCCTCAGCCGACCCCGTGACCAGGGCTTCCCTCGCAAGGTCGACCGGCCTCACGACCGCGACGACGTCGTCGCTGGTGAACGAGCTGATCGCGCTGGGGCTCGTCGTCTCGGGCGAGCAGGCCGAGAGCACCGGTGGCAAGCCGGGCACGCGCGTCGAGATGAATCGCGCCTTCTACGCGGTGTGCGTCGTCATCGTGCGGGCACAGAGCATCGAGACCGTGCTCCTCGACCTGAGTGGCGCGCGCGTGCTGACCAGGGACTCGGTTCATCCGGGAGGGGTGACTCCGGCCGACGTCGCTGCCGTGACGGGCGAGATCGTGCGCGAGTTCCGTGACCGGGTCCTGGCCGTGTGCCTGCAGTCTCCCGGCGTCACCGACGGCTCCGTGGTGCGGGAGAGCGTACTGCTGGGGTGGAAAGACGTGCCCCTCGCCGAGCTCATCGCCGCCGAGGCCGATGTTCCGGTCGTCATCCTCAACGACGCCGACGGTGAAGCGCTCACGGAGGCGGCATTCGATGACGTCGACGGCGTGCAGCGGCTCGTGCTCCGCATGGGCGAGGGCATCGGCGCCGCGGTCACGATCGACGGCCGGGTGCTGCCGGGCGCGACGAACAGGGCGGGCGAGATCGGTCACGTGGCCTTCGGCGGACGAGGTGCGCAGATCCGCTGCCGCTGCGGGGGCCTGGGATGCATCGAAGCCGTCGCTTCGCTCACCGCCGTACTCGGACCGGACTTCCATGACGAGCTCGAGCCGAACGCCGTGCGCGCCCTTCTCGCGGCAGAGGGTGCCGGAGAGCGGATGCTGCTGGGCGCGGAGGCCGTCGCCGCGGCGCTGCGCATCCTGTCAGGACTCACCGACCCGCATGAGATCGTCATCGCCGGTCGGGCGCCGCTGCTGGGCGAACCGTTCCTCGCAGCCGTGCGCGCCGGGTTCGCGACGAATCGCCCCAAGGGCACGGCATCCCCGCCGATCCGCTTCGCGCACGACTCCGACCCGGCGCTGGGTCCGGGACGGCTCGTGCTCGGTCGGGTGCTCGGCGTCTCGCTGCTGCGTCCGGCCGGAAACCCCGGCGCCCTCTGAGGCCCAGGTCGGCCCTACCGCCCCGTACTGTCATCACGCACGGATGTCGGGAGTGCGGACGCATGTCGGGCGACGCGCCGCCGGACGGCCCGACAGACGGGCATCCGCCCGACGGGTGTTCCATCGGGCGGATGTCCGGGAGTCCGGGAGTCCGGCTGGAGCGGCTTACTTGACGCTGCCCGCGGTCAGTCCGCCGACCAGGCGCTTCTCGATGAGCATGAACAGGATGACCACCGGCAGGATCGCGACGATCGAGACGCCGAACACGTACTGCCAGCTGGTCTCGTACTGACCGACGAACTTGGTCAGTGCGACCGAGAGCGGCTGGTTCTTGTCGGTCGACAGGATCACCAGCGATGCCGCGAACTCGTTCCAGCAGGCGACGAACGTGAACACGATCGCGGTGACGATGCCCGGCCACACGAGCGGCAGGTTGATCTTGAACAGCACGGTGAAGCGCCCTGCACCGTCGATCTGCGCGGCCTCGTCGACCTCCTTGGGGATGCCGGCGAAGAAGGAGTGCATGATCCACACCGCGAACGACAGGTTGAACGCCGCGTTGATGAAGATCATCGCCGTCCAGGTGTCGCCGAGCCCGAGCACGGTGAACTGACGGAACAGGCCGGAGGTCAGCACCGCCGGCTGCAGCATCTGCGTGATGATCACGAGGAACAGGAACACCATGCGGCCGGGGAACTTGAACCGGGCCGTGTAGTACGCCGCCGGCAGTGACACCAGCAGCACGAGCAGCGTCGCGAACACCGCGATCACGATCGTCGAGATCAGGTTGTACGGCAGTGGCGTCTCGGGGGTGGACCACATCGTGATGTAGTTCTCCCAGTGCCACTCCGTCGGCAGGTACGTCGGGTCGACGGAGCGGATCTGCGGCTTCGTCTTCACGGAGCCGAAGAACATGATCAGGTACGGCAGCACGAAGATCGCGAGCACCAGGAAGCCGGCGACGGTGCGGAGGATCACGCGGGGCAGCGTGACCTGGTCTTCGGTGTAGCGGCGCTTGCGGCCGGGGATCGGCGGCGTACGACGTCCGCGGCCTCCGGCGGTGGTCACGAGGGCGGTCTCGGTCACGGTCACGATCAGACCTCCTTCATGGGCTTGACGATCTTCACGTAGGCCGCGACGATCACGATGACGATGAGGAACGCGACGACCGAGAGGGCGCTCGCGACATCGACCTTCTTCTGCAGCTCGATGTACTTGAAGATGAGCGTCATGATCGTGTCGGCGTCGTAGCCGGGGATCGATCCGGTCATCACCTTCAGGATCGGCAGCGAGTTGAACACGTTGATGATGTTGATCAGGACCGCGACGGCCAGGGCGCTGCGCAGCTGCGGCAGGACGATCGACCAGTAGGTGCGGGCCGGGCTCGCGCCGTCCATCTTCGCCGCTTCGATCGCATCGGCCGGGACCGACTGGAGCCCGGCGAGGATCGTGTAGGTCGTGAAGGGGAGCGACACGAAGATCGCGATCACGATCGACCAGGTGAAGGCTGTCGCGGGGTTCTTCGTCCACCCGTATCCGACGGCATCGTCTGAGAGCCCGATGTCGTAGAGGAACTTGTTGAAGATGCCGAAGTACGGCTCGAGGCTGTAGTAGAACACCATCGTGGTCATGACGACCGAGGCCGCCCACGGCACGATGACGGCCATGCGCACGAGCTGACGGCCGGGGAAGGCCTTGTTCAGGATCTGCGCGAGGCCGAGCGAGATGACGACCGTGAAGACCACGACCGACACGACCCACAGGATCGTGCGGAAGAAGATCGGCCAGAACTCGGTGAACGTGAAGACCGTGACGAAGTTGTCGAAGCCGACTGATCCCTTGTCGAGGCCCGACAGCGAGATGTCTCGCGTCGAGTTGAAGAACATCACCCCGGCGGGGAAGAACACCACGCCGATGATGAGGAGCAGAGCGGGAGCGATCCAGGGCAGCGCCTGGAGGAGATCCTTTCCGCCCGGCCTGCCGCGAAGGGCATCCGGGGTCTTCCGGGTGCGGGGGCGGCCGGTGGCCGCCCCCGCGAGGTTCGAGGACTCTGTCTTCTGGCTCATTCGGGTACCCGAACCTCTCCGTTCAGCGGGCTCAGCCCGCGTCGACCTGCGCCTGGATCTCGGTCAGCACGTCCTGAGCGGGCTTCGACTGGATCTGACCGAACAGCGACTTGAACGCACCGTCTGCTGCGGACCACTTCGGGTTCGTCGACGGGTAGAACTGGGCGTCGGGCAGCACGTCGAGGAACGGCTTGAGAGCCTCCTCGCCGGAGAGCTGCTCGGCACCGGACTTGGTGACCGGAAGGAAGCCCTCGGCCTGCACCCACGGCACGTACACGTCTGCCGAGTAGTAGTAGTCGAAGAACTTGGTGATCGCTTCCTTCTTGTCGTCGTCGTTCTGGAACGCCATCAGCTGGTCCATGACGCCGAGCGTGAAGGGCGAGCCGTCCTTCGTCGGGATCGGGACGATGGAGTAGTCCAGGTCGGGGTTGCCTTCCTTGATCTGGCCGACCGTCGGCGGGAGCCCGACCTGCATGCCGATCTTGCCCTGGATGAAGATGTCCATCAGGGGCGAGCGCTGCGTCGAGCCCGGGTCGGCCTGGGTCGCACCGGCGTCGATCATCTTCTTGATCTGCTCGGCACCGGCGAGGTTCTCCGGGGTGTCGATCGTGATCTCGGATGCGTCGCCGAACGATCCGCCGCCGCCCCACAGCCACACGGCCGCCTCGGCCTGGGCCTCTTCGGATCCGAGCGGCATGCCGTAGCCGGCGACACCGCCGCCGAGCGCCGACACCTTGGTCGCGGCATCCAGCAGCGAATCCCAGTCGGTGGGCGCCTCGACGCCGGCCTGGTCGAGCAGCGCGTTGTTGACGAACAGCGCACGGGCCGACGCGATCAGCGGCAGGGCGTATGCGGTGCCGTCGACCTCGGCATTCTTGAGGAACGACTCCTGGAAGTCGGAGTAGGTGTCGTCGGAGACGACGTCCTTCGTCGGGTAGAGCAGCTCGTCGTCGACGAAGCCCGCGAACGGACCGCCGTTGTAGATGTCCGGCGCCTCGCCGGCCTGGATCTTGGTGGAGACGACCTTCTCGAGGTTGTCCCAGGACTGCACCTCGAGCTTGACCTTGATGTCGGGGTTGGCCTTCTCGAATCCGGAGATCACCGTCTCCCAGTTGGCCTTGGTGCCGTCGGAGTAGCTGGGGACGAGAAGGTCGAGGGTGGTGGATCCATCCCCGCCTCCGCTGTCGCCGGAAGATCCGCCGAACCCGCACGAAGCGAGCGAGAGCGTGGCGACGGCCGCAATGGCGGCGGCGCCGAACCGCAGTGACTTCTTCATGTGTATTGCATTCCTCACTGTGATGTCCGAACCCTCGACGGCAGGGCCGCTTCGGGAGGGGGGTGTGGTGCACAGTCGCAAGCACAAATCACGCGACAGTGCGTGGGTGACCGCTTCGCCGGAGGGCAACCGCGATCGTTCAAGCCGGGGCTCGGGGATCTCGACATCGGCCGGGGTCGGGGTCGAGAGTGGAACTGGTCTGATTATTTGTCAGGAGAACAAACAAATCAAGGTAAAGCTGCTGGTGCTTTGATTTGACGCCATACTATGATCGAATCAAGCTTGAAACAATCACAAGTCTGCAACTTATCGCCAGAAAGGCACCTCGATGACCGAATCGCTGCCCGGCGCACACATGCGCGAAGAGCTCAACTCCCAGCCCCGGATGTGGGCCACGGCCGCAGATCTGAAGGCCGAGCAGGCGCTGCTCCCCGCTTCGGGCGCCCGGATCGCCGTCGTCGGCTGCGGCACCTCGTGGTTCATGGCGCAGTCTTACGCGGCCCTTCGCGAGTCGTCGGGGCAGGGTGAGACCGACGCGTACGCGGCCTCCGAAGCCTTCCTCGACCGCGGATACGACGCCGTCGTCGCCCTCACCCGTTCCGGGACCACCAGCGAGGTGCTCGAACTCGTCGAGCGCATCAAGGGGCGCATCCCGACCATCGGCGTGATCGGCGACCCCGAGTCGCCGCTCGTCTCGCTCGTCGACGAGGCCGTGCTGCTGCCGTTCGCCGACGAGCAGTCGGTCGTGCAGACACGATTCGCGACCACCGCGCTGGCACTCTTTCGCGCTTCGCTCGGTGAAGACCTCTCCGGCGCCATCGCCGATGCCGAGGCCGTGCTCGCCGAAGACGGCGACGACGAGCTCCGTGACGCAGAGCAGTACACGTTCCTCGGCCGTGGTTGGACGATCGGTCTCGCCCACGAGGCCGCGCTGAAGCTGCGCGAGTCGTCGCAGTCGTGGACCGAGGCGTACCCCTCGATGGACTACCGTCACGGCCCGATCGCCATCGCGGCCCCCGGACGCGTCACCTGGCAGTTCGGTGAGGCTCCGGAGGGACTCGCCGGTCAGGTCGAGGCCACCGGCGCCCGGTTCGAGCAGCGGGCGATCGACCCGCTCGCCGACCTCGTGCGCCTGCACCGCACCGCCCTCGACCGCGCGGTCGCCCGGGGCCTCGACCCCGACCAGCCCCGCAACCTCACGCGATCCGTCATCCTGGATGCATGACGCAACCCGCCGCCGGAGCTGACCATGACCCGAGCTGACGGGACCGCCGCCGTTCCCGACGTCGAACGCGACGCCACCGGCGAGAAGCTCGCCGCCGTGCGGACCCTCGGCGTCGGAGCGCCCGTGCTGGCGTTCGACGTGGGCGGAACCGACATCAAGTCGGCGCTGTTCGACGCCGACGGAACCGCGCTCGGTCTCCGCCGCACTCCCACCCCGATCGCCGACGGCGACCGCACCCAGGTGCTCCTCGACCGTCTCGAGGTGCTGGCGGCGGAGCTCCGTGCCGCGCACCCCGAAGTGGTGCCGCAGGCGGTCGGGCTCGTCGTGCCGGGAATCGTCGACGCGGATGCCGGACTGGGGGTGTTCGCGAGCAACCTCGGCTGGCACGACTCCCCGTTGCGCGATCTCGCCTCAGCCCGCCTCGGCCTGCCGGTGGCGTTCGACCACGACGTGCGTGCGGCGAGCTGGGCGGAGCGTCGCCTCGGCGGTGCGCGCGACTACGCCGACTCGGTCGTGCTCGTGATCGGCACCGGGATCGCCGGTGCCCTGCTGGTCGGGGGTGTCCCCTACACCGCCGGCGGATATGCGGGCGAGATCGGGCACTCGCCGATCGCGGACGGGCCGATCTGCGCGTGCGGCGCACGAGGCTGCCTGGAGGCCGTCGCCTCGGCCGGTGCCATCGCGCGGCGCTACCGCGAGGCGACCGGTATCGCTCCCGACGGCGCGAAGGACGTGATCGCCAGGGCTGCAGCCGGCGACGAGGTCGCCGCGGAGATCTGGAACTCGGCGCTCGACGCCCTCACCATGTCGCTCGCGCAGCTGACCGCCGTCGTGGCCCCGGAGGCCGTGGTCATCGGCGGCGGGCTCTCGCGTGCCGGCGGTGCCCTGTTCGACGAGCTGCGCACGCGCCTGGCCGCGCGACTCAGCTTCCACCGCATCCCCGCACTCGTCCCCGCAGAGCTCTCCGGCAATGCGGGGCTGCTCGGTGCGGCCCTCCGTGCACGGGAGCTCACATGATCCTCACCGTCACCCTGAACCCCGCGCTCGATCTCACCTGGCGCGTCGACCGGCTCATCGAGGGCGGAACGCACCGGGCGGATGCCGGAGCCGCACGCGCGGGCGGCAAGGGACTCAATGTCGCGCGCGTCGCGCACGCCCAGGGTGCTGACGCGCTCGCCGTGACCACGATCGGTGGTCGGGTAGGCAAGGAGTTCGCAGCTGAACTCCGGGCCAGCGGCGTGCCGCACGCCCTGGTGCCGGTCGCCGCCGAGACACGTCGCAGCATCGCCGTGGTCGACGAGACGCTCGGTGACACCACGATCATCAACGAGCGCGGGCTGAACCCGACCGACCCGGAGTGGGCCGCGCTGCTCGCCGAGGTCGTCGAGCGTCTGCCCGGCGCGACCGTGCTGGTCATCTCCGGCAGCCTGCCGCCCGGAGCGCCCGATTCGCTGCTCCCCATGCTCATCGCGGTGGGGATGGACGCCGGTGTGCCGGTCATCGTCGACACCTCGGGGCCTGCGCTCCTGCGGGCGGCCGATGCCGGAGCCACCGTGCTGAAGCCGAACGCCGCCGAACTCGCCGAGGCGACGGGCATCACAGACCCGGTCGAGGGCGCCCGCTCGCTGATCGCCCGCGGCACCGAGCTCGTGCTGCTCTCGCTCGGGGCCGACGGGATGCTCGCGGTCACGGCATCCGATCTCGTGCATGCTCGCCTCGACGAACCCCTCGCCGGCAACCCCACGGGGGCCGGAGATGCGGGTGTCGCCGCCTGTGCTGCGCTGTACGCCGACGGGGTGCGCGACCCCGAGCAGATCCTCCGCCGGGCCACGGCCTGGTCGGCTGCCGCCGTGCTCACCCCGCTCGCCGGCGACATCTCCCCGCGCTGGACCGAGCTCGAACAGCAGCTGCGCGTCTCGCACCCTGACCCTGCATCGTTCCGGAAGGACCCTTCGTGACCCTCGTCTCCGCTCGCGACCTCGTCTCTGCAGCATCCGCCGCCGGCACCGGCATCGGCGCGTTCAACGTGATCCACCTCGAGACGGCCGAGGGGCTGGTGCGCGCGGCCGCCCTCGCGCAGCTGCCGGTCATCCTGCAGATCTCGCAGAACTGCGCCGACTACCACGGCGGGCTGGAGCCGATCGCCCTGGCCACGCTCGCGGTGGCGCGGCGCGCGCAGACGCCCGTGGCGGTGCACCTCGACCACGCTGAGCGGCCTGAGCTGGTCGACGAGGCCATCGCGCTGGGCTTCGGCTCGGTCATGTTCGACGGCGGAGCGCTGCCCTACGACGACAACGTGGCTCTCACGGCGGCGGTCGCGGCCCGAGCACACGAGGCCGGCGTCTACGTCGAAGGTGAACTCGGCGAGGTGGGCGGCAAGGACGGAGCACACGCTCCGGGTGTGCGCACCGACCCCGAAGAGGCGCGCGCGTTCGTGGCGGCCACGGGCGTCGACGCCCTCGCGGTCGCTGTGGGCTCCTCGCACGCGATGACCGATCGCACGGCGTCTCTCGACCTCGACCTGATCGGGCGCCTGCACGAGGCACTCCCCGTTCCGCTGGTGCTGCACGGCTCATCGGGAGTCGCGGATGCCGTGATCGCCGACGCGGTGCGCGCGGGGATGACCAAGATCAACGTCTCCACGCACCTGAACGGGTTCTTCACGCGGGCGGTGCGCGAGAAGCTCGACGCCGACGAGCGCCTGGTCGACTCCCGCAAGTACCTCGCCCCCGCTCGCGACGCGCTCGCAAGTGAGGCCGCGCGCATGCTCCGACTGTTCGCCCTGCAGCCCACGGGACCGGTCTCCTGATGAAGCGGGCGGCGCGGCTGAACGCGATCCTCGACCTGTTGGCTGCCAACGGCGAAGTCACGGTCGAAGAGCTCGTCGAGCAGTTCGAGGCTTCGTCTGCGACCACACGCCGCGACCTCGACACCCTCGCCGAGCAGCGCCTGCTCACCCGTACGCACGGCGGCGCGGTGGCGCAGTCGGTCGCCTACGAGCTGCCCATCCGCTACAAGAGCCACCTGCGCACGCACGAGAAGGCCAGCATCGCGCAGACCGCCGCGGCGCTCGTCATGCCCGGCATGGTGGTCGGGCTGTCCGGTGGCACGACCACGACGGCGATCGCCGCAGCCCTCGCCGCCCGCGACGACCTTGCGGGGAACGGCGGCATCACCGTCGTCACCAACGCCGTGAACATCGCCGCCCAGCTCGCCACGCGGCCCGACATCAAGGTCGTCGTCACCGGTGGCGTCATCCACTCGCGCAGCTACGAGCTCGTCGGCCCTTTCGTCGAACAGCTGCTGCGCGGGGTGCGGCTCGACATCGCCTTCATCGGCGTGAACGGGATGGATGCCAGAGCCGGTGCGACCACGCAGGACGAGCGCGAAGCTGCCGTGAACCGGATGATGGCCGAGCGCGCTCGCCGTGCGGTCGTGGTGACCGACGGCAGCAAGCTCGGCGTCGAGGCCTTCTCGACCGTCGGCGGCGCGGAGCTGTTCCCCACCGTGATCACCGACTCCGGAGCGGATGCCGAGGTGCTCGCAGCCCTTCGAGCTGCCGGATACACGGTGCTGGTCGCCTGAGCCCGGCGTCTGGCTGATCGCGTTTCGTCCGACGCGAACGGGAGCCCGCTCCAGGTATCTTCGAGCAATGCGTGCGATTCCGTCATCCCTCGATCCGCTGGTGGTCTCCGAGATCGACCGGCGGCTCGTCGGCGTATCCGTGGAGCACAGCGTGCGCATCCCCTGGGCGATCGAGAGTGGAAGTCGTGCTTGGGGTTTTCCGTCGCCGGACAGCGACTACGACTGCCGGTTCATCTTCGTGCGCGAGCCCCGGGACTATCTCTCGCTCTGGCCCGCTCGCGATGTGATCGAGACGCCCCTCGACGAGACGTTCGACGTGAACGGCTGGGATCTGGCGAAGACGGTGAAGCTTCTCGTCAGAGGCAATGCGACGCCGATCGAGTGGCTGCGCTCGCCCATCATCTACACGGGGGAGAGCGCCTTTCGTGACGGCCTGCTGAAGCTGGCGTCCGAGGTCGTCGAGCGAAGTTCGATCGCACGCCACTACCTGCACGTCGCGCGCCAGCAGCAGAACGGAACGACGACCCTCAAGCGCTTCTTCTACACGCTTCGGCCGGCCGCGGCACTGCGGTGGCTCGCGGATCACCCGCAGGAGTCCGTTCCGCCGATGGACCTTCCCACGCTGCTGGCGGAGAGTTCCGTGCCGAAGGCCGTGACGGATGCCGCCGCGGAACTCATCGCGGCGAAGGCCGTGACCCGGGAACTCGGCACCGGCATCGCACCCGCCATCCTCACGCGGTTCGTGGCGGACGAGCTCGACAGAGCCGAACATTTCGAGACTGCGCAGCCTCAGCGCGATCCCGCGGCCGTTCGTGACATCGCCAATCACTACTTCCGCACTCAGCTCGGCTGAGAGCATCTCGGAATCTCTGAGCCCGGACACCCCAAGGGCCCCGACGTCCCCAGATCGTCGAGGCCCTATGAGGGTGTCGCGGCTGCATGCCGCGACGCCCCCGAGCAGATGGTGTCCGTGTCGTGTTCGCGCTCCCCAGTGCGCATGATCCCCAGATCCGACTGCGCCTCCCTCGCGCCTCACCCTTCGAGGCCCTTCGCATGGCACCTTCCGAAGAACAGGAGCGTGCAGCATCCGTTCTGATACACCGAATGGAGGAAAAGTTCAGAATCCGTCGCCATGACACTGGAACGGCGCGCTCAAGCCGGTGTCGACCGCGGCCCTCGCGAGCGCGACGGCCGGTGCGGCCCCCGCGGAGAGGCCGGTGTGCACGGCGCTGAGCAGTTCGCCGGCCACGTCATCGGGAACGGCGACGGGAGCCGCGATGACGCAGTCGGCACCGGCGTGCAGCCATACCCGCGTCATGCCCAACGCCTCCTCGCCCCAGCGCACCGATGAGCGCCCGAGCTCGCAGGCCGAGAGGATCACCGTCGCCGGGACCCGCGGAATCAGGTCGACGTCGTAGCCGAAGAGGATGCCATCGGCGAGCTCGAACCCGGAGAACAGCGGGTTGTCCACCGCGTGCCTGCCGTGCGCGGCGATGTGCAGCACATCGGTGGCCGCGGCGAGCTCGGTGACTGCGGCGACCGTCGCCTCTGCCCCTTCGAGGATCGACGGGGTCGGGCCTGCGTCCGACACGCGCCAGGAAGCCGCTCCACGCTGCACTTCGTCGCTTGCCCTGGGCACCCGCGGTCCGGTGGCGAAGCCGACTTTCGGCTCGCTGGTCATCGGGCGGCGGGCAGTATCCGCCCAGCGGGACATCGAGGTCGCCAGGGTGAATGGGGTGCCTGACAAGCCGGGCAGCATCGCCCAGGGGATTCCGGCGAGCACACCGGGTGCCGTGATCACGAACCGCTCCATGGGGGCGATCGCAGCCATCACCGGACCGATCAGGTCGCCGTCGAGAGCACGGAGCCGGTCGTCGAGCCCTCGTGCGACCACGTGTGCCAGGGGGCCGGTGGTCATGGCGGCAGCGACGTCGAGGTCGGCCCGGAGACCGTCGAGGGCCGTGCGGATGCGTGACCACGGCAAGGCGACGACGCGGGCGTCGTCGGCGGTCGTGGCCACGCACAGAAGCTCCGCGCCCGTGTATACGTACGACAGCATCGCAGTGCCGTCATCCAGCGCCGCCGCAGCCTCATCGAGTCCCACGCGTTCGCGAGATCGGCCGGTACCGGTCGCCGACCACTGACGGTCGCGTACCCGGTCGCGCAGTGCGCTGACCCGTCTATCGGCCGTCCAATCAGACCCCGCCAGATCGGCGCGAAGCATTCGCAACTCCGCCAGATCGTCGGCGAGCTCGGGATCGCGAGGCGGTCGCACCGGAACCGTCTGCTGGCTCAGGTGCCGTGCCCGCTCGGACCATTCGAAAAGCGTGGCCGGGGTCTTCGTGCGTGCCGCCGCCGCCAGTCCGGCCAAGATCAGGTCGTTGCCGTGCATGGCGAACGACGCCTGGAGGTCAAGTGCGCCGAACGACTGCTGCCATCCGTGAAGCAACTCGAGGCCGGTCGCCGCCGCACGCATCGCTTCGGCGCTGTGGCCGCGCTGCGTCGCGCGCACCGCTCGCACCTCCTGCGCTCGAAGGCGTAAAGGCGTCGGTGACGACGCGGCGATCCGTGGCATCCGCTCGTGCCCTGCGAGTGTCGCCACCAGGTGCAGAGCGGTTGCTTCCGTGCGGAATCCGTGGCGTGACAGCGCGGCACGGGCTTCAGCGAATTCCGTCGCGGTGGGCGGCGAGTCCGGTCTGGCGCGGGTCCGAGCCTCCAGATGCACCGACACCGCTCGCGCCGCCCACCCTTCGCTTTGCAGCGCAGCGAAGCGTCGAACGGTTGCGGCGGCGACACGCTCGGCTGCGGCGGGGTCGTGCCGCAGCAGTGATCGTGCGAGGTGATACTCGGCTTCGCCGCGGGCCCGGCGCATGCGCTGCGCACCGAATCGGACGGCGACCTGACTGAGTAGTCCCTCGGCCTCTGTCGTCATTCCAGCGTCACGCAGTACCTCGGCACGATCCAGGTCGCTCACCGCCGTCGCCAGTTCACTCGTCTCGGCGAAGACGGGGCGTGAAGCGCTCATGAGGCGGAGAGCTGCGACGAGGTCTCCGCCGAGCAACGCCGCGTAGCCGAGATTGTGGCGGGCTCGGGCGAGTGATTCGACGGCGCCGTGATCCTCGAACACGGTGATCGCGGTGTTCAGGTCGTCCACGCACCTGCCCAGCTCATGCTGCTGCATCAACACCATCGATCGGCTCATGAGCAGGTTGGCGAGCTCGATGGTCTTCGTCGGCAGGGTGCTGATCGCCCGGCTGAGCAGCCGGTCCGCGTCGTCGAGTTGCCCTGCATGCATGAGCAGGACTCCGAGTTGCCCGCTCAACAACGCGATCGTCGTCGCACTGAGACCCTCGCGATCGAGCAAGGCGCGCGTTGCCGCCTCCGCCGCGGCATGCTGGCCGGTCTGATCGAGGACGTACGCCATGGTCCCTTCGATCCGCGCTTTCAGGTCGGGATCGTCGGTGCGGGATGAGGCGGACGCCAGGGCGCGCCGCGCCTGGGTGAATCGGCGAGAGTTCGCCGCCTCGATCCCACGCCTGTGGAGGTCGCCAGCGGACAGGGTCATCCCTCCAGGATGCCCTGTCCGCTGTATCTGCGAAAGCTCTCAGACGCGAGCGTCGGTCAGTCGTCGTCTCTCGGTGCAGGAAGTGTCTTCAGCACCGCAGCGACGGCGGCGGCAGCGACCCTGGGGCTGACTCCTTGGCGCGGGACACTGCCGAGCTCTGCCGCAATCCGGCCGGCGACGTATGGTGCCGCGAACGAGGTTCCGCTCCACACGGAGAATCCGCCACGGTAGTCGTCCGGATCCAGGGTTTCTCGGCGGAGATTCTCGAAGTCGGCTCGCGTCGTCGCCTGATCGCCCCCGACAAAGGCCGGAGTGGTGCTGACGATGGCGGCGCCCGGTGCGTACGCGCGCACCCACGGCCCGACGTTCGAGAACAATGCGACGGATCGAGCCGACGGATTGAGCGCCCCCACTGACACGAGAGGGGCATGGTCGTCGTGCGGTATGCCATTGTCCGCCCCCGGCCAGTCCCAGAGCGAAGCGGGGAACGCGGGGCGATCGATCGTGTCGTTTCCCGCGGAGCACACGACGACACAGCCGAGGTCGCGTGCCTTCGTGAGGAGCTGATTCAGCGTGGCGCTGAAGAGCCCGTCTTGCGGGGTCTCGTGGTAGTAGCCGAGCGAGAGGTTCAACACGTCGATCGGATGTCCGGTCTTCGGGTCCTCGCGATGACGTCGGAGCAGTTCGACCACCTGCGCGAGCGTCGTCAGGAACGTGCTCTCGTCGACCACCCCGAGCCCGCCTGCCATTCGGATCGAGAGGATATCTGCGTCCGGAGCTGATTGACGCACGATCCCGGCGATGAACGTCCCGTGGCCGGCGACGGAGTCGATCCCGCCGTCGAGGGGGCCGTACAGGTCGGGGAAGCGCTCGGGATCGGCATCATCGACCAGTCCGACCGGCACGCCGTCGAGGGAGACCTGTCGTGTCACGATGTCTGCCGGCAGCCAGGCGTGCTCGCCGCATCCCGTGTCGAGCACGGCGATGACCGGACGTCGGCCTCGACGTGGAGCCGGGCCTCGCGCTGGTGCGGGTCCGAGCCAGGCCACGGGCTGACGGGCCCCGCGCCCGGGCGCGAGGTAGTCCTCGCTGCCGCTGCCGCCCCGCTCGCCGCTCACCGGGTTGGTGTGGCTGAACGGGTTGGTGTGGCTGAACGGGTTCGTGTGGCTGAACGGATTGAGTCCGACCGGATCGATCGACAGCACGTGGTCGAGGCTCGTGCGAGACATGGTCGAGCGCGACATGCGACGTGCGCGCTGGAGCACCCGCCAGGCGTCAGGGGCGACGGGCGATTCGCCGCGAACCGGTTCGTCGGGCGTCCGCAGTCGGGCTCGCAGGAATCCCGGAACTCCCGGGACCAGCTCGCCGTTGGCCGCTGAGCGGGTGTCGTCTTCGACCTCGAGCTGCCAGCCGAAGGTGTCGGCCGCGTCGCGGAGCGTCCGCACCTCGCGGTCGTAGGCCTCCTCATCGCCGAGCGCTCGCGTGATCAGCAGCCGCTCCGGCAGATACGCCGTGGGAAACGCGCGGATGCCGTCCACGGGCTCCGTGCTCGGATCGAGCGCCGTTCCTCGGCGGATCGATCCCTCCGCGCGGTCCTGCCAGGTCCATCCCTTGGGCTGATCCATGCGTCATCCTCTCCGTGCGGGTCACCCCGCGTCTTCATCGACGGGCGGCGCCCGCGGTCACAGCTCGAACTGCGGGGTCGAGAGCGTGCGCGTCTCGTCCCCGATCACGGTCGTCAGGCGCACGCGCGTGAGACCGGGCGGAACCTCGTCGAACACGAAGCGTCCGGTCGCCTCCGGTGAGGTCGACCTGGTCTTCTCGCCCTGCGTGAGGACGATCTCGGCGGCAGCCGTGTCGACCCAGCCGTCGACGCGGCGGCGGCCGGAGGCGGTGGTCGTCACGTGCAGCAGGATGCTGGTGGAGCCGTCGCTGAACTGCAGGGTGAGCGCATCCGCCTCGCCTCGCACCGCACCGAGCTGTCCTTCGACCAGGGTGAGCAGCGCGTATTCGCGGTTCAGGCCATCCGCGGCGACCGCGGCGACCATGCGGTCGATCAGACCCGCAGGCATCGGGTCGACCTCGCCCCAGAGCGTGCGGAGCCGGGCGAACATCTGGGCATCCTCGTGCTCGGTCATGCGAATCCCCCTGTCTGCGCTGTCGGTGGTGCTTCCAGGAGTGCGCGCAGTTTGGCGAGGCACCGGTTCCGTGTCGGACCGATGCTCCCGATGGGCATCGCCAGATCGGCGGCGATGCGCGCATAGTCGGGGCGATCCTCGAAGGCGATCACCCGGAGGAGCCTCTGGCAGCGCTCGTTGAGGCGGCGCACGGCCGTCCACAGGCGCCGGTTCTCGTCGCCGATCGTGGCGTGCTCCTCAGCGGAGGCCTGCTCGGGGAGCAGCGTGTCGAGGTCGTCGGCCTCGGTCGTGTCGACCTTGCCGTGCGCCTTCGCGACCTTCCAGGCCTCGCGGCGCGCGGTCGTCGTGAGCCAGGCCGAAACGGCCTTCGGGTCGCTGATCGAGCCGTGACCGCGCACGAGCTGCAGCCAGGTGGTCTGCACCACATCTTCGGCGAGGGTGCGTTCGAGTCCGTACGCGCGCACGACATGCCAGAGCACGGGTGTCATCAGTCGTACGAGCTCGTCCATCGCGCGGCTGTCGCTCTCGCGCCATGCATCGAACAGGTCCGCGGCACGCTCCCAGCGTGCACGGCCGTCGTCCGAGGCAGGATCGTGAGCGGTGCCGGGTGCACCGTCGATCATGAAGCCCATTGTGATCACACCTACCAAGAGCACGGCAAGAGCTTTCTGATACATGTCTGCATCCAAGAATTCCGCGCGCTCGTCGGCGGTCGGCGCCCATAGGCGACGCCGATAGCGTTGAGGGGTGATCCCCCTCGCTGTCGTGCTCTTCCTCAACGCCGCCTTCAACGCCCTCGTCTGGCCGCAGTTCTACAAGCGTGTCGCCAAGGATCCACGGGCGCGCGACCAGAACGGCAAGGCCACGGCGTTCCTCAAGGTGCATGCCGTGCTGATCGCGACCGCACTCGTGCTCGCCCTGGTCTCACTTCTCGCGGGTATCGCGGCGCTGACCGGCGCACTCTAGGGCTCTCGTCGGGCATCGCTGCGGTGCAGGGTCAGGCCGTCTCGTACTGCTTCGCGTGCGCGGCCCAGCCCGACTCGACGGGCAGTGCGCGCAGCGCCCTGTTGCTCACAGCGAGGACGACGGAGATCAGGCAGAGCCCGGCGCAGATCAGGATGGTCCACTCCCGCCCGATCCAGGCGAGTCCGAAGCCGGCGATGAGCGGTGCGAGAGGCATCGCGCCCATGCCGAGCACGCCGGCGGCGCTGTTGGCGCGGCCGAGCAGATGGCTCGGGGTGGCGACCATGAAGTAGCCCATCATTCCGGCGTTGAGCGCGGGCACCAGCAGGACCGCGGCGCCGAGCACCACCGCGATGGCCCACGGCTCGGTGACCATCGAGAGCGCGATCGCCCCGACTGAGACGACCGACAGTCCGGCGATGGTCAGGACGCCGGCCTTGATGCGCGGAACGAGCAGCGGAGCGCAGACCGCGCCCACGAGCATCACGGCCCCGATCGACGCGCTCAGCGTGCCGATCAGCAGCTCGGAGTATCCGTCCTGCTGGAGGGCGTAGATGACGGTCGTGATCGTGGCGTTGAAGCCGAGATTGATGACCGTCGTGATGAGCAGCACTCCGCCGAGGTCGGGCCGGGAGAGCAGCCAGCCGAAGCCTTCGCGCATCTCCGCCCACGCGTTGGGCTTCGCCGTCGCGGAGGTGGGAGCGTCGACGTCGACTGCGCCTGCGCGACGCGCTTGACGCCCCAGCATCCATGCGGTCAGTGCCGCGACGGCGTGGCAGAGCGTCATGACCACGCCGACGAGCCATCCGCCCACCCCCAGCAGCAGCCCGCCGAGCGGACCACCGGCGAGTTGGAGCGCCGCATCCCTCCCCTGGTTGGCCGCCTGGGCGCGACCCATCGCATCATCGGGCACGATCTCCTTGATCGCGCTCTCGCCCGCGACGTCGAAGAGTCCGCTGCGTGCGGCGAGGAGGATGTCGATCACGAGCAGCGACCCGAATGTCATCGCGTCGCCGAGGGCGAGCATGGTGAAGCCGCCCGCGAGCACGATGCCGATGAGCGAGCCGAGCAGCATCAGTGCGATGCGGCGATGGCGGTCGGCCAGCACGCCGCCGGCCAGGGTCATGAGCAGTCGCGCGACCATCCCGGCGCCGCCGATGATGCCGGCCTGGGCGGGATCGTTCGTCACGATCAGGGCGAGCAGTGGGATGGCGAAGCCGAACAGGGAGGCCGCGAGGCCCTTGCTCGTGTCGCTCACCAGCCAGGTGATGTACCGGGTGTTGTGCCACAGGCGATGGGGCTCGGTGACGATGGTCATGCGTCGAGAGTAGATGCGCAAGAACTATTGCGCAAGTCTTATTGCGCAATTTCAGGTGCGGGTAGGATCGACGCATGACGGAGGACGGCGCGAAGCGCACGAGCGAGGATCCGGTATGGATGACCTCGGCCATGCTCAAGGCCTATTCGCATCCGCTGCGGCGCCAGATGATCCGGCTGTTCTCGCGGCGTGAGTTCCTTCGCGCAGCCGACATCGCCACGGAGCTTGGCGTCCCCGCCAACAGCGCCAGCTTCCATCTGCGCGCGCTCGCCGAAGCCGGACTCATCGAAGAGGCGCCGGACAAGGCCCGCGACCGGCGCGATCGCGTGTGGACCGGGCACAAGGGCGCCCTCAACGTCGGCGGCCCGGAGAGCCCGGTCGCCGATGAGGCCCTCGGCACCGCCGTGATCGCCGCGCTCGTCGAAGACCACCAGGATCTGATCCGCCGCGTGCTCGCCTGGACGCCGGAGTATGTCGCCGGTCGCACGGCCGAGGTGCACGCCGCCTTCACCCAGCGCACGATCAAGCTCACCGAGACCGAGTTCGACGACGTGATGGTGAAGATCAACGACATCCTGAGCGCCGCCGACGATGCGCACGACAGCGCAGACCCCGCCGGTCGCTACTGGCAGCTCGATCTGATCGCCGCCGACGACACCATCTGACGCGGGTAGTACCCGATCGGGCTAGTCCTCGATGGGGGAGGACGCACCGCTCAGGATCAGGATGCGCCGCAGATGCATGGCGGTGAGCACGCCGGGGCCCATCGATCGACGGACATCGATGGTGCGGTCGTCGACGGCCTCGAGAAGCAGTCGGATCGCGCGGGCCGCCTCGCCGCGGGCGCGGTGATCCTCGCTGGAGGAGGCATCGCCCCGCGCGATCACATCGGCGACGGCGTGACAGGCGGCGGAAAGCGGCTCGGGGAGTGCTGGGTCGAGCGCGAGACCGGCCGGTCGGTCCCAGATGGTGTCTGCGATCGCGTCGGAGATGTCCCGGATGAGGTGGGCGATCCGGTCGAGGGCTGCGAGCTCGTCATGACTCTGCTGCATCCGTGAGCGATGGCCCTTGGCGCGGGGGTTGCCGCGTCGGCTCTCGTCCGCCTCGGCCAGGGTCGCTCGGAGCTCGGTCGCGGTTTCGGCCAGGGACGCCGCATCGTCTGCCCACTGCTCATGCTCGGGCGGCCACGACTCCGAGACCGCTGAGCCGATGTCGTGCAGGTGCGCGGCCAACTGCTCGCGGAACTCCGCGACCCTACCTGCCGCCGCCACGGTGAGCGGAGCGGGGGCGATCACCAGGTTGACCAGGAGGCCGACGACCACGCCGACCGCCGTCTGCGTCAGATAGCCGAGTGAGTAGTCGTCGGCGTTCTGCCCGCCGATGATCAGCACGAACAGGGCGGCCATCGGGATGTACTCGCGCCCGGCACCGAACCACCCGGTGCCGGACACCAGCACACCGACGCCGACGACCAGGGGGATGCTCCACCAGGTCGGGCCGACCGTCAGCACGACGATCGTGGCGAGACCGATTCCCGTGGCGAGGCCGAGCAGCGTCTGCAGGCTCGACTTCGCCGACCCCATCAGCGTCGGATACATGCTCAGCAGGGCGCCCAGGGGGGCGTAGTACGGGTACGCGTCGGTGACGCCGGGCATGTGCGGAGCGATCATCCATGCCAGTCCGACCGCGAGCGTCGTCTTCGCGACGAGGAGGAGGCGTGCGGGGCGGACGGCATCGTGGAGCGCGCGTTCGACGCCGGCTCGTCGTACGCGCAGTCGCGTGGGGGTCTGCGTCACGGCATCCTCTCTGTCGGGGCAGGTGGTTCCGCGAGCGTATGCGGTCGGTGCACGGTGAGGGAGTGGGTTGCGCCCTCGCCGGGGCACCGGTAGCGCGCACACGCGACGACGCCGGCCACCCAGGAGGGTGACCGGCGTCGGTGAGAAGGCACGTTCTACGGAATGGCCCTGCGGAACGCGAGGAACGAGATGCCCGTGAGCACCGCGGTGATGAGGAGCCCCCAGAGCGCCAGCCCGAGGGCGCCGAGGCCCATGATTCCCGTCCACACGTTTCCCCACAGCCCGAACTGCGTCGCGAGGAACGCGAGCCCGAGGAGCACCAGCGACAGGGCGACGCTCACGACCGTGAGCACCGTCGGTCCCCAGCTCTTGTAGATCGTGGCGCCGGTGAAGCCGACCACGAAGAAGAACAGCGCGAGACTGACGTAGACGACGAAGGCGCCGAGCGGGCCGGCCTCCCACAACCACGGGAGGTAGAACACGTAGCCGTTCACGCCATAGCCGTTCGTGGCCAATTCGATGCCGCCGCCGATCAGGAACAGTACGCCCATGAACGTGCTGCCGATGATCGCGGTGAGCAGCGTGCCGAGGAAGAACTCCCGGCGGGTGATGCTCATCGCCTGCGAGAACGGGAAGGTGAGTGTCATCGCCGACATGCCGATGGCGAAGAAGTACCAGAGCGGTGCCTGTCCGCCTCCGCCGTACTTGGGGCCGTCGGTCGGGATCATCGCGTAGATCAGCACCGAGAGCAGGGTCGCTGAGCCCAGGATGATCAGCGGCACCCAGATGAAGGTCTGCCGATTGATGAGCTGCAGGCGGATGACGTTGAGCGTGCGTCCCATCAGCGCACCTCCTCTTTCGCGGCCGCGTCTTTCGCGGCGATCTGAGCTTCTGCCTTCTGGGTGAGTCGCACGATCAGCTGCTGCAGCGAGACCGGGGCGAGATCGAGACCGGATGCCGTGACCTCTGCGCGCTCGGCGGCGGACAGTGCGCCGAGCACGGTGACGGATGCCACGCGGCCGAGCGACTCGCGGTGCAGCACCTCGCGGGCGCCGACCCAGGCGTCGACCTTGTCGGCGTCGCCCACCACGGTCACAGCGCGGTCGCGCATGGCATCCGTGTCTTCGTTGAGCAGGATCTGCCCGTTGTCGATCACGATGACCTTCTCGATGAGGTTCGAGACCTCGTCGATCAGGTGCGAGGAGAGGATGACGGTGCGCGGGTGCTCGGCGTAGTCCTCGACCAGGCGGTCGTAGAAGATCTGCCTCGCGACCGCGTCGAGGCCGAGGTACGGTTCGTCGAAGAACGTGATCTCGGCGCGCGATGCGAGTCCGATGATCACACCGACTGCCGAGAGCTGGCCGCGCGAGAGCTTCTTGATGGTCTGCTTCATCGGCAGTTGGAACTCGGCGATGAGCTCTTCGGCGAGGGCCTGATCCCAGTGCGGGAAGAACAGGCTCGCGGCCTTGAAGGCGTGCTTGGGGTAGGCGTCGTCCGGGTACTTCTGACTCTCGCGGACGAAGCAGATCCGGCTGAGGACGTGCGCGTTCTCGTACGGGTGCTCGCCGAACACCTTCACGGTGCCGGACGACTCGAAGTTCTGGGCCGTGAGGATCGACATGAGTGTCGTCTTCCCGGCTCCGTTGCGGCCGAGGAGGCCGTAGATCGCGCCTCCTTCGATGGAGAGCGACACGTTGTCGAGCGCTCGCTTCTCCTTGTAGCGCTTGCTGAGGTTCTGCACCTCGATGACGGCGGTCATGCGGGGGTCTTCCCTTCTGCGTCGGTGGTCTGGGCGGAGCGCTGCCGGAGCAGGCCTGCGAGGTCTTCGGCGCCGAGCCCGAGAGTTCGGGCCTCGGTCAGGAGCGGGTCGATGTAGCGGTCGGCGAACGCGGCACGGCGCTCGACGAGGAGCACTTCCCTGGCGCCGTCGGCGACGAACATGCCGATGCCTCGGCGCTTGTAGAGCACTCCCTTGTCGGTGAGCATGGCGACTCCCTTCGCTGCGGTGGCGGGGTTGATCCGATAGAACGCGGCGAGCTCATTCGTGGAAGGCGCCTGAGACTCCTCGGCGAGTGAGCCGTCGACGATCGAGTCCTCGATCTGTTCGGCGATCTGGAGGAAGAGCGGCTTGCCTTCTTCGATCACGAGTCCTCCGCTTGGTTAGTGGGTTACTTACTCGACTAAGTAACCATAGAACCCACGCTGGTGTCAACCCCTGTCGTGGGTGGCGATTCCGGAAGGCGGTGGGACGGATGTCGGGAGGGCGGGCCGATATCGGGTGAGAACGTGCCGAATAGCCCGACAGCCGTGCATTCTCCCGACGAATGAACCGGGGCGGGACGGATGAACCGAGGCGGGACGGATGAACCGGGGCCGGACGGAACTGCGGGGCGAGGCGGAGTCAGCTCGGGTCGGTCTCGCGATGGTGCTCGCGCCAGTCGTCGACGATCTGCAGCATGCGCACGGAGAGGAACCGGAAGAACTCGGCGAGCTCGACGGCCCGGTCGTGGGCGCCCTGGTCGTCGTCGTGCTCGGCGGCGATGTCGTCGATGTACTCCGAGAGGCGGGCGTAGACGGGCATGTTCCCGACGATCGAGCTGTAGAACGGGTCATGCACGAACTCGTAGCGGTCGCGCCGGTCGCCGGGACGCGAGCGGCGCTGGATGAAGTGCAGCTGCTGCAGGTAGCGCACCGCACCGGATACGGCGGCCGCCGAGACGCCCAGGCGATCTCCGAGCTGGGCCGCCGTGTATCCGCCCTCGGGAGCGGCGATCAGCGCCATCATCACGCGGGCGGGCATGCGTGGCATCCCTGCAGCGGTCATCATGGCCGCGGCCTGCTCGGCGGGTTCCATCCCGCGGTGGGGGTCGTCGTTCTGAATCGACGCCGCGTTCTGAATCGACGCCGCGGGCTGAATCGACGCCGCGGGGTCGAGGTTCTCGGTGCTGTCGTCGCGCATCCTGCCTCCTAGGCTCCGGGGGCGAGCTCGCGGCGTCGCATCAGGGTCAGGGCTCCGGCACCACCCGCGGCCAGGGCGAGCACGAGCCACCAGAGGCCGCGCACATCGACGCCGCTGCCGTCGACTGCGGGTGTCACCGCGAACGGTGAGAGGTTCGCGCTCCATTCGGGCAGTCCGAACAGCGGACCGAACATCCCGAGCAGGGCTGCGAGCAGCACGAGGCTCCACGCCACGGCGGTCGTCGCGCGCGGGACGAGCACGAACACCAGCGCGGTGAGTACGGCGAAGATCGAGGCCGCGACCGCCTGCCCGAGTCCTGCCACCGCGACGATGCGATAGAGCGAACCGTCGCCGCCGTTCGACCAGATGCCGACCCATCCGGCGAGTACGGCGGCGGCGACCACGATCACCACGCCGACCACGCCGACGATCACGTAGTCGGCAAGCCAGCGCACGCGCCCGACCGGGGTTGCGAGCACGGCCTCGGCGGTGCCGCGGGCCTCTTCCTGTCGTGCGCGCACGACGGTCTGCACGGCGCAGCACGCGGCGAGGATGCCGAGGAGCGTGAAGAACACCGTCACCACGACTTCGTCGAGTCCGCCGGTCGCCCCTCCGATCTTCTTCAGGATCTCGGTGACCGCCGGGTTCTCGCCCGCGATCTGATCGACCAGTCCGCTCAGAGTCGTGGCGAGGATGCCGGTGATCGCGCCGCCGACGGCCCAGCCGATGATCGAGCCGGAGGTGAGGCGCCACACGAGCGCGTGCGGCGAGGCGAGCGCGGGCCGTGCCGACACGCGTCCAGGGCGCTCCGCAACGAAACTGGCGTCGATGTCGCGCAGGGACTGCAGGGCGACGGATGCGACCGCGAGCACGAGTCCGAAGGCCAGTCCGAGCAGCATCGGCCAGACGAGGTCGGAGTCGTAGGGACGCGTCTGCTCGGCCCAGCCGAAGGGCGAGAGCCAGGCCGGCCACGCGCTCGTCATGCTGGTCAGGTCGTCGCTAGGGGTTCCTGCCGCGTTGCCGATGCCGCGGATCAGGAACGTCGCGACGAGCACCCAGACCGTCAGGGAGTTCGCTCCGCGCGAGGTGCGCATCAGCTGCGCGGCGAGCAGCCCGATGCCGAGGAACGCGATGCCGCAGGACGCGGCGGCAGCGCCCGCGAGGAGCGAGCCCGCTGCCGGAAGCCCGGTGGCGATCAGCGCCAGAGCGGTGAGTGCGGCCAGCACGACGTTCGCGAGGATGCCGTGCACAATGGTCGCGATGGTCGGCAGGCGGCGTCCGGCCGGGGTCGCCCAGACGAGTTCGGCACGCCCCGCCTCCTCATCGCCGCGGGTGTGCCGCACCGCGAGGAAGGTGCTCATGAGCGCGGCCAGCAGCGCCAACCACGGCAGCACCTCGAAGGCCAGGAAGGCCCCCTCGGACGTGCCCGATGGCAGGCCGCGGAACATCAGGATCACCGGGTTCGCGAGAGCGGCGGCGAGGATGTTCTGCCGGTCGGCGAGCGTCGCGTACGACTGGCTGACACCGGCGTAGCCCGCGAACGCCATGAGCGCCGTGCCCACGATCCACAGCGTCAGCTGCAGCCAGTCGCGTCGCAGTCGCTGCCGGAGCAGCACGCCGAAGGCGGTCATCACGCACGACCCTTCTGTGCGCGGCGCTCGCGGCGGCTGCCGGGCGCGGCATCGTCCGTCCCGCCGTCCTCCGCAGCTTCGAGCGTCGCGAGATCGTCGCCGTAATGGCGCAGGAAGAGCTCCTCGAGAGAGGGCGGTGCGACGCGCAGGTCGCTGATGCCGAGCGTGGCGAGAGCCGGCAGCACGGCGGCGGTGCGGTCGCTGTCGACGGCGAGACGGATGCGGTCGCCCTGCTGCACCGGGGCGTGCACATCGGGGATGCGCGCGACCTGATCGAGGGTCGCCCCGGAGGGAGTGAACGACACGTCGCTGCGAGTGAGGTGCCGCAGCTCCGTCAGCGTGCCGGTCTCGACCACGCGGCCGGCGCGGATGATCGACACCCGGTCGCACAGCTGCTCGACCTCGCTCATGATGTGGCTCGACAGCAGCACGGTCGCACCGTTCGCGTGGGCGCGGGCGACCTCGCGCTGGAAGATGACCGCCATCAGGGGATCGAGTCCGCTGGTGGGCTCGTCGAGGATGTAGAGGTCGGCCGGCACCGCGAACGCCGCGATCAGCGCGACCTTCTGCCGGTTGCCCTTCGAGTACGCGCGGCCCTTCTTGCGCGGATCGAACTGGAACGCATCCATCAACCGCTTCTTCTCGTGCTGATAGGCGGGATCCTTCGTCTGTGCGCCGCGCAGGCGGGCGAGCAGATCGACGGCCTCACCCCCCGAGAGGTTCGGCCAGACGCTGACGTCGCCCGGCACGTACGCGATGCGCCGGTGCAGGTCGACGGCTCGGTTCCAGGGGTCTTCACCGAACACGGTCGCCTCGCCCCCGGTTCGTCGCGCGAGGCCGAGGAGGATGCGGATCGTGGTCGACTTGCCCGCGCCGTTCGGCCCGAGGAAGCCGTGCACCTGCCCCTGCTCGACGGTCAGGTCGAGGCCGTCGAGCGCGTGCACGTGGCCGTACTGCTTGGTGAGGTTCTGGGTGGCGATGACGGTGGTCATGCGCGGGAGCGTACGCCCGATTCACAAAGTTGTGAATCGGGCGAAAACAACGCATGCGAAATCCTTACGGCCCCCGCGTACAGTGGGCTGGTGCCGGAGTTCCCCTACAGCCGCCTGCGCCGCTGGCCCGATGTCGAGGCAGAGAACCTCCAGGCCCATGACGCGACCGATCCGCTGCTCGTCGAACGGGCGCTCGCACTCGAGGTTCCCGGCGCCGAGACCGTCGTGATCGGCGACGAATACGGCGCGATCACCCTGCCTCTGGCGGATGCCGGGCTCCGCGGCATCCGTGTTCATCAGGACCTCGCGACCGGCCGCCGCGCCCTCCAGCGCAACGCCGAGGAGCTCGGACTCACGGGCTTCACCGCGCACGAGCTCGACGCCGCGTTGCTCACCGGTGCTCGGCTCGTGCTTCTGCAGCTGCCCAAGTCGCTCGCTGAGCTGGAAGAGATCGCGGATGCCGTCGCCAGATGGGCTGCCCCCGACGCGGTGCTCATCGCCGGAGGTCGTGTGAAGCACATGACCCTCACCCAGAACGAGGTGCTGGGGCGCAGCTTCGCGCACGTGCAAGCCCAGCGCGCCGAGCGGAAGTCGCGCCTGATCGTGGCCTCCGAGCCGCTCGCCGTGCCCGAGAATCCGCCGTTCCCCGTGACCGCGCAGCACGGCCGGCTGACTCTGGTCGCGCACGGCGGTGCCTTCGCGGGCGCCCGCCTCGACATCGGCACGCGGGCGCTGCTGGAGGTGCTCGACGCTCAGCCCACGGATTCGGCAGTCGAGGTGCTCGACCTCGGATGCGGCACCGGGGCGCTCGCCGTGTCGTTCGCGCTCGCCCACTCCGAGGCGCGGGTGACGGCGACCGATCGCTCGGCGGCAGCCGTGGCATCCGCACAGGCGACGGCCGCGGCGAACGGGGTCGCCGACCGTGTCACGGTCACGCATGACGACGCGGCCTCCGAGCTCCCGGACGCGTCGTTCGACGTGGTGCTGTTGAACCCGCCGTTCCACCTCGGCGCGAGCGTCCACACGGGCGCCGCGACCCGCCTGTTCGAGGCCGCCGCGCGCGTGCTCCGACCGGGGGGAGAGCTCTTCACGGTATACAACTCCTCGCTCGGATATCGTGCCGAACTGACACGTCTGATCGGTGCGACCGAACAGCTCCGGCGCACCCCGAAGTTCACCGTGACCCGCAGCGTTCGAGGCTCCTGACACGGCGTTCCTCGCCGTGGCGGTCGTCCGTTATGGGATTGTTGAATACCCGTGCAATCCCCCGGTCAGCCAACGAAACTCACGCCTCTCACGAACCCGGGATTTGCCCCTGATCGGCCATTTCGTTACGTTGGAACGTGGGCCTGACGGCCCGAAGACCAGTCCGCGACCACGTCCTTCTTTCGATGAGCTGTGCTGCGAAGAGGCGTGGACGTACGGTCGATACTCTCTGCGGTGGATCCGAAATCCACCGCCTGCGCCGCCACAGCAGTCATGTCGAACGGCCTCGTGAGGATCACCCGGGCGTAACCGAAGCAGGCTCAGCCACCCGAAGGCGAGCCGCGGGGGAAACGTGTCCGAAATCGCTCTCGAAGCGCGCAATCTGTACAAGGTTTTCGGTAAGAATCCGAACACCGCCGTCCGTCGATTGAAAGCCGGTGAGAGCCGCGCCGCCGTGACCGATGCCGGCACCGCAGCGGTCATCGACGCCAGCTTCACCGTCAACCGCGGTGAGATCTTCGTCATCATGGGGCTGTCCGGATCGGGCAAGTCCACCATCATCCGCATGCTCAACGGCCTGCATGACGTGACCGACGGCACCGTCACGGTGAACGGCGACCCGATCACCGGCATCCCGTCATCGAAGCTCCGCGAGATCCGTCGCGACCGCATCTCGATGGTCTTCCAGCACTTCGCCCTGCTGCCGCACCGCTCGGTCGCCGCGAACGTCGCCTACCCGCTCGAACTCAAGGGCATGCCCAAGGCCGAGCGCCTGGCCAAGGCCGAGGAGATCCTGTTGCTGGTCGGGCTCGAGGGTCAGGGCGAGAAGCTCCCCTCCGAACTCTCCGGCGGAATGCAGCAGCGCGTGGGCATCGCCCGTGCGCTCGCCGCCGACAGTGACATCCTGCTGATGGACGAGGCGTTCAGCGCGCTCGATCCCCTCATCCGCCGTGAGATGCAGGAGCAGCTGCTCGAACTGCAGCAGAAGCTCCAGAAGACGATCGTGTTCATCACGCACGACCTGAACGAGGCCATGTTCCTCGGCGACCGGATCGCCGTGATGCGCGACGGCCGCATCGTGCAGATCGGCACGCCGGAAGACATCCTGATGGACCCGGCGAACGACTACGTCGAGCAGTTCGTGCAGGACGTCGACCGCGCCCGCGTGCTCACCGCCGCGAACGTGATGGAGCGCCCGCGCCCCGTCGTGCCGCACACCGCCGGTCCCCGCACCGCGCTGCGTCAGATGCGCGACTCGTACATGTCGGCGACCTACGTCGTCGGACGTGACCGGCAGCTCATGGGCGTCGTGACCGACCGTGATGCGGTCAAGCTCGTGCGCAACGGCGCGACCACCCTCGACTCGATCATCAAGCCCGTGCTGCAGAGCGTGCATGAGGACGAGGTTCTGATGAACCTGTTCGTCCCGGCCGTCGAGTCGCCGGTGCCGCTGGCCGTGACGGATGCCGAAGGGCGCCTCGTCGGTGTGATCCCGCGTGTGACGCTGCTCGCCGCCCTCGGCCCCGGCCCCGGCGCGACGGAGGAGATCACCCTGCCGTTGATGCCGATGCCGCAAGCCGAGATCGACGCCGTGCTCGACGACGGGTGGACCGCCGACCCGGCCGATGCCCCGACCACCGAGGAGGTGCGCTGATGGACGGTTTCCGCATTCCCATCGGAACCTGGATCGAATCAGTCGTCGACTGGATCAAGGACAACCTCGACGGCCTGCTCGATGTGATCTCGTTCGTCATGAGCTTCCTCGTCGACGGGCTCACGAGCATCCTGCTCGCCCCGAGCTTCGTGGTCATCATCGTGATCGCCGCGCTCATCGCCTGGGTGGTGCGCTCGTGGCAGCTCGCGATCGGCACCATCGTGTCGTTCGGGCTGATCGTCGGGATGGGTCTCTGGGTTCCTGCGATGCAGACCCTCGCGCTCGTGCTCGTCGCTGCCATCATCGCGGTGCTGATCGCCGTGCCTCTGGGCATCTGGTCGGCACGGAACTCGACCGTGCGCGCGGTGCTCAAGCCCGTGCTCGACTTCATGCAGACCATGCCGGCGTTCGTCTACCTGATCCCGGCGATCGTGTTCTTCGGCATCGGCGTGGTGCCGGGCCTGGTCGCGACCGTGATCTTCGCGCTGCCTCCTGGTGTGCGACTGACCGAGCTCGGCATCCGTGGTGTCGATTCCGAGACCGTCGAGGCAGGACAGGCGTTCGGCGCCAAGCCCGGGCAGATCCTGCGAGGAATCCAGCTGCCGCTCGCGATGCCGACCATCATGGCCGGCGTCAACCAGGTCATCATGCTCGCCCTGTCGATGGCGGTCATCGCCGGAATGGCGGGCGCGGACGGCCTCGGGAAGATGGTCGTGGAGGCGATCTCGACGATCAACATCCCCAAGGGTGTCGAGGCCGGTCTCGGCGTCGTGCTGATCGCCGTCTTCCTCGACCGCGTCACGGCAGCTCTCGGCGCACCCGGCGAGAACCGCTCGTCGCTGCTCGGCATGATCGCGCGGCGCCGCAAACCGCACGCTGGTGGTGGCGGAGCAGCATCCGCCCCGGCCCCCGAGGTCATCGAGCAGCAGGATGCCGCGAACGAGGCAGAGCGCGTCAAGGCGTCGCCGCGTCGGGCACCCATCGGTGGCGGAGTGCACTGAACTTTCACCCCTACGGAACAACACGCATACGGAACTGAGAGAGAGAAATCACATGAAGAAGAAGATTCTTGCAATCACAGCAGTGGGCATCGCCGCCTCGCTCACCCTCGCGGGATGCAGCGGCGACGGTGCCGGCGGCACGGGCGGCGGCGACAGCAACGCCGACGACAAGGGCACGATCACCCTGGGCTTCCTGCCCTCGTGGACCGACGGCCTGAGCACCGCGTACCTGCTGCAGGACCAGCTCGAGAAGATCGGCTACACGGTCGAGATGAAGACGCTCACCGAGGCCGGTCCCCTCTACACCGGGCTCGCACAGGGCGATGTCGACATGTACCCGTCGGCCTGGCCCGAGCTCACCCACGCCGAGTACATGAAGAAGTACGGCGATGACATCGAGGACCTGGGCAAGTACTACGAGAACGCCAAGCTCACCCTCGCGGTGCCGGAGTACTCCGAGCTCAACTCGATCGAGGACCTCGTGGGCAAGGGTGCCGAGTTCGACGGCAAGATCTATGGCATCGAGCCGGGGGCAGGGCTCACCGCCCAGACCCAGAAGATGATGCCCGAGTACGGACTCGACAGCGAGTACGAGCTCGTCACCTCGTCGACCGCGGCCATGCTCACCGAGCTGAAGACCGCGACCGACAAGCAGGAGGACATCGTCGTCACGCTGTGGCGTCCGTTCTGGGCCAACGACGCCTTCCCCGTGAAGGACCTCGAAGACCCCAAGGGCGCGATGGGCGAGGCCGAGGGACTGCACTTCCTGGGGACCAAGGGCTTCGCCGAGGAGTTCCCCGAGGCCGCTGAGCTGATCGAGAAGATCAAGCTCGACGACGAGCAGTACGGCGCACTCGAAGACCTCGTGGTCAACGAGTACGGCGAGGGCAAGGAAGCAGAAGCCGTCGACGCATGGCTGAAGGAGTACGGCGACCAGTTCGACTGGACCGTCACCAGCTGACCCGACGCACCGCTAACACCTCTCAGAGGTTCGCTCCGGTCGCACTTGCTGCCGCTCCCCGGTCCGCCGGGGCGGCAGCAAGTGCGACCGGAGCTTCTGCGTTCGGGGCTGGAAGCGCCGCGGTCAGAGCGGCAGGACGATCGCGGCGATCAGGCCGCCACCCTTGCGGGCCCGCAGCCGCACCTCGCCGCCGTGGGTCTTCGCGATGCTCTGCACGATCGCGAGCCCGAGACCCGTGCCGTCAGGGCCGGTGGATGTGCGACTCGCGTCGCCGCGGTAGAACGGTTCGGTGAGCAGTTCCACGGTGGCCGGGGAGATCGTGGCGCCGGTGTTCTCGACCTCGATGATGGCGCGTCCGCGCTCACGTCGGCACCGCACCCAGAGCTCGCCGCCCGGCGCGTTGTGGCGGATGCCGTTCTCGAGCAGGTTGCGCACGGCCCTGGCCAGCAGCACCGTGTCGCCCTCGACCGTGAGCTCGCGGAGATTCGTGTGCACCGCGATCTCCTGGGCGTCGAGCTCTTCGACCTGATCCTCGATGAGCTCGCTGAGCTCGACCGGTTCGACCTCGTCCAGCCCGGTGCGCGCGCGGGCGAGGGCGAGCAGCGCCGTGATGAGCCGCTCGCTCTGTTCGGTGGCCCGCAGCGCGCGCTGCATGTTGGCCTGTAGATCCACGGGCACCGCACCCTGTTCGAGGGGGATCTCCAGGGCCGTGCGGGTGGTCGTCAGCGGGGTGCGCAGTTCGTGTGAGGCGTTAGCCACGAAGCGGTCCTGCGCGGTGAAAGCCGACTGCAGCCGGTCGAGCATCCCGTCGATCGTGTCGCCCAGCTCCTTGATCTCATCGTCGGGGCCGGGCAGGTCGAGACGGCGTCCGAGGTCGCGTTCCGAGATGTCGCGCGCCGCGGCCGTGACCTCTCCGATGCGGTCGAGGGATCGCCGGGCAAGCCAGAACGCGATCGCGGCGGCGACCCCCGTGAAGGCCACGAGCACCACGATCGACCACAGCAGCAGACCGCTGCCGACCTCGTCTGCGAGGAACGTCGACTGCTGCAGCACCGCTCCCTCGACGGCGTCGATCGCCACGGTCTGCATGGGCGTGGCCACCTGGAAGTCGGCCGCGTCGGCGGTCTCGGCGAAGTACGCGCAGCCGGTGCTGCTGGTCCCGTACAGCAGGCCGCTGCCGTCAGTGAGCGGTGCGACCCCGCTGATGTCGGTCCCGTCCGTTGCGGGCGTCCCCGGGGCGACCTGCGTCACCGACAGCGACGGCACGCAGGTCGCTGCGGTCGTGTTGATGGCCGAGGCGAACAGCGACTGCACCACCAGGTACTGCACCGTCAACAGTGCTGCACCCGCGGCGATGAACACTCCGGCGATGATGATCACCAGCCGGGTGCGAAAACTCATGCGTCTCATGGCGCCCCCACTCGATAGCCGTGTCCTGCCGCGGACTGGATGACCGTGGGTGCTCCGAGTTTGCGGCGCAGCGTGTGCACCACGATCTTGACCACGCCACGTGTGCGTTCGAGAGGCTCATCCCACACCTCGTCGAGCAGGTCGTCGGCGCTGACGTAGCCGCCCTCCGCGGCGAGCAGCGTCTCGAGCACCCCGAACTCCTTGAGCGTGAGCCGGATCGGCGTGCCGTCCCGTTCCACGATGCGCCGCACGATGTCGACACGCACACCCGCGTGTTCCAGGACCGCATTCGCCCGGGTGGACTGTCCGCGGCGGCCGAGGGCGCGCAGGCGCGCGAGCAGCTCGACGTAGGCGAACGGCTTGGCGAGATAGTCGTCGGCGCCGAGATCGAGGCCCTCGACGCGATCGTTGAGGGTGCCGGCCGCCGTGAGCATCAGGATGCGCGCCGGATACTCCTGCGCGATCAGGGTGCGGCACACGGCGTCGCCGCTCAGCACGGGCAGGTCGCGGTCGAGCACGATCACGTCGACATCGTTCGACGCGGCCGCGGTCAGAGCGCTCGCGCCGTCGCGGGCGACATCCACGAGGTAACCCTCGCGGCGCAGACCGTCGGCGAGCGTGTCGGCCAGGTCGGCCTCGTCTTCCACCAGCAGCAGTCGCATGGCACCTCCCGTCTCCGAGGGTGCGCGCTGCGCGGTTAGTTTCCGGTTAGGCGCCGTCATACCCACAGCAAACCACCGCATCCGTAGAACTGACTGCACGTCGTGGACGAGCTGCGACCGCGAGAAAGGGAAAGTCATGTTCGACTCGAAAGCACGCCGTTCACTGGTGGTGATGCCCGCTGTCTTCGCGCTCTTCGCGCTCTCCGCCTGCAGTGCACCCTCGGGCGACGACAAGGCCAAGGACGGCGCCAACGATGCGGCGGCCGCCCGGTTCGTGACCTGTCTGACCGGTGAGGGTCAGACGGCGAAGATCCTCGAAGGCGGCCAGGTCGGTCTGCTGATGCCCGATGTCGGGGGCGAAGGGGGCATGGGCACGCTCAGCGACAGCTCGGCCTCGCTCAGCGCCGGTGAAGGCGAGGAGATGCCGATGACGATGTTCCTCTCGGATGAGGACGGCTCGTGGCTCGCCTCGACCGCGGCATCCGGCTACCCGGAGGAAGGCGGCCAGCGCGCGGCCTGGGAGACGTGTGAGGAGAAGGTTCCCGAATTCACGCAGCCGGAGCCCGACATCTCGATGAAGGAGGGGGCGCAGACGCAGATGATCTCGCCCGAGGAGATCATCGAGGCGGGACTCGCGTTCGCCTCGTGCGCCAGGGACAACGGCTTCGCGGACTTCGCCGACCCCGACACTGACGGCATGCTCACACTGCCCAAGGGCATCACCGAAGACGAGGCCCGCACGCTGTTCGAGGCCTGTGCCGACACCGCGGGCGACATGCCTCCGATGTTCTCGCCGGAGAGTGTCGAATCCGTCGACTTCGACTTCTTCGCCCTGATCGGCGAGTTCTTCGAGGGTGGCTTCAGCGCGGCCACCGTGATGCCGTCCGGAGGCGACGAATGAGCCGCCGACTGACCAAGGTGCTGCTGCCGGTCGGGGTGCTGCTCATCGCCGCGGCGGTGGCGCTGGCGGTGCTGCAGCCGTGGAGCTCGGTCGCCGAGTCTCCCGACGACAGCAAGAAGCCGGTGACCGCCAAGGCCGAGCTCACCACCCTGACCTCCGACCTGCGCCTGAACGGCAATCTGAGCTACGGGGCATCCATCGCTCTGCCCGGGCGCGGGGGAACGATCACGCGCCTGCCGACCGCGGGCGATGTGATCGGCGTGGGGCAGGTGCTCTACGAGGTCGACGGGAAGCCGGTGATCGCCATGCGCGGTGATCGGCCGTTCTGGCGCGACCTCGGGCTCGGCGTCGAGAACGGCCCCGACGTCCGACAGCTGGAACAGGCGCTCGCCGACCTCGGCTTCGGCAAGAACATGACCGTGGACGACGAGTTCACCGCGGTCACCGAGGCCAACGTCAAGGCCTGGCAGAAGTCGCTCGGGGTGACGAAGGACGGCGTCGTGAAGCTGGGCGACGTCGTCGCGATCACCGCGGCGTCGGTGCGGGTCGAGTCGGTCAAGGCGCAACTGGGCGACCCGGCCGGCACGAGTCCGCTGACCTACACGAGCACCACCCTGCGGGTCGTCGCCAAGCTCACCGATGCGCAGGCGCGCGAGATCCTGCCCGCGACCCGGGTGACGGTGATCCTTCCCGACGGCACGGAGGTGCCGGCGACGGTGACCGCCGTCGACCCCGGCGGTCAGCCGACCGAGAAGGAGGGCGAGACCACTCCTGCGACCGCGAACGTCGAGTTCGACGATCCAGCTGTCGCCGAGGGCATCGGATTGCGTGCGGTCAAGGTCGTGTTCGCCACCTCGGAGGTGAAGGACGCGCTGGTCGTGCCGGTGACCGCCCTCGTGGCGACGACCGACGGCGGCTACGCGGTCGACGTGCTCCGCAAGGGCGGCAAGATCGAACGCGTGGCGGTGGAGGTCGGACTGATCGCCGACACCAAGGTGCAGGTCACGGGCGGCGACCTCGCTGCCGGCGATGCCGTGGTGGTGGCGCAATGACGCCGGACACTGTGGTCGAGCTCGTCGACGTCGTCAAAGAGTACCCGGGCAGCCCGCCGCTGCGAGTGCTGCACGGCATGAGCCTCGCGATCGAGAGCGGCGAATTGGTGGCCGTGGTCGGAGCATCCGGATCGGGCAAGAGCACGATGCTCTCGATCATGGGCACCCTCGACGACCCCACCAGCGGCACTGTGCTGATCGACGGGACGGATGCCGCAGCCCTCGCCGAACGCGAGCGGGCGGTTCTGCGCGCTCGCCGCATCGGGTTCGTGTTCCAGCAGTTCTTCCTGCTGCCGGCCCTCAGCGCGGTCGACAACGTCGCACTCGGGCTCCTCTATTCGGGGGTGTCGGCGGCGGAGCGCTCGGTGCGGGCGGCTGCGGCCCTGGAACGGGTCGGGCTCGGCGCCCGCATGAAGCACCGGCCCGGTCAGCTCTCCGGCGGCGAGCAGCAGCGGGTGGCGATCGCCCGCGCGATCGTCGGGAATCCGTCGGTGCTGTTCGCCGACGAGCCGACCGGGGCGCTCGACTCGACCACGGGCGAGCGCATCCTCGAACTGCTCACATCGATCGCCGACTCCGGCACCGCGGTCGTGATCATCACGCACGATCCGCACATCGCGGAGCGCACGCAGCGGCAGGTCAGCATCCACGACGGGCGCATCGTGAGTGACACGGGGTCGTTGGAGAAGGAAGAGGTCGCGGCATGAGGCGCAGAGGCGAGCGGATGCCGCGGCTCAGTGTCGCGGACAGCATCCGCACGGCACTCATCGGCCCGCGCAGCCGCAAGATGCGCACGGCCCTGTCGGCGCTCGGCGTCGCGGTCGGCATCGCAGCGCTCACCGCGATCACCGGCATCGCCGCCTCGAACCAGGCGGAGCTGTTGGCCAAGCTCGACGCGCTCGGGGCGAACATGATCGTCGTAGAGCCGGGTTACGGGCCTGACAACAAGCCGGTCGCGCTGCCCGAGACGGCCGCGGGCATGATCGAGCGGGTGAAGGGGGTCGAGCAGGTCGGGGTGCTGGAGAAGGTGCCGGACGAGACCGGGGTGTACCGCAACGACCTGATGCCGAAGAGTCAGGGCAACGGATTGACCGCCTACGCGGCGAGCCCCGACTTCCTGGCTTCGGTCGAGGGGTCGGTCGCGAAGGGGTCATGGTTCGACGAGACCGACCGCTCGCTGCCGGTGACCGTGCTCGGGTCGGCGGCGGCCGCGCGGATGGGCATCACGGAACCGGGGGTGCGCGTCTGGATCGGCGAGCAGTGGTACACCGTGATCGGCATCCTCGATTCGGCGGGACTCGCCGAGTCCATCGACGCGAGTGCGTTCCTCGGCGACCACTGGGCGGCCGAGCACGTGTCGGCGAAGGGCGATGACACGATCGCCTCGATCTACGTGCGCATGACCGACGGGGGCACGGGCGAGAAGGTCCGTGATGCGATCGCCCGTGCGGCGAATCCGTCGTCCCCGTATGTGCAGGTGACCGGACTCGGCGACCTCGCCGGGGCGCGGGACACTGCGGATGACTCGCTGTCCGGCCTCGCGGTCGGACTCGCGGCGATCGCTCTGCTGGTCGGAGGGATCGGCATCGCGAACACCATGGTGGTGGCGGTGCTGGAGCGGCGCGGCGAGATCGGACTCCGAAGAGCGCTCGGTGCGCGTTCGGGGCAGATCGCGGGTCAGTTCGTGGCGGAGGCGATCGTGCTCGGCGGCCTGGGGGGCCTGGCCGGGCTGCTGCTCGGTGCGGCGGGGGTGTACGTCTACGCCGGCATCCAGGATCAGGCGGCGACGATACCCCTCGTGGTGCTCGTCGGGGGCCCGGTCGTGGCGCTCGTGGTCGGCGTGATCGCGGGGCTGTATCCGGCGATCAGCGCCGCGCGGCTGTCGCCCACGGCGGCGTTGCGCACGGTCTGAGCGCGCGGCGGGAGGAGATCTCGCGTCGGGAGGAGATCTCGAGCTCGAGGCTCCTCCCGACGCGGAGAACTCCGCCCCACGCCTGGCCACCCGCGCGGCAGTCTCAGGTCTCGGCGGTCACCAGAGGGTCGGGCTGCTGGCGGGACACGACTCCGGCCGACTCGACCTCGAACCCGTTGCGGACCCAGTATTCGTACCCGCCGAGCAGCTCGCGCACATCGAGGCCGGCGGCGAGCAGCACGCGCGCGGTCGACGTCGCGCCGTTGCACCCCGGACCCCAGCCGTAGACGATGAGCGTGCGGTCGCGGGGGAGCGTCTCGAGTCCGGATGCGACCTCGGTCTTGGGTAGATGCCGTGCACCGGCGATGTGGCCGCGCTGCCAGGACTCCAGGCGCCGCGTGTCGACCAGCACCGCCTCGCTCGCTGCCACGGCCTCGTGCGCGGCGACCGCGTCGATCTCGTAGTCCAGGCGCGCGTCGACGTACGCGAGCCGCGCACCGAGACGGTTCATGGCCGAGGTGCGCCGAGAATCGCGGCGAGCTGCGGCAACTGAGCGGGGTCCTCGAGTGCCGAGCCGACGGCGACCACGTGGGCGCCGGCGTCGAGGTATTCGCCCGCATTGGCCGCGTTCATGCCGCCCGTCGTCACGAATCGTGCCTGAGGGAAGGGACCGTTCATCGCCGTGAGCCACTGCGGACCGAGCACCGAGGCGGGGAAGGCCTTGAGCCAGGTGAGTCCTGCCGTCAGGGCGGACTGCACCTCGCTCGCCGTGGCGACGCCGGGGAGGCTGAGCAGCCCGGCCTCGTGCGAGGCACGCACGACGTCGAGGTCGAGACCGGGGCTGACCGTGAACGAGGCGCCGGCGGAGACCGCCTGCGCGACATGCTCGACCGACACGACGGTGCCGGCGCCGACGACCTTGCCGCGCTCGCGTCCGGCGGCGGCGACCACGCGCAGCGCCTCGACGTCGGCCGCGGTCTGGATGGGGAGTTCGACGACGTCGATCCCGAGGTCCCACGCGGTGGTCGACACCGCGAGACTCCGCTCCGCCCCCATGCCGCGCAGGATCGCCATCAAGCGTGTGCCGCCGAAGAGCTCTTCGAAGCCGGAGTTGTCCATCGTGATCCCTGTTCCCGTCATCGTGTTCCCGTCATCGTGTTCTGGCCTCGTCGAGGTACGAATAGGCGGTCACCCGTGAGATGCCGAGCCGCTTCGCGATGGCCTCCACGGACTTGCGCATCTGCGTGGCGCCGCGCTGATCCAGCCGCTCCAGCACCGTGATCTTGTCGTCGCGCGACATGCTCGCGAGCGGCCGCCCGATCTCGCGGATGGCCTCGGTGATCATGGAATCCATCACCGACACGAGGTCTGCTCCGAAGTGCTCTTTCGGAGCATCCGCGGGCACGGGCGAGGGCAGGAGCGCGTCGAGTGTCTTGCGGGCGAGCAGCAGGGGGCTGAGGTCGACGTTCACGCACAGCGACGCGATGATGTCGCCCGCGCCATTGTGGAAGTAGACCGAGGAGCAGCGGAGTTCCCGCCCGTCGCTGGTGTACCCGGTGTATCCGAAGGCGTCGTGGTTCCCCCGCCGGTCCTTCAGCACGTCCAGGCCGAGCGAGGTCGACGGTCCGCCGACGGCTCGCCCTGTGACGTGCCCGTTCTCGATGGCCATGATCGTGTGACCGAGGTCGACGTCGGTGCCGTCGAGGTTGTGGAGCACGACCTCGACGGTGGGCCCCGCTGCCGTGGCGAGGGCGCGCAGCACCGGTCGATAGAGGCGGAGGACCTCTTCGGCACTCTCGTACGTCTCCCGCGCGAGGTCGTCGGCCAGGGCTGCGACCGCGTTCTCTGCTGTCGTCGATGTCGGCATTCTGTGACTCCAATCCGGAGCAACGATACAGGCGTACAAAAAATACGGGGGATAGACAGATTGTCTATTTCGCTGTTAGTTTATCCACGCCCAGACGATCCGTCGAGGCCGACCGCAACGGATGCGGGCGCGCATCAACCGAGCAAGGAGCCCCGGATGGCCACTGTCGCCTCATCTGGTCTGACCCCGAAGCAGCGCAAGACGATCGCCGGTGGTGCGATCGGAACGCTCATCGAGTACTACGACTACTACCTGTACGGTCTCGCCGCAGCTGTCGTCTTCCCGGCGGTGTTCTTCTCCTCGAACGACCCGCTGATCGCCGAGCTCAACTCGTTCGCCACCTTCGCCGTCGGGTTCTTCCTCCGCCCCGTCGGCGGGATCATCTGGGGCATCGTCGGTGACCGCAAGGGCCGCAAGGTCGTGCTGATGAGCACGGTCATCGGCATGGGACTCGCGACGACGGGCATCGGGCTCATCCCCTCCGACCAGGTGATCGGGATCGCCGCACCGCTGCTGCTCGTGCTGTGCCGGCTCTTCCAGGGCTTCTTCGTCGGCGGTGAGATGGGCGGCGCGGCCACGATGGTCGTCGAAGCAGCGCCGACCGGCAAGCGGGGACTCTACGGTGCCTTCCTCATCAGCGGTGCGGGCATCGCCAACGTGGTGTCGGGCGGTCTGATGGCAGGTCTCGGCCTCGCCCCCGAATCGTGGTTCCTGCAGTGGGGCTGGCGCATCCCGTTCGTCTTCTCGATCGTGCTCGCGATCGCCGCGGTGCTGCTGCGTCGCCAGCTCGAGGAGTCCGACGCCTTCACCGAGACCCAGACGCTGCTCCTGGCCACCACGGGCAAGAAGCCCAACCCGCTCGTCGAGGCGTTCCGGCACCCGAAGAACGCGATCATGGGCATCCTGATCGGCCTGCCGCAGTCGATCGCCGGCTATGTGGTGCTCACCTACGGTCTCGCCTACATGCTGGCCGACAAGGACATCCCGGTGTGGTTCGGTTTCGCCGGCACCATGCTCGTGGGGCTGCTGCAGATCGTCGTGGCCCCGTTGTGGGGAGCGATCTCCGACCGCATCGGCCGCCGCACCGTCTACATCATCGGCTGCCTCGGCTTCGCGGCCATGGTCTACCCGGCGTTCATGCTGTTCGACACCGGCAACATGTGGCTGATCTGGCTCGGGCAGATCCTCGGCTTCGTCGTCTTCGGTGTGGCGATGCAGGCGACGCTCTCGACGATGCTGGTCGAGATGTTCGACCCGGAGGCGCGCACGACCGGTGTCAACATCGGGTACCAGTTCTCCAACACCTTCGGCGGCGGCCTCGCTCCGCTCATCTGCACCGCGTTGGTCGCAGCCGCAGGAGGCGCGTTCTGGCCGGTGGTCATCTACGCTGCTGTGATCTCCGTGATCGGCGTGATCGCCACGCTGGTGGCGTCGATCCAACCCGATGTCGAAGGCGCCGGGCGTCTGCATGAACTGCGCACGAATGCTCCGGTCGAGACGGGTGCCTCACGATGACGCAGATGGATGCCGAACTCCTCACCGCGCGCGACAAGGGCCTGCCCATGCGCGCGGTGGGCCTGACCGCCGCGCAGTTCCTCGCCACGGAACCACGGCTCGACGAGTTCTGGACTCCGCTGATCGTCCTCGATGACGCGGCGATGACGGCGAACGTCGCCACGATGGCGCAGTGGTGCGCCGAGCGCGGTCTCGACCTCATGCCCCACGGCAAGACCACCATGGCGCCCGCGCTGTGGAAGCGGCAGACGGAGGCCGGAGCGCTCGGGATCACGTTCGCGACCATGGGGCAGGTCCGCACGGCCCGTGACCTGGGCGTCGACTCGGTGATGCTCGCGAACGCCGCCGTCGATCGGCCCGCGCTGGCGTGGCTGGCGCAGGAACTGGCGGATCCGGAGTTCCGGTTCGTGTGCTGGGCCGACTCGATCGCGACGGTCGAGGCGATGGAGGAGGCTCTGCTCTCCACCGGGACTCCGCGTCCGGTCGATGTCTGCGTCGAGCTCGGCGGCGCGGGCGGTCGCACCGGCGCGCGGTCGATCGAGGAGGCGGTGCGCGTGGCTGAGCGCATCGCCGCATCGTCGGTGCTGCGCCTCGCCGGGGTGGCCGGATACGAAGGAAGCCTCGCGCATGATCGCTCCGCCGCGGCTCTCGTGGCCGTCCGCGCGTACCTGGAGTCGCAGCTCGAACTGCACACCGCGATCGCACCGCTCTACGACGGGGGCGAACTCTTCGTGACCGCCGGGGGCAGCGCGTACTTCGACGTCGTCGCCGATGTCTGGGGAACGGCCGTGCGGGATGGCCGCACGCGTTTCGTCCTCCGCTCCGGCGCCTACATCGTGCACGACGACGGGTTCTACCGCGGCATCTCGCCTTTCGACGAGGGGGCCACACAGCCGGAGGCCTCCCCGCGCTTCGTGAACGCGATGCACGGGCTCGCTCGGGTCGTGTCGGCTCCGGAGCCCGGACTGGCGCTCGTCGATGCCGGGAAGAGGGATCTGCCCTACGACGAAGGCCTCCCGATCCCGCGCTCCTGGTCCACCGGAGTCGCCGGCCCCTGGCAGTCGCTGTACGGCGAGGTTTCGGCGATGAACGATCAGCACTCGTACGTGCGCTCGGAGCAGCCTCTCGCGATCGGCACGGTGGTGCGTCTCGGACTGTCGCATCCGTGCACCGCCTTCGACAAGTGGCGCGTGCTGCCGGTCGTCGAATCCGCTGACTCCGACGTGGTAACCGCCCTCGTCCGCACCTACTTCTGAGGAGTGCCGTGAAGAATCGGGTGGTCCTGCGCGGCGGCTCCGTCGTCGATGCGTCGGGGCTCGTGCGCGCCGACGTCGCGATCGAGAACGGGCTCGTCACGGAGGTCGGCCATGTCGACGCCCGTCCCGGTGATGACGTGCTCGACGCCTCCGACCGCCTGGTGCTTCCCGGCTTCATCGACGCGCACTCCCACACCGACGGCCTGCTGGGCGACCCTGATGTCGCGCTGACACTGCTGCGGCAGGGCGTCACCACCGTCATCGCCGGCCAGGACGGTGTGTCGTACGCGCCGGGCAACGGCGAGTACGCCTCCGAGTACTTCGCCGCCATCAACGGGACCCACCCCACCTATCGGGGCGGAGGCGTGGACGCGTATCTGGCATCCGTCGACGGAACCTCAGCGGTGAACGCGGGCTATCTCGTGCCGGCGGGCACCGTGCGCTTCGAGGTGTGCGGCCGGAAGGGCGGCCCGGCATCCGACGAGGAGCGCCGGCGCATGCAGGAGCTCGTCGCGCAGGGGATGACCGACGGCGCCCTCGGCCTCTCGACCGGCCTGGACTACACGCCCGGCATCTTCCAGGACGCCGCCGAGATCGCCGCCCTCTGCGAGCCGGTCGCTCGGGCCGGCGGCGTGTACGTCACGCACATGCGCGGAGGCTACGAGGCGAACACCGCTGCCGGTATGGCGGAGATCGCCGAGATCTCCCGCCTGGCCGCCGAGCACGCGGGGTCGAGTCTGCCCGTGCACGTCTCGCACTTCCATGCCGACGCCGACATCGTGCTGGATGCGCTCGATGCGCTCGATGCTGCAGGCGTGGATGCGACCTTCGACGCCTACCCCTACACCCGCGGCTGCACGCTGCTGGGGATGCCGCTGCTCCCACCCGAGGTTTCGGCGCTGCCCGTGGCGGAGGCGGTCGCGGTGATCGCGGACCCGTCTCGCCGTGCCGAGCTGCGGGAGCTCTGCACCCTGCGGGCGGAGCGCAGCGCCAGCCTCGGACCGGAGTGGGCGGACATGATCACGCTCGCTCACCTCGCCGCGCCCGAGTCGGCCTGGGCGCACGGGCTCACGCTGCGCGAGGCGGCGGCCCGCGCCGGCGTCGCCCCGGTCGACTTCGCACTCGATGTGCTCGCCGCCTCCCGTCTGGAGTGCAGCGCGGTGATGGCTGTGCGCAGCCCTCGCTCGGGCGCGGAGCTCGCCCGAATCTTCCGTCACCCCGGGCACATGGGCGGCTCCGACGGCATCTTCATCGGCGCCCATCCGCATCCGCGTGCCGCCGGCTCGTTCTCGCTGTTCCTCCGCGAATACGTGCGCGAGCGGGCGAGCTGGACGTGGTCGGATGCGGTGCACCACCTGTCGACGCTGCCTGCGCGACGCTTCGGCCTCGGGCGCCGGGGCGCCGTCATGGCCGGGGCGGTCGCCGACCTCGTGATCGTCGACCCGGCGACGGTCGCCGATACCGCCACCTACGAGAACCCGCGCGGCCGCGGTGTGGGCATCGACGACGTGTTCGTCGGCGGCATCCGCGTTCTCGCCGACGGCCGCCTGACCGGTGCCCTGCCGGGCCGCGGGCTCCGCCGCTCACCCCAGACCTGAATCGTCAACGAAAGGAAAGAAAGATGCCGAAGACCGGATTCTACGCAGACGGGGCGCCAACGCCCGCCGGCCCCTACAGCCACGGCGTGGTCGCGAACGGATTCCTGTACACGGCGGGTTTCGGCCCGCAGGACGCGGCGAACGACCATGCCGTTCCCGAGAGCGTCGGCGATCAGACCCGGCAGGTGCTCCGGAACATCCAGAAGGTGCTCGCCGTGCACGGGCTGACCACCGACGACGTCGTGAAGTCGACCGTGCACCTGCAGGACCTCGCCGACTTCGCCGAGTTCAACGAGGCCTATGAGGAGTTCTTCACCGCGCCGTACCCCGTGCGCACGACCGTGGGCTCTCAGCTGGCGAACATCCTGGTCGAGATCGACGTCGTCGCAGCTCTGCCCCAGGCCTGACGCCGCGCCTTCAGGCGGTCGGTCGGGCGGACTTCTCCGTGTCGGGAGGAGCATCCGCGCGAGAGCCTCCTCCTGATACGGAGTTCTCCGCCCGACACCCCACCGAGCGCGGCGAAACGCCCCGGCCGGGTCGAGTGACCCGGTCGGAGCGTCCCGTCTCGCTGGGCGAAGATCAGCTGACCTTCTTCCGGTAGGAGATGATCGCGAAGACGTAGGCGACCACGAGGATGCCGACGCACCAGGCGAGGGCGACCCAGATGTCGTTGCCGACGGGCTTCTCGGCGAACAGCGCCTGGATGGTGTTGACGATCGAGGTGACCGGCTGGTTGTCGGCGAACCACTGCACCGGAGCCGGCATGGTGTCGGTCGGCACGAACGCCGAGCTGATGAACGGCAGGAAGATCAGCGGGTACGAGAACGCGCTCGCGCCGTCGACCGTCTTGGCGTTCAGGCCCGCGATGATCGCCAGCCAGGTGAGCGCCAGGGTGAACAGCATCAGGATGCCGATGACTCCGAGCCAGGCCCAGAAGCTCGCTCCGGTGCGGAAGCCCATCAGGAAGCCGACGCCGAAGATGATCGCCAGGGTGATGGCGTTCGCCGTCAGGGAGGTGAGCACGTGGGCCCACAGCACGCTCGATCGGGCGATCGGCATGGAGTGGAACCGTTCGAAGATGCCGCTCTGCATGTCGGTGAACAGCCGGAAGGCCGTGTAGGCGATGCCGGATGCGATCGCGATGAGCAGGATGCCGGGGAGCAGGTAGTTCACGTAGTTGTCGGTGCCGGTGCTCTGCTGAAGTGCACCGCCGAAGACGTACACGAACAGGAGCATCAGCGCGATCGGGGTGACCGCCGTGGTGATAATCGTGTCGGGGCTGCGGAAGATGTGCCGCATGGAGCGGCCGGTGAGTGTCGCCGTGTCGGCGGCGAAGTGCGTGGTCATGCTGCGTCCTCCGTCTTTTCCGAGGCCTTGGGGCCGATGAGGGTGAGGAAGATCTCCTCGAGGGTGGGCTGCTTCTCGACGTACTCGACCTTCGCGGCCGGAAGCAGCTTCTTCAGGTCCGCGAGGGTGCCGTTGGCGATGATGCGGCCCTCGTGCAGGATCGCGATGCGGTCGGCCAGCTGCTCCGCCTCGTCGAGGTACTGCGTGGTCAGGAGCACCGTGGTACCGGTGTTCGCAAGTTCCTTGACCACGTCCCACACCTCGATGCGGGCTTCGGGGTCAAGGCCCGTGGTCGGCTCGTCGAGGTAGATGACCTCGGGGTGTCCGACCAGGCTCATCGCGATGTCGAGCCGGCGACGCATGCCGCCGGAGTAGGTGCCGACCTTGCGAGCGCCGGCATCGGTCAGGCGGAACTTCGCCAGCAGGTCGTCGGCGACCTTCCCGGCATCTGGCAGGTGCCGCAGCTTCGCGACCAGCACGAGGTTCTCGCGTCCGGTGAGGATCTCGTCGACCGCGGCGAACTGCCCGGTGAGGCTGATCAGCTCGCGCACGCCGACCGGGTTCGCGGCGACATCCACACCCTGCACGGTCGCCGTGCCGGCGTCCGACTTCAGCAGGGTGGAGAGGATGCGCACCATGGTGGTCTTGCCGGCGCCGTTCGAGCCGAGGAGGGCGAAGATGCTGCCCTTCTCGACCTCGAAATCGACGCCGCGCAGCACGTGCAGATCTTTGTAGGACTTCTCGATGCCGCGCACCGAGATGGCGGGGTTCGTCATGACTCGTTCTCCTTCTTCTTCGCGTCGTCGAACGCCTTGATGAGGCGCGTGCGCTCCTTGTCGATCCACTGCCGTCCGCCGTACGCCGCTGCGTAGTTCTCGGCGAACTCGACGGGGTCGTCGCCGACGATCGCGCTGACGGGCGTGCCGTCGATGGCGGCGCGCTCCCACAGATCGGCGATGTCGAGGAACATCTGAACGATGGTGTCGCCGTCGGTGACGCCGCCGTAGTACATGTTGTAGCGCTGCTGGGCCTTCGCCACCTCGCGGTACGGCTCGGGCAGGGCGTTGATGCGGGCCTGAGCCTGCTTGTACTGCTTCTTCTCCTCGAGCGATCCGGTGATTGCTTCGATCCACTTTGCGGCCATGATCAGTTCTCCTTGTTCGGGGTGGTGCTGTTGTCGGTGTTGGTCTGCTTCAGCTGTGCGATGTGCTGCGCGAGGAAGTCCCAGGTCTTCCAGAACTCCTCGAGCTCCTGCTGGCCCTGCGCGTTCAGGGTGTACACCTTGCGGGGCGGGCCCTTCTCGCTCGGGACCTTCTCGACGTCGACGAGGTTCTTCTGCTCGATGCGCACGAGGAGTGCGTAGATCGTGCCCTCGGCGATGTCGATGAACCCGTGGTCTCGGATGCGTGTGGTGATCTCGTACCCGTATGCCGGCTGCTCGGCGAGGAGAGCCAGAACGATGCCCTCCAGAGTGCCCTTGAGCATCTCGGTCATCTGCTTGCCCATCAGGTCCTCCTTTCGTTTCGGTTGGTACTCAGTGTTGCTGGGTACCGGTACAAAGTAACACTGAGTACCGGTACTTAGCAACACCGAATACCAAACTTTTTCGAAGGGATCCGGTGGGGCCGATGGGCCTCAGGAGAGAGGCCGAGACGCCGTCAGCTGCGCAGGTACGCGAGGACGGCGAGTACGCGCCGGTGGCCGCTGTCGCTGGAGGCGAGGCCGAGCTTGCCGAAGATGTTGCCGATGTGCTTGCTCACCGCGGTCTCGGTCACGAAGAGCCGCCCGGCGATGGTGCCGTTGTCGAGGCCCTCTGCCATGAGGCCGAGCACTTCGCGTTCGCGCGGTGTGAGCGTCTGCACCGGGTCGTCGGCGCGACGCCGGCTCATCAGCTGCGAGATGACCTCGGGGTCCATCACCGTGCCGCCGGCTGCCACTCGGTGCAGGGCATCGATGAAGGCCGCTACTTTGCCGACGCGCTCCTTGAGCAGGTAGCCGAGTCCGTCGGCCCCGGCCGCCAGCAGCTCACCGGCGTAGCGGTCCTCCACATACGCCGACAGCACCAGCACGGGGAATCCGGGGCGGCGGGCTCTGGCTTCGGCCGCGGCCTTCAGCCCCTCGCTGGTGAAGGTCGGCGGCATCCGCACATCGACCACCGCGGCATCCGCCTCATCGAGTCGGGCGAGGAAGTCGACGGCGTTGTCGACGGCCGCCACCACCTCGAAGCCCTCGCTGCGCAGCAGCAGGGCCAGACCTTCGCGGAGCAGTGTGTCGTCTTCGGCGATCACGATCCGCATGGCAGCTCCGCTCTCAGGGTGGTGGGTCCGCCGGCCGGACTCGTCAGATCGAGGGCGCCCTCGAAGGCTTCGATGCGGCGACGGATGCCGGCGATACCGCCGCCGGGGCGCTCGACGGCGCCACCCACCCCGTCGTCTTCGACCTCGATGATCAGAAGTTCACCTTCGCGCGCGACCCGTACCGCGGCGTGCGTCGCCTGGCTGTACTTGCTGACGTTCGTGAGCGCTTCGGCCACGACGAAGTAGCTGGCCGACTCGACGGCAGCCGGCACCCGTCCGACCTCGTCCGTCTCGATCGTGCAGGGCACGACGCTGCGCCCGGCGAGCGATGCCAGAGCGCCCTCCAGCCCGAGCTCGTCCAGGATCGGCGGATAGATGTCGTGCACGGTGCGGCGGAGTCCGGCGAGCGCATCGGTCGCGGCATCCTGTGCTCGCCGCAGCGGTTCGAGCACGTCGCCCCCGGTCTCCTGCGCACGCTCGGCGATCCCGAGCATCATCACCACGTTGACCAGGCGGTTCTGTGCGCCATCGTGCAGGTCGCGTTCGATGCGGCGCAGCTCGGCCGCGTGCGCGTCGAGCGCGGCGGCGCGGCTGAGGGTCAGGGCATCGACGCGGGCGGCGAGACGTGACTTCTCCGGCGTCGCGAGCAGCTTCGCCGACACGAACGACACCAGGCGCGCGACGGCGGGGATGAGGAAGAGCGCGAGGATCGCATAGGCCACAGCGAGCAGCGGCATCGTGGCCGCGAGTTCCCAGGACGTGACGGGATACACCGACCCGACGGGGTCGTCAGCCGGAGCGAACTGCCAGTAGTAGGTGACGGCGAGGGTGTTGACCGCCGCGACGGGCAGCGAGATCGTCAGCAGCGAGACGAACAGCACCGGGAGTCCCTGAACAGCCAGCCACAGCACGTCGCGACCGGTGGCGCGCGAGAGTGCGAAGCGCAGCCGGGAGTCGATGGTCGAGTCCGGCGCGAGCACCCGGCCGATCGGTGTCAGCTCCGCACCCCGGTAGGCGCCGACCCGGCGACGGTTCACATCGGTCCACCAGTGCAGGCCCCGCACGGCTTCGGGCATGAGCAGCACGCCGCCGGTGATGATCATGAGCGGAAGCAGGGCGATCCCGAGGCCAAGGAACACCACCGAGACGATCGACACCCCAGCCTCGACGGCCAGATATCCCCACGCGCGCAGCCAGCGTCGCATCCGTCCGTCCTTCACTCTCACAGTCTGCCCGAGCGGTCAGGGCCGCACGGTATAGCCAGCACCACCATCGATGCGGCAGGAGGCGGGATGGGATCCCGAGACGGGCGTCCCTAGCGTCGAATCATGACCTTCACACCACATGCTCCCGCCGTCGATGCGCGGCCGACAGAAGCACTGCGCCTGCAATCCGTCGTCAAGACCTACGGCGCAGGCGCCACTCGCGTGACGGCGCTGCGGGGCGTGGATCTCGCCATCGCGAAGGGCTCGTTCACCGCGATCATGGGGCCATCGGGCTCGGGCAAGAGCACGCTCCTGCACAGTGCCGCGGGCCTCGACCGCCCGAGCAGCGGCACCGTGCACCTGGGCGGAACCGAGATCTCGGGGTTGAAGGCGCGCCAGCTCACGGCCTTCCGGCGCGACCATGTCGGCTTCGTGTTCCAGGCCTACAACCTGCTGCCGGCCCTGAACGTCGAGGACAACATCACCCTGCCGCTGCGCCTGGGCGGTCGGCGGCTCGAGGCGCAGTGGCTCGACTTCCTGCTCGATGCCGTCGGTCTGACGGAGTTCCGCCATCGACGCCCGTCCGAGCTCTCCGGCGGGCAGCAGCAGCGGGTGGCGATCGCCCGCGCCCTCATCACGCGGCCGCATGTCGTGTTCGGCGACGAACCGACCGGTGCGCTCGACTCGCGCTCCGGAAAGCAGGTGCTCGACCTGCTCGCGCACACGGCGAGGGAGCTGAACCAGACGGTCGTGGTCGTCACGCACGACCCGGTGGTGGCGTCGCACGCCGACCGGGTGATCTTCCTCGCGGACGGGGCCTTCGCCGGGCATCTCGACGGCGGCACCGCGCAGCAGATCACCGATCGCATGAGCGCTCTGGGGGAGTGGTGATGGCGGAGCAGCTGGGTCTCGGTCGGCTGGTCCGCGCGGATCTTCGTCACCACCGCGGGAGCTTCGTCGGGGTGGCGGTCGCGGTGTTCGTCGCGAGCGCGCTGGTGACCGGCCTCGGAGTGCTCGTCGAGTCCGGCATGCGCGGGGGTCTGGCGCCCGAGCGCTATGCCGCGGCAGACGTCGTGGTGGGCGCGTCGCAGCAGGTGGATGTACCGGAGGATCTTCCTGTTCCCCTGCGGGAACGCGTGCCGCTGCCCGCCGATGCGGTGCGCGACATCGCCGCCCTTCCGGGAGTCGACCGCGTCGTCGTCGACTTGACGATTCCGCTCGCACTGCAGGATGCGGATGCCGGCGGCTCTGCCGTGGTCGAGGCGCACTCCTGGTCGGCCACCGCCTTGACCGGCTTCGAGTTGAACGAGGGTCAGGAGCCTGCCGCAGCCGACGAGGTGGTCGTCACGGCCGGTAGCGGTCGTGCAGTGGGCGACACGGTCGTGCTGACCCATGGCGGCATCCCCTCGGAATACCGCGTCGTCGGCGAGGTCACAGCGCCAGTGGCACCGGAGCGGGCGACGCATGTGTTCCTCAGCGAGCGGCGCATCGACCAGCTCGACCCGCATGGAGGGGCCGCGCAGGCACTCGGCGTGTTCGTCTCCGGGGCGGATCCCGAGCAGACGGCGACCGCGATCCGCGAGGCCTTCCCCGACCTGATCGCCCGCACGGGAGACGCCCGCGGCGACGTCGAGTTCCTCGACTCGGGTGCTGCACGCTCGACGCTCGTGGCCATCGGCAGCGCCTTCGTCGGCACCTGCATCCTCGTCGCGATGTTCATCGTGGCCGGCACGCTCTCGCTCTCGGTGCAGTCGCGTCGCCGTGACTACGCGCTGCTGCGGGCCGTCGGGGCGAGTCCCTCCCAGGTGCATGCGCTCGTGGCCCGTGAGGTGCTGTGGGTCGCGGCCGTCGCGGCGGTGCTCGGCATCGTCCCCGGGTATCTGCTGTCGACCGTGCTGCAGTCGGCCTTCGTGGCCGGGGGTGTGATCCCGGGCGACTTCGCCCTGGCATTCAGTCCGCTTCCCGCGGTCGGCGCGGTGCTGCTCGTGCTCGCCTCCGCCTGGGGTGCGGCGCGTATCGCGGCGGCTCGGGTCGCGAAGCTCGACCCGGTCGAGGCGCTGCGCGAGTCGGCGACGGGCGCTCCGGCCATCGGCCTGCCGCGCATCATCACCGGAATCGTGCTCGCCGCCGCGGGGATCTCGGTCTCGACGGTGCCGCTCGTGGTGCGCGGGCAGATCGCCGCCGGAGCCGCAGCGGGCGCGGCCATGTTGCTGATCATCGCGCTCGCTGTGCTCGGACCATGGCTGGTGTCGCTGAGCGTCCGACTGATCGGGACGGTGCTGCGCCGGCTGTCTTCTGCGGGCTTCCTCGCCTCGGCGAACGCTGCGGCGAACAGCAGGCGTCTCGCGTCGGCGATCCTGCCGATCGCTCTCGGCATCGGGTTGGGACTCGTGCAGATCGGGGCGCCGTCGATCATCGCCGCGGAGGCAGCCGCACAGGCCACAGCAGGCGTCATCGCCGATCTGCGCGTGACGGCGCCGACGGGGCTCTCGCCTGAGGTCGTCGACGAGATCCGCTCCACCGCAGACGTGACCGAGGCCTCGGGAGTCACTCTCAGCACGGCGGTGCTCGATTCACACGACCTCGAGGGCAAGCTGGAGCGCGCGGAGCATGTGCTGCAGGGCATCGATCCGGGGCACATCACGAACAGCCTCGACCTGCGCGTGCGCGAGGGGTCACTCGCACAGCTCGATGGCACCTCGACGGTGGCGGTGAGCACGGATGCCGCGCAGAGCCTCGGCGTGGGCATCGGCGATTCGGTCGTCGGGCACCTCGGCGACGGCACCCCGCTCGAGGCCACGGTCGTCGCGGTGTACGAGCGGGGTCTCGGCTTCGGCGACCTCACCATGGCCGCCGATGCGGTCAGGGCCCACACGACGGCCGGCCTCGATGCCTTCGCGCTCGTGGCGGTCGACGAGGGCGCGACGGACGAGGTCCGGGCAGCGCTGAGTGCGCGTGGTCTGCTCGTGAGCGACGGATCGGGGCAGGAGGCAGCGGGTGCCGGAGCGCAGTCGCAGCAGGGGTGGGTGAATCTCATCGCGCTGCTCGTGATCCTCGGCTACATCGCGATCGCCGTGGTGAACACCCTCGTGATGGCGACGGGCGAGCGCTCGCGTGAACTGGCGCTGCTGCAGCTGATCGGCGCATCCCGAGGGCAGGTGCGCGCGATGATGCGGATCGAGGCGGTGCTCGTCGCGGTGATCGCCATGGTGTTCGGCGTCGTGGTCGCGATCCCGCCGCTCATCGGCGTGAGCATGGGCATCTCCGGGCAGCCGCTGCCCGTGCTGCCGGTGGTCGGCTCGTTGGCGATCGTCGGTGCGATGGGTGCGCTGGCCCTGGTGGCGATGTGGGTCGGGACGACCGCGACGATGCGCACACGTCCGATCGACGAGATCGGCTCGCGCCAGTAAAGCGATCGGGAAGGGGCGCACCGGAGTCATCGGTGCGCCCCTTTCCGCATGGGGTCAGGAGACAGGGGTCAGTGGGGTCGTGAGTCAGGGGCCCATGGGGTCATAGGTCAGGGGCCATGGGGTGAAAAGTCGGGGTGATTTCTTCGGGATCGGCAGGATCGCGTCTCGGGGTCCGGGCAGGCTGGCGATGGCCCGGACCGAGATCACCATGCCCGAATGGTGCTCGGCGGTCGCCTGAGGGGGCGGGGGCTTCCGTGCGCGAATGCGCGCCGGTGAAGCGATGAATGGGGAGACAGTCATGGCGTTTCGTGTTGCCCGCAAGGACCACACATCCGATGGCCTTCCGTCCGAGCGGCACAGCCGCTGGCGGAGCCGTGCGAGAAAGCTGATCGGAGGCGCCGTGAGCACGGCGCTCGTCGCCTCGTCGATGGTCTTCATCGGCGGGACGCTGACGGCCGCTCCGGCGGCAGCGGCTGATCCGTTCCTCTGCACACCGGGAGCGGTGTACGTGCAGAGCGCCACCGAGGTGCGCGAGTTCGTCGTGAACGAGCAGGGTGGCGCGCCGGGCGACGGTGGCACACTCGGCGGCACCACCCTCGGTGTCGACCACTCCAACAACGCCCTCGGAATCTCCTCCAGCGGCCAGTACGCCTACACCGTCACCAACGCCGCCGGCCCGAAGGTGCTCGCCAAGCACGACCGGGTCGCCGACGTCACGACCCGCACCTCGTTCACGCTGAACTCGTCTGTGCTGCGCGGCGCCGTGCACCCCGACTCGGGCGTCTACTACTTCGCCAGCGGCACGGTCAGCGGCGCCATCAACCTGTACGCGTGGAACGAGAGCGTCACGCCGCAGACGTACGTGCAGGTCGGAACACTCCGCCCCACGGCCGGCAGCAGCGCCTTCGGTGCCAACGGAGACATGGCCTTCAGCGCCTCGGGTCAGCTCGTCCTGGTCGCGGACAACTTCATCTACTCCGCCGACCTCCCCAAGACCCTCGAGCCGAGCACCGCCACCATCGAAGCCAAGCAGGTCCACGACATGGGCGCGGGCGTGCAGGGCAACGGCATCGCGTTCGGAAACCTCGGTCACATCTTCGTCTCCGTGTCCGGGGGCGGAAACCGCATCATCGAGGTCGACCTCCCTCGGGGACAGACCGTCAACACCACGTCGCTCGGGAGCTTCGCGCCCACCGACATGTCGAGCTGCACGTTCCCGAACACGCTCACCCTGAAGAAGGACCTCCCCGGGGGCCGTCAGGCCGCCACGGACCAGTTCGCGCTGCGCATCCAGTCGCCGGCCGGCTACCAGGTCGCGCAGACCGATGCCACCACGCGCGGAGAGCGCACCGGGCTGCAGCCCGACTATGCGGGACCGGTGTTCACCAACCAGGGCGACACCTTCCGGCTGTCCGAGTCGGCATCCGGCACGACCGATCGCACCCGCTACGCCGAGTCACTGGACTGCGTGCAGGTGAACCCCGACGGCTCCACCACTCCGGTGGCGGTGACCGCTTCAGGTGAGGTGAAGCAGCCCGCGGGCGCGCACGGCACCGACGTCACCTGCACGTTCACGAACGTGCGCCTCGTGCCGGGCCTCGCTCTGCGCAAGACGTCTGATCCCGCCGATGGCCTCGCCGTGCATGCCGGCCAGCGCCTCACGTACACGGTCGAGGCCGAGAACACCGGAAACACGGTCCTCGACCCCGTCCGCGTGACCGACGACCTGTCCGGTGTGCTCGCTTTCGCCGAGTATCAGGGAGACATCGCGACGAAGATCGACGGTTCCCCCGTCGCCTCCGGCGCCGCGACCGTCACGGGCGACGACCTCGCCTGGACCGGTGCGCTCGAGCCCGGTCAGGTGCTCACCGTGACGTACTCGGTGATCGTCGACGCCGGTGTCGAGGGTGAGCGGATCGCCAACAGCGTCACCGCCTCGGGCACCCCGCCCGGCACTCTCGCTCCGCCCGTTCCCCCGACCGTGACCACAGAGCACCCCGTCGCGGGCTTCACCGTCGCCAAGACCTCCGCCCCCGCCGCTGGATCGGTCGTGGAGCCGGGCCAGACCATCGAGTACACGGTGACCGGGACAAACACGGGCGCCACCACGCTGAACCCCGCGTCGGTCGCCGACGACCTGTCCGGTGTGCTCGCGCACGCCGCCTACAACTCCGACATCTCGACCTCGGTCGCCGGCACGCCCCTCACCACGGGCGCTGCGACCATCACCGGCGACGACCTCGCCTGGACCGGCGCACTCGCACCAGGGCAGGCCGTGACGATCACGTACTCCGTGACCGTGGATGCGGAGGCCTCGGGGGAGATCCTGAAGAACTCCGTCACCGGCACCGCGACCCCGACCACCCCGAAGCCCGGCGACCCCGAGGGGCCGGAGGTGCCGGGCGAGCCGATCGTCCCGCCGACGGTCACCACCGAGCACCCGGTCATCGGTTCGGGCTTCACGATCAGCAAGTCCGCCGACCCGGCATCGGGCACGGCCGTCTCGGCCGGCGACACCGTCACCTACACGATCACCGGCACCAACACCGGTGACACCGACCTCGACCCGGCCCGGATCGTCGACGACCTGTCCGGTGTGCTCGACAGCGCCGGCTACAACGACGACGTCACCGCCGACCGTGGTGCCGTCACCGTCACCGACAGCACGCTGACCTGGACGGGCGGCGTCCCCCGCGGTGAGTCCGTCACCATCCGCTACTCGGTGACGGTCGACGCCGGCGTCCAGAAGGCGCTGCTGCACAACGTCGCCACCGGCACGGCCACGCCGCGGATCCCGGTCGACCCGGCCGACCCCGACAGCCCCACGACCCCCGGAACCCCGATCGTCCCGCCGGCCGTGGAGACGAACCATCCGGTCGTCGACAACGGCTTCGAGGTCTCGAAGTCCGCCGACCCCGCCTCCGGCACCGCCGTGCGTGCGGGTGACACGATCACCTACACGATCTCCGGCGTCAACACCGGCAACACGGTGCTCGATCCGGCGACCATCGTCGACGACCTGTCTGCCGTGCTCGCGCATGCGCAGTACGGCGGCGACGCGACGGCCTCGACCGGCGCGGTCGTTGTGAACGGCACCACGCTGACCTGGACCGGAACGCTCGCTCCCGGCGCGCGTGTCGCCATCACCTACACGGTGACGGTCGATGCGGATGCGACCGGCGTGCTGCTGCGTAACACCGCCACGGGCGAGGGAACCCCGCTCATCCCGACCGACCCGACGGATCCGGGCAGCCCCACCACTCCCGGCACCCCGGTGACGCCGCCGCCCTCGACGACCGAGCACCCGGTCGCCACCCCCGGCTTCACCGTCATGAAGTCGGCCGACCCTGCGACGGGATCACGCGTCGACCCCGGCAGCGTGATCACCTACACGGTCACCGGTACCAACACGGGTGACACCGTGCTCGACCCGGCCTCGATCGCCGACGACCTGCGCGGTGCGCTGGCTCACGCGTCGTACAACGGCGACGTGAAGGCCACCCGCGGCGACGTCACCGTGGCACGCGGTGACCTGGAATGGAGCGGAGTGCTGCGCCCCGGGCAGGACGTCGTCATCACCTACTCGGTGACGGTCGACCCGACCGCCGGCGGCGAGACGATCGCCAACACCGCGACCGGCACGGCGACTCCGCTGATCCCGACCGACCCGAGCGACCCCGGCAGCCCCACCACGCCGGGTACGCCGATCACCCCGCCGCCGTCGACCACGGAGCACCCCGTCAACGAGCCCGGTTTCGCGTTCGCCAAGACGGTCGACCCCGCACCGGGCACGGCTGTGGATCCCGGTGACGTTCTCACGTACACGCTGACGGCCGTCAACACCGGTCAGACCGCCCTCGACCCGGTCGACATCACGGATGACCTGTCGAAGGTGCTGCCGTACGCGTCGTACAACGACGACGCGGCCGCGGTCATCGCCGGGCTGCCTGCCGGCGCGGTGGCGCTCGACGGCGCGAAGCTCAGCTGGTCGGGCGCCCTCGCGGTCGGTCAGACCGTCACCGTCACGTACTCCGTGACAGTGACCGCCGACGGCGTGGGATCCGTGCTCGAGAACAACGCGAGCGCGACCGCTACCCCGCCAGGTGGCTCGGTCATCACCCCGCCGCCCGGCATCACGACGAACGCCGTCAACGTGCCCGGATTCTCGGTGTCGAAGAGCGCCGATCCGGTGGCGGGCACGGCAGTCGACCCCGGCAGCGTCATCACCTACACCGTGATCGGCGTGAACACCGGCGAGACGGTCCTCGATCCGGTCGCGATCACGGACGACCTCTCCGGGGTCCTCGCGCACGCCGACTACAACGGCGACGCGACCGCCACGGTCGACGCGGCCGCGACGACCGCTCCTGTGGTCGCCGGCGACCGACTGGCCTGGGGAGGAGTTCTCCAGATCGGCGAGACCGTGACGATCACGTACTCGGTCACCGTGCACGCGGATGCGGGTGGCACGACCCTCGAGAACTCGGCTTCGGGCTCGGCGACACCTCCGGGCGGCGTGCCTCCGATCGAGACGCCTCCCGCGACGACCGTGCATCCTGTCAACGAGCCCGGCTTCGAGGTGCGCAAGTCGGCAGACCCGGCCGCCGGCACGCGGGTCGACCCCGGCAGCGTCATCACCTACACGGTGACCGGTGTGAACACCGGTGAGACGACGCTTTCGCCGGTGAGCATCAGCGACGACCTGTCGGGCGTTCTCGCCCACGCCGCCTACAACGGCGACGCCACGGCGACCGTGGTCGACGGATCCGCTCCGGCTCCTGTCGTCGACGGTGACGAGCTCGCCTGGACAGGCGCGCTCGCCGTGGGGCAGCGCGTCACGATCACCTACTCGGTGACCGTGAACGGCGACGCGGGTGGTGCGACGATCGCGAACAAGGTCGCCGGCACCGCAACCCCGCCCGGTGGCGGGGAGATCACACCTCCGCCCGTGACGACCGAGAACCCGGTCGGCACCCCGGGATTCACCTTCGTCAAGACCGCCGATCCCGGTTCGGGCAAGGCCGTCGCCACGGGAAGCGTCGTCACCTACACGCTCGTCGGCACCAACACGGGTGAGACGGGACTGGACGAGGTCGTCATCACCGATGACCTCTCCGGAGTGCTGTCGCATGCCGATCTCCGACCCGGTGCGACCGCGGTCGTCGGCGACGGCACGGCATCCGCACACACGGTGGCCGCACCCGTGGTGGACGGCACGCAGCTGCGCTGGTCGGGCAGCCTCGCCGAGGGCGAGAGCGTCACGATCACGTACTCCGTGACCGTGCACGCCGGCGCGGCAGGGGCGACGCTGCGCAACGCGGCCGTCGGCACCGCTACGCCTCCGGGCGGTGAGACCATCACGCCGCCGACGAGCTCGACCGAGAACCCGGTGCTGACGCCGCTCGCCCTCACCGGTGGAATGCTCGCACCGTGGGTGCTGGCGCTCGCGATCGCTCTGCTGCTCGGCGGTGCCGTGCTGCTGATCGTGCGTCGACGCCGCTCGCAGGCCTAGCGGTCACAGGAAAGGCCTCGTCCGTCACATGCGACGGACGAGGCCTTCCGTGTCTCACTCGGGCAGCAGCCCGTGGCGGACGGCCTGCTCCATCGCCTCGGTGCGGTTGTGGGCGCCGAGCTTGCGATAGATGCTGCGGAGCTGCGTCTTGAGGGTGTTCGGCGAGACGCTCAGCTCGCCGGCGATCGCAGCCAGCGGTGCGCCGGACGTCAGGGCGCGCAGCACGACCTGCTCACGGGATGACAGCCGGGGCCTGGTCGCGAACGACGGCAGTGCTGATCGCAGGGGGAAGGGCGCACGACCGGTCGGGTCGAGGTCGGCCCGCACGGCACCGAAGTCCTCTGCACTCAGGAGCACGAGCGGCGTGGTGAGACCCCGGTCGGTGAGCTGCACGCTCAACGCCTCGCTCGACGGCTGAGCGGCCGCAGGAGACACCCGGTGCAGGGCGGCGCTGTGCACGGCCGATGCCTCTGCGCGTTCTCGGGCGGTCGAGGGTCGCAGACGGGTCTGTCCCAGAAGTCGGAGCACATCGGCAGCCTTGCCGTCGATGAGGGCCAGGCGGGCGCGCTTGAGGACGGTGCCGAAACGATCGGGGACAGCATCCCGCTGCATGATGCTTCTGGCCGCACTCACATCGCCGAGCGCGAGGTGCAGGAGCATTCGCGGGCGCGACAGCGCGTGGCGCACGTGCGCTGCACCCGCCTCCTTTCCTCGGAGACGGGCGAACGATTCCAGGCGCTCCAGACCCGCGGCGGCTTCACCCTCGTGCAGGGCGATCCACGCCTCCACGGAGGCCATCGTCGTCCAATGCTCGCTCGTGGCCCGGTAGGGCTCGAAGAAGCGGATGTGCTGCTTGGCCGCGGTGAGGTCGCCGTCCTCCACCGCGAGCATCGCCTCGGCCACACGGTAGAACGTGCCCCGATAGCTGTCGACGAGCGCCGGGTCCCAGTCGCCGTCGCGGATGAGCGCGACGTAGTGCCTGGCATCCGGGAGATCCCCGTTCAGGGCGTGGACCCCGGCGAGGAGGCAGATCCCTTGGAAGGCGGTGCTGCTTCCGTGTGCCGCGGCGAGGGCCGCGGCCTGCTCCCAGAGCTGCACGGCGTCATCCTGCTGTCCGCCGTAGTAGAGCGAGATGCCCAGGTGCGTGCACAAGAGCGGCATGTCTCTGGCGTACTGCTCCCACTGCGACTCGGGGGTCTCGGTGAACAGGGCCAGCGCCCGCGCGGCCACCTGGGCTGCGCGTTCCGGCCGCCCGATCGCGCGCAGCGACGCGCTCTCGGCGGCCCAGATGAAGATCCGCTCCGTCGCCGAGAGTGTGGTCCGACGGGCGTTCGCCGCCGCCACCGCGATTCGCAGCAGCTGGAGTCCCCGCTGGCGCCGGAGCCGACTGGGTTTGAGGCACATCCCGAGCAGCATGGCCACGAGAGGCTCCTGCTTGAGGCGCGCAACGGGCACGTCGCCGAGCATCTCGATGACGGCCTGCCGGTCGCGGTGAAGCAGACGGTTCCACCCCGACATCGTGACGTGCGTCGCGAGGCGCAGGTCGTCGTCTTCCAGGGCGAGGCGCAGTCCCTCGAGCGGCATGTCGCGGCGCACGGCGCCTTCCGCCGCGATGCGCCGCAGCTGAGCCATATCTTCCGGAAAGGTCCGTCGGAGTTCGCGGCGCAGCATGCCTCGCGTGAGCGGTGTGAGGGCGAAGTCGCTGCGCCCGTCGACCGCCCACCGGCCGAAGCCGAAAGTCTCGGCCTGGTCCAGAGCCTTGGCGACCTCGACGTCGCCCGTGAGGGCCATCGCGAGCGGAAGGTCGACGGAGTCGGTGACGCTGATCCGCAGCAGCCCCTGCAGGGTCTGCGGATCGAACGCGCATTCGGCGAGCCGGTCCTGCAGGTAGTCCTCGATGACGGTGGTGGCGGCGCGCAGCGACGCGGCATCCACTCCGGCACCGCGCAGCGCCAGGGCGCGGATCAGGGCGGGGAACCCTCCGGTCGCCTCCCGGGTGACGGTGGCCGTGTCGTCGTCTACGTCGAGCGCGCGCCGGATCTCCACGGTGTCGAACATGAGGTCTTCGGGAGCGATGAGCGTGGTGTCGATCACGAGATCCAGTCCTTCGCTGTCGAAGGGACTGGGGCGGTTCGTGGCGACGATCAGGCGGGTGAGCGGGGTGGTGGCGACGGCGCGGCACAACGCGAAGACGCCCTCACGATCGATGGCGGCCGCGTCATCGAGAACCACGACGAGCGGACCTTCCGTGCCGCGCAGGCGTGAGGTCACGGCGGCCCAGCCTTCGTCGCCGGCGGCGGTGTGTGTGGGACACGCGCGAGGCAGTGCCCTCAAGAGGGCGAGGGCGAGGGCGTCGCTCGTCGATATCGCGGGCGTCACGGTCAACCACACGATGCGGGAAGCGGTCGCGGACGCCCATTCGACGAGAGCGGTCGTCTTGCCAGAACCGGATGCGGAGCGGATCAGCGTCAGGGGTGCCCCGGTCTCGAGCGCGGTATTCAGTCGTGGACGGCCGATGACGTGCGCCGACACGCGTGGTACTTGTCCGTTCCCCTCCGCGACAAATGCCACACCGTACCTCCCCAGGTCCCCACCTCTACGATATTCCGAAATGCCGTAGTGGCAAGCTGCGCGCGTCTTCCCGGCAGCCTCAGAAGCAGGGTGGGGTCAGCGCGAACCCGCCCTCGGCGCGTGCTCGTCGTCGTCCTGCGTCACCGGGACGGCGATCGTATGGGCGGTGCTGGCGGCAGCCGCGGCGATGTCCACCGCGGTCGGCTTGGCGATGCGGTGGCGTCCCATCAGAAGCGACAGTGCGATGCCGAGAGCACACCAGATGCCCATCGAGATCGCCGACCACGAGAGGGCGGCAGCAAGTGCATCCGCGTTCGGCACGCCGTCTGCCACGCGCTTCGCGTCGACCGAGGAATAGACCGAGGCGATGATCGCCGTCATCACTGCCGCGCCCACGTAGCGCGCCATGTTCGAGATCCCCGAGGCGGCGCCGATCTGGTTCGCCGGGACGCTCGACGTCGAGATCGAGGATGCCGGTCCGTTCTGGAGGCTCATGCCCGCAGCGACGCCGACGAGCGGGAGCACGAAGAGCCCGTAGACCCACGAAGCGTTCACTGCCGCCAGCAGGGCGAAAGACGCGGTCATGATGATGAACCCGAGGGCGATGGTGACGCGGGCGCCGATGCGGGCCACGACCGGGGAGATGAGAGGGGCGAGCACGACCGCGGCCGCCGCGACCGGGAGCGTGGCGAGGCCCGCCTGCAGGGGCGAGAGGCCGAGAGCCACCGGATCCTGGAAGTAGAGGCTGACCACGTACATGATCGCGTTGATCGTGCCGGATCCGAGGAGGATGGCGATCGTCGCGCCGACGAGCACCGGGTTGCGGAGCAGCTTCAGATCGAGGAGCGGTGCCTTCACGCGCTGCTCCACGAGAATGAAGGCCACGACAGCGGCGGCCGACAGCACGAAGCATCCGATCGTCGCGAGGGATGCCCAGCCCCAGGCCGAGCCGTTCGTCAGCGCGAAGATCACGGGGGCCAGGATCACGGCGATGAGCACGGTTCCCGCGAGGTCGATGGAGCGGGTGCGCGCCGGGTCTCTCGACTCCTTGACCGAGGCGAGTGTGATGGGGATGCAGACCGCGGCGATCGCGGCATCGATCCAGAACAGACCCTGCCATCCGGTCGTCGAGGCCAGAATGCCGCCGACGAGCGGGCCGACTGCCGCGCCGATCGCCGAGGCCGCACCCCACAGCGTGACCGCCCTCAACTGGGCTGTCTTCGTATGAGCGGCGGCGATCAGGCTCATCCCGCAGGCGAGGATCGTGGCCCCCGAGGCTCCCTGGATGCAGCGCCCGGCGATGACCATGAGGCCGTCCTGCGCGAGCGCGATCATGACGCACGAGGCGATGAACAGTGCGAGACCGATGAGGAACAGCCGGCGTCGACCGAACACGTCTCCCAGTGCGCCCGAGGTCACGATCGTCGCCGCACCGATCAACGAGTACCCCGTGACGGCCCACTGCAGGGTGTCGACCGACATCCCGGTGTCGGCGGAGATCGCCGGGAGCAGGATCGTGACGGCCGAGGTGTTCGCGTTGACGACGAGCGTCGAGATGCAGGTGACGAGCAGCACCCCGACAGCGAGGCGGGCGCTCGCCTCCTTCGCCGTCGGGGTGCTCATGCCGAGCCCAGGCGGTCCAGCAGGAGGGTCTGCACGGCGATCATCCGCTCGATCTCGCCCGGATCCACCGACTCGTCGGCCGCATGGATGTTGGCCTTCGCGGTGTCCTCTGCACCCCAGAGGATGATCGCGGCCGAGGGGGCGATCTTCTGGATCGAGGCGATCAGCGGGATCGACCCTCCGGAACCGATCGCCTCGACGTCGGCGCCGTACACATCGGCGAGTGCCTGCTCGGCGGCGGTGATCGCGGGCGCGTTCATGTCGACGGCGAACGCATGCCCCGTCTTGACCTTCGCGACCTCGACGACGCTGTTCCACGGCGGGTCGGCGCGCAGGAAGTCCATCAGCGCGTCGAGCTGTGCATCCGCGTCGGAGCCGGGGACCACGCGCATCGAGAGTTTCGCGGTGACCTCGGGGAGCAGCACGTTCGACGCCTCAGCGGTGTTCGGGATGTCGAGGCCCAGCACCGTGACGGAGGGCTTTGCCCAGACGCGGTCGGAGAGCGAGCCGGTGCCGAGGTAGTCGACGCCCTCGAGGATCGACGATGCCGCGTGGTAGATGTCGGCATCCATCGCCGCCCCAGGCCACGTGCCGCTGTCGACGCCGGGGATGGTCGTGTCGCCGTTCTCGTCGTGCAGCCGGTCGAGGAGCCGGATCATCGCCGTCATGGCGTCGGGGGCCGCACCGCCGAACAGGCCGGAGTGCACGGCGCTGCCGAGCGTGCGTACGGTGACCGTGCAGGCCACGTCACCGCGGAGGGCGGTCGTCAGCGTGGGGCGCCCGACCGCCTGCGGGCCCATGTCGGCGATGACCGCGACATCGCACGCGAACAGCTCGGGGTTGGCCTCGACGAATTCCTCCAGGTGCGAGATCGTCTCCTCCTCGCCCTCGATGAGGATCTTCACGCGGCACGGCAGATCGCCGGCGAGCAGCTTCAGCGTGCCGAAGTGGATCGCGAGCCCGGACTTGTCGTCGGCCGAGCCGCGACCGTAGATCCGTCCGTCGTCACCCGTGGTCGGCACGAACGGATCGGTCTTCCACCCCTGTTCCGGTGGCGCCGGCTGCACGTCGTAGTGCGCGTAGAGCAGGACCGTCGGGGTGCCCTCAGGCCCGGGCAGATCTGCGTACACGCAGGGATACCCTCCCGGCACATCGAGCAGGCGCACGTCGGTGGCTCCTGCTTCGGTGAACAGGTCGACGACGGCCTGCCCCATCGCGTGGACCGGCTCCGGATCGAAACCGGGGAACGCGATCGACGGGATGCGCACCAGGGCGGCATGACGCTCGAGCACGGTCGGCATGATCTCGGTCGTCGCGGCGACGACCTCCGCTGAATCTCTCATCGGATTCCTCTCTGCAGGTTCTTGATGCGCTCAGGTTCGTTGATGTGTTCAGTGCACGAGCAGCTGGATCACGAGGCCCGCGGCGACCGTCGACACCCAGGCGACGAGCATCGGGATCGTGAACGAATGCCAGATCGGGAGCTGCGACAGCTTGGTCGATCCGGTCAGGTCGGTCTCGACGACAGCGATCTGCGAGCCGTTCGCGGGGAACAGCCACACACCCACGAGCGAGGGCCACATCGCGGTGATGACGCCCGGTCCGAGGCCGGCGGCCAGGGCGATCGGGATGATCGTGTTCGTCGTGGCCGACTGGCTGGTGGTGAGGCCGGCCACCAGGAACAGCACCACCGCGAGGAACAGCGGAGCCACGTCGATGAAACCGCCGAGGGGCTCGATGATCGTCTTCTGGTTGGCCGAGATGAAGGTGTCGGCCATCCAGGCGATGCCGAACAGGGCGATGGCGGCGACGAAGCCCGACTTCAGCAGCGACTGCTCCACGATCGCGGCCGGCTTCACACGGCGGACGAGGATGATCACCAGTGCGGCGGTGAACATCAGCATCTCGATCACGGGCGACATGCCGATGGGCTGCATCGCTCCGTCTTCGCCGGTGGGGAACGAGGGGCGCAGTACCGGGAAGAGTCCCATCAGCACCACCATGAACGTCGCGCTCAGGAAGATCCACGCGGCGGTCGCTCCGCCCTTCGGGACGACGTGCTCGATGCCCGCGCCGCCGCCGGACGGTGGAGCGGAGCCTGAGGTGTCGGAGGCGACGGCCGTCGAGGTGCCCGAGCCTTCGGAGCCCGCGGCGCGGACGGCGATCCCGCGTGAAGCCGCTTCGCCGGCGAGGGCGGCCGGGATCTCGACGCGACCCTCCTCGACACGCTTCAGGAACACCGGGTCATCCAGCAGCTCCTTGCCGATGCGCTGCTGCACGAACGAGGTCAGCAGGCACGCGACGATCGCGGAGGGGACGGTGATCGCGAGGATCTTCACGAGCGAGAAGCCGCTCGGTTCGAGCAGCACGAGGTACGCGGCCATCGCCGCCGAGACCGGGCTCGCGGTGATGCCGAGGGCCGAGGTGACGGTCGACGCCGCAAGTGCGCGCTCCGGGCGCTGGCCGTTGCGATACGCGGTCTCGTAGATCACCGGGATCAGGGCGAAGTAGATGTTGCCGGTACCGGCGAGGACCGTGAAGAGGAAGGAGACGAGAGGGGCGACATAGGTGAGTCGACGGGGATTACGCTGGATGATCTTCGACGCGATCGCGACGAGGTAGTCGATCCCCCCAGCGGCCTGCATCGCCGCTGAGGCCGTGATCACCGCGATGATGATGAAGAACGCATCCACCGGTGGGGAGCCGGGCGGCAGCCGGAACGCGAACACCAGCACGAGAGTGCCTGCAACGCCCCAGAGACCGAGGCCGACGCCTCCCGTTCGCACGCCCAGGACGATCGCCCCGATGACCACACATGCTTGAGCAATGACGAAAAGCGCTTCCACCGCGACCTCCATTGGTGTCGCCCGCCGGTATTGGTGATGCCGAGCATAGTGAGCGGCGGCGTCGCGCGGCAGTCCCAAATGTCCAATTCCGCATACGGCATGCTCCGGGCCTCGAGCGAGAGCAGGCGCCGCTGATCATGCTCACCGATGAGGTCGCTCGGCAGAGCGCGTGTGTCAGTGTCGGTGCAGCGTCAACCGCCGGACGATCGACGCCACGGTGCGGTGAGCCGTGACCAGAACCTCGGGGCCGCTGAGGTCTCGTCGGGAGCGGGGAGAGCCACGGCGAACTGCACGATCTCCTCGGCTCCGTGGTGCACGACGCGGTAGAGGGCGGTGCCGATCAGCACGCCGAGCGCGATCGACATGACCGAGATCAGGGCGGTCGTGAAGTCGGAGAGCCCGCCGTCCGTGGCGACGGCCTCGGTGAGTCCGACCAGGCCGGCGGCGCCAGGGACCAGCAGCCAGAACGCCGGGAGGAATGTGAGCTGCGACGGCGCACCATGCCGGAGGGTCGCGATCCAGAGTACGACGGGGGTCATCGCGACGGCGCCGACGAAGCCCCCGACGGTCGCTCCGACGAACTCGGTGCCCGCCCACTGCCCGGCGTAGGCGACGACGAGGGCGAGAAGCACCCACCCGAACGTCGAGGGTGGTGCGGAGAAGTGCAGGTAGTTGCCGAGCGCGAACACGAGGATCCCGATGAACGCCACCCACCACGGCAGCGGGGTGCCTGCGTCCAGAGCCTCGTAGGAGGAGGAGTCCACTCCGACCACGGTTCCCGCGGCAAGGATGCCGAACGCCAGCAGGGCGAGCTGCACGAAGCCGTAGACCAGGCGGGAGGCGCCGGAGATCATCTGCCCGGCGGCGAGTTCGACGGTCGCGCTCGTCAGCACACCGCCGGGGAGGAAGGTGACCAGCGGTGCGATGAGCAGGCGGATCGGATCGCCGATCTCGATCACCTCGGCCAGGAGGAAGACCGCGGTCGCGCACACGAACGCCGCGGCCACCGGCATGATCAGCTGCAGCGTCGGCGAGCGGACCAGCTTCAGCAGTCCGATCCCCGCCCCGAGCACGAAGGCCACGACGACACCCTGCCAGGTCGGGGCGAGGAGGAGCGCGAGCCCGGTCGTCAGCACCGCGTGGCCGAGAGTCCGGGTGACCCAACCGAGTCTCGGACGCATCGCCCCGATCTCGTTGAGGCGCCTGATGCCGTCGAGCGGAGGGATCGAACCGCTCTTGGCCTGGGCGATCAACTCGTACAGCGCGGCGATCTGATCGAAGCGGAACGAGGCGTTCGTCGCCGAGCGGATCGCGACGCGCGACTCCTCCGACTCGCCGCTCTCGATGAGGATGATCGTGGGCAGGACCACGAAGTCGGCGTCGTCGCCTCCGTAGGCCGCCGCCACCTCGGTCATGATGTCGCGGATGCGGTCGACCGACTCTGCCGAGGCGTTCATGCCCTGCGCCAGCCCCAGCAGGAACTGCCGGAGTGTCGCCCGGTCGACGCTGTCGGTCATGTCCTGGACGGCCGCTCAGATCAGGCGAACAGGAGAGACAGCGTCACGCCGACGATGATCGCGACGCCGATGTAGATGAGGTTCGGCAGCTGGAACGAGTGGTCGAAGACGAACTTGCCCATCTTCGTCGTCCCGGTCTGGTCGAACGCCACTGTGGCGACCTGGCTGCCGTTGGCGGGCAGTGTGTAGATGCCCATGGTCGCGGGCCACAAGCCGACGAGGAGCGTCGCCGGGAGGCCGATCGTGATGCCGATCGGCACGATGGCGTTCGTCGCGCTCGACTGGCTGGTGGTGAGCATCGCGACCGCGAACAGCGCCAGGGCGAACAGAAGTGCGCCGAGGAAGGCCGACGATCCGGAGACCACTGAACCGAGCCCGTCGACGATGAGCTTCTGGTTCGCCGCGACGAACGTGTTGGCGAGCCAGGCGATACCGAAGAGGGCGATGGCCCCGACGATGCCCGCGGGGAAGGTGGGCTGCTTGGGGACATCAGCCGCTTTCACCTTGCAGAAGACGAAGATCAGCGCGGCGATGATGCCCATCACGACCTCGATGATGACCGTGACGCTGAGGCGCACCGGGTCGCCGGCGTCGTCGGTGCCGATCACCGGACGCAGTCCCTCGAAGAGGCCGAAGAACACGATCACGCCGACACCGGCGAGGAACAGCGAAGCGGAGAGCACGGCGGTGGGTGCCAGCTTCTTCTCGTGCGCGTCGGTCTCCGGCGGCTTGATCTGGTGGTCGGCGAGGCGCTTCTGGAACTCGGGGTCGTCCTCGAGGTCCTTGCCGTGGCGCATCATGACGAGCGCGGCGACGAAGAGTCCGGCGATGGAGGCCGGCCACATGATGAGCAGCAGGCCACCGAGGTCGACTCCCTGCGGAGCGAGCAGCACCACCATCGAGGCGGTCGCGGCGGAGACGGGGGAGCAGAGGATGCCGACCTGCGAGGCGACGGCCGAGACCGAGAGCGCCCGCTCCGGACGGATCTTCTGCTGGTACGAGACGTCGTAGATCACGGGCAGCAGGGGGTAGAAGATGTTGCCGGTGCCGGCGCCGACCGTGAAGAGGAACGACATCGCCGGGGCGAGGAACACCACGGACTTCGGCTTGCGTCTGATGACCTTCGCCGCGACCGACACCATCCAGTCGATACCACCGGCCGCCTGCATGGTCGAGGCTGCGGTGATCACCGTGATGACGATGAAGACCGCATCGACCGGTGCATTGCCGGGGGCCTCCCCGAAGACGAAGATGAGGACGGCCACGCCGACCAGCCCCCACACTCCCAGGCCGATCCCGCTCGTGCGGGTGCCCATGTAGATGGCGCCGATGACGACGATCAGCTGCGCGACGAGGATCCAGACGTTGTCGTTCACGACGACGGTCCCTTCACGATCGGGGCGTTCCCGGTCAGCACCTTGGTGGGCAGCTCGGTCTCGACGATCTTGCCGTCGATGGCCTCGACCCGCAGTGCGAGTGCGTTCTCGACCGGACTGATCGCGGTGACGAACTCGGAGTTCTCGAAGTGCAGCGACTGCAGGTTGCCGACCGCGTACCCGGTGGAGAGCTCGCCGCTCAGAAGGGAGGCGTGAAAGAGCGGCCGGCGCTGGTCTTCGGCGTCGTAGTGCGGGCAGAAGCTGCCGTGCAGGAAGCCGAGGCCTTCCGGCAGCACCTGGAGCGTTGGTCCGTAGCTGTCGGTCGTGCCGCCCTCGAACCAGCAGATCCCCCCGGCGCTGCCGCCGGTGAAGACGACGTTCGACGCCGGGTCTTCCCAGATCTCGTGCATGATCTCGCCGAGGCCCTGGCGCTTCCAGACATCGAGCATGTTGGCCGTGTTACCGCCGCCGACGTGGATCACGTCGAAGCCCTTCACGAAACCCGCGAGGTCGTCGACGGCGCGATGGAAGAGCGGCAGGTGATGCGGCGCGCACTTGTCGGAGTCGTAGGTGGAATAGAAGCTCACGATGTACGCGGCATCGTCGCCGGTCGCCGTGCCGACGAAGAGGACCCGTGGTCGCTCCTTGCCGGTGAGCTCGAGGATGTAGTCGTGCGTCGGGTCGTTCCGACGCTCCATCATGGCCTTGCCGGCCCCGGTCGCCACCACGTGCGCCATGTCCCACCTCACTGTCGAGTGCGAATGCGCTCAACCTACTGGTGGGCCGCAGCTCCCGTCCAGGGGACCTTCGTCCAGTGCGGGTGAGGGGTCTCGCGGCCGGTTCAGCCGTGCAGTCGGGCAGCCTCGACCACGCCGTCGAGCAGGGCGAAGGTGCGTGCGCGAGGACCCTCGGGGCGGATGCCGAGGCCGGTAGCGAGTTCGAGTGCGAGGGCGGCGTGGCCGGTCGCGTTCGGGTGGAACGGATCGTTCATCAGTCCCCACGGCACGCCGCCGGCGCCGAGTTCGGCGAAGTGGGCGTACTGGTCGATGAGAATGACGTCCTCGCTCGCGGCGACGTCGCGCACAGCCTCGGCGAACTCGCCGATCCTGGCGCGCTCCGGAGCGTTGGGGATGTCGATCGCCGGCGGGGTCTGCAGCACCGGGACGGCGCCGAGCTCGCGCACCCTGGCCACGAAGTCCCGCAATGAAGCGGCGTACTCCGCTGCCGAGATGGTTTCGCGTGGTCCGCCGTCCGAGGCGTCGTTGGTGCCGATCATGAGGGTCACGACGTCGGGGTTCCACGACGCGACCCGGCGATCCCAGTCTTCGAGGAGGTCGACGATGCGGTTGCCGCTGATCGCGGTGTTGAGCACGATGTCGCGCACGCGCTCGAGCTCGCCGCGGATGAGTTCGTGCAGGTGCTCGGGATAGCTGCGTCCGCCCTGCGTGTGCACCAGCCCGTGGGTGATGGAGTCGCCGGTGATGACCCAGTTCAGCGGCTCGGCGCCGGCGAGGGCCGCGGCGATGCGGCGGAGGTCGGAGTCGGCTGCGGAGGCGGATGTTTCGGCGTTCGGCACGGCTCCGAGCCTATCGGCCGGGTGCGCCCGTACAGCCTGACGCCGCTGCGCTGCAGGTGAGAAAAATTCTTGCGTGCCGCGCGTAATGGATCAGGGTTATCGCCGTCCTGCTCCCGAGGGCTTGGTCGGGGTAATTGGTGCGGACGGGATCCGCGACCCCGGGCGGCGGGTTCCCCGCTCGCCGTCGTTCCCCCCGGAACCGGCTCTTAGTGCGGCGGGTCTCCCCTCCCCTGACCCGCCGCACATTCCCCACTGGAGAAGCAATGCCGGAACGCCGATATGCACCATCGAATGCGCGCGATAGGAGAGGTGCCGGGCGGGTACTGTCGGTGCGGATCCGAGACGCCGCCGTGGCCGTTCGGAGCGCGCAGCTCACGTTCACGCGACCGGATCCCGGGGGCGGCGTCCCTGGCGCGGGACGTTTCGCATTGGAGATGTGAGCCTCCCTCTTTGTCGGATACCTCAAATCTGACGAGCGCGTCGTAGTGCCTTCCCGGTTGCCGCGTCTAGTTCCCGATAGCGCACCAAAGCTCAGAGGTCGCTGCCCGAAAACCGGAGGAAATCATGTTGACCGACCTGCCACCTGTCCGAGCCCATACGCCGAGGAGACGCCGTCTCGGTCGACGCGCCGCCGCTCTCACCGTCCTGCTTGCCGGACTCGTCGGTGTCGTGTTCGCGCCGCTGTCTGCGGTCGCTGCGCCTCCGTACGCGACCGAGGCGACGCTCGACTCCGTGCAGTTCACGGACAGCGTCATCCAGAGCGGGACGAAGACGGAACTGACCGGCACCTGGTCCCTGCCCGATCACCCGGCCACGCCCGCGGGATTCGTCGTCGACCTGCCGGAGGGGCTTCGCGGCCTGCCCGACACGTTCCCCCTGCTCGACGCCGGCGGCACAGTGATGGGAAGCTGCGAGACCACTGCTGCGCAGCTGATCTGCGATCTCGACAGCGCCTATGTGAACAGCCATCCGGTCGGACTGTCCGGAGGCTTCTCCTTCTGGGCGACCGTGACCACCGAGGTGACGGAGCAGACGACGGTGGAGTACGACTTCGGCGACGCCAGCGCCACGGTCGATGTGAAGCCCAATCCGTTCTCGTGCACGGATTCCTGCAGCTTCACCGGCCGGTCGAACTTCAAGAGCGGTGAGTACCAGAACGGCACCGACACGATCTTCTGGGATGTCGCGATCGGCGCCGGCGCCACGGGCATGAGCGCGGGGCAGAACGTCGTCGTCAAGGACGTCATCGGAGCGAACCAGACACTTCTGGCCGCATCGGCCAGCGGCGAGCGCTACCCGAGTCTCTGGGCGACCAACACCTTCGAGACGCTCCCCAGCGGGTTGGTCGTTCCCGGACCGTTCACCGAGCGACCGGCGGCCGACTACACCGTCTCGGCTGATGGAGCCATCGTCTCCTTCACCGCGAGCGAGGGGTACTTCTACAACGTCCACTACCTGTCGAAGGTCACCGACGGCGGCGTGGCAGGTACGTATCAGAACGCGGCTGAGATCACCGTCGGCACCCAGTCGACCGGCACCACCACCGCAGAGGTCACTCGGCACGGCGGTTCCGGCACCGGGGAGGGGACCGTGGTCGGCACGTTCACGATCGGCAAGCGACTTCTCGGTGCCTCTGCGAACCTCGACGCTCTCGCCTACCGCGGCGGCTACACCGTCACAGCCCCTGACGGCACGGTCACGTCGGGCGAGTTCTCGGTCAAGGCGGGGAAGGTGTGGACCAGCCCCGAGTTCCCGGTGGGGAGCAACGTCGCGCTCTCCGAGTCGCTGAGCGGGCTGCCGACGAATCTCGACTGGGCCACCCCCGACTTCTCGCAGCAGGAGTTCGTGATCAAGGAAGGGGCGGCGGTCGACATCTCGCTGACGAACACCGCGACTCTGCGGACGCAGCCCTTCATGGCGGTGAAGACCATCGTCGGTCCGGCCGCGGCGACCGCGCTGGTGCCCACCGGTACCGACTACGTGATCGAGTACTCGTACCCGGCCGGGCCGGGCTTCCCCGCCGGGTCGGGTGAACTCACGCTCGAAGCCGGTGCGCCCGTCCTCGGCCCCGCCCTTCCCGTCGGAGCCGATGTCACCATCCGGGAGCGTGCGCCGAAGGCGCTCGAGGGCATCACCTGGGGCACACCGTCCATCAGCCCGGAGCGCTTCACGGTCGGCGACGAGACGATCACGGTGTCGGTCGAGAATCCGGTGACGATGAAGGTCACACCGCCGCCCACCCCGAGCGCCGCCGGTGCGGTTCTCGCGACCACGGGCATGGCGTCGGCGACAGCGAGCGTGCTCGTCGCGGTGCTGCTGCTCGGCGGGGGAGCGAGTCTCATCATCCTGCGACGGTTCCACCGGTTCCGCCGCTAGCTTCACCACCCGGCCGGGGCGCTTCCGACGATGTTCGACAGCGCCCCGGCCGCGTGTGAATCGCGCAGGACGAGGCTTGCCGCTTCGTCCTGCCAACTCCTTTGGGGGGAAGGGGAAACATGAATCACGAACGAGCAGACGTCGAGCAGGACCAGGACGCCGATCTCCTGGCCCGCACACGAACCGGCGACCAGCGGGCCTACGCCGAACTCTGGCAGCGCTACTCCCAGATCGCCGGAGCTGTCGCTCGCACTTATTGGTGGTCGGCCGATCCCGACGATCTCGTCGCCGAATCCTTCACTCGGATCTACCAGGCGATCAAGGCGGGGAAGGGCCCGACGAGTGCATTCAAGCCCTATCTCTTCGCCACGATGCGGAATCTGGCGATCAGCTGGGGGCGCTCCCGCCGCGAGATCCCCATCGAGCACATCGAAGCGGTCGAGGACCCCGCCTCGACCGAAGCCGCCGCCGATGCCGACTTCGACGCGTCCCTCGTGTCGACCGCGATCCTCGCTCTCCCGGACCGTTGGCAGGAGGTGCTCTGGTTCGCCGAGATCGAGAACCTCTCCATGCAGGAGATCGGGAATCGTCTCGAGATCACCGAACGTGCGGCGGCGGTGCTCGCATTTCGTGCCAGGGAGGGACTCCGGCAGGCGTGGATCGTCGCCCACCTCGCATCGAGGCCTCCCGCATCCAAGGAATGCCGGTGGACACTCGGCAAGCTCGGTGCACACGCTCGTCGTCGCCTCACGTCCCGCGACTCCGAACGGGTTCAGGCGCATCTCGAACAGTGCACGGACTGCCTCGCCAAAGCAGATGAGGCGCGACAGGCCAGTTCACGGATGCTCTCGGTCCTGATCCCCGCCGGCATCGCGTTCGGTGCCGGCGCGCAGGGGTGGGAGCTTCTCGCCTCCGCAGGATCATCGGCGAACGCGGCCGTGATGCCGACCGCGGTCACGGTACCTGTCGCCGGCCTCGCCAGTGCCAAGGCGGGCGTGATCATGCTCTCCGTCGCCGCCGCGACCACACTCGCCGTCGGGGTCTCGACCACGGTCGTGAACAATGCGCCCATGGTCGAGGCCACCTCGGCAGCCGAGGTGGATCTGCGCCAGAGGACGCCGGCATCGAGTCCTCTTCCGACCTTGATCCCTGAAACCGACCCCACCCTTGCGCCGCCGCCCGCGGCGAGTCCCCCCGAACAGGCGCCCGTCACCTCGGCCGCCCCCGAACAGCCTCAGAGCCCCGTGGCTCCGCCGCCGCCGCCCCCGAGTAGAGTTCCCGCCGCGCCCGTGATCATCAGCATTCCCGCCCAGGTCTCGCGGACCGAGTGGATCTCGGCCTCCGTGAGATGCGAGGTCGGCGCCGATCTGACCGTCACGGTCTACGGCGTCACCATCGCCGCCGGTACGTGTGCGAGCGATTCCGTGTGGCAGGCGAGCGTTGATGTCAGCTCCTATCCGGTGCCGTCGGGAACGGCGATCAGCGTGAGCTTCGTGCAATCCAATATCGCCGGAATCTCGGGCACCGCCTCGGCGGAGGTGGTCATCGTGGATTGATTTCCTCCCCTCGCGTAATGCGCGGCGGCATTCGCCGTCCAGTACGCGTCCGGCACCCTCGAGGTGCTCACGGACGACCAGGCACTTGAGATAGGAACCAAATCGCCATGTTGAAACGAACGGGCACGTTCATGCTCGGAATCCTGCTCGCGATGGGCGCAGTGGCCGCGACTGCCGCCCCCGCCCTCGCCGCAGGTTCCGCGACCGTCACGGACGCCAAGACCGGCACGTTCGCTCTCGCCGACGGCACCATCGCGACGGTGACGATCTCCGGCGGTGGAGCCCGCACGTTCAGCGGAGACGGGAAGTCGCTCAGCGACTGGAGCGGGCGGGACGCCATGTACGCCGACGGAGTCTCCGCCAAGGATCTCCCGGTCTTGACCATGCTGTCCTCGCAGAACTGCGGCACGGCGAACCGATGCGGTGAGGGTCAGATCACGATCGTCTTCGACCGCCCGGTGGACAACCCTGCGATCCACATCGCCGAGTTCGGAGCAGGCAGCGGCATCAGCGGGTGGTCTGTGGCCGATGGGATCCGCTTCGCCTCGGCCGATGGGGGAGCCACCGAAGCCACCGTCTCTGCAGGAGCGACCTTCACCGACGGCGGAGACGGATACTTCCGAGGCGACGCCGCGATCAACTGCGCTGCGGCCGACCGGCCGGGTGGGTGCGGGAGCTTCACGGTGCCCGGAACGAAGATCACCAAGGTCGTGTTCGACGTCGCCCGCTTCTCGCTGAGCCCTGGCCAGACGGGCAACCTGGACGGCTACGCCTTCGGGGTGACCGCGACGGCGACGCCCGACCCCACCTTCCCTGGACTGTCGGTGTCGAAGGTCGTGGACAAGGCTGCCGCTGTGCCTGGCGACAAGCTCGACTACACCATCACCGTGAAGAACACCGGGCGGGCCGATGCGCGTCAGGTGCCGGTCACCGACGTGCTCCCGGTCGGTCTGGACGCCCCCGCCGCCGACCGCGGGGGAAAGATCGAGAACTCGACGGTGTCGTGGGTCATCGACAGCATCCCCGCCGGCGGTCAGAGCCAGCTGCACGTGACCGGCGTCGTCGATCGCGCCGGCGCCGGCACGACTCTCGTGAACCGTGTGGTCGCGAAGAACCCCGCTGATGCCCCGACCGACACCCCTGCCCCGGTCTATGCGACCCCGTGCTCAGACGATCCGGCCGCTGCCTGCGCCACCACGGTCGTCGCCGCATTCCCCGCATTGTCGGTGTCGAAGCTCGTCGACAAGCAGATCGCCGGACACGGTGAGGTGCTCACATACACAGTGGTCGTCGCCAACTCCGGCACGGCCGCAGCCGCCGGGGTGCCGGTCGTCGACCAGCTGCCCGCGGGGCTGAAAGCGGTATCCGCAGATCAGGGCGGTGTGGTCGCCGACGGATCCGTGAAGTGGACAGTCCCCGAGGTTCCTGCCGGGGGCGAGGTCGAGCTGCACGTGACCAGCACCACGCCCGGCGGTCTCGAAGAAGCGCAGCTGTTGAACCGCGCGAGCGTGCAGAACCCGACCGGCGTGCCGGCCGGAACACCGGACCCGACCGTGCTCACGCCGTGCCCCGACAGTGCTCAGCAGGCCTGCGCGATGACGGTCATCCCGGCGCTCGCGTCACTGGAGATCAGCAAGACGGTGAAGCAGTCGACAGCCCAGGTCGGAGCGATTCTCGACTACACCATCACTGTGGCCAACACCGGCCCCGGCACCGCGGTGCAGATTCCGGTGGTGGACGATCTGCCGGATGGGGCGAGGTTCATCGCCGCATCGACCGGTGGTGTCGCCGTGAAGGACCGTGTCGGCTGGGTGGTCCAGGAGATCCTGCCAGGGCAGACGGTCACCATGACGATGCGGGCCCAGGTGCCCGCCGACGCGAAGGCGAAGGTCGTCAACCGTGCGACGGTCGCCTACGACCAGACCATGATCGACGCTCTGCGCGGCGCTGCGGCGCAGGCCGGAATCACGTTCCCGGAGAACCTGTCCGACCTGCCGGCGCTGCCGCCGCTCACCGCGGCGAACGCCTGCGAGGGGGATGAGACCTGGTCGTGCGCCGTGACCACTCTCACCGCTCCCGCGCCTGCGGGGCTGGCTCAGACCGGGGCGACGTTCGCTCTCGCCATCCCCGCGGTCATCCTTCTCGCCGGTGGGGCATTCCTCATCGTCGTCGGCGCCCGTCGCAAGTCCAACCGCTAATCACTGAGCACATCGGCCCCGGGGGATTCTCCCCCGGGGGCTGATCGAGGTACCCAAAATGAAGTTCTCCACACCGTCCGGAGCCGTCGAATTGCCGAAATCCTCGGTGATGATCGTGTTCGGTACTCGCCCCGAGATCGTCAAACTCGCACCTCTGGTGCGTCGCCTCGGCGATGCCGCCTACGTCGTCCACACCGGTCAGCACTACGACCGCGCCATGTCAGGGGTGTTCCTCAAGTCGTGCGGGATCGAACGCGTCCACCGCCAGCTCCACGTCGGCGGTCTTCCGCGGGCAGCGCAGATCGGGCGTGGGGCCGAGCAGATCGCCGAGGCGATCACGCAGGTCGAGCCGAAGTACGTCGTCGTCCAGGGCGACACGAATGCCACGTTCGCCGCCGCTCTCGCCGCGAACGCCGCCGGTGTCCGTCTCGGCCATGTCGAAGCGGGCCTGCGGGCGCGTGATCGGCGCATGCCGGAGGAGCACAACCGGGTGATGGTCGATCACATCTCGGACGACCTGTTCGCCGCAACCGAGACGAATCGAGCCAATCTCCTCGCGGAAGGCATCGACGAGGAGCGCATCCTCGTCACGGGCAACCCCGTGGTCGAAGCCGTTCGCGCGCAGCGGGCCGCCGCTCACGCCGATGGCGACGAACTCGTCCGTCTCCGCCTCTATCCCGCTCGGTACGTTCTCGCGACCCTGCATCGGCAGGAGAACGTGGACTCCCCCGAGAACCTGCTGGCCACACTGCACGCGTTCAACGAGATCGCAGCATCCGGGTGGCCGGTCGTCTTCCCGGTGCACCCGCGGACCAGGGCGATGCTGGCCACGCTCGATGCGGAACACCTCCTCGATGCCCTGATCGCCGAAGAGCCGTTGCCGTACGAGAGGTTCCTCGCCCTCGCCGCGCACGCCGCCGTGCTGGTCTCCGACTCCGGGGGCATCCAGGAGGAGGCCACGGTCCTCGGCCGCCCGGTCCTCGTCGTGCGGGACTCGACGGAGCGCCCGGAAGCGTTGGGTTCCTTCACCAAGCTCGTCACCCCGCAGACGCTCTCGACGGAGGCAGCAGCCCTGCTCTCTTCTGTCGAGCAGACTCTCGCGCGCCTTTCGACACTGCCATCCCCGTTCGGCGACGGCCACGCCACCGAACGCATCGCCGCGCACATCGAGTCCGTCGTCGGCGCTCTCGTGGTCGAGGGGCGCTGATGTACAGCACCGAGGTCTCCACCCCGCTCGCCGTCGTCGGCATGCTCGCGATGACCGGGCCCGACTCGATGATCACCTGGGTCATCATCGCCGCAGCCGCGATGGGGGCCGGGGCTTTCCTCACCTGGCGTCGGCGGCTGCTTCGTCAGGCAGCCCCTGCTCCCGTCCCCCGAGGTCGCCGTGATCGCAGCCGCTAACGCGATATCGTTCCTCGTCACGCTGACGTTCCTCGTCTACGTGTTCCTGATCGTGGTCCCGTTCCTGCGCCGCACACCGGACCCCGAGGGCCCGGTCGACGCGTTCGAATGGCACATGTTCGTGCCGTGCCGAGATGAGGAGGTCGTGATCGGACGAACCATCCGGATGCTCCGCACCACCGTCCCGGAAGCACACGTCTGGGTGATCGACGACGACAGCGACGACGGGACCGCCGCGATCGTGCAGTCCGCCGCCGATGCGGACCCGTACGTGCACCTCGTGCAGCGCAGACGCCCCGATGCCAGAACGGGCAAGGGAGATGCGCTCAACGCCGCGTACTTCGAGTTGAACGCGTTCCTCCCCGACGACACCGATCGCTCGAGCGTCGTCGTCTGCGTCGTCGACGCCGACGGTGAGGTGGCCGAGAACATCCTCCGCCAGGCCGCATCGCCGAACGCATTCGGAGACCCGGAGGTGGGTGCTGCCCAGGTCACGGTGTTCATGAAGAACCGGGATGACCGGCACCCTGTCGAGGGAGCGGGGTGGGCCCGGAACACGTTCGGGCGATTCCTCATCAGGATGCAGGACCTCGAGTTCCGTGGACCGATCGCGGCAGTCCAGTCGCTTCGTGGCTGGACGCAGACCGTCGGGCTCGGCGGCAACGGTCAGTTCACGCGACTCTCCGTCTTGGACGACATCGCCGCGCGTTCGGATCGCCCCTGGCACGGATCGCTTCTGGAGGACTACGAGCTGGGCATCCATGTGCTTCTCGCCGGGCACAAGAATCGCCACCTGCATGACACGTATGTCGCTCAGGAGGCTCTGCACGACTTTCGTCGGTTCACGGTCCAACGCACCCGTTGGGCGCAGGGGAACATGCAGTGCATCCGGTACATCCCGGAGATCGCCCGATCGACGATGCTCACCAACGCCGGCGTGCTCGAGGTCTGCTACTACCTCATGCTGCCCTTGTTCCAGGTCGTCGCGAGCCTCGCGGCCGTGCTCCTGGTGATCGGAGCCGCCGTCGGCCTCCTCTCCGGGGCGGTCACCCTGCCCCTGAGCTCGGTGCTGCTCCTCGCCGTCTTCTACCTGCTGTTCGGAATCGGCCCGTTCTTCATCTGGGGACCCCTTTACCGTCGTTACAGCGAGCCGCAGGCCGGTTTCTGGACAGGGGTGCTCTGGGGTTTCGGCATGTGGCTCTACGACTACTACGTGTACCTGACGGGCGCCCGCGCCATCTACCGGATCCTGCGCGGCCGCAACGGGTGGGCGAAGACCCGCCGCAACGGCGAGATCAACGTGGCGGGCCCGATCGCGAAGGATGCATGATGTCGACACTCACCCTCTCCCGGACGACGACAGTCGACGAGCCGGCACAGCGCGACCGCCCTCGTTTCGGTCCGGTCCATGCGGGCGCCCGCATCACCGTCGGGATCGCCCTGGTGGTCGCGGCCGTGTTGCTCGTGCTGTTCGAAGAACGGTTCCGCATCCTCGAAGCAGGAGTCGCCAGCTACTGGCTCGCCCCGTTCGTGCCGGGGGGAGTGCGTCACTATCTGAACTACTTCATCCTCGAGGTGGAACCGGGGAGGACCATCGCGTTCATGGTGACGATCGAGTGCACCATCGCGTTCCTCACCGCCCCCGTGCTGGCGCTGAGCGGCGTGATCCTCGCCACGACCCGCGTCGGCTGGGCCCAGGTCGGCAAGGCGCTGTTCTTCTCCACGGCGTTGATCTTCGTCACCAACCAGCTGCGACTGGGCGTGATCGCGCTCGGATCCCAGGCGCTGGGCTTCGAAGTGGGGTATGAGCTCACCCATCGGCTGCTCGGCTCGGTGCTGAGCATCGTCGGATTCAGTGCTGCCTACCTGGTCTTCGTCGTCGTGATCGCCGACCTGCGCCTTTTCCGGCGGGATCCGAACCGGCGCTATTCCCGTCGCGGGCGGGCGTAACCAAACGCAGGTTCCTCCGTCTAGTTGGCGGCGCAGCAGTCTGCTCGCCGTCACCAATGATGAAAGGGGCACAGGATGAACAAGATCCTCAAGTCCGCATGCGCAACCGGGATCGGCCTGCTGATCGCGGGAGGAACGGTACTCGGCGGCCAGGCGGCTTTCGCTGCCGAGCAGCCGGTCACGCCGGACACCACCACGACCACCACGACCGGGACAGAGGGGACTCCGCCGCAGGTTCGCGGGTACCTCGGTCGGGCCACCCAGACGGCCGCCCAGGGCGTGACGCCGGAATCGCAGATCAGCGAAGGCGCTGTCGTGCAGCTCGTCAACGACGAGCAGATCGATGGCGTGTACAAGGTGATCCTTCCCGTACCCGCGCACACGAGCTTCGTCTCGGCGAACTCGGGAGGCGTGCTCGTCGGCAGCAACGTGGTGTGGACCTTCAACGTCACTCATGACGGCGGTACCCGGATCGAGAAGCCGCTGGCGACCTTCCAGGTCGCCAAGGACTACTGGGGCCCGCACATCGAGAACAGCGCTCAGGTGCTCTACACCGGCGGCGTGTTCACCGACGATCCCCGCTTCACCTACACCTACAACCACCAGTTCGCCGAGCGTCCCGCCGTGCCGCTGATCGATCCTGCCATCGGGCTCGTCGGCGCCGGTGTGCTCGCGGCCGGCGCTGCCGGTGCGATCGTGCTGCGTCGTCGCCAGTCGACCGTCAGCTGACCGGCATCGTCTCCGAGAGAGGAAGACAGCTCACATGAAGAAGAAATCCCTGCTCAGGGGTGCGCTGACCGCGGGGGCGCTCGCCGCCCTCGCGGTCGGTGCCCTTGTAGCCGCCCCTGCTGCCAACGCGGTCGACATCAACGGCTGGACCGGTACCGGAGACACCCGTACCGCGTCTGCCGACGGTGCCACAGCCACCATCACCGCCACCGACAAGATGCAGATCAAGAGTTCCGGCGACGCGGTCAACCTCGCCACCGTCCGCAACGGCGGCGAGCTCGGCCTGAACATCATCGGACTCAACGAGGGCTTCCCCTGCAAGAACGGCACGGAGTGCGTCCGCGGCACCGTGGTCGTCGACTTCGGCCAGCAGGTGACGAACCCGAAGATCAAGCTCGGCAACCTGGGAGGCGACGTCTACTCGATCGGTGGAATCGTCCGCAGCTCCGCGAAGTACACGCTGAAGACTCCCGGGGTGAGCCTGAGCTCGGTCGGCGGGAATCTCGACGTCACCGGGAGCACGATCACCTCGAACGACCTCGGTGCGAAGAACGGCACCGTCCAGGTCAACGGCACGGTCTCGAAGGTCGAGTTCCAGGTCACCATGCTCTCCAAGGGCGCGTTCGGCGGGATCATCCCCCTCTGGACCAAGGTGCCCAGCGACCTGCACAGCATCGACATCGACGTGGACAAGCCCAAGCCGCCCACCAAGCCGGTCCTGACGATCGACAAGAACGATCACCGCGATGCGGCGCTCATCGGCGACCAGCTCTCCTACGACATCGTCGTGAAGAACACCGGAAACGGTGCGGCCAGCAATGTGGTCATCAGCGACGATCTGCCCGCCGGTCTGACCGGGATCTCGGCTGCGTACACGGCCGGCACCGCCGGCCAGGTCGCGATCAACGGACAGCATGTCGAGGGCACCATCGCCTCCCTCGCCCCCGGCGCTTCGGCGACGCTCACGGTAAAGGCCACGGTCGGCACGTCGACTCCGGTCGGCAACGTGCGCAACAACGCCTGCGTGGCGACCTCGTCGAGCAAGGCGTGCGACTGGGACGACACCACGGTGAACAAGCCCACCACGCCGATTCTGACGATCGACAAGGACGACAGCCTCGGTGAGGTTGCGCTCGGTCAGGCTCTGACCTACAACATCATCGTGAAGAACACCGGCGATGGTCAGGCGCAGGGCGTCGTGGTCAGCGATCCGCTTCCGGCCGGTCTCGACTTCGTCTCCGGCAGCGGTCCGGCGGGAACCACGGTGACCTCTGCCGGTCGCAACGTGACCGCCACCCTGGGCAACCTTGCTCCTGGGCAGTCGGTCACGCTGAAGGTCAACGCCAAGGTCAACCAGTCGGCTCCTCCCGGCCCCCTGACCAACGAGGCCTGTGTCGTCGGGACGAACGCGTCGAAGGCGTGCGACACCGACACTGACACCGTCAAGCGGGAGTTCTTCCAGTACACGTTCAACTCGAGCCCGACCGACCCGAAGCCGGGCGAGACGGTGACGTACCGGATGGAGTTCGCCAACAACGGCAACGTCGACTCGGCGAACAGCGAGATCGCGTACAACCTCGCCGGCATCCTGGACGACTCCTCGTGGAACCCGTCCAGTGTCACCGCCACCAGCGGCAACGCGACGGTCGACGGCAACAGCATCGACTGGAAGGGGCCGCTGGCCTCCGGTCAGACGGTCGTGATCACCTTCACCGGTGTCTGGAACGGCAACGGCGACGGGGTCGCGTTCCCCGGGGTCGCGTACTACGGCAGCGCCCGGTAGCACCGAGCAGTGAGGCATCACAGAGGGGGCCGTCCAGGGTGGGCGGCCCCCTCATCCTGTTTCAACGTGATGGGGCCGGCGTCGCGTCGGTTACGGTGGAATCGTGAGCCCTGAGTCGGACAGACCGTAGATCGCGGGTCGAGTGCACGTCGTGCGCTCCCCGCATCTGTGTCGACCCTTCTCGCACGCTGTTCATCGCTCTCTGCGATCCGAGCGGCGTCTCCGCGTCTGGATGCTTCATGCCCTTCCTCATCCCTGTCCTCGCTCTGGCGATCTTCGCCCAGGGCACCAGCGAGTTCATGCTCGCCGGTCTCCTCCTCCCGCTTTCCGCCGATCTGGGCGTCGACCCCGCGACGGCGGCACTGCTGACTTCGGCCTTCGCGATCGGCATGGTCGTCGGTGCCCCGATGATGGCCGTGTTCGCCAGCCGGTGGCCTCCGCGTCGCACGCTGGTACTGCTGCTCCTGGTCTTCATCGCCGCCCATGTCGTGGGTGCCGTCGTGTCTTCGTTCTGGATGCTCCTGCTCAGTCGGGTCGTCGCTGCACTGGCGAACGCCGGATTCCTCGCGATCGCTCTGTCGACCGTGCGGGCCATCGTGGCTCCGGCATACACGACCCGCGCCGTCGCCGTCCTGCTCGCGGGGACGACACTGGCCACGATCGTCGGCGTGCCGGCCGGCTCCCTGCTGGCGAACTCCTTCGGCTGGCGGTCCACCTTCTGGGCTGTCGTGCTGCTGTGCCTCCCCGCCGTGGTCGCGCTGCTGCGAGATCGGACGCTCGGTGCGCTCCCGCCCTCGCCGCGGATCGATGTGCGTGCGGAGTTCGCGCAACTGCGTCGTCGGTCCGTGCTCGTCGCCGTGATGCTCGCGGTGCTCGTGAACGCCGCGACCTTCGGAGTGTTCACGTTCCTCGCCGTCATCGGCGCGGATGCCGGGGTCGCCGACACATTCACCCCGTTGCTGCTCGCGGCCTTCGGGGTCGGCGCGTTCTTCGGAGTCACCGTGACCGGTCGGTGGGCGGCCCGCTTCGGTCGCACCTGGATCGCCGTCGGCACGGTGGCCACGACTGCCGCGTGGGCTGTCTTCGCTCTCGGGTTCGGGTCAGTGCAGGGGGCCTTCGTCGGTGCGGCGATCGGCGGGATGCTGTCGTTCGCCGTCGGCTCGGCGCTGATCGCCCGCATCGTCGCGCAGGCATCGGGCGCTCCGGTGCTCGGAGGCGCCTACGCCACGGCGGCGCTGAATCTCGGGGCGTTCGGTGGGCCCGTCGTCGCCGGTCTCGCGTACGGCCTCACCGGCGCATCCGGGGTGCTGTGCGTCGCTGCGGCTCTCACCGCCGTCGGTGTGCTCCTCATCCCTCTTCTTCACAGACGATGACCGCCCGCGATCGCGATGGATGCGAAAGACTGGAGGTATGACTTCGCCTGCGCTCGACACCCTTCTGGCCCGCATCGTCGAGAGCGGGTTGCTCGAAGACCCCATCGCCGAGAACGGTCTCGTGTACGGACGCGCGAGCATCGACGCGGCGGGCACCGTGGTGAACGTGAATGTCGACCCGGAACTCGAAGACGAAGATGAACATGGCGATGAGGTCGACCACGAGGCCTTGATCGCTGCGGTCTCGCGCATCCTCTCCGTAGGCGAGTCGAGGTGGCGGACCGTGCTCGACGAGGTGGCCACCGACATCGACGATGCCGTGGACGACGAGCCGATCGTCGAGCAGATCGACTTGCGCGATGACCTCGAGGCAACGTCCGTGGTCGTGTTCGCCGACGCATCGCTGCTCGCCTTCATCGCGCCGAAGCAGTTCCCCGATTCGCGCATCCTCGTGCAGCTGAACGAAGAGCTCGAGGTCGACGGCGTCGAGGTGCGCGAGCTCGACGGGTCCGAGAGCATCGACTTCGACGCAATCGAAGGCCTGCTCGACGAGATCAGCGACTCCGACGAGAAGTGACCGTCGGATGCCGCGGCGTGGGCCCGCGGCATCCGACGGCCGGTCGGGTCAGGCGCCGGCGAGTGCCGTGGTCGCGTCGTCGATCAGATCGCAGATCGCTCCCGGGTGCGAGGCCAGAGAAGCATGGCTGGCATCCAGTTCGACGATCTTGCGAGGCGACATCCGGGCGGCCATGCGCCGTTCGTTGTCAGGGTCGATCATGCGATCCTGCGTCGACACCTGGTACCAGGTGGGCTTGGTCTTCCACGCGGGTGCCGTGACGTTGTCTCCGAACGTCGACGCGAGCGGAGCCTTCTGGGTCACAGCCATGACCAGCGCTTCGTCTTCCGTCAGATCCTGGCAGAAGCTCTCCTGGAACTTGTCCTGCGCGACCCACAGGAACCCGTCGCTGTCCGGAGCGAGGTTCTCGATCGCTGCAGGCGGATGCTCCGCACTGATCTGGCCGGGGTTCTCGCCCGCATCGGGGGCGAAGGCTGCGACGTAGACCAGCCCGACGACGTTGGGCAGGTCGCCCGCTTCGGTGATGACCGCACCACCGTACGAGTGACCGACCAGAAGGACGGGGCCGTCGACCTGCTTGATCATCTTCCGGGTCCGCTCCGCATCGTCGGCGAGAGAGGTCAGCGGGTTCTCCACGGCCTGGAGCGACTCGTAGCCTCGCCGCTTCAATTCGACAATGACCTTCGACCAGTGGGCGGCGCCTCCCCAGAACCCGTGTACCAGGATGATCGTCGGTTTCTTGGACATTCTGACTCCTTGCGGTTGGGGCCGGACCGTTGTGGGGCCGGCCGTTTTCTTTCGAGGGTCTTCGGAGGGAGGCGCAGCCGTCAGGGGGCGTGGATCTCTTGGGTCCGCGTCGGCCGGCGCATCCGGAGCATCGCCAGTGTCGAGGCGAACTGACGCAGCTCGGCGTCGGGCACGGCCCCGCGGAACCAGAGTTCCAACTCGTCGGCATAGCTCAGCGAGGCGGCCTGGAGCACGCTTTCTCCGGCGGCGGTCAACGTGATGAACGAAGCCCTCCGGTCGTCGGGAGCGGTCTCGCGCTCGCAGTAGCCCGCGGCCTCGATGCGGGCGACGAGCTTGCTCGTGCCGCCTTCGGTGATCGAGAGCTCGCGCGCGATGTCGGATGCTCGACAGCGTTCGACACGTCTGATCACTTGCATGGGCTCGAACCAGCTCAAGGGCAGCCGGTAGTCCGCGCGCAAGCGACGCTCGACCGCATCCCACACTTCGGTCTCGAAGCGGATGAGGTCATTGAAGATTTGATGCAGGTCCTCCATGGGGTACTCCTGGTGGGCTGGGGGCGATGGGGGCGATGGGCGTGAATCGGGTTGCCCATCTCGACCATATGCTTTCCTTGGAAAGTGGCCCAACCTCGAAGAGGTGTGGGGTGCATCGCAGCGCTCATCAGGGCACGAACGAGATCGGCTCGGTGGCACCCCGTCGGAGCACTGCGACCACGCCCGATGGCGCGTCGTTCTCGCCGTCGATGACCCCCAAGGTCATCTCGAGGTCGATGTGCGCTCCGTCGGCCTTCGTGCCGATGACCCGAGCGGGGCGTCCTTCATGGGTCAGGTTTCCGGAATCCATCGCGTGATGGAAGCCGGCCATGTGGCGGGCGCGATGCTCGGCCGGGATGATCAACGCCAGCGTCTGACCGATGGCCTCGTCGGCGGAATGCCCGAACACGGTCTGCGCGGCCGGGTTCCAGGAGGTGATGTGGCCCGTCGTGTCCACGGTGATGATCGCATCCTCTGCCGAGTCGAGGGCTGCTTCGGCGATCGTGCGGTTCAAGGAATACCTCCTGCGTCGAGTGGGTTACGCTTCATCGACCATATACTTTCCGCGGAAAGTATTCCAGAGCGAAACGAACGAGAAGGACAGGCCATGTCAGCGCAAGAGGATATCCGTCAGCTGCTCGCCACCTATGAACGGGCACTCAACACCGACGACACCGCGCTCGCCGTGTCGTGCTACACGCGGGACGGTGTGTTCATGCCGACCACCCTTCCCACGGCCGCGGGGCCGGAGCTCACGCAGGCCTACGACAACGTCTTCGCGGCGATCCACCTCTCGGTCGTCTTCACGATCGACGAGCTGACCGTGTTCAGCGATACCGCTGCGGCGGCACTGACCCGCAGCAACGGAACCCAGACGGTGCGCGCGACCTCGACCTCCACGGCCGAGTCGAACCGCGAGATCTTCACGTTCGCGGTCGAAGACGGCCAGTGGAAGATCAGCCGCTACATGTTCAACAAGTCCGCATAGACAACGACATCCGCAGAGAAACCACAGGAGAACACTCATGACTACAGCCATCATCGGAACCGGCAACATCGGCAGCATCATCGCCCAGGACCTCGCGGCCGGAGGCGAAGACCTCATCATCGCCGGGCACGACCTCGACAAGGCGGCAGCTCTCGCCGCCGCCGTCGGTGGAAGCGCCCGATCCGCCGACGTGCGCACCGCGGTCGCCGCTGCCGACGTCGTCATCCTCGCCGTCTGGTTCGACGTGTCGAAGAAGCTGATCGAGGAGAACTCCGACGTGTTCGACGGAAAGATCGTCGTCGATCCGTCCAACCCCCTCGGCCCCGACGGGAAGGGCGGATTCGTCAAGATCATCGCACCGGAAGAGTCCTCGGGGCAGATCATCGCCGCGAAGCTTCCCGCGGGAGCCTCGCTGGTCAAAGCGTTCGGAACCCTCGGCGCAGAATCCCTCAAGGTGAGCGCACGCCAGGATCCCGCGGTCGCACTCTTCTATGCGACCGATGACACGGCCGCGGGCGACGCCGTCGCAGCGCTGATCCGCACCGCCGGGTTCGCGCCCGTGAACGTCGGCGGACTCGACCAGTCCGTCCGCATCGAGGTGTCCGGCGAACTGCACGAGTTCGGCGGTCTCGGCAAGACGGTCACCGAACAGGAGGCACGCGCAGCCCTGTAGGCGACCCGCGCCCGATTCCGTATCCCGCTGCAGAACAACAGAAGGAACGACCATGAACGAACCGAAGAAGATCGCCGTCGCCGGTGCGACCGGTGCGCAGGGTGGTGGGGTTGTCGATGCGATCCTCGCCGACACCGAGGGGCGCTTCACCGTCCGGGCACTCACGCGCGATCCGTCATCCGCGTCGGCCCGAGCGCTTGCGGCCAGGGGTGCGGAAGTCGTGCAGGCGGACTTCGCCGATGAGGCGAGCGTGGTCGCTGCGCTCGACGGCGTCGACGGGGCCTTCCTGGTGACGAACTTCTGGGCGCACGGATCGGCGACGCGCGAGCTCGAAGAGGTCGCAACTCTCGCTCGGGCGGCAGCTGCCGGTGGGGTCGGCCACGTCGTGTGGTCGACCCTGGAGGACACGCGAGACCTGCTCCCGATCACCGACCCCCGCATGCCCGTGCTCCAAGAGCACTACAACGTGCCGCACTTCGACGCCAAGGGCGAGGGGAACGCACTCTTCGCCGCAGCGGGCGTGCCGACCACCTATCTGAACACGACCTTCTTCTTCCAGAACCTCGCGCCCTCCGTGATGGGGCCGAAGAGGGAAGAAGACGGTGTGCTGACGCTCTCGCTTCCGATCGAAGACGGGAAGCGCCTCTCGGGTGTCGACGTCACCGACATCGGGCGCACGGTGTTCGCGATCCTGGCTGCCGGCGACGAGCACATCGGCCGCACGATCGGGTTGGCCGGCGACCACCTCACCGGAGCCGAGTATGCCGCTGTGATGGGCGAGGTGCTCGGGGAGCCGGTGCGCTTCCGGTCGGTCTCGTACGACGACGCCCGCAGTGCCGGGGGTCCGGGGAGCGAAGAGACGGCAAACATGTTCCAGTACTACGGCGACTTCGACGCGGAGTTCACCGGAGCGCGCGACCTGGCGGCGCTGCGACAGCTGGTCCCCGGGCTCAAGGACTTCCCCACGTGGGCTCGTGAGAACGTCGGGTTGCTGACCGCAGACGAGAACGGCGGCCGCTGACATGGTGACGGTATCGACGGCGCAGGAACTCGCAGACGCTCTGGCGGCGGGGGCCCAGGACATCGAGGTGCGAGGGGCGATCAACGGGGCTCCCGGATTCACCCTTCCGCCCGGCACGCGTCTTCACGGCGGGACCCTGCAGTTCGGGGCCAGGGGCGTGCGCCTCACCTCGGACAACACGCTCGAAGACATCACGATCCTGACGGCCGATGAGGAGGCGGCGATCCTCAACGACACCGGGGTCGCCGATCTCGGAACCCTCACGCTGCGCAATGTCACCACGCGCGGGCAGATCGTCATCCTGGCGGAGGATCGTGTGCGCGCAGGGCACGTGCAGGCGGAGAACGTGCGGGTCATCACCGCGGACGTCCGTGGGCGGTTCCATCGCCCGCACGGGTTCGGTGTGGATGCTCTGCAGGGAGGATTCACGCTCTGGAATCGTCAGGCGGATCCGGAGGTGAAGCTGACGGCCGAACTGCTCGACATCTCCGCCGGGACCGAGGCCCAGCCGGTGTACGGCAGCGGGATCTTCGTCGGTGGGCACGGAGATCAGGACGGGCACGGCGACGGGGGGACCGTGCACGTCACGCTGTTGCGCACCGGAGAGGTGCACACCGATGGCGCCATCCCGGCGCGGACGCCGGACCTGATCTCGGGTGGAGTGTTCGTGATCAGCGGTGCGACGGTCGACGTCGTGCAGTCGACCGGGCCCGTCACCACCTACGGGCCGAACGACATGGTGCTCGACAACTGGGGATCGGTCGGCACGTGGACCGCGACCGCAGCGGTGACCTCCCACGGTCCCAGCGGCATCGGCTTCGTGAACTTCGGTGAACTCGATACCCTCGACGTGCGGGCGCCGATCGTCACCACGGGAAACGGTGCCCGCGGGTTCAACCTCTACGACGGCACGCTGCGCGATGCGAGGTTCCAGAGCATCCGCACCACCGGCGACGGGTCGATCGGCATCCAGATCAGCAAGCCGATGGGGAGGCTCGCGGTCGACGGCGACGTCGCCACGAGCGGCGGCGAGGGGCTGAGCTTGGTCAAGGGGGTGCAGATGACTCTCAAGGCGATCGCCCTGAGCATCACGGCGGGCGGATCCGTCGACGCGCTCGCCATCGGCGGAAAGCTCGCCAGCGGGGGGACTAACGTGGTCACACTGGAGGTGGAGGGGCGCTCGGGTGAGGTCTCGATCACCGGCGGTGTCGAGGCCACGGGAACGGGGTCGGTCGCCGTCTCCATCGGCGATGACGCGGCTATCGACCTCGAGGGGATCGACATCCGGTCGCCCGAATAGAAGGGATGAATCGTCGTGGGGGATGATCCAGGTGCGCGCATCGAGGACTACGCGCTGCTGAGCAACTGTCGAACGGCTGCGTTGGTCTCCTCCGGGGGGAGCATCGACTGGCTGTGTCTGCCGCGACTCGACTCGGCCTCGACGTTCGGAGCACTGCTCGGCGATGAGTCGCACGGGCGGTGGCTGCTCCGTCCGACCGATCCGGATGCGGTGAGCACCCGGCGCTACGACGATGAGACCTTCGTGCTCGTCACCCGCTGGGAGAGCGCGGACGCCGTGGCCGAGGTGCACGACCTCATGCCGATCGGCCTCGATCCGAACGCGACGATCCGCCGCACCGACCTGATCCGCCGGGTGGTCGGCATCAGCGGATCGATGACGTTCGAGCAGAGGCTGAGCATCCGCTTCGACTACGCGAGGGTGATGCCGTGGGTGCGTCAGGTCGGGTCGGAGGGGGAACCGTGCCTGGTCGCGATGGGAGGACCGGATGCCGTCGCCCTTCGTGGCGCGCCCCTGACGGCGATCGATCATCAGCATCGCGGTGAGGTCGCGGTGGAGGCCGGTGACGTACGGGATCTGCAGCTGACCTGGTTCCGCTCGCATCTCGAGCTCCCGCCGACGCTGGACGTGCAGCACGAGATCGAGACCACGAAGGCGTGGTGGCAGGACTGGGCCGACCGGATCTCGCACGACGGCCCGCACCGGGACGAGGTGGTCAGGTCGCTCCTGATCCTGCGCGCACTGACCAACCACGAGACCGGGGGCATCGCGGCGGCGGCCACCATGGCGCTTCCGGAGGAGATCGGGGGCGTGCGCAACTGGGACTACCGCTATGTCTGGTTGCGCGATGCCGCCCTCACCCTCGAGGCGCTGCTCGCCCACGGGTTCCTCGGCGTGGCCGGGCAGTGGCGGGAGTGGTTGTTGCGAGCGGTCGCAGGGGATCCTTCCGACCTCCAGATCATGTACGGACCCGCAGGAGAGCGGGATCTCCCCGAGCGGGTGCTGTCGGAGTTCCCCGGCTATGAGGGGTCGTCGCCGGTGCGGATCGGCAACGGTGCGGCGGAGCAGTATCAGGCGGATGTCGTCGGCGAGGTGCTCGTGACGCTCTCGGCTGCGCGGGCGGCAGGGCTCGACGAGTCTGACTTCTCGTGGCCGCTGGAGCGGACCCTGGTGCGATTCGCCTCGGAGCAGATCGAGCGCCCCGACCAGGGGCTGTGGGAGATCCGCGGCGAGCCGCAGCTCTTCACCCACTCGCGGGTGATGATGTGGGCGGCGTTCGATCGGGCGGTGCTCGCGGTGGAGGAGTACGGTCTGGAAGGTCCGGTGGAGCGGTGGCGCGGCCTGCGGGATCGGATGCGTGCGGAGATCGACCGCGACGGCGTCGTCGACGGTCACTTCGTGCAGCACTACGGCACGACGGAGGTCGACGCCTCCCTGCTGCTTCTTCCTCAGGTGGGCTATTGCCAGCCGGACGACCCGCGGATGCTGGCGACGGTCGACCGCATCGAGCAGACGCTGATGCCGGACGGGCTCGTGCGCCGCTATCGCACCGGGACGGGTGTGGACGGGCTCGCGGGGTCTGAGGGTGCCTTCCTCGCGTGCTCGTTCTGGCTGGTCGAGCAGTATGCCGTGACCGGCAGGTTCGACGAGGCCCACGCCCTCATGGACAGGCTGTGCGCTCTGGCGAACGACGTGGGGATGCTCTCTGAGGAGTACGACCCGGTTTCTGCGCGGCAGCTCGGCAACACCCCGCAGGCCTTCTCGCACCTCGCGCTGGTGCGTGCCGCCGATGCCCTGGCCCGAGCAGAGCCTCAGCCGCGCTGAGGAGCCGGACGCCGCAGTGTTCTGAGTCTGGCCGCGGCGAGGGCGTGAAGCGGGCCCGTCGTCTTACGCGGAACGGCCAGGTCCGTCTGCGGGTGGCCCTGCGCTGGTTCCGCTCTGCAGGATCAGGTCGACGTCTTTGGCGAAAGTGGCCCATTTGTCACGTTCGGCGGTGAGGCGACGCATTCCGGCGGGGGTGATCCGGCAGACCAGGCGATCAGGCTTGCGCTCACCCTTCTGCCACGACGACTCGAGCAGCCCTTCGGCTTCGGCAGTGCGCAGCATCGGGTAGAGAGCGCCGTCGACGGGGCGCTGGAAGCCGCTCTGTTCCATCAGCTGCTTGATCCGGTAGCCGTGACTGCCGCCTTCGGCCGCGATGATCGCGAGGGCCACGGGCAGCAGGACGCTACGCGACCACAAGACGACGCTGTCATCACTCACGGCTCTCACAATAGACCGATATATCGGTTGTCCGGATGATTGTGTCGAACCCACCCGCCGGGTGAGGCTACTCCGCGAGCTCGTCTGCGTAGGAGGAGACGGAGCGGCTGTAGAGGGGGAGGGTCGGCGCGAGTGCTTTCAGCGCGACGCGCAGCGCTTCGCCGGGGCGTCCAGCGTCGTAGAGCGCGAGCGCCAGGAACGCGCGGGCCGCATCGCCGGTGACGGAATCGGCCTCTGCGTCCTGCAGCAACTCGACGGCGGCACCGGCCTCGCCGACGTTGCGGAGCGAACTGGCCAGCTGGATGATCGCCTGAGGACGCCTGTCGCCGGACAGGCCGTCGGCGAGCGCCTTCCGATACAGCGGAACGGCTTCGGCCTCCCGTCCGAGGAAGTCGTGCACCGACGCCCACTCGTAGGTGGCGTCAGGGTCATCGCCGGGGCGTTCATCGACGAGCTGTCGCATCGTCGCGATCGTGAGGTCCGGCTGATCCTCGTCCGCCGTTTCCCAGAAGCGGTCGATACGTGCATCCCAAGTTTCACCCATCGGGCCATCCTGACAGACCGGCATCTGCGGGAGGGGGTGAGGTCGGGGTGAGATCGGCTGCGGCAGACCCGAAAGTCGGTGCGGCTCGAGCGTCGCGTCTTTAGGATGTGGACATGGAGGAACCGGTCAAGAGGCGGGATCCGCTCGTGCAGCGCCGTCGATTCTCGGTCAACGCGGCGCTGGACGACGCCTTCTTCGTGTTCGCAGGGCTCGCAGCGATCTGGCTCGCCTACCTCATCATCACCGAGGCGTTCTCGTGGGGCTGGTGGGCCATCGCGTTCGCGATCGCGTTCTGGCTGATCCTCGCCTACCTCGTGCTGCCGAGGCTGCACTCCATCCTCACCCGCATCTACGTGCCCAGCTACTTCATCGGTCGAGCGCGAACGAGCGATGGGCTGCTCGGCGACCCGGTGAATCTCGCGGTCCTCGGCACCGAGGAGCAACTCACCCGATGCATGGCCGACGCCGGGTGGACGCGGGCCGATGAGGTCACCGCGGCATCGACTCGGCGGATCGTGCTGTCGACCCTGCTGCGACGCAGCTACGACGAGGCTCCCGTCAGTCCGCTCTTCTTGTTCGGTCGCCGTCAGGATCTCGCCTATCAGCAGGAGGTCGCGGGCAACCCGGCGAAGCGGCACCACGTCAGGTTCTGGCGTTGTCCCGAAGGATGGATGCTCCCGGGTGGGCACCGGGTGGACTGGGTGGCCGCAGGCACGTTCGACCGCGCGGTCGGGTTCTCGCTGTTCACGTTGCAGGTGACCCACAAGATCGATGCCGACATCGACATCGAACGCGATCACATCGTCCGCACCCTTCGCGGTGCCGACAGCGGGGTGCGCATCGTCATCATCCGCGACTTCTCGACGGGCTATCACTCACGAAACGGCGGTGGCGACAGCATCCACACCGACGGCGACCTGCCGGTCATCGATCTCCGTCACGTCACCACGGTGCGCTCGGCCGGTGCGGCGGAGGAGCCCGTCGAACAGGCGCCTGTCACGGAGCTGCGAGGCCTGTCGTGAAGCGTCCGCTGGCCACGGGGCTCGGCACTGTGCTGATGTCGCTCCGCGTGATCTGGGGATTCGTCTCGATCCTCATCTACGTGCTGAACTGGGCGGCGATCAGGCAGGAGATCTTCGCCTCGGCTGACGGCGTCCTGATCGTGCCTCAGGACGTCGCCGACATCTTCATCATCATCGGTATCAGCGCGCTCGGCGTCTGGTACCTCTTCTACGGCGTGCTCGCCGGCCTCGTGTTCGCCGGGTCGAACTGGGCCCGCATCGCGGCGATGAGCTTCGCTTCGATCAGCATCATCGCCGTCTTCCTCGACTGGTGGAACGCGGGCATCCAGGTGACGTTCCGGACGTCGCTGGCGAGCGTCGCCCTCGACATCCTCGTTCTGCTCGCCCTGTCCGCGCAGAGCGCGCGAGGCTTCGCCCGGCGAAACGATCCCCGCTTCGCCAGCACCGGGGAACCATACGCATGAGGGGCTCCCGGTGCGGCCCTGCGGTCACGCATCGACGCCCGGGAGAAGTACGGGGCACTCTTCCCGGGCGTCGACTGTTCACGAGGCACTCATGAAGTGCGTGGCGATCCTGGTCAGAGACGGATCACGTTGCTGTCCCACGCGCGCCAGGGGGAGAGACCACTGTTCGAATCGACCGAGACGAAGTTGTTCACGTTGCCGATCTGCGTGCTGCTCGCCTGGACGGTGAGCGATACGGTCTCCGTCGCGCCTGCTGCGATCTGGACCTCGGTGGTGAGCGCGCCGTCGGATCCGACCACGAAGTCGTCACTCGACACGAAAGCGAGCTTCGACGGAAGGGCATCGCTCACGGTGACCGTCTTGGCCTCCGAGGCGTGGTTGGTGAGGATGACGTCGTAGGTGTAGATCTCGCCGCGCTGCACGTAGATGCGACCGTCCGAGACCTTTGCCGTGACGTCCTGGCTGTAATCCTCCGCCTGAGCGGGTGCGGCGAGGAAGATGCCGGCGGCCGCTGCGGCGATAGCTGTCGAGGCGATGATTTTGCGTGAGGTTCGCATGTGTTCTTGCTCCGTTTCGTTCTGAAGGTATGGCATATGCCATACCTTCAGAGGCGGGGCTGAGAGAGGTTCTTCACGCGAAAACCGGTATCTTGCGTTGTTCGCCCGGAACGACGGCTTGACCCTGCGGCCTCACAACCACTTCTTGTACTTGAACACCCCGAACAGCGCGACGGCGAAGGCGGCCATCGCGCCGATGGCCATCGGATATCCGAACGCCCAATGCAGCTCCGGCATCACGTCGAAGTTCATCCCGTAGACCGTGCCGACCAGCGTCGGGGCGAAGATGATCGCGGCCCACGAGGAGATCTTCTTGATCTCGTCGTTCTGCGCGAGCCCGGCCTCGGTCTGACGACGGGCGACCAGGGCGGAGTGCACGGTCAGCGCGTTCTCGAGGATCGCCCGGAACGAGTCGATCTTCTCGTTGACGCGGATCGTGTGGTCGAGCACGTCGCGCAGCGACCGCTGCAGCTCCTCGTCGATGCGGTACTTCTCGGATCCGCGACGCAGCCACTCCAGCATCCCGTTCAGCGGATGCACGGCGCGCTGGAAGTTGATGACCTCGCGGGAGAGCTCGTAGATGCGACGGGAGAGGGCGTCATCGTCATCGCCGTCGCCGAAGAGCTGGTCCTCGATCTCGTCGATGTCGTTCAAAAGCCCTGCGACGATCGGCTCGTACCCGTCGACGACCTCATCGAGGATCGCGTAGAGCACGGCCTCGGGGCCCATCGCGAGCAGGGCGGGGTTCGCCTCCATGCGGGCGCGCACGGCGGCGAGGTTCGGCGACTCGGCATGCCGGATCGTCACCACGAAGTCGGGGCCGACGAACAGGTGCAGCTCGCCGAACTCGATCGACTCCTGCTCGTCGCGGTAGCGCGCAGGGCGCAGCACCGCGAACAGCGTGTCGCCGTAGCGCTCCACCTTCGAGCGCTGGTGACCGGAGAGAGCGTCCTCGACGGCGAGCGGATGCAGGTCGAACTCGCGAGCGACCGACGCCACTTCCTCGGGGCTGGGTCGGTACAGGCCGATCCAGGCGATGCCGCCGGCAGCATCCAGCATCCGGTAGGTCTCGTCCAGGTTCTTCGGGGTCTCCACGCGACGTCCGTGGACGTACACGCCGTTGTCGATGAGGGCCATGATGCGGCTCCGTTCTCGCAGTGCACGGCAGCAGAGAGCTCCGTGCGCGGATTCGTCAGGGGGCGGATGACGCCGCCGACGGCTGCGGAGAAGGACGTGCGAAAGCGGACCGGAAGGTCAACGAGCTAGCGCAGGGAGTCGCGACGCAGCGAGGGCGGCGTCGTAACTATCATCGGACATCGCCATCACCGCCTTTCGGGACTCTTCGGGGTCTGATGACCCAACGCGTCAGTATACGCCCTTCGCCTGACGGCGAGTGACCGAGGTTGAGGCCTCAGCGCGAGCGATATTCTTCACTTCACCTTCTAGGGGTAGAAGGTTACCTTCACGTATCATCGTGACCGCACCGGAGGTCCGAGGCATCAGCGATGCCTCTCATCCGCGTCGTCGTGCCAGGCCCGACCTGAGCGCCACCCCGACCTCCCGGTTTCGAGCGATGCACACCCGCAACGGAGGAGAATCCATGTTCACTGCCCACGGCCGTCCGCGCTCTCGCGGATTATGGGGCGGCATCGCCGCGGTGTTGATGGTCTCGGCAGGTCTCGTCGGAGTCTCTGCCGCGAATGCGCCATCGGCCCAGGCGGCATCGAATCTGCAGTGCACGGGTTCCACGGTCTACGCGACCAGTCAGGGCACCGGTGACGGTGACCTCTGGCAGATCGATTCGGAGACCGGCACCGCCACCAAAGCCGTCGATCTCCCTGGCGGCGACGTCGTCAACCAGGTCGGCATCGCGCCGGGTGGGGGGAACCTCTTCTTCACCAAAGCCGGTGAGGTGTACAACTACACGATGTCGAGTGACTCCTTCGTCTCGACCCCCGCGCAGGTGCTCACCGGCTACAGCAGCGTCGGCGGAGCGGTGAACCCGACCAACGGCCTCTACTACTACGGCGGGCTCGGGCTCGGCGGCACGAGCTATCAGATCGCCGTCTACGACCCCGCGACGAACACGAACCTGGGCGTCGCCGCGACCATCCAGCTTCCCGACGGCGTCGCGCTCGCGAACAGCGACTTCGCCTTCGACACCCTCGGGCAGATGTACATCGTGGGAAGCGCCTCCGACGGAGGCCGACTGCTCCGCGTCGATGGCACGATCCCCGGAACCGGCGCCAACTCCTCGTTCACCTCGTCTCTGCTCACCGCGATCGATCCTGTCGCCGGGGTGTCGTACGCGGCCGTCGCCTTCAGCGGAACAGGCGAGCTGTACGTCGGTGGCGGGTCGGGGCCGATTCTTCGCATCAACGCGACCACGGGTGCGCTCGTCGGGAACGTTCCGGTCACCGGCATCGCGGGCTCGCTGGTGTCGGACTTCGCGACCTGCGGAGCACCGCCGACCCTGACGGTGCTCAAGAACGTCGCCGGCCGGGTGCAGCCCACCGACCAGTTCGCCCTGTCGATCACCGGTGGCGGCATCGTTCCGGGCGCCGGGACCACCGGCATCACCGAGGGCACCGATCTCGGACTCCAGACGCAGTCTCCGGCCGAGCGGGCAGGCTCCGTGATCGTGCAGCCCGGCGTCACCTACGACTTCGCCGAGGCGGCTGCAGGGACGACCGATCTCGCAGGCTATGCCGCCCGGTGGGAGTGCTCCGACGCGGCCGGGGCGCAGGGTGCGAAGATCAGCTCCGGCACCGGGCCTTCCGGGAGCATCACGATTCCGCAGGTCGCCGGCATCGCCGTCATCTGCACCGTGTTCAACGATCCCCTCGTTCCGGGGATGACCCTCGACAAGCGGGTCACGGGAGTCGTCGACGTCAACGGCAACGGGTACAGCGACGTCGGAGATCAGATCAACTGGGAGTTCCAGCTCACGAACACCGGCAACACGAACCTCACCGGTCTCGCGATCGATGACGACAAGCTCACCGCGGCAGGTATCGGCGTCACCTGTGCTCCCGACGCCCTGGCGCCCTCGGAGTTGGTCGTGTGCAAGGCCGACAAGCCCTACGCGATCACCGCGGCAGACCTCGCCGCCGGACAGGTGGTCAACACCGCGACCGGAACCGGTATCCCGCCGGGGAAGCCTCCGGTGGTCACTCCCCCCGACAAGACGGAGACCCCGGTCGGCGGGTACACGGTGGTCAAGAAGTCAGACCCCGCATCGGGCAGTGCGGTAGCGGCAGGGTCTGTCATCACCTACACGCTGACCGTGACCCAGCAGGGGCTGGCAGCCGTGCCGGGCGCGCTCCTCGACGACGACCTCACCGAGGTGCTGGATGACGCCGCGTACAACGACGACCTCGTGGCGTCGTCCGGCACCGCTTCGATCGACGATGCCACCGGAATGCTGGCGTGGCGGGGCGACCTGGCCGTGGGTGACGTGGTGACCATCACCTACTCGGTCACCGTCGGCACCGGTGGCGACGGCGTGCTCGTCAATACCGTGACGAGCCCTGGCTGCACCACGGAGTGCAGCACCACGCACGACCGGCGTCCGCCGCCGCCCGCAGGTCTCGCGATCACGGGAGGCGACATCGCGGTCGGGGGTCTCGTGGGTGCGGTTCTGGTCATCGCAGTCGGGGTGGGTCTGTTCGTCCGCGGACGACGCCGTGAGGGCTTCGACGCGAACTGACGCGACCGGAAAGGGAACGGTCGGTCGGCTGAGTGCCGACCGGCCGTTCCGTCGATCCGTGGCCGCTGACGTCAGCCGCCACGGAGTCGCGCCAACCGTATGACGAGCGCCGCGACTCCGAGGCCAGGCATTGATGTTCGTCTTATGGAAGTATTCCGCAACGTGCGGAACTGTACAATTTCCCGAACGCACGATATCTTCGAGGGGCGCTGCCAGTTCGACTTTCGCAGCGGGCAATAGCTGCTGAAGTTCAAGGGAAGGGCGCCATGACAGTTCCTGCTTCGGATATTCAGGTGCTCCGCACGGTGGTCGAGTTGATTCGCGAGAGGATTCCGCCTGGGTGGGCGCTGGCGTCCTCTTCTCTTGGCAGCAATCCACGTTCACCCGCGGATGCAGAGTTCGCCTTGTCTGCTCCGGATGGGCGGCGGGTAAAAATCGTGATCGAGGTGAAGTCCGGCGCTCCTACGGGACGTCAAGCGGCAGGCATTGCGCAGAAGCTTCGGGAGCGTGCCGCTGCGGAGGAGGCGGTCCCGTTGCTGCTCGCGCGTTACCTCGCGCCGCAGGTGAGGGAGGAAATCGAAAGGATCGGGGTCTCTTACGCCGATGCGACGGGCAACATCATGGTCTCGGCCATCGAGCCGGGGTTCTTCCTCTCCGACCGAGGAGGCGACCGCGATCCGTCACGAAGCCCTGGGCGACCTCGGGGGACACTCAAGGGTGATCCTGCAGCGCGGGTGGTGCGGGCTCTGCTCGACTACTCGCGTTCTTGGAAGGTCCGGGATCTCATCGCAGAATCCGGTGCCTCAACCGGTGCCACTTATCGGGTACTTGAGTATCTCGATCGTGAAGGGCTCGCCGATCGCGAAGAAGGTCTCTGGACGATTCCGTCATGGGAGCGGTTGCTCCGTGCGTGGGCTGACGACTACAACTTCCTGACCGAGAACAGCGTGACGCGCTATATAGATCCCCGGGGAGTCGAGCACTTCCAAGCGTCCCTTCAAGTCGGAAGTGAGCCATACGCCGTGACTGGTGCCGCAGCATCGCGTGCGTGGACGAGTGTCGCACCTGTTCGGTCGATCTTCGTGTACGTCCTGGATGCCGGGCATGAGTCGAAGCGGTGGGGCATACGTCCGACCGATACCGGGGCGAACGTCGTGTTGTTGGAACCACGTTCGACGAAGGCGGTCGCATTCGAACGCGCGGGGACCCTCGCGGAGGGCATCTGGCGTGTTGCGCCGGCGCAAGTCGCAACGGACCTTCTGAATGGCCCCGGGCGGGACGCTCAGGAGGCAGAAGAGCTGATCCGCTGGATGCGGGTCAACGAGAATGCATGGCGGTTGGTGTGAACCCAGAGGTCGTGCGTGCGCGAAGGGCACTGCTGGACGCGCTCAGTGCACTGGGCCGACACCGAGGTGCAACGGTTCTCGTTGGTGCGCAGGCCATCTACCTGCGGACGGGGCGCGCGGCGGTGGCGCTTGCGGAGTTCACCACGGATGCCGACCTGGCGATCGATCCCAGGAGACTGCGGCCGGATCCACGTCTCGAAGAAGCGCTCACCGCTGCAGGATTCGTACGCGACCCTCGCAATCCGAATCCCGGAGCTTGGGTGTCGGCGGATGGCACCCCTGTCGACTTGATGGTTCCTGATGCTGTGGCGGGTGCTGGGCGCCGCGGAGTCACGGTCCCACCGCACGACCGCCGCGCCATGCGCAGGACGGTGGGCCTTGAAGCGGCTCTGGTGGACAACTCCGTGATGGCTGTCGAGGCGTTCGAGGATGGGGACGATCGGGCTGTCGAAGTCCGTGTTGCGGGAAATGCTGCTTTGATCGTCGCCAAGCTACACAAGATCGAGGAGCGTCGTCTTGACCCCAGGAGGCGGCAAGACAAGGACGCTCACGATATCTATAGAATCCTGGTGTCGACGTCGGCTGAAGAGCTGAAGGCCGACCTGCAAAATCTGCTCGCTCAGAATCTAAGTCGTCCGACCACAGAGCGTGCGCTTGTGCTACTGAACGATCTCTTCGTCGGTGGGCCGGATTCGCCGGGAGCCGAGATGGCGGGGCGCGCTGAGGTGGGGATCGGTGATCCTGCTCAGACTTCTCTGGCGGCGAGCATCCTTGCCCAAGATCTCGCATCTTCCTTGTACAGCTGACGGGGCCGAGCGGCCCAGCCAGGAGTCAGTCGAGCGCGACGGCCTCGCCGCCGCGGGATGCGGAGGCCTGCGCGGCCTTGGCGATCTCGACCGTGCGGATGCCCACGCCGGCGTCGGGCTGGGGTTGCCGGCCCTCGCGCAGGGCGCGGATGAACTCGTCGAGCAGCAGGGCGTCGAGGTCGGCGCCGACCGGACTCCACGTCTCCCCCTGCGCATCGTGCCCGGCGACGCCCTTGGCGAAGGGGCTGACCGTGACCGTCCCGCGCTCGGCGACGACCTGCAGCGTGAGCCCACCCCAGGTGGCCGAGCTCATCGGCCAGCTCCAGGAGCAGTCGATCGTGGCGATGACACCGCTCGGGTACTGGATCGTGACGAGTCCGCCGGTCTCGACCTCGAGCTCTCGCTGCGCGTGCAGGATGCTGTTCGACACCGCGCGCACGGACCGGGCCCGCTCGCCCAGCAACTCGTCGAGCAGGTCGGCGCAGTGCACGACATGGTCGACGAGTGCGCCGCCCCCGGCCAGCTCCGGATCGGTGAACCACGCCCGGTCCTGAGGGAGCTTTCCGTTGTTGATGCCGGTGACGCCGAGGATCTTCCCGAGGCGGCCGCTGCGCAGCTCGGCGATGGCGTCGCGAACACTCGGGGCGAAGCGCACCGGGTAGGCGACCATCAGGATCACGCCGGCCCGCTCACAGGCCTCGCGCATCGCGATCGCGTCCTCCACCGAGGTGGCAAGCGGCTTCTCGCAGAGCACGTGCACCCCGGCCGCGGCTGCACGTTCGACGAGGGCGCGGTGCCGGGAGTTCTCGGCGGCGATGACGACGGCATCCGGGCTCCAGGCGAAGGCCTCGTCGTAGCTGTCGACGTAGGCGACACCGAGCTCGGTGGCCAGCGCGGCGCCACGAGGGGCATCGTCGGGAGCCGTGGCACCGTCGGGGTCGGCGGCGATCAGCTCGACCCCGGGCATCTCCTTCAGCGCGTGCACGTAGCTGAGGGCATGCGTGTGCGCGAACGACAGCACGGCGATCCGCAGCGGGGTGGGAGTGGTCATCGGGCAGCCTCCTCGGCCTCGGAGGCGGAGCGTTCAGGGGAGCGGTCGGACAGCGTGACCGGAGCGCCGGCGGCGATCGAGGCGTACGCGGCCTCGGCCACGGCGACGGCCTCGATGCCGTCCGCAGGGCTGACCCTGGCCTCACGGCCTTCGCGCAGCGCGGCGACGAAGTCGGCGATCTCGGCGTAGTACGGGCTCTCCTGCGGCGACATCGGCGGCAGGTAGTCGGTGGCGCCCTCGGGGGCCACCGCGTCGGTGCGCAGCGCGTTGTCGTCGGCGCTGTCGTAGCGCAGTCGCCCCTCGGAGCCGGCGACCTCGACGCTCGTGCGGAAGGGCATGCCCGGTGCGACCCAGCTGCCGTGGATGTGGCTGATGACGCCGTTGCGGTGGGTGAGCACGACGTGTGAGGTGACGGGCGCGGGCACCCTGTCATCGACGGTCGGCGGGTTCTGCACCGCGAAGACGGTCGCGACGGGGCCGGCGAACCACACCGCCTGGTCGATGTCGTGGATCATCAGGTCGCGAATCACTCCGCCGCCCGTGCTCTCCGTGAAGAACCAGGGCGCCTGGGGTGCGGACCCTGCCCGGCTGAACCTCTGCACCGCGAGGGTGCCGATGCGGCCGGCATCGATGCCCGCCTTGATCTGCGCGTACTCGCCCATGTAGCGCACGACATGGGCCGGGAAGAGCCGAACGCCGGCGGCTTCTGCGGCCCGCGCGACGGTGGTGGCGGCTTCGGCCGTGGCCGCGAGCGGCTTCTCGCAGATCACGTCGCAGCCTCCGGCGATGGCCCGCAGTGCGAAGTCGGCATGGGTACTGCTCGGGGTGACGATGTCGACGATATCGACCAGTCCGATGAGCGTGTCGACGTCGTCGACGAGCTCGAACCCGTACTCGTCGGCGATCTCCTCCGCCCCCACGAGCGAGGTGACATAGCCCTCGGCGCCCAGCGCCCGCCAGGCATCGGCGTGCACGCGCGAGATGCCGCCGGCGCCGATGAGTCCGACCTTCAACGTGCTCACTGCTTCTCCTCGATGTTCTCGACGGTCGTGTCGTCGGTCCCGGCCGGTTCGTGCGGCAGGGGGGTGATGGGCGGTGCCGGCATGTCTTCGATGCCGTAGATCTCGGCGGCGTGCCGGTGGAATGCGTGCACGACCGCGCCGTGGGCGGCAGCTTCGGCGCCCAGTCGTGCTTCGGCGATCGGCACCTGGAACGGCAGCCCGAGGTGGCCGGGCAGGGCGGCCCGCAGCGGATCGAGCAGCTGCTCGTGGGCTGCGGAGAGTCCGCCGCCGATCACGATCATGGCCGGGTCGACGGTCATGGTCAGGGTGGCGATGCCGTGGGCGAGCTCGTCGATGAAGCCGTCGAGTTCCTGCTGCGCGGCCGTGTCTCCGCCGCGGGCGAGGGTGAACACCTCGGCGGCGGTCGGGGCCGTGCGCCACGAGATCTGCCCGGTCTCGGTGTTCAGCCCGCGGAAGGCGAGGCGGCCGATGTCGCCGGCGGCGTTGTGGATGCCGCGGCGAGGGCGTCCGCCGAGGATGAGACCCATCGCGATGCGGTTGCCGACCGAGAGGTAGATCACGTCGTCGACGAGCTGCGCGACTCCGAGATGGTGTTCCGCGACGGCGGCCAGACGCACTCCGTTGTCGACCGCGACGGGGCAGCCGAACGCGTGCCGCAGCTGCGAGCCGATGTCGATGCCCGACCACTCGGGGATCACGACCGAGGTGGTCACGCGCCCGGCGTCGTCGACGATGCCGGGGAGAGAGACGCCGACCGCCCGCACCTTCGAGGCGGGGATCGAGACGGCGGAGAGCGTGCGGCGCACATCGTCGATCACGGCGGCGAGCTTCGAGGCTCCGTCCGGCTGCTCGGCGACTCCGGAGTAGCTGCGCTGCGCGATCACGAGACCTGCGAGGTCGGCCAGCACGACACGGACGCTCGCGACGCCGATGTCGACACCGACCACGGTCCCGGCAGCGGCGTGGAACGAGTAACGGCGGGCGGGGCGTCCGGCACCGCCGCCGTTGTGCACAGGGGCATCGACGATCAGGCCGGAGTCGGCCAGCACCGTCACGGCGTTCTCGACCGAGGTGCGCGAGATCTCGAGCGACCGTGAGAGGTCGTTCACGGTCGCAGGCCCGGCGTCGCGCAGCTGCAGAGCAGATCGCGCAACGATCGAGAGCGGACTGGTCACGACCATGTGCGGGTCCCTTCTTCTTCTCCGTCGCCGGGTGCGATCAAATTAGCACACCCAATTCTCAGATCAAGCTTTGTTGTTCTCGAACGAGAAACACGGCTGAAACACGGGTCTGAGAACTTGTACTTGACGAATTATCCCATTGCAGTGTCATAATGAACCGTACTCAGCACGGTATAAGCAAAGGAGCACCATGCGCGTCAGCAAGATCACCGGCGTCGTCGCGGGAATCGCGGCCGCCACCCTGTTGGCCGGATGTTCGGCCGGCGGAGGCAACACCGCAGAGGGCGAGCAGGACATCACCGTCTGGCTCTACCCGGTCATCGCCGATGAGGCGGTGCACAAGGACTTCTGGGACTCGACGATCGCCGACTTCGAGAAGCAGAACGAGAACATCAACGTCAAGTACGAGATCTTCCCGTGGGCGAACCGCGACGAGGCACTCCAGACCGCGATCGCGGCCGGCAAGGGCCCCGACGTCGTCTACCTGATCCCCGACCAGCTCGCGGCGTACCAGAAGTCGATCGCGCCGCTCAACGATCTGCTGAGCGAGGAGCGCCAGGGCGACCTGCTGCCGAACGTGAAGAAGTCGGTCACGCTCGACGGCGACATCCTCGGCGCACCGATCCTCACCAGTGCCCAGCCCCTCATCTGCAACGCCGCAGCCTTCGAAGCCGCAGGCGTCACCGAGTACCCCGAGACCTGGGATGACATCAAGGAGATGGCCCCCAAGTTCACGGAGAAGGGCATGTACGCCCTGAACTACCCGGCATCGGCCGAGAACACCCTCAACCTCACCTACTACCCGCTGCTGTGGCAGGCCGGTGGCGAGGTCTACACGAAGGACGGCGACGTCGGCTTCGACAGCAAGGCCGGCGAGCAGGCGCTCACCTTCCTCACCGACCTGGCCGACGCCGGCGCCCTCGACCCCGAGGCGCTCACCACGAACGTGCCGCTCGAGCAGACCGCCATCGCGCAGGGCAAGGTCGGCTGCACCTGGAACAACGCGGTCCCCGAGGTCTTGCCCTTCTGGGGCGAGGAGAACGTCAAGGTCCTCGCACCGCTGACCGACAAGGAGACGGTGGCCTACGGCACGGTCGGCTCGCTCTCGGTGCTCAAGGGCTCCAAGGCGCAGGATGCCGCGGCGAAGTTCGCCGAGTTCGCGACCGGCGCCGACGTGGTCGAGCCGTACCTGAAGGCCGCCGGCTTCTTCTCGGCGCTCAGCACCACCGAGCCGCTGTACGCGGATGACCCGCTGCTCGGCGAGGTCGAGAAGTACGTTCCCGACACCACGGTGGGCGAACTCAACGCCTCGTCGCGTGCGCTGATGGGCGTGCTCGCGCCGGAGATCCAGGCCGCACTCCTCGGAGACAAGTCTCCGGAGGACGCGCTGAAGGATGCCGCGACAGCTGCGGCACCGCTCATCAAGAAGTAGCTGATCGAGAAGTAGCAGGATCGGGGGCGTGCGGAGCCCGAACTCCGCACGCCCCTTCCACCCCTTCACTCCACCCACGTGAGGTACCACTGATGACCACGGCAACCACGGCGAAGAGGCCCGCAGGGCGGGTCACGCGGGTGCTCGCACGACGTGAGGCGCGGATCGCCTTCCTGTTCGTGCTTCCCGCCTTCCTCCTGTTCATCGCCTTCCGCTTCGGCCCGAGCATCGTGGGCGTCGCGCTGAGCTTCTTCGACTACGACATCACCGGTGAGATCTCCTGGCGGGGTCTCGACCACTTCCAGCGCATGGTCGCCGACCCGCTGTTCTGGCGGGCGATGGGCACCACCCTCATCTACACGGTGTTCGCCGTGCCGATCGCGCTCGTGCTCTCCACCGTGATGGCCCTCGGTGTGCGCCGGGCCTTCCGGGGCGCACGCTTCTTCCGCTCGATCTTCTTCCTCCCCGTCATCACCTCGCTCGTGCTGGCCGGCTCGATCTTCGTCTGGATCTTCTCCGCGAACGGACCCTGGTCGGCGCTGATGACGCCACTCGGTCTCGGTGGATCCTGGCTCGGCAGCACCGTCCTCGTGATCCCCGCGATCATCGTCGTCGGCGTCTGGTCGCGATTCGGCTACGGGATGATGATCCTCATCGCCGCCCTGCAAGACGTACCGCGCGAGCTCGAGGAGGCGGCGCTGATGGACGGCGCCAACGCCTGGCAGCGCTTCCGGTACATCATCCTCCCGGTGCTGCGGCCGACCTTCTTCTTCCTCGCGGTGATCGAGACGACCGCCGCGTTCCAGGTCTTCGACGTCATCTACGTGATGACCCAGGGCGGGCCTGCGAACGCCAGCTACTCGCTCGTCTACATGCTCTACGACCAGGGCTTCCGCTACTTCGACTACGGCTACGCGGCCGCCATCGGTGTGGCCCTGTTCATCATGACCCTCGTCGTCGCGCTCATCCAGCGCCTGGTGATCGGAAAGCAGAAATGACCGCTCTGTTGCAGCCTCCGACCCAGACGCCGGCGACGCCGCCGAAGATGTCGACCAAGCAGCGTCGTGCCTACCGCGCGCTTCAGCCCACCGGCTGGGGGGTCGTCGGCCGGTGGATCTGGCTGAGCCTGGCCGGCATCCTCAGCTTCTTCCCCTTCTACGCGATGGTCGTGCTGAGCCTCAAGCCCGGCATGGTCGTCGAGCTCCCGGGTTCCCTGCTCCCCTTCCAGGACATCTCGTTCGACGCCTACGAGCAGGTGCTCGCCGGACAGAACATCCTCGGCTGGCTCGGCAACACCCTCATCTACTCGCTCGTCTCGGTCGTCGCGGTGCTGTTCCTCTCCGCGCTCGCCGGCTACGCCATCGCCAAGAAGCGCTTCCGTGGCAAAGAGGTGATGTTCTGGTCGTTCCTCGCGATGGTGATGGTGCCGTTCCACGTCACCCTCATCCCGACGTTCATCCTGATGGCGAACCTCGGCGGCGTCGACACCTATTGGGGCCTGATCCTGCCGTCGCTGGCGAACGCGCAGGCCGTGTTCCTCATGCGCCAGTTCATCTCGGGCCTCCCGGACGAACTGTTCGAGGCCGCCCGCATCGACGGAGCAGGGGAGTTCCGCATCTTCCTGCGGATCGTGCTGCCGCTGTGCAAGCCGATCCTGGCGACGCTGGGCATCTTCGTCTTCCTGTGGCACTGGAACGACTTCCTGTGGCCGCTCATCATCGCGAAGTCCAATGCGATGTTCACACTCACCGTCGGCATCTCGTCGCTGCAGCAGCAGAACGTCCCGCTGAGCACCATGCTCGCCGGATCCGTCGTGGCGCTGCTGCCCATCTTCCTCGCGTACCTCATCGCTCAGCGGTACGTGCAGGAGGGCGTGGCCGGTACGGGTATCAAGGGCTGAGAAGAAGGGAAAGCACGACATGACTCAGCACAGTTTCGCTTCGGAAGCCGATCTCGAGGAGGCGCTCGCGACACCGAGCGCCGGCCTGATCGACGACCTCGCGCGCGGGGCGGGCGACCTCGTGATCCTCGGTGCGGGCGGCAAGATGGGCCCGACGCTCGCGATGCTCGCCCGCCGCGGAATGGACGCCGCCGGGCGCAAGGACGATGCGGTCTACGCCGTCTCCCGGTTCGGCGACGCCGCGATCCGCGAGCGTCTGGAGGCCGCGGGCGTGAAGGTCGTCTCGTTCGACCTGATCGAGAACGACGACTTCGCATCGCTGCCTGATGCTCCGAACGTGGTGTTCATGGCCGGCGCGAAGTTCGGCGCTGCGACCAACGCCTCCTGGGCGTGGGAGGTCAATGCCGCCCTGCCCGATCGCGTCGCCCGCCGCTACCGCGACAGCGCGATCTCGGTGCTGTCGACCGGCAACGTCTACCCCTTCCTGCCGGCGTCGTCCGGCGGAGCATCCGAAGAGGTGCAGCCCGCGCCGATCGGCGAATACGCGCAGTCGTGCCTCGGACGCGAGCGGGTGTTCGAGTTCGGCGCCCAGGAGCGCGGCACCAAGGTCGCCATCATCCGCCTGAACTACGCGGTCGACCTGCGTTACGGCGTGCTCGCCGACATCGGCAGCGCCGTGCACGCGGGGCAGCCCGTCTCGGTCGCCACCGCCAACGTCAACGTGATCTGGCAGGGCTACGCGAACGAGGTGGTGCTCCGCAGCCTCGTGCATGCCTCGACCGCCCCGTTCACGATCAACCTCACCGGCCCCGAGCTGCTGAGCGTCGAATCGATCGCCCGCCGCTTCGGCACCCTGTTCGACCGCGAGGTCGAGATCGTCGACGAGCCGCAGCCCACCGCGCTGCTCAGCGATGCACGTCGCTGCATGGCGCTGTTCGGCTACCCGTCCGTCTCGGCCGAGACCCTGATCGGCATGCAGGCCGGCTGGATCGAGAAGGGCCTCCCGATGATCGCCAAGCCGACCAAGTGGGCCGTGCGGGACGGGAAGTTCTGATGGCGGTTCCCACCCTGCGACCGGAGGCCGCAGCCACCCTCGCCCGCGGGGCCGTGATCCCGGCGCACCCGCTCGCGCTGACCGCAGAGCGGCGGATCGACGAACGCCGCCAGCGCGCCCTCACCCGGTATTACCTCGACGCGGGCGCCGGGGGCATCGCCGTCGGGGTGCACACCACCCAGTTCGAGATACGCGACCCCGAGCACGCTCTGTTCGAGCCTGTGCTCGCGCTCGCCGCGGAGGAGCTGGATGCCCGCGCGGATGCCGACGTGGTGCGCATCGCCGGCGTGGCCGGTGGCACGGCCCAGGCGGTCGCCGAGGCCGAGCTCGCCCGCGACCTCGGCTACGACGCCGTGCTGGTGAGTCCTCGTGTCGCCGGAGCCGACGAGCGCGCCCTGCTCGAACGCGCCCGTGCCGTGGGTGAGGTGCTGCCGGTGGTCGGCTTCTACCTGCAGACCGCGATCGGCGGACCCGTGCTCGACCGGGACTTCTGGCGCGAGTTCGCCTCGATCCCGGCCGTCGTGGCGGTCAAGGCCGCACCCTTCGACCGCTACCGCACGCTCGAGCTGGTGCGCGGGGTCGCCGCCTCCGGCCGGGCCGACGAGATCGCGCTCTACACCGGCAACGACGACGCGATCGTGGCCGACCTGCTCTCCGAGTTCCACGTGGAGTCGCCCTCCGGTGCGCGCACGCTGCGCTTCGTCGGAGGGCTGCTCGGCCAGTGGGCCGTCGGCACCCGGGCGGCGGTCTCACTCCTCGAACGCGCGCAGCGGGCGATGGACGGAGACGAAGACGCCTACCGCGAGCTGGGACTCGTCGCCTCTGACATGGTCGACGTGAACCAGGCGGTGTTCGACCCGGGCAACGACTTCGCCGGAGTGATCGCCGGCGTGCACGAGATGCTGCGCCAACAGGGTCTGCTCGACGGCGTCTGGTGCCTCGACCCCGCTGAGGGCCTCTCGCCCGGGCAGGCCGAGGAGATCGAGCGGGTGCGCCACGCGTATCCCGACCTGAACGACGACGCCTTCATCGCCGAGAACCTCGAGGCATGGTTGGCATGAGCGTTGAGGTGAGTGTCGAGGTGAGTGTTGGCATGAGCGCGCCGACCGTGGTCGCGGTCGTCTCGGAGGAGCTCTTCGCGGAGTTCTTCTCGAGCGAGGATGCCGAGCGCCTGCGCGGGGTCGCCGCTCGTCTCGGAGGCTCATTCGTGCGCGTCGATCGGCTCGCGGAGGCGGAGCTCGGCGAAGCCCGCATCGTCATCACGAGCTGGGGTGTCGGCCCCTTCGACACCGCGGTGCTCGCATCGCTGCCGAAGCTCGAACTCATCGCGCACACCGGCGCCACCATCAAGCCCTTCGCGACCGATGAGCTGTTCGATCGTGGTGTCGTCGTGACCCAGGCGGGTGCGGGCATGGCACGGCCGGTCGCGGAAGTATCGCTGACCTTCACGCTCGCGCTGCTGCACCGCGTGCCCGAGATGCACAACGCGCTGCGCGCCGGCGACGGCTGGTACGACGCGGATGCCGTGGGCGTGCAGCGCGAGATCCTCGACACACCCATCGCCGTGATCGGAGCCTCTCGTACCGGCCGGGCATACCTCGAACTGATCCGCGCCCTCGGCGCCGTGCCGCTGCTGGTCGACCCGACGATCGATGCCGCCGCCGCTGCAGCATTGGGGGCCGAGCTTCTGCCGCTCGACGAAGCCCTGACGCGCGCGCAGATCGTCGCCGTGCACGCTCCCACCCTGCCCGAGACCCACCACCTGATCGGTCGCCGCGAGCTCGCCCTCATGCGCGACGGCGCGGGGCTCGTGAACACCGCGCGATCCTGGCTCGTCGACGAGGCCGCGCTGATCGAGGAACTCCAGCGCGGCCGGCTCAGCGCGGCGATCGACGTTTTCGACGAGGAGCCGTTCGGCGTGGACAGCCCGTTCCGGACGCTGCCCGGCGTGCTGGTCACCCCGCACCGGGCGGCGGGCACGAGTCAGGGACGACTGCGTCAGGGGCGGATCGTCGCCGACGAGGTCGAGGCCTTCGCCGCGGGGCGTTCCCTCGCACACACCGTCTCCCGCGACCAGCTGTCTTCGATGGCATGACCGGTACGCCGCTGCGTGTGGCCTTCGCCGGACTCGCGCACTCGCACCCGTACACCGACGCCACCAACGTTCGAGCGCTCGGTGCCGAGGTCGTCGGGGTGCACGATGCGGATGCGGGGGCGGCGGGGGAGTTCGCGGCG
>NZ_PCPA01000007.1 GCF_002979515.1 Microbacterium sp. MYb54 | reverse complement strand
CGTCGGAGGGGGCGTCGGGCGTACCTCCAGGGCACTGGCGTAAAATCAGCACAATGACCGACGCCCCCTCCGACGCTGCACCCGACCTCGGACCGGGCGTCGACCCCGACGACCTCGCCACGACACTGCGCGTGCTGGCAGAGCTGCACCAGATCGACAACGAGCATCCTGACTTCGTCGCGGTGCGTCATGCCACTGCCGCGATGTTCAAGGCCGTCAAGCGCGTGCGCCGCAAGGAGATCCGCGACGCCATCGCAGACGCCGACCGGGCCGTGGTCGCCCGCACGGCCACCGGTGCCCCCGACCGTATCGACGATGAGACCCGCGGGCATGACCTCGCGACGAGCGTCACGGATGCCCCGATCGCCGGCGAGCTGCTCAAGCCCCGCAACTGCTACATCTGCAAGCAGCCGTATACGCAGGTCGACGCGTTCTACCACCAGCTCTGCCCGGACTGCGCCCGCTTCAGCCACGGCAAGCGCAACGCCCGCACCGACCTCACCGGCAAGCGCGCCCTGCTCACGGGTGGCCGCGCCAAGATCGGCATGCACATCGCGCTGCGGCTGCTGCGCGACGGCGCGCACACCACGATCACGACCCGGTTCCCCCGCGACGCCGTGCGCCGCTTCTCGGCCCTGCCGGATTCGGCCGAGTGGCTGCACCGTCTGCGCGTGGTCGGCATCGACCTGCGTGATCCCGCCCAGGTGATCGGCCTCGCCGACTCGGTCGCAGCCCAGGGGCCACTCGACATCCTGATCAACAACGCGGCGCAGACCGTGCGGCGCTCGCCGGGTTCGTACTCGCTGCTGGCGGACGCCGAACTGCAGCCGCTTCCCGACGGGCCGCTGCCCGAGATGGAGACCTTCGGGCACACGGCCGATCCGCACCCGCAGGCGTTGCAGGCCTCGGTCGACGCGCATCCGCTCCTCTCGGTCGCAGCCCTCGGCGGCACGGTCGCCGAGCAGGGTGGCCAGGCGCTCACCGCCGAAGACCTGGCGCGGCTCGCGATGGCCCCCGGATCGTCGTCGCTCGAGAAGCACGCAGACGGCACCGCGATCGACGCGGGCGGACTCGTCCCCGACGTGAACAGCGTCAACAGCTGGGTGCAGTCGATCGACCAGGTCGACCCGCTCGAGATGCTCGAGGTGCAGCTCGCGAACACCACGGCGCCGTTCCTGCTGATCAGCCGCCTGCGCGCGTCAATGGCGGCATCCGATTCCCGCCGCAAGTACGTGGTGAACGTCTCGGCGATGGAGGGTCAGTTCTCGCGCCGCTACAAGGGGCCGGGGCACCCGCACACGAACATGGCCAAGGCCGCGCTCAACATGCTCACGCGCACGAGCGCCGGCGAGATGCTCGAGACCGACGGCATCCTGATGACCGCCGTCGACACCGGCTGGATCACCGACGAGCGCCCGCACTACACGAAGGTGCGACTCGCCGAGGAGGGCTTCCATGCCCCGCTCGACCTGGTCGACGGCGCTGCTCGTGTGTATGACCCGATCGTGCGCGGCGAGGCCGGCGAAGACGTGCAGGGCGTGTTCCTCAAGGACTACGAGCCCAGCCCCTGGTGACTCGCGTTCACGCGGTTCAGTGTGCGCGCTCGGCGAGGTTCGCCGACGCCCACTGACCGAGTTGGTCGAGGATCGGCAGTAGCCCCTCGCCGCTGGCGGTGAGCGCATACGACACGGTGATCGGGGGACCGGCGTCGACCGTGCGCGCGACGAGGCCTGTCTCAGCGAGCTCGGCGAGCCGGTCGGAGAGCACGGTGTCGCTGATTCCGGCGACCGCGCGACGCAACGCGACGAAGGTCGATGGACCACCGCCGAGCGATGACACGATCATGCCGTTCCACCGTTTGCCGAGCACGCTGAAGGCCAGTGTGACGGCAACGTCGCACACCTGACGCTCTTCGTCGACCTCGGCCATGGCCCCATCCTACCCGTGCTACGTTAACCGTTGCCGCTAAGAAAAACCTAGCGACTGCGAAAACGAGAGGTAGACCCATGTCCCTGTTCCGCCTGGATGCCAGCATCCTTCCCGCGTCGTCCGCCAGCCGTGCGCTCGCAGACATCGTCGAGGCCGAGTGGACCGCGTCCCACCCCGACTCCACCGTCACCCGCCGCGACCTGGCGAGCGACCCTGTACCTGCGACCGCCTGGGCGGATGCCGTGACCGGCGGCTTCGTCGACGAGGCCCAGCGCACGCCCGCGCAGAACGATGCCCGCGCCCTCGCGACGCGGTTCGCCGATGAGCTGATCGGCGCCGACGCGCTGCTGTTCGCGGTGCCGCTGTACAACTACGGCGTCTCGCAGCACTTCAAGACCTGGTTCGACCTGTCGTACACGGACTCGCGTATCGACCCGACCGGCACCGCGCTGAACGGCAAGCCCGCCACGCTGGTGACCGTCCTCGGCGGCAACTACGCGGAAGGATCGCCCAAGGAGGGCCGGGACCACTCGACCGGGTGGCTGCGCCGAGTGCTCGAAGACGTCTGGGGCCTCGACCTGCGCGTCGTGCAGCGTCCGTTCACCCTCGTCGGTGTGAACCCGGCACTCGACGCCTTCGCCGACACCGCGCGCGAACTCAAGGAGAACGCCGAGTCCGACGCCCGCACCTACGGTCGTGAGCTCGCCGCGACGCGCGACCCCCGGGTGGCCTGAGCCGGGGCCCTTTCGAATCGCGCAAGTGGTCCGTTCTGGCCCGGGAATGCGACCAGTTGCGCGATTCGATGGCAGAGGGGGCGGCCCGCGACGCTCAGGCGGGCGTCGCCGCCGGGTACGGATGCGGCAGCCACACCGTCACGATCAGACCGCCGTCCGTCCGTGGGGTGAGCACCAGCGTTCCGCCGTGCGCCTGCGTGATGCGGTCGACGATCGCGAGGCCGAGCCCGACACCTGCGTGATCGTCATCGCGGGTGCGCTCGGCTCCGCGCTGGAACGGCTCGATGAGCGTCGCGACGCGGTGGGCGGGGAGCGGGTCGCCCGTGTTCTCGACGACCAGCGCGACCGCATGGGGCAGCGAATGCGTCCGCACGGCCACCGACCCGCCGGATGACAGGTTGTGCACGATCGCGTTGAGCACGAGGTTCGTGACCAGCTGCGGCAGGAGCGCGGACGATCCGAGCACCGGTGCCGGAACACCTCCCACCTCCACGGCGACCCCACGGCGATCGGCGAGAGGCACCAGCGCCTCCACGGCCTCTTCCGCGAGGAGCGAGAGGTCGACGCTCTCGCGCGAGAACGTCCTGCGATCCGCGCGGCTGAGCAGCAGCAGCGCCTCGGTCAGGTCGATCGCACGGGTGTTGACCTCCTGCAGACGAGAGATCAGTGCATCGACGTCGCGGTCGGGATCCTCGCGGGCGACCTCGAGAAGGGTCTGCGAGATCGCCAACGGAGTCCGCAGCTCGTGCGAGGCATTTGCGGCGAACCGCTGCTGTTCCGCGACATGGGCCTCGAGCTGTTCGAGCATCGAGTCGAAGACGTCGGCGAGGTCGCGGAATTCGTCGCGCGGGCCGGGGAGTGCGACGCGATGCGACAGCGAACCCTGTGCCGCCAGCCTCGCGGCGTCGCCGATGCGTGTGAGCGGCGCCAGCATGCGTCCGGCCAGCAGCCACCCTCCGCCGAGGCCCAGCGCGAGAAGCACCACCATGACGATCGAGGCGACCGGTACGAACGCCCGGATCAGGTCGGAGCGGTTCGGCACCCGGACCTCGAAGTAGGGGATCTGAATATCCGGCACGTACCGCAGCAGATACAGGGCAACCGCGGCGAGGAGCAGGAGTCCGGATACCAGCACGACCGCGGCATAGCTGAGCGTGAGCTTCAGGCGGGCGCTCATCCCGCGGCGCCTACGCATCGGCATCCGTCCCGATCCGGTACCCGACGCCCGGAACCGTGAGGATCAGCCACGGCTCGCCCAGTCGCTTGCGCAGAGACGAGACCGTGATGCGCACCGCGTTCGTGAACGGGTCTGCGTTCTCGTCCCAGGCCCGCTCCAGCAGTTTCTCGGCGCTGACCACTCCGCCCTCGGCATCGACCAGCACCTCCAGCACGGCGAACTGCTTGCGGGTCAGGGCGACGTAGCGGTCGTCGCGGTACACCTCGCGGCGGAAGGGGTCCAGGCGCAGGCCCGCGACCTCGAGAACGGGCGGACGGCTGCGCTGCCGTCGCCGGTCGAGGGCGCGCAGCCGCAGCACCAGCTCGCGGAGTTCGAACGGCTTGGTCAGGTAGTCGTCGGCACCGATCTCGAAGCCGGTCGCCTTGTCGTCGAGGCGATCGGCGGCGGTGAGCATCAGGATCGGGATGCCGCTGCCCGAGGCCACGATCCACCGGGCGATGTCATCGCCGGAAGGGCCGGGCACATCGCGATCGAGCACCGCGATGTCATAGGAGTTGATGCTCAGCAGCTCGAGGGCGGTGTCGCCGTCGCCCGCGATGTCGGCGGCGATCGCTTCCAGGCGCAGCCCATCGCGTACCGCCTCGGCGAGGTAGGGCTCGTCCTCGACGATCAGTACACGCATGGCTGCGATCCTACGCAGTGCGGCATATCGGCAGCATATGCAAAAGCGCATACGCCCTGGCAACCGGCCTCCTTCTTCACTGGGAGCATGAACACCCCCACCACTTCACTGGCGCCGCGAGTTCGTCGCCGTCGTCGAGTCGTCGTCACAGCGATCGCGCTCGCCGGGGCGGTGATCCTCGCTTTCGCCGTGCAGCAGTCACTGTCTGTGGCGTTCGCCGACACGACGCACACGGGTCCGTCGCCGGCATCCACCCCTGTGCCGAGTGGACAGGTGCCCGGCTCGGTCATCGCCCCGACCGAGGCGGACGGCGTGATCCGCGAGGGCGAGCAGCCCACGGTCTTCGACGAGGACCGCGCCGCTGTCGGCAAGCTTGATCGGGCACTCCTCGACGCGCTGCAGCGGGCAGCATCGGACGCTGCGGATGACGGGGTCGAATTCCGTGTGAACAGCGGATGGCGCTCACCCGCGCTGCAGGAGAAGACGCTGCAGGACGCGATCGTCCAGTACGGCTCGGAGGCCGAGGCACGGCGCTGGGTGGCCACCCCGGAGACATCGGAGCATGTGACGGGCGATGCCGTCGACCTCGGCCCGTGGTCGGCGCTCGACTGGCTCGTGCAGCGCGGATCGCGCTACGGACTGTGCCAGATATACGCCAACGAATCGTGGCACTACGAGCTGCGCCCGGAAGCCATCCACGACGGCTGCCCCGAGATGCTCGCCGACCCGACCCAGGATCCGAGGACGAAGCGATGACCACTCTTCTCTCCCCCCAGCGCGCGATCCTCTCGCGGTTGCACGCACCGACGCTGTGCACGCTCCCCGATGCCGTCGCCGAGAACATGCGGCGCGTGCAGTCAGTGGCCACCGTGCCGATCATGGCTGTGGTGAAGGCAGATGGCTACGGGCACGGCGCCGTCACCGTGGCGAAGGCCGCGGTCGCCGCCGGCGCCGAATGGCTCGGGGTGACCCAGGTCGCCGAGGCGGTCGCGCTCCGTGAAGCCGGACTCGCGGTGCCGATACTCTCGTGGCTCAACCCGGCCGGCATCGACGCCGAGGCGGCAGCCAGGCATGGCATCGACATCGCGGTCGGCTCGGTCGAGGAGCTGCACCAGCTGATCGCCGACGCCTCCTCGCCGGTGCGCGTGCACCTTCACCTGGACACCGGGATGGCTCGCGGCGGGTCTCCGCTCGCCGAATGGCCGGAGCTGCTTCGGCTGGCGCGCGTCGGCCGCGGCAGGGTCGAAGTCGTGGGAGTGATGGGACACCTGCCGCGAGCGGACGAGGCCGATCCCGCGGCGAACGCGGCCGCGGTGCTGCGCATACGACAGGGGCGAGACGCCGTGCTGCGGGCGGGCCTGGGCCCGGTGCTCGTGCACCTCGCCGCGACGTCCGGTGCGCTGACCGATCCGTCGACCCACTTCGGGATGGTCCGGGTCGGTGCGGGTCTGGTCGGCATCGATCCTTCGGAGACGACCACCCTGGTCGGCGCTTCGCGGTGGACCGCACCCGTCGTGCACAGCGCTCTCGTGCCGGCGGGGACGGCCGTCGGCTATGGGGGCGCACACCACACCGACCGGGAGACGCATCTGGCCGTGGTCGGGGTCGGATACGCCGACGGCATCCCGCGAGAGCTCGCCTCCGGCGCAGGACTGGAGATCGGGGGGATGCGGCATCCGATCGTCGGCAGGGTGTCGATGGACCAGATCGTGGTCGACACGGGCGCGGTGCTGGTCCCTCGGGGCACGGTCGCGACCGTGTTCGGGCCGGAGGGAGGGTCGGTGCCCTCGGTGCAGGAGTGGGCGCGGTGGGCGGACACGATCCCGCACGCCATCGTCACCGGAATCGGAACGCGAGTGCAGAGGAGCGTCGCATGACGACGAAGGTTCTGGTCATCGGCGGCGGGCAGAACGCCGAGCACGAGGTGTCGCTGGCGTCGGCCGCCGCGGTCGCCGCGGCCCTGCGGATGGGCGATCACGAGGTCACGACAGCGACGATCGACCGCGACGGGATCTGGCGCGTCGACGGCCTCCCGACCGGGGAGTCCGCAGCCGAGTCGCTCGCACTGGCACTCCCGCTGCTCGCCCGCACCGACGTGGTCTTCCCCGCGGTGCACGGCGCCCTCGGCGAAGACGGCGCCCTCGCGGCGCTGTGCGCGCTCGCCGGAGTGCGCGTGGTGGGGTCGGGGCTGCGTGCCGGGGCCATCGGCATGGACAAGTGGACGACGAAGCTGGTGGCGGATGCCGTCGGACTGGGAACCGCACGCGGTCGCCTCGTCTCGGCGGACGACATCGGGGATGTGGAGTTCGAGGGAGAAGTCGTGGTGAAGCCGGTGTCGGCCGGATCGAGCCACGGAGTGAGTCTCGTGACCGAAGAGGGCGAACTGCTCACGGCACTGCGCGAAGCGGCGCGCTTCGACCGGCGGATCCTGGTCGAAGAGGTCGTGCGGGGGCGGGAGATCGACGTCGCGGTGCTGCGCGAGAAGGGCGGCATCCGCTGGGCGGCGCCGCCGCTGGAGATCCACACGACAGGGCTCTTCGACACCGCGACGAAGTACGACGGCAGCGCGCGGTTCACGGTTCCGGCGCAGCTCGACGCGGCCGAGGTGGTGGCGCTCAAGCGGGCGGCGATCGCGGTGTTCGACGCCCTCGGATGCGATGGGGTCGCGCGGATGGACTTCTTCCTCACCGAGCGTGGCCCGGTGCTGAACGAGGTGAACACCATGCCGGGGCTGACGGCTGCGTCGCAGGTGCCGCGGATGTTCGCGGCGGTGGGCGTGACCTATGTCGACCTGGTGGCACGGCTCGTGCGCGCGGCATCGTGACGGGGGCTTCCACCTCTCGCGTCGGATGGCCCGATGTCGCGAAGGGCATCTGCATCATCCTGGTCGTGCTGTGGCATGTGGTGACCAAGCATGCGATCGACGTCGCGGGTGCTGGTCCCGTGACCGACGCCTGGGCGACGCTGAACGCCCAGTTGCTGCCGCTGCGGATCCCGCTGTTCTTCCTGGTCTCCGGGATGTTCGCCGCGCGCGCGGTGCTCGCCGACGACGGGAGCTCGTGGCGGCGGCGGGCCGCACGGCTCGCGCTGCTCTATGTCGTCTGGGTGCTCATCCAGACGTTCGTGCTTGCCCTGACGCCCGACTTCGACACGGCTCGGGCGACCAACGGGTGGGAGCTGCTCGCACAGCTGAGCATCAGTCCGACGAACCTCTGGTATCTGCTCGCGCTCGTGGTGTATCTGGCGATCGGTCGCCTCACCCGTGGGCTCCCGACCGTCACTGTGCTGGCCGTCGCATTCGTGATCGCGGCGATCGCAGGGACCGGGATCATCCCCGACCTCGGAAACCTGTGGCAGCTGGTGCAGAACCTGTTCTTCTTCCTCGTCGGGCTGCGGCTGCGCGCGGTGGTCGCACGCTTCGCGAAGAGCGTCGGAGTCGGCGGTGCTCTCGCGCTCGCGGCCGTGTATGTCGGGGGACTGGCGGTCGTGGCCGGCCTCGCCATCCGCCTGCTGCCGGGGGTGTGGCCGGCGCTCGCGCTGATCGCCGTGGCTTTCGGGGTGTCGCTCAGCGTGCTCCTCGACCGGCATGCGGGTGTCGTCGCGCGACCCCTGCGCTGGATCGGACAGCGGACCCTGCCGATCTACGTGCTGCACATGATGCCGCTCGCGCTCATCGATGCGGGGCTGGATGCTGCGGGATGGAGGACGACGCCGGTGCTCGAAGCTATCGGCCCCATCGTGCTGACGGCGGCCGTGATCGCGATCTGTCTGGGAGTGCATGCGCTGCTGGTGCGCTGCGGGCTCGGGGTGCTGTTCGACCCCCTGCAGGCGACCGACCGCCTGGTGCGACTGCGGCGATGAACCCCTCGACAATCGGCGGACGACGGCGGATGCTGGAACCATGGCGGCCTTCACAGCGGACAACGCATTCAGCGGATTCAGCGTCGACGACATCGACGCGGCGAAAGAGTTCTATGCCACGGCCCTCGGGCTCGATGTCGAGGTCAACGGGATGGGGTTCCTCAATCTGCGCTTGCCCAGCGGCGGGTCGATCCTCATCTACCCGAAGCCCAACCACACGCCGGCGAGCTTCACGATCCTGAACTTCCCGGTGGCGGATGTCGATGCCGCGGTCGACGAGCTCATCGCACGGGGTGTGCAGACCAAGATCTACAGCGACGAGGAGTTCCCCTCCGACTCCCGCGGCATCGTGCGCGGCAACGGTCGGGGCCCGGACATCGCGTGGTTCCGCGACCCTGCGGGCAATGTGCTCGCGGTCATGCAGGCTTGAAGTCAGTATCTTCTGCCACTTAAGTACATAAATGGTAGAATGGCGACATGAACACGATCAGCCGCAGCGTCCCGTCGAAGGATCTCCGCGACAGCTTGGCCGACGTTCTCGGAGGTGTCGCCTACGGTTCCGAGCGTGTGGGCGTCACCCGCCATGGCAAGCTCACGGCTGTGATGATCAGCGTGGGCGACCTGGAACTGCTCGAAGAGCTCGAGGCCGCACGCGATGCGGCGGAGTACACCGCGGCCAAGGCGGCGGACGACGGGAAGCGCGTGTCGCTCGACGAGCTCCGCACGGAAGTTGCGTGACCGCCTATCGGGTCGAGTTCACGACGGCGGCCGCCAGAGAGATCCGCAAACTCGATGCGCAGATCCGTCGACGGATCCTCGCCGGCATCACCGAACTCGAGCGCGAACCCCGCCCTCCTGGGGTCCGTAAGCTCTCCGGCTATGACAACGCGTGGCGGGTGCGCATCGGCGACTACCGCGTTCTCTATGAAGTGATCGACGACCAGGTGCTCGTGACCGTGGTGCGTGTCGCCCACCGCCGAGACGTATACGAGATCTGACCGCATCAGATCGATTGGTCTACCCGTTGTTTTCCGACGGATCCGCGGCCGTGAATCCGGCTTCGTCGGCTCCAGTGCTGTGCGGTCGAAGCCTGCTCCGGCGATCGAGAAGATAGCCGCCCCCGGCGAATACGATGAAGCTGATGATCGTCGTCAACGCGGTCGGAAAAGCGGGAGATCCCGATATGCCGTCCCAGATGTAGGGGCTCACGAACGCGACGACGATCGACAGGAGAAAACCGATCGCGAAGAACATGCCGACGAGGCTAGCATCGCGTTCCTAGACCCGATTGAAGAAGTTCGCGACGAGTGCAGCGATGACGGCGCCCCGGAGACCGAGGTCCCCGGGGCGCCGTCTTGCGGTCGCCGCGGCTCAGCTGAAGGCGGCGTCGGGGTAGAGGCCCTCGGCGATCAGTCGCACAGCCGAGACGTTGCCGAGCGTGCCGGGGAACAGGTCGGTCGAGGGCACCGCGATCAGCCGGCCGTCGCGTACGGCGGGCATGTCGGGGAAGGTCGCTGCGAGGTAGGAGCGGACGGCGGCCTCGTGCGCCGGGTCTGACACCGCGAAGACGAGTGCGTCGGGTGCTTCGGCGGCGAGGGATTCCGGGGTGATCTCGGCGGCGAAGAAGTCGGCGAACGCGGGGTCTTCCGGAGTGAAGACGTTGTCGGCACCGGCGCGCTGCAGGATGTCGTACTCGATGCCCGCGCCGATCGCGGTGAGGGTCGTCCCCTCGACGAAGACCTGCGCGACGCGCGGGCGCTCCTGTCCGTCGATCGCCTTGTCCACGGTGGCGAGCTCGGTCTTGGACGACTCGATCAGGTCGTTCGCCTCGTCCTCGACGTGGAAGATCGCGCCGAGGTTCTCGAGGTCGATGAAGAGGTCGTCGACCGTGCCCTCCATGCGACGGTCGAAGCATCCGCCGGTCGCGGTGTACGCGGCGACACCGGCGTCTGCGAGCTGCTCGATGCTGGCGAAGCCCTGCTCGGCGGTGAACTCGTAGGTGGTGGGCGAGTACACGAAGTCGGGTTCGACGGAGAGCAGCTCCTCGCGGCTGGGCGGGGAGTCTCCGCCGATGACCGGCACGTCGGCGGCAAGGTCGGCGACATCGGCCGGCAGCTTCTGAGCCGTGGCCTGGGCTTGACCGGCGAGCGAGTCGGCGAGGCCGAGGCGCAGCAGGAGCTCGGTCTGCGACGGGTGCATTCCGACGACGGCGGTGGGGGTGGCCGGGATCTCGACCGTGCGGCCGCAGTTCTCGATCGTGATCGCCTCGCCGGAGGCGGCGGGCGTGGTTCCGGCGGAGACTCCTCCGCCGCACCCGGTGAGGGCGATCGCGCCCAGACCGACGGTGACGGCGGCGATGAGGCGGGTGGTTCGGGTATGGGGTGTCATTCTTCTTCTCCTTGGTTGAGGGGTTCGGGGTGAGGGGTGGGCTGGCGCGGGTGGAAGGTCATCGCCCTGGCACCCGTGTCGACCTCGATGGCGATGCGGGCGGTGACGTGGAAGACCTCGTCGACGAGCGCCGGGGTGAGCACGGTGTCGGGCGGGCCGAAGGCAACGAGCCTGCCCTCGTCGAGCACGGCGACGTCGTCGCAGAACGCCGCGGCGATGTTGAGGTCGTGCAGGGCCGCGATCACGGTCGTGCCGAGCCCGCTCACGACACGCATCAGGTCGAGCTGGTGCGCGATGTCGAGGTGGTTGGTCGGTTCGTCCAGCACGAGGATCTCGCCGCTCTGCGCGAGCGCGCGGGCGAGCATCACGCGTTGGCGCTGACCGCCGGAGAGCGACCGCACCAGGCGGTCGCCGAGGTCGTGCACGTCGGCTGTGCGCAGAGCTTCGTCGACGATGCGCTGATCCTCCGGGGTGTCCCGGCTGAAGGGCGGGCGATGCGGCGACCGGCCCACGAGCACGGTCTCCCGCACGGTGAGGTCGAACTCGGACGGGGAGTCCTGCAGCATGACCGACACGGTGCGGGCGAGTGTGCGCGGGGCCAGCTGCGAGACGTCGGCGCCGTCGATGAGGACGCGTCCGCTGAGTGGGCGCTGACCGGTGAAGAGTGCGCGCAGGAGCGTGGACTTGCCGCTGCCGTTCGGACCGAGCAGCCCCACGATGCGTCCGGTGCCGACCTCGAGGTCGATCCCGTGCAGCACCGTGCGGCCACCGCGGGCGACACTCACGTCGTCGAACAGCACGCTCATCGGTCGAACCCCGCCCGCTCGCCGCCGCTGCGCATCAGCCACAGGAAGAAGGGAGCCCCCACGAAGGCGGTGAGGATTCCGAGGGGGATCTCGGTCGGCATCGCGACCGTGCGGGCGAGTAGATCGGCGACCATGAGGAACAGCGCGCCGCCGAGCACCGTGATCGGCAGCATCCGCCGATGATCCGAGCCGACCAGGAGCCGGGCCATGTGCGGGACGACGAGGCCGACGAAGCCGATGCCGCCGCTCACCGCCACGATCGCGCCGGTCAGGAGGGAGGCGAGTACCAGCAACAGCCCCCGCAACCTGGTCGTGCGCACGCCGACCGCCATCGCTGACTCGTCGCCGGCGAGCAGTGCGTTCATCGACCGGGAGAGCCCGAAGACGGCGATGCAGGCGATCGCGAGCGCGACCGCGGGGATCACGAGCGACGACATGTCGGCGGCTGACACACTGCCGAGGAGGAAGAACATCACACTGACGACGTTCTGGGCGTCGGTGGTGAGCGTGAGGTAGCTGGTCACAGCACTCAGCAGGGCGCCGAGCGCGACACCGGCGAGGATCATCCGGGTCGGCGACAGCTCTCCGCGGATGCGCGCGAGCATCGCCACGAGGATGCAGGCGACCATCGCACCCACGAACGCTGCCCCGCTCATCGTGAGCCCGAGGAACGTGGCGCCGCCCGAGACGATCACCAGCACCGCGCCGACACTCGCACCGGACGAGACGCCGAGGATGTACGGCTCGGCGAGCGGGTTGCGCACGACTGCCTGCATCATCGCCCCGGCGAGAGCGAGCCCTGCGCCCGAGAGCGCGGCCAGGAGCGATCGCGGCACCCGGAACTGCCACACGGCCTGGTCCTGCAACGGCGTGAGCGTGCCGTCCGCCATCCAGGGCATGCCGGGGACCAGGTGACCGATCACGATCTTCGCGGCGTCGACGGGCGATACCGCGACGGGTCCGGTGGCGGCGGAGAAGACGAGGATGAGCACCGCGAACACGGCGATCGTCGCCACGGTCGGACCGACGGGCAGCATCCGCCGACCCCTGCTCCGGCCCCGGGTGCGCTCCCCGCTGCGTCGCCGCAGAAAGGGGAGGCGTCGTCCGCGCCGTTCGGTGAGGATGGCGGTCGAATCGCTCACAGGCTGACTCCCGCCGCGACGCCCGCTGTGATCGCGGCTGTGATCTCGGCAGCGAAGTCGAGCACCGCGAGGCCCAGTTCGTGGAGCGCAGCGGACTCGTTCGCACCGTGCCCTGTTCCCGCCGCCGTCCACTGCCTGGCAGACCCGCCGGCCTTCTGAAGTGCCTCGACCATTCGGTGCGTGTCGCGAGCGAGCACCCTGGTGTCCTCGCCGAGCACGACCCCCAGGTAAGAGGGGATCGGAGCCCCGACCGGAAGCTTTTCGGCACGGGCGAGAGGGGAGAGGGCGCGGAGTCGAGTGCGCGATTCGGGGGTGCCGTCGTCGCCGAACTCCGCTCGCCAGCGCGCACCGAGCGGATGATCGTCCAGGGCGAGCAGATCGAGTGGAGCGGCGGTGGTCACGAAGCCCGCACACAGCTCCGGATGCTCGATCGCGCAGCCGGCCGCGACGACTCCGCCCAGGGAGGCCCCGGCGAGCACGAGCAGCTCGGGGCGGGTGATCCCTGCCTCGATGAGCCCGCGCGCGACGTCGGCGAGGTCGGCGATCGTGCGGTTCTTGCGGGCACCACGACCCGCCTCGCGCCAGGCTTGTCCGCGCTCGCCACCACCGCGGAGCTGCGCGGAGGCGTAGGCCCCGCCGAACTCGACCCACGCGGGCACTGTGGGCTCGAAGAGCGGGAGAAGGGGCACGCCGAACCCGCCGTAGCAGGTCAGGATCATCGGCAGCGGCCCCTCCACTCCGATCGGCGATGTCACGTGGACAGTCAGGATCTCGCCGTCGTCGGCCGGGAAGTCGTAGCGCGCAGTGGTGCCGAGGGTGCGGACGAGGGACGGCATGATGGTGGGGCCCTCCTTCGTGCGCTCGACGATCTGCGGCGGAGTCAGCGGCCCCTCGACGCCCAGTCGCAGCACGCCGTCGTCGACGCCGATCATGGTCGTGGTGAGCGCATCGGCGGCGGTCGAGGCCGCTTCGGAGCGTTCGACCTCGATGCCGTCGACCAGGTCGATGAGCACGCTGCGTCCGTCCACCACGGCGAGCACGACGACGCGGTCATCGTGCACCGCGACATCGACGATCTGCGCGTCGGGGTCGTGCCAGCGCCAGAGCAGGACGCTCTTCCCCACGCCGTCGTTCGTCACGGCATCGAGACCGCCGTCGTGCCACACCAGGACTCCGGTCCTTCGATCCGACATGTCGAGAGGGGATGCGCGCAGGAGCGCCGGCCACCGACCCAGTGACGTGCCGGTGGCCCGGTCGGTCAGCGTCGCGCCTCGCGTACCCGAGCTGAGGGCGCGCAGGCCGCTCTCTCCGCCGGGGAAAAGTCGCAGTCGCACCTCGGGCTCGAGGGGCACCGGGCGCTGTTCGCCGGTCTGCAGGTCGAGGCTCACGAGCATCCGGTCGCGGCTGGCGACCACGTCGAGGCTCCGCGAGTCGGCGGCCCACAGCACGGTGTCGTAGCGCAGGCGGATGTCGGGGTGCAGGCGCAGCGTGCCGCCCGCGACATCGACGATGCCGAAGACGGCGTTCTCGTCGGCGGAGGGCGCCCACTCGACGGCGATGAGTCGGCGGTCGGGTGAGGGGAAGATCCGGTGCAGGTGGCCGTCGGGCTCGATCACGGTCGTGCCGTCGAGGCGATGGATGCCGCGGCGTGAGCGGTCGTCCGCCCGGCCCAGCGTAAAACCGCCGAGCGGCAGGCCGGGTCGACCGTGGCGCTCCGCACGGGTGAGGGCGTCGTCGAGCATCGATCGATGTGCGCTCATCGGCCCACCAGGTCGGGCACGCGGTCGTCGCCGCCGGCCCACAGCAGGTGTCCGCCTTCGTCGAGCGGTGTGGGGAGTTCGATCGTCGAGATGTCGTCGTCGTCGACGAGGTGGATCGTGCCGTCTCCGCCGCTGGTGACCGCGATGGTTCCGGTGCGGGGATCGAGCGCGATGGACCGGCGCTGTGCGGGGCGACCGTCGACGCCGTCCCACGGCATCTGCCCTGCGCGGGGCGGGTGCGCCATCGCCGGGATCGGGGTGATCCGCGAGATGCGTGCTTCTTCGCGATCGATCACGATCACGGCATCGCCGTCGGGGTGGATGACGGAGACGGCCGCGACACCCGTGGCGAGGGCGAACCGGAAGGCGAGCCCCGGCGGCAGCGGTACGGCGCGGGATGCTCCGGACGCGAGGTCGATCTCGACGAAGGTGTTGGTCCACTCCGGCCATGAACCCGGGGATGCCGGTCCTCCGCGGACGATCCCCGTGGCGCGTCCGGTGTCGCCGGCGAGCCGCAGGTAGTACGCGCGCCCTTCGACGGGCCACGGGATGATGCCGATCGCGCGGGGCACGCCCGCATCGATGACGAAGCGCTCCAGGCCGCGGCTCGTCGCGATGCCGACGATGCCGGACGCCGGGTCGATCACGTCGCCGTGTCCGTCGGCGGCGAGGTCGTCGAGGATCTGTCCACGGAGGACCGGCGTGTGCGGCCCGACGTCGAGAGCCGTCGCGAGCGGCAGTGCCTCGACCGCTCCGGGCTCGCGGTGGCGGAGCACGATCGCCTGGTCTCCCGTGGCCTGATCCGGAGCGATCACGACCCCGGGTTCGCCGGTGCGCACACGGAAGCGCGCCGAAGTGTCGGTCGCGAGGTCGACGACCGAGACCAGGTCGCTCCAGGCCTCCTCATTCATCCCCAGACCGGTCGAGACGACCACGTGTCGTCCGGTGAGGTCGCAGGCGAGATGCTCGGCCGGAATCGCGATCGGGATGCGGCGTGCGGAGTCTGCATCCCCGACGACCAGCGCGCCGCCCCGGTCGTCGGCGAAGGCCCAGCGCCCGGGTGCTCCGGCGGGGAGGCGAAGGAAGCCCGCATGTTCGGCGAGCCAGCTGTCGGCGACGACGACACGCCGGGAGTCGTCGTGGATCTCGTAGACGACTCCGGCCCGGTGATCAGCGGCGAGGAGGGGTGTGGAGGAGGACATGTCAGCGATCCTAGTAGATATTGAGAATCATTATCATTTAGGGTCGACAGTGTTCACACACCGTGAACCCGACCCGCTGTCTCAGATCGCGGGACGGAAACCCCACTGAAGGAGCACGAAATGGAAAAGCAGATCCTCGCCGAGATCGAAGAGTCCGAGCAGCTGGCGCACCTGTCGGCATCGCACTCGAACGCACTGGTCGAGAACCCCTTCGACTGATCGCGGATCCTTCCGTCGCGCTCTCGAGCGCACTCCAGTCCGGCCGGGCGTTCGCGCCCGGCCGGGCCCATCACCGAGAGAATCCATGACTTCCGAACCTCGCATCCTGCCGCTCCCCGATTCCGGGGCGCATCTCGTCACCGGCGCCGACGGTCGCCCCCGGATCCGTCTGCGCACCGGACGCTTCGTGCTGCTCGACGCACCGCCGACCGACCTGGACACCGCACTCGCCGGTGGCACCGACGGCGCTGCCGCGGACTACCTCCGCCGCCTGGCCGGCGAGGTGCAGGAACGCGAATCCGCCGACACGCTGCGCCGCTGGCCGACCGAACGCCGCGCCGTCTGCCTCCTCGGCTCCGGCCCGCTCGTGGACGATCTACAGCGCCTGCTTTCGGTCTGGGGAGCACAGATCACGGTTCTCGACGCGGACGCAGAGATCCCGGAAGACGCGGCGCTCGTGGTCGCCTACGCCGAGGATGCGCACGGACGTCGCCGCTGGGCCGAGCTCGACCGGCTTCCGCAGCGGGGCGTCGCCTGGCTCCGCGCCTACCGTGAAGGCGAATGCTTCCTGATCGATCCGCTCGCCATCGACGGCGATGACCCCACCTCTGTCCAGGTGGCCGCACGACGGATGGCCGCGAGCAGCGCGCCGGCCTCCATCGAGGCGTGGCAGCGGTCGGCACCCCCTGCCGATGTGACGATCGATGAGGCGGCGAGAGTGCTGGTCCTCGCCCGCCTGCTGCACATGATCCTCACCTGGGCGCGGGGTGAGGCGGAGCTCGATCGCCTGCGCACGACGCTGTGGAAGCTGGCGCCGGCGACCGGCTCCGTCAGCGAGCACACGGTGCTCTCCTTCCCCGCAGCCCCGCCCCGGGTGATCCGATGACCGCGCCGCGCGACGCCCGCCGGCACGCCGTGATCGCGGACGACGGCGCCCTGCTGCGCGGCTGGGTCTGGGAGCCCGCAGATCCTCGGGGAGTGGTGGTCATCCGCACGCCCTACGGCGCCTGGCGTCACGGTGACACCGCCCGCGCCTGGGTCGGACGGGGATACCGCTGCGTGATCCATGATGTGCGCGGGCGGCACTCGTCCGACGGCGAATGGCACCCCTACCTCGCCGAGCGCGAAGACGGACGCGCGGTGATCGAGGAGGTCAGGGCCGAGAATCCCGGACTCCCGCTCGTGCTCTCCGGCGGCTCGTACGCCGCGCACACCGCGCTGGAGGCAGCCAGAGCCGTCGACGTCGACGCGCTGGTGCTCCTGGTCCCCGCCCTCGGGCTCGCCGAGACCGCCTGGGATGAGAGCGGGCGACCTCAGCTGCTCAACCGCATCGGGTGGTGGCACCAGCACGGTCGTGGGGCGCGCTCTCACGAGCCGTTGACCGACGAGGAGCTCGACGCACGCGTGGCGCGGGCGATCGAGGTCGGGGTAGATCGCGTGGTGGACGAATGGGGGTGGTCGCAGGACGCCCTTTCCGGATGGCGACGGCTCTGGTCTGCTCCTGCCGTCGACCTCGACCGCGCGTACGGCGCCCTCCGTGTGCCGCTGCTCCTGATCCGCGGCGATCACGATTTCTTCTTCGCGGATGCCGGTCGGCTCGCGGCCGCATGGCGGGGGCCGGTCCACCTGGTCGACGGGCCGTGGGGACACCGGCTGGCCGCGGACATCGACGACGAAGTGGTGCGCACCCGGCTGCGCAGCGCGGGCGGCATCGGGGGCGTGCTCGACTCCTGGCTCACCGAGAACGGCCTGCCATCCGGGGTCTCCACCCCGGAATCCACCCCGGTATCCGCCCCGACGCCCACTCCGGCCGAGGCGGTTATACGGCCGATCCGCCGCACCAGATCCGCCTTCGAACCCGAGACGGGCCGCTGGCGGTACGAGAGGACAGCATGACCGCGCACGACACCCTGGACCGATCCCCTGAACGCGCGACGCTGCCGGCTGAGGCGCTGGTCGATGCGGAGACCGGCATCATCCGCTCGGTGCGGGAGGTGCCGCATCCGGTCGGCGCTCCGCACCGGTACCTGGCGCTCACGGCATCCGTCGCCGACGCCCGCATCCTGGGCGAATGGCCCGCTGATCGGGTCTCGCTCGGCACGTCGTTCGGCGACCCGGCCCAGGCGCACATCGCCGCGATCGGCGAGGGCGTCGAGCGCTACTGCGGCAACTGGTTGCCCGACGTGCTTCCGCCCGAGGAACTCCGGGTCGGCACGGCCGACGAGTTGCGCACTGACGGGGCGACCGTCATCGACGAGGCCGATCTTCCTCGTTTCACTGACTGGCAGCTCGCGCGCCCCGGCTTCCCCTATCAGCGGTTGCTCCCTTCGACGCCGACCCTCTGGGCTCGCTGTGACGACCTCGACGGCGGATCCGTCTGGATGCCGGATTCGCTCGTGCACCTGAACTGGCGGCAGTCGCGCTTCCGCTCGCTGCCGCGGACGCACCACCTGAACTACGCCGGCATCGCCACGGGCGCAGGCTTCGACGACGCGCGCGATCGCGGGGTGATCGAGGTCATCGAGCGGGATGCGCTCGAGGTGTGGTGGCACCTCGACGGGCCGACGTTCGGCATCGATCCGGCGACTGTTCCCGGACTACTCGACGATCTTGAGGGGAGCAGCCTGCGCGTGTGGCTGGTGTCGATGCCCTCGGAGTTCGCCCCCGCGATCGGTGCGCTCGTGTACGACGAGGAGCGGGGGCTCTACGCCGCGGGGTTCTCGGCCTCCCTCGATCCGGCGCGCGCCGCGCGGAAGGCGGTGCTCGAAGCCGTGCACACCTGGATCTACACGCAGGGCTGCACGACGGCCGACGGGTGGGTGTTCCGCGCGGTCGCGGAAGGGCTGATGGCGAAGGGGCTCACGCTCGACTTCCGTCCCGACGCCGACTACACGGCCACGGCGGGGTCGCAGTTCGAGAACGTGATCGATCTCGGCGCGCACGTGCAGGTGTGGCTCGACGCGGCCGTGCACGGCGAGGCGCGCCGCTTCCAGTCGCCGGCGCAGGGGGTGCGACCGCTGAGCGAGGTCAGCTCGGTGACGATGGCCGAGGTGTACGAGCGGCTGCGCGATCGTGGGCATCGTGTGCTCACGCGTGACCTCACGACCTCCGACGTGCGGCGCACCGACCTGCGCGTGGTGCGCTCGATCGTGACCGGCCTCGTGCCCAACGCGCCGGCGGCGTTCTCGTACCTCGGGATGCCGCGGTTCCGCGAGGCGGCGCAGGAGCGAGGCTGGCGCTCGACCTGGACCGGTGGCCCGGAGGGCTTCACGCTCCTCCCGGCTCCGCACATGTGAGGCCGGTCATGCATCGCACACTCCCGGAGGGCCCTGGTCTTCCTGCCCCGCTCGCCGAGGCGCAGACGTCGCGCCTGCCCGCGGGGCCGCTGCCGCCGGGGCCGCGGGCGAACGCCTGGGAACGCGCCGGGGCGGTGGTGGATGAACCTCGCCGCGGAGTGCGGGAGCTCGTCGACGGCCTGTGGCACCCGGGGGAGTTCCATCGGACGACGGACGGCCGGGCCACACGCATCCGCCGACGCCCGGTGCCTTCCGCCGGGGCGTGCTACCCGGTGCAGACGCATCTGATCGACGCGACCGGCGCGCGCTGGACGGTCGACCAGGAGGAGGGCGTCTTCCGTCGTCGTGACCTCGCCGCCGACGGTGCGTACGGATGGCCCGCACCCGCGGCAGACGGCGGCGTCGCGCGCGTGGTGTTCGCGGTGCTGCCAGGGCGGTCTTTCGGGCGCTACCGGCATCGGGCGTGGCCGTTGTGGATCGCCGATGCCGCCTATGCGGTCGCCGCCGTGCTCTTCCTGCTGGGGGTGCAGGCCGGGCCGGTGGAGGTCGGCCCCTCGACCCGGCTCCGGTCTCTGCTCGGGGTGCCTCGCGCTGCCGACGTCGACGCGTGGATCCGTCGAGGGCTCGCGCCGGAGATCCCGCTCGCCGCGATCGAGATCCCCCACGACCCGGTACCGGATGCCGCGGCTCGGCGCGCTCTCGGCCGGCGCCGCTCGCCCGCGACCGCGGAGTTCGCCGCCCGGATCAGCGGTGCGGCCGCGCCCGAGGTCGAGCATGTCGCGAGAGCATCCGGCCAGGCCTGGGTGCGCGGGGCGACCGACGTCCGCTCCTGGTCCGTGCCGATCACGGCTCCTTCGACCGTCGTCGGTGCTGCGCTCTGGAGCGCCCATCTCGCCGCGGCCCGTCTCTGCTACGAGGCCGCGCTCGCCGGAGACAGGGGTACGCGCCCGGTCTCCGGCTTCTCTTCGACCGGTGACCGCTGGATCCTCCACGCGCTCGCCTTCCTCGACTCCCCCGGAGGTGCACGATGATGATCGTCCCCGAGCTGTGGCGCGAAGCGCGACGACGTCCCTGGCTCCTGTCCGTGAGCATCCTTCTCCTCCTCGTCGTGTTCGCGACGCACCTTCTGCAGGCGCTCGCCCTCGCGTGGTCGCTCGCCGCCTTCGTGCGCGGTGACGCGGCGGGCGCGGTCGCAGGCATCGGTGCGATCCTCGCGATAGGGCTGACGCGGGTGCTGTTGACGCTGGTGCAGGGCGATGCGGCTGCTCGCCTCGGCGGACGCGTCAGAGAAGACCTGCGCGGTGCGGCCGTCGCGGCAGCGCTCGTCCCCGAGCGGTTGCACGATGCCACGCTCCGCGACGGCTCGACCCAGCTCGCGCTCGGCGACGGTATCGACGGCACCGACGCCTACGTGTCGAAGTACATCCCCGCCGTGGCGCAGCTCGTCGTCGGCAGCCTGATCGCGGTGGGCCTCATCGCGGTGCTGTCTCCCCTGATCGCGCTGTGCGTCGCCGTGGGGATCCTGCTTGCGGTGCTGGGGCCCCTGCTATGGAAGCGGATGCTCGCCCGACGCGGGTTCGAGCACTGGGACAGCTATGAGGCACTCAGCGGCGACCTGCTCGAGTCGCTCCGCGGCATGTCGACGCTGCGGGCGCTGGGGGATGTTCCCGCGACGCGTGCGCGGCTCCACACCAGGTCGGAGGCCCTGCGCCTCGCCACCGAGCGCGTGATGCGGTCATCGCTCGCGGAGACGGCCATCACCGACTTCGCCGTGCAGGCGGGGGTGGTGATCGCTGCCGGGCTGGCGGTCGTCTCCGTCCTGACCGGGCACCCGCCCGCCGTCGAGGTCTACGCGCTGCTCCTGCTGTCTTCCGAGGCGTTCCGTCCGGTGCGCGAGCTGTCACGGCACTGGCATGCCGGATTCCTCGGGCTCAATGCCGTCCCCGGACTGGCGGCGCTCGGGGCGTTCCGTCGGTCCCCCGGGATGGTGCCGGAGGCCGAGATGGTGCCGGCGGTCGGGGGAGAGGTGCTTCGCATCTCCGGGCTCTCGTACCGCTACCCCGGCGCCGACCACGACGTGCTCCGCGGTGTCGACCTCCGCGCCGCGCGAGGAGAGGTGCACGCCATCGCCGGACCTTCGGGCGCAGGCAAATCCACGCTGTTCGATCTCGTGCTCGGCTTCCTGCCGGCGACTGCGGGGACGGTCGAGCTCGATGGGCGCCCCCTCCAGCCGAGCGACGTGGCCGTGGTCTCACAGCGGCCCGTCCTGTTCGCCGGGACCATCAGGGAGAACGTCGACCTGTTCGACGCCGGGCAGGAGGCGCTGGAAGGCGCGTGTGCTGCGGCAGGCGTGCTCGACGAGATCAGGGCCATCCCGGGAGGCTTCGACGCGATGGTGGCGGAGGCGGGGACGAGCCTGTCGGGCGGGCAACGACAGCGCCTCGCCCTCGCCAGGGCGCTGCTCGCCCGGCGCCCGGTACTGCTCGTCGACGAGCCGACCAGCGCGCTCGACGACCGCAGCGCCCTGACCGTGGCCGAGACGCTCGAACGTGTCGCCGCAGAGAGGATCGTGCTCATGATCAGCCACCGCCCCGAGGCCCTTGCCAGGGTCGCCGACGTGCGGGTGCTCCGCGACGGAATGCTCGTGAAGGAGGCCTCATGACCTCGTCCGCAGTCATCCTCGCCCGGTTGCTTCCCCCACTGCGACCGGAATGGCGGCGCATCGTCGGCAGTTACCTGATCGCCACCACGAGCCTGTGCGCACTCGCCGCCATCGGGGTGCTCACCGCCCTCGGCGTCGGTGGAGCCGTGGTGCATGGCGAGTGGCCGCCGGTCGTCTGGTGGGTAGCGCTCGGAGCCCTCGTGCTGCTGCGCACGTTCCTCACCTGGCGCGAGATGGACGTGTCGCACGCTCTCGCCTACCGCGTGCTCGCCCGGCTGCGGATGGCACTGTTCGACGCTTACTCCCGCAGTGTTCCGGGGCGCCGTCGTGAGCACTCCGGTCGGGCGGCATCCGTGGCGATGACCGACATCGAGAAGCTGGAGTTCTTCTACGCGCACACGGTGGCGCAGATCGGTGCTGCGCTCACCCTGTTCGTCGGAGCCCTGGTCTGCGCGTTCCTCGTGATGCCGATGGCCGCTCTCGTGATGCTCGGAGGCGCGATCGCCGTCGCGCTCACCGCCTGGGCTGGAGCGGGCCCGGCACGACGGATCGGGGCGCGCGAGCAGCAGGAGCGCGAGGAGCAGTCCGAACGGCTGGTCGACGCGCTCGGTGCGCTGCGCGAGATCCTCGCCTATGGCCTGCAGCGCCGGGTCGTGCACGAGGCGGTCGCGGGAACCCGGCGGTCGGCAGGCATCAGCCGTCGGCGGGAGGCCATCGCCCACCTCGTCGACGGGATGCGCGAGCTCATCCTCACCGCCGTCGTCATCGGCGTGATCGCGGCTTCGCTCCTTCTCGGCAGTACGGTCGGCAGTACCCAGGCTGCGGTGCTTCCGGCCGTGATCGCGCTCGCCGTCGCAGGAGTCGCTGCCGTGGCGGATGCCGCGCACACCGTGTCGGAGCTGCATCCGCTCATCGCCAGTGCCGATCGCGTGGGGGCGGGCCTTCACCGTCCCCCCGTAGTGGCGCCGGTCGACCGTCCGCTCCCGTTGCCCGACGGTCCGCTCGGGGTGCGCTTCGAGAAGGTGTCGTTCTCCTACGACGATCAGAAAGTGGTGCTGCACGACTGGTCGATCGACGTCGATGCCCGGGAGCACATCGGTCTCGCAGGTCCCTCCGGTGCAGGCAAGAGCACGGTCATCGCGCTCGCCGCACGGCTGTGGGATCCCGCGGCCGGCACGGTCGCCCTCGTCGATGCGGCGGGCATCGTGTACCCGCTCGGCCGCATCCGCGATGAAGATCTCCGCCGGACCGTCGCCGTGGTGGAGCAGGATGCCCGGCTCTTCCACGGCACCGTGCGCGACAACCTCGTACGCGGTTCCGACACCCGCACCGACGAGCAACTGCGCGGTGCGCTCACGCGGGTGGGGGCCGATGGCTGGATCACCCTCGACGACGAACTCGGCGAGCAGGGGGTTCGCCTCTCCGGGGGTCAGCGTGCACGGCTGGCGCTGGCGCGGGCACTGTGCCGCGAGCCCCGCGTGCTCATCGTCGACGAGATCACCGCGAGCCTGGATGCCGAGTCGGAGCGCATCATCTCCGACGTGCTCGAAGGCTTCGAAGGGACGGTGATCGCCGCCTCGCACCGACGCGAGACGCTGGGGCGGTTCGGCCGGGTGGTCGGTGTGGAGAGGGAAGACGTCGAGCGCGAGGGTGCAGCGGCTACAGCCGGTCGACCCCGGTGACCGTGACGACGGCCTGACCGGCTTCGTCGGAGGCGGCGAGGTCGATCGTCGCGGAGATGCCCCAGTCGTGGTCGCCGGCGGGATCGTCGAAGATCTGCCGTGCGGTCCACGAGATGGCGCCCTCCGTGAGGATCAGCAGTTTCGAGCTGCGGGCGTCCCCTCCGGTGAGGATCTCGTCGTGGTCGGCGAAGTATCCGTCGAGGGCATCCGACCAGGCATCGGCGCCGAAGCCCGGATCGAGCTCGGCCAGCGCGTTCACGTCTTCCCGCGCTGCGAGCTGCACCCGGCGGAAGAGCTCGTTGCGCACCAGGATGCGGAAGGCGCGGATGTTGCTCGTGAGGCGCTTGGGTGCGGGCGGGACGATCGGCTCATCGGGGGCGTGCGGATCGAAGCGTCCGTTGTCGACGCCGGCGATCAGCTCCTCCCACTCGTCGAGCAGGCTGGAGTCGACCTGGCGGACGAGTTCGCCGAGCCACTCGATGAGGTCGCGCAGATCCTCGTCCTTGAGCTCCTCGGGGATGGTCTGCGAGGCCGCACGGTAGGCGTCGGAGAGGTAGCGCAGCACCACGCCCTCGGAGCGCGCGATCTTGTAGTAGGCGACATATTCCCCGAACGACATGGCCCGCTCGTACATGTCGCGCACGACCGACTTGGGGTGCAGCTCGAAGTCGCGGATCCAGGGCTGGGCGGCGCTGAAGGTCTCGAAGGCGGCCGTCAGCAGCTCGTCGAGCGGCTTCGGGTAGGTGATCTGCTCGAGCAGTTCCATCCGCTCGTCGTACTCGATGCCCTCGGATTTCATGATCGCGACCGCCTCGCCGCGGGCTAGGAACTCCTGCTGGCTCAGCACGGCGCGCGGATCGTCGAGGGTGGCCTCCACGATCGAGATCATGTCGAGCGCGTACGAGCCCGTGCCCGTTCCGGCAGCCGGATCGGGGTCGAGCAGCTCGAATGCGGCGAGGGCGAACGGCGACAGCGGCTGGTTGAGCGCGAAGTTCGGCTGCAGGTCGACCGTGAGACGGATGTCGCCCTCCGGGGTCTTCTCGACGATGCCCGATTCTCGGAGGGTGCGGTAGATGCCGATGGCACGGAGTGCGAGCTGTCGCTGACGCTTCCGCGGCTCGTGATTGTCGTATACCAGCGAGCGCATATTCGCGAACACGTCGCCGCCGCGCGCGATCACGTTGAGCATCATGGCGCTCGTGATCTGCATGTGCGAAGTCAGAGTCTCGGGTACGGCGTCGATCAGCTTGCGGAACGACGGCTCGCCCCACGACACGAAGCCGTCCGGTGCCTTCTTGCGCACGATCTTGCGCTTCTTCTTCGGGTCGTCGCCGGCCTTCTTGACCGCGGCGACGTTCTCGCTCTCGTGCTCGGGGGCTTGGGCGACCACGGTACCGGCGGTGTCGTAGCCGGCACGACCCGCGCGACCGGCGATCTGATGGAACTCGCGGGCGTTCAGCTGCCGCATCCTGGTGCCGTCGAACTTCGTGAGCGCGGTGAGCAGCACGGTGCGGATCGGCACGTTGATGCCGACGCCGAGGGTGTCGGTGCCGCAGATCACGCGCAGCAGTCCGCGCTGGGCGAGCTGCTCGACCAGGCGCCGGTACTTCGGCAGCATGCCGGCGTGGTGCACGCCGATCCCGGCGCGGAGGAAGCGCGAGAGCGTCTTTCCGAACGCCGTCGTGAATCGGAACTCGGCGATCAGCGCCGCGATCGCGTCGCGCTGCTCACGGGTGGCGACCTTCGTGCTCGACAGTGCCTGCGCCCGCTCCATGGCCGCGGCCTGCGAGAAGTGCACGACGTAGATCGGCGCCTGCCCGGTGTTCAGCAGGTCGTCGATCGTCTCGTGGATCGGCGTGGTCTCGTAGAAGAAGTGCAGGGGGACGGGGCGCTCGACACCGGTCACGGTCGCCGTCTCGCGACCGGTTCGACGCGTGAGGTCGGCGGCGAGCTCGGTGACGTCGCCGAGAGTCGCCGACATCAGGATGAACTGCGCCTGCGGCAGTTCGAGCAGCGGCACCTGCCACGCCCAGCCGCGGTCGGGGTCGGCGTAGAAGTGGAACTCGTCCATGACGACCTGGCCGACGTCGGCATCCGTGCCCTGGCGCAGCGAGAGGTTCGCGAGGATCTCGGCCGTGCAGCAGATGATCGGCGCATCCGCGTTCACCGACGAGTCGCCCGTGACCATGCCGACGTTCTCGGCCCCGAACACGTCGACCAGGGCGAAGAACTTCTCGCTCACCAGCGCCTTGATCGGGGCGGTGTAGTAGCTGCGTCGCCCCGCGATGAGGGCGCTGAAGTGTGCGCCGATCGCGACGAGCGACTTTCCGGTGCCGGTCGGCGTCGACAGGATCAGGTTGTTGCCGGAGACGATCTCGATGACCGCCTCGTCCTGCGCGGGGTACAGGCTGATGCCCGTCGATTCCGCCCATTCGACGAAGGCGAGGTAGACGGCATCCGGATCCGCGGCGTCCGGAACGAGGGCGGGGTCGAGCCGCGGAGTGGAAGTCATGGTCCCTCGATCATCCCCCATCCGTGAGTGCTCCTGCTCTGCACGGCCGAAGTGCCGCCGCGCCGAGTCGGGTCTGCGCGGCGACAACCGCTCTTGGCATCATCGAACGACGACCGGATGCGGTGGCCTCACCGCGAGGGGGGACGACGACGATGCCCGACCAGATCTTCACTTTCGCAGCGCTGGGTGTGTACTTCGCGGCGATGCTGCTCATCGGCTGGATCGCCTTCCGGCGAACCGGCGACCATGAGGACTACGTGCTCGGCGGACGGAATCTTCCGCCGTGGGTGGCTGCGCTCAGCGCCGGTGCCTCCGACATGTCCGGCTGGCTCGTGATGGGGCTCCCGGGAGCGATATACGTCTCCGGTCTCATCGAGGCGTGGATCGCGGTCGGGCTCACCATCGGCGCCTACCTGAACTGGCTGCTCGTCGCTCCCCGGCTTCGCGCCTACACGCAGGTGTCGCGCAACTCCATCACGGTGCCGAGCTTCTTCGAGAACCGCCTTCGCGACACGACGCGACTGCTGCGCGTGGTCTCCGGTGTCGTCATCCTCGTGTTCTTCACTCTCTACATCTCGTCGGGAATGGTCGCCGGTGGTGTCTTCTTCGAGAGCTCTTTCAACGGCGACTACCTGACCGGCATGCTGCTGGTGACGGGCGTCACCCTCGCGTACACGCTCTTCGGCGGGTTCCTCGGTGCGTCGCTGACCGACGTCGTGCAGGGGCTCATGATGGTGATCGCGCTGATCGTGATCCCCGTGGCCGCGATCGTCGCCATCGGTGGACTGGCCGAGACGGGGGAGCTGATCAACGAAGTCGCGCCGGACCACCTCTCGATGCTCTCCGGCACAGCGCTCACCGGCGGCACCATCCTCGCCATCGTCTCGTCGCTCGCCTGGGGCCTCGGATACTTCGGGCAACCGCACATCATCGTGAGGTTCATGGCGCTGCGGTCGCCGCAGGAGGCGAAGAGTGCTCGCCGCATCGGCATCTCGTGGATGATCGTCTCCCTCGGCGGCGCAGTGCTGTCCGGCCTCGTCGGCGTCGCCTACATCGCCAAGACGGGTGTCGACCTGGCCAACCCGGAGACCGTCGTGCTGCTCATGTCGCAGACGCTGCTGCATCCGTTCGTGGCCGGCCTCGTCCTGGCCGCCGTGCTCGCCGCGATCATGAGCACCATCTCCAGCCAGCTGATCGTGTGCTCCTCGGCCCTCGTGGAAGACCTGTACGGCGTGTTCCGACGCACACCACCGTCGCAGAAGACGCTCATGCTGATGGGGCGGCTCGGTGTGCTCGGGGTCGCGATCGTCGCTGCGGTGCTGGCGATCACCCCGAACGACACGATCCTCGGACTCGTCTCCTTCGCGTGGGCGGGATTCGGCGCCGCCTTCGGGCCGGTCATCCTGCTCAGCCTCTACTGGCGCAAGCTCACCAACTGGGGCGCGCTGGCCGGGATGTTCGTCGGTGCGGCGACCGTGTTCATCTGGAAGGCGCTGGACACCGGGCTCTACGAACTGCTTCCCGCCTTCGTGTTCGCGATGCTCGCCGCCGTGGGCGTGAGCCTGGTCACCTACAAGCACGACGAAGAGATCCAGCAGGAGTTCACCGAGACCGGCGTGATGGTGGCACTGCCCCGCCCGCACGCCGTCGGCGACACCCCGTAGCGTCCGCCGACGGCCGAGAGCGGATGCGCGCTAGGCGGTCGCGGCGCGCAGGGCGATGCGGATCATGTCGCCGAACGTCTGCTCGCGCTCCTGCGCGGTGGTCTCCTCGCCCGTGACGATGTGGTCGCTGACCGTGCAGATGGCGAGGGCGCGTCGACCGTAGTAGGCCGCGAGCGTGTAGAGCCCCGCGGCCTCCATCTCGACGCCGAGGATGCCGTGCTGCACGAACGGCTCCGTGAGCTCGGGGCGGGTGCTGTAGAACTGGTCGCTCGAGAACAGCTGTCCCACGTGCACGGTCGACTCCAGAGGTTCGGTCTCGCTCGCCTCGACCGCGGCACGCAGCAGCGAGAAGTCGGCCACGGGCGCGTAGTCGAGTCCGTGGAAGCGCACCCGGTTGATGCCGGAGTCGGTGCTGGCGCCGTTCGCGATGATGATGTCGCGGATCTTCACCCGCTCGGTCAGCGCTCCGCACGAACCGACGCGCACGATCGTCTGCACGTCGTAGGAGTCGAACAGCTCGTTCGCATAGATCGCCATCGACGGCTGCCCCATGCCGGAGCCCTGCACCGAGACGCGATGCCCCTCCCAGGTGCCGGTGTAACCCAGCATGCCGCGCGTCTCGGAGTACAACTCTGCGTCGTCGAGGAAGGTATCGGCGATCCACTTCGCTCGCAGCGGATCGCCCGGGAACAGGACGATGGGGGCGATCTGACCGGGCTCTGCGGCGATGTGCGTGCTCATGGCCTCAGCGTAGCCAGCCTCATCCCGGTGCGCCCGCGAGCCCCAGTGCGGTGATGAGTTCGTACGCGGCCGAACGGGCCTGCACGATCACTGTCCCGACCTGCACGCCCTTCGCCGACACCGAGAGGAGCAGCTGGCCGTAGGGGGCGAGGATGAAGCTGAGCAGCGACAGTTGACTCTGCCCGATCGACACCGAGACCACGGCGGAGAGGCTTGGTTCCGTTCCGCGCGAGATGATCTCGGCCTCGGCCCTGGCGACGGCGAACAGCGAGCCGTTCATGGCCGCCAGACGCTCGCCGGTCTCACCGAGGGTGCCGACGGAGGCGATGTGCAGGCCGTCGGCGGTCGAGAGGACCGCTGTGGTCAGCTCGGGGAATCGCTCCTCGAGATGCCGAAGCCGCGTGAGCGCGGCTTGACTCACCACGCCGGACCAGAGCGACCAGTTCGCCGCGAGATCCGGATGCATCAGCACGGCGTCCGGCGCAGGCGTCGACTCGTTCGTCGGAGCGGGGTGGCCCCCTCGGGTGGAGGCGTTCATGACTCTTCTTCCGGGAGGTCCAGTGCCACACAGGCCGCCCGCATGACGCTTTCGCGGTCGCGCGCGTCGGCCGCGAGAACGCGCGTGTGGGGTATCCCGTAGCGGTCCAACGTCTCGGTGAGCTCCGCGCGCACCGTGTCGATCGCATCGTCAGCGCAGTGGGTCACGGCGATCACGAGGCGATCGTGGTCGTCAGCGAATCGCGGCAGCCATTCGCCGGCGTCGTCGAGGATGCTCCCGCGGTCTGCACGCAGCCACAGCAGGATGCGTGTGTCGGGCGTCGAGGCACTCTGCCGTGCGTGAGCGAAGCGGTCTTGACCCGGAACGCCGATGAGCGCCACCGAGATCTCGTCTGTGGGCTTCCAGGCGCCGTAGTCGAGTCCCACCGTGGTGGTCGTCTTCTCTCCGTCGCCGTACTCCGCGGAGCCTGCCGAGATGGGAACGTCGGTGTCGACCGGCACGATGTCGCTCAGCGCGCGGACAGCTGTGGTCTTTCCCGCGCCCACAGGCCCGGCGAAGACGAGGCGGAAGCGCGTCGGCAGACTCACGCGTCGCCAGCGTGCGCGCCGCGTCGAAAGATCCGACGCAGTGGTGCGCACCCACGAGCCGTTCTCGGGGCGGTCGTCTCCGACGGCCTCACCGGTCAAGCGTTCAAGGCCGCCACGTGGCGGTTCACAGCGGAGCGGAGGAGGGCGATGTTCGTCGCCTGGCGGTCTGCCGCGAGGTAGATGAACGTGTCGTCGTCGATCATCTTGAGCAGATGCAGCTGCGTGTCCAGCGTCAGCAGCATGTCTTCGAGGGTCGCGTCGAGGTGGAGGGCGTCGATCGTCTTCCGCTTGCTCTTGACCATCTCGCTGTTGTACGCGCTGGCGACGTCGAGGTCGAAGTCCGGACGGACCGAGTTCGAGGCGAGCGGGAGGCCGGACTCGACATCGACGACGGATGCTCCGATGAACCCGTTGATGTCACTCGCGATGTCGGCGATGAGTGCGTTGAGTTGGTCTTGCGTAGCCATGGTGATGCTTCCCCAGTTTCGATCGCAGGTGCCGGAGACCGCGCCTTACGGTCACCCCCAGTGCACATGCGAATGAATAAAGTGTATAACGTTACCGACTGTGCTGCGGAACGTGGATCAGACACGCCACGGTGCCGCAGCTCAGGGGCGCGATGCCGGCGCGGGTCAGCCCTCGCGGCGCCGCACGATCTCGCCGATCCAGAGTGGCGCGAAGGGCGAGGTGCAGCCCGGAGGTGTCGGGTAGTCGGCGAGAACCTGCAGATGCTCGCCGATCTCCAACGCCCTCGCACGGTGCTCCGGATGGAAGATGCCGATGTTCGCCAGGGTCTCGTTCATCGCCCACTGCAGGCGCGACGGCGCATCCTTCATATCCCGCTCGATCAGGTCGAGCAGGTGCGGCAGATCGAGTCCTTCGGGGTCCTTCACCACACGCACGGTCGTGAGCGACCAGGCGGCAGCCGCGACGGTCGGGTCGGCGTCGTCGAACCAGCGCAGTCGCAGCTCTTCGGCGAGCGGGGTCTTCTTGGCGACGTAGTTGACGAACCAGTCGTTGACCTTGGGTGCTCGGGTCTCGCGCAGCATGGCGTCGAGTTCGTCGGCCGAGAAGTCGCGAGGGCGGCAGATCAGCAGGGCCAGCAGTTGCGCGGGCGTCTCGCCGGTGGCCCACAGCTCCTGGGCGAGGAGCTGGTCGGTCTTGATCCGCTTGGCCAGCGCCCGCATGCGGCTGAGGTTGATGCCGTGGTCGTCGCCGCGCTTCTCGTTGGCCGCGCGCATCTTCGGGTCTTCCAGAGCGGCGAGTTCCCCGAGTGCTTTCGGGACGGTGAAGTCGGACATGCCTCCAGCGTAAGCCGGGCTCAGTCCTCGTCGACCAGCTCGCCCCTGATTCGGCGGAGGTCTTCCATGAGCGATCCGATCAGGATCCAGTGCTGCGACGACGGTGGCCGGATCACGAGCGGAGCGGTGAGCGCGGGGATCGCCGAGGTCATGGTGTCGGGCTCGGGCGAGGCCTCGGCGATCTGCACGGCGAGGCGCACATCATGCCCAGCCCGCCGCAGCTGCTCGGCGATCGCGGCCACCGCAGGCTCTTCGCCGATCGTGTCGTCGTAGTGGTCGAAGTACGCGCGGGTCATGCCGATCGTCTGCGTGACGATGGGGGAGAGTCGGTCGAGCAGTGTCCGCATCTCGCGAAGGTCTGCACGGTGGGTCGAGCGTCGCGGGTTCAGGGTGAGCGACTCCTCGCCGGCGGCGATGGATGCCTCTGCAGCGTCCTTCATCGGGCGCAGCAGCCGCACCTCGAGCATCAGCTCCTGCAGCTTCGCCGGGGTCTGCGGTTCCGGAAGCGCATCCGCAAGGCGGTCCAGGCTCGCTGCGAGCTCGCTGCCGAGCAGTCCGACATCTCGGCGTGCGGGCGCGACCAGCACGGGCGGCACGATGAGCGCGTTCACCACGATGCCGATCACGACGCCGATCAGGGTCTCGACGATGCGCGCGAACGCATACTCGGGGCTGGAAGACCCCAGTGCCAGCACGAGCATCGCCGAGATCGCGACCTGGTTGCCGGTGCCGGGTGAGGCCCGGAAGATCCAGGCGACGAGCATCGCGACGACGATCGCGAGCAGCACGATCCAGCTGGGCGAGCCGAGCAGCAGCCCCAGCGCGACGGCGATCACGACACCCGCGATCACTCCGATGCTGCGCTCGAGCGCCTTCGACAGCGACTGGTTCACACTGGGCTGCACCACCAGCAGGGCGGCGATCGCGGCGAAGACCGGCAGCTGTGCGGGGAACACCCATCCGGCGATGAGCCACGCGGCGATCGTCGCTGCGGCCGACTTCACGACCTGCAGCAGCGGGGAGCGCTTTGAGGCGCGGATCGCGGCGGGGATGCGCATGACCCCCACGCTAGTCGTGCGGATGCCGTGGCTGCGGACCGGGGCGCAGGAGAGGGGCGCAGGAGAGGGCGGCCAGTGGTTATGGCGCGGGTTCGGATGTGGCGCGCAGTGGTCCCTTCGCGATGTCGTCGATGAGCCACACGCCGTCGATCTTCGTGAGGGTGTACTCCCGGGGTTGGGCGAACTCCGCACCGGCGTCGATGCCGAGCTCGTGGAGGTAACCCTCCGATGCGCTGACGATGCGGAAGAGTGACTCGAACCCGACCGTCGCCTTCGTGCGCCCGGCGTCGATCATCGACGGAGTCCAGGCGACGCCGGTCTGCTCGATCGTCAGGTCGTTGTCCACGTACATCGCCACGAGGGCGTCGCGGTAGCTGTCGGTCCCGAGCTTCTCGACGAACAGCGGCGTGAAGAACGATTCCTCGGCATCGACGGAGTCCACGATGGTGGCGGGTGAACGGTTGTCCGAGGCTCCGGAGTGCAGAGCCACGACCTCTTGCAGAGCCTGCACATCTTCGTCCTCGAGCGACAGCTCCTCTCCGGTCGAGGCGAGAGTCCACAGGGTCGCGTCCGGATCGAACCCGGGCGGTGTCGCACTCGGGGCGGCGGAGGCGGCCGGTGACGACGAGTCGGTGCAGCCGATCAGGCTTCCGCTTCCTGCCAGCAGAGCGAGAGTCAGCAGGAGTGCGGAGGCGGATCGCGGTCGTGTCGTGCGCATGAGGTTCTCCTCGGAGGGGAGGGGGACCGACGGGTCCCCCTCCCGATGTCGGGGTCAGTTCGCGGGAGCGGCTTTGAGCTGCCAGTGCGAAGACCACCAGCTGCTGGACACGTTTGCGAACTCGACCTTGCCGGTGTTGTTCTCGACGTGGAGGGCACCCGAGGCGTTCTGGATGCGCGTGAACCCTCCGCCGGCGTCGGGAGTCGACCATTCGGCGGCCGTTCCCGCCGCTGCCGCGGTTCCGTGCCGCACGTTCGTGCCGTTCACGTAGAGGTACTGATTGGTCCACCGGTTCCGGTACTTCGTCGTGCCCGAAGCCGTCTCCGGCACCCATTGCGCGCTCCAGTACGTCGACGGCACCTCTCCGAAGCGCACCAGCCCGTCATTCGGCTCGATGTTGATCGCGCCGGCGCGGTGCCGGTTGTTGATGAGCTTCCACGTGGGCGACACGGCTTCGGAGTAGCCGGCGTTGTCCTTGTAGACGCGCAGGTAGTCGACCTCCCACTGCTTGGGCCAGACGCTGTTGGGCTGGCCGGAGCCCGCTCCCGTGTAGATGTTCATGATGATGCCCATGGCCGTGTTCGGAGCGTCGTTGAGCGTCTTCACCAATTGGCCGTCGTAGTAGAACCGCAGCTGTGTGGGCGTCCAGTCCATCGAGTAGACGTGGAACTCGGTCGTCGGAGAGCCGGAGACAGGAACGGTGTCGAGAGACCACGAACCGAGGAAGTTCGGGTCGCCCCACCCGTAGGCGGCGATGCGCCAGCTGTTCGGAGTACTGAAGAACGTTTCGATCATGTCGATCTCCGACTGCCCGCCGGTGGTGTTGGTGCCCACGAGCCACAGGGCCTGGTGCCCGCCGCCTCCGGCATTGGAGTTCTTCGCACGCACTTCGAAATAGCCGTACTTCGTGGAGTACCCGTCGAATGTCGGCAGGTTGTTGCGGTTCACGGCGCTGCCGTTGAAGGGATGCCAATTGTTCTGGTTGTGCGTCTGGATCGCGGACGACACCACGGTTCCGTCCTGGTCGGGGTTCCACGGCGGCTGGTTCTGCTCGACCCGGAGCTTGATGGTGCCGTTCGAGATCGTGTAGCGAGCCGCCGTGTCGGCGAAGTCCTCTGCGGGGACCCAGTGCGGAAGATAGTTCGGCATCCACTTGCTGGTGTCGAGCGTCGTGCCGCCGAACTCCTCGCTGAAGTCGAGGGTGTACCCCGACTTGTCGACGGGGTTCGGGGGCGTGTCGGCAGCCCAGGCGGCGGGGCCCAGGAGAGTGAGGGCGGCCACGGAGGCCACCACTGCGGCGGATGCCGTGAGGCGACGTGCGAGTTTCGGGCGGGTCATCATGCTCCTCGGGGATCGGCGGTGATCTTCTTCCCGGACGCGTCGATGCGAAAGCGACCGGCGAGGTAATTAACCCGGACTCTGGCGTAATTGTCAATACTCGCGGTCGAACAACCGCTCATGGACGGCCGTCGTGCTTACAGCGAGAGCTCCCAGGCAGGGGGCTGCCGCGCCCAGCACGGACGCCCTCACCTCGGGGAGGAACAGAGCCCGCCCGCTCAGCTCGCGGCTCAGGGCTTCGGCGAGCCGGATGGATGCGGCAGGGATGCTGCTGCTGATCACCACGGCGTGCGGGTCGATCGCGAGGACCAGGGCGCCGAGGCCGTCGGCGATGTCCGCCGCGAACTCGGAGACGGCGGCGTCGGCCTGATCGGACAGATCATCGCCTCCGAGGAACAGGCGTTCGATCTGGCCGGCGGCGCGGGTCGTGAGGCGCTGCTGCGCTTGGGGCCACGCGACGCGGCCGAGTGCCCCGATCTCGCCCGCCGCACCGTGTGCGCCTCGGGCGACGCGGCCGTCGACGATGGAGGCCGCGGAGATCCGGTTGCCGATCCTGAGCAGGACGGCGGTCTCATCTGGGCCGACGGCGCCGCTCTCGATCTCGGCGATCGCCGCGAGCTTGGTGTCGTTGTCGAAGGCGATCTTCGCTTCGGGGAACGCGCGCCGCAGGTGGGCGTCGATGTCGGCGGCCAGCCAGTCGGGGACGACGGTCGTCTTCACGGGGTGTCCGCTCGCGTCGACGATGCCGGGGATCCCCACTGTGAGTGCCGCGAGCTCGCGGGTGGCCGGCGCCGCGTCGAGCAGCGTGTTGACGAGGTCGATGACGGCAGCGACGGCGTCCTCCCCGTCGGAGAGGTCCTGTTCGATCCGGCGGTGCGGCGCGATGACCGTGCCGCGCAGGTCGCCGGCGATGCCGGCGATGCCGTGCGGGCCGATGTCGATGCCCACGGACACGCCGTGCTCGGCCGCGAAGCTGTAGCCCCTCGCTGGGCGCCCGGCTCGGTTGGGGCGCAACTGCTCGGCGAGCGCGAGCCCGCTCTCGAGCATCCCGGGCAGCACGGCCTCGACGGTGGTGCGGGAAAGGCCGGTGACGGTCGCGAGCTGAGTGGCGGTCAACGGTCCGTCGGCCTCCCAGAGGGTTGTCAGCACGGCGTGGTCGTTGAGTCGCCGCATGGCTGCGAGGTCGGTGCCGAGCGGCTGAGATGTCACGAGTCCTGACTATCACATCCGGTGCGCACGTCGCTTGACAGTGCGGCCCGTCGAGTTCTAAATTATGAATTACCCCGGAGTGTTGCAAAATACGCTCCCCTCACCCGAAGGCGACACACTCATGCAAAGACGCACCCGACTCGTCCTCGCGCCGCTTGCGGCCGGAACCCTCCTCGGCATCGCTCTCACCGCCTGCGCACCCGGCGCGACGACCAGCGGTCCCGCAGCAGACGTCGAAGCCAGCACCGAGCTGACCACCGACGAGATCACGCTCACGCTGATGTCGACCCCGGAGTCCGGAGCCGCCACGGAGGCGACCATCGCGGCCTTCGAGGCTGAGCACCCGAACATCACCATCGAGTACTCCCAGACGAACTACGACGACTACAACCAGAGCGTGAACCTGAACCTGTCCGGCGACCAGTCGCCCGACATCGTGCTTCTCAACGCCGTGGCCAACACCGTCAAGAACAAGCTCGTGCTGCCGCTCGACGACTACGCCGGTCTCTACGGGTGGGACGACTTCTACCCCGCCAACCAGCTCAACCAGTGGCGCGTCGCCGACGACGGCACCACGCTGGGCGAGGGTGGCGCCCTCTATGCGGCGCCGGCGGGCTTCTCGCTGGTCGGCGCGTACTACAACAAGGCGCTCGCAGCGCAGCTCGGGATCGAGGCGCCGCAGTCGCCGGCCGACTTCGAGAAGGCGCTGCAGACGGCTTCCGCCGCGGGCGCGCTTCCGGTCCAGGTCGGCAACGCCGAAGGGCATGCCGCCTTCGTCGTGCAGCTGCTCGGTCAAGGATCGTCCGGTGCCGACACCGCCAACGCCTGGGCCTTCGGGCACGAGGGCGAGACCTTCGAGACCGATGCGAACCGCGACGCGGCGCAGACGCTCGTCGACTGGCAGAAGGCGGGCTACCTCGGCGACCCGACCACCGTGAACGGCACCGACCTCCAGGGCGCCGTCGACAACTTCATCGCCGGTAAGGGGCTCTTCCTTGTCGACGGAATCTGGGACGCCGGCAAGATCGGCGACGGCCTCGGCGCCGATGCGGGCTTCCTTCCTTTCCCCGGCGAGAATGTCACGGGGATCGGCACCTCGGTCGCATACGCCATCTCTTCGCAGAGCGAGCATCCGAACGAGGCCGCGGCGTTCCTCGACTTCCTGCGCTCGCCCGAGGCGAGTGAGCAGCAGTTCGCACAGGGCTTCATGCCGAACGACCCGACCGTGGCCGTGGCCGAAGACGGGACCCTCCAGGGCGACATCGTCGCCGCGTGGGCGCAGATCGCCGACGCCGATGGGCTCGTCGCGTTCAACAACAATGCGACCGCGACGATGAACGACGCGCTCAAGGCGGGCACGCAGCAGCTCATCGCCGGTCAGACGACCGTCGACGCCTTCCTCTCATCGGTTCAGGGCGACTGGGCCGCCGCCCACGCCGGCTGATCGATGACGACCACTTCGTCTCGGGAGCGGGAGGAGTCCGGCCCCAAGGTCGCCTCCTCCCGTCCCTCCCGTCGGGGCTGGAGCGCGCTCCTGTACCTGCTGCCGGCCCTCGTGTTCTACGGCACATTCACCATCGCTCCTTGGGTGCAGAGCATCTGGCTGTCGTTCTGGGAATGGGACGGCATCGGCGCCGCCACCTGGGCCGGCATCGAGAACTACGTGAAGGTCGCGACCGATGAGCGACTGCTGGTCGCACTGCGCAACGGGCTCGGGTTCATCGTCTTCTACACGGTGTTCCCCGTCATCCTCGGACTCATCATCGCCGCGGTGATCGCTGCTCGTCCTCGACGAGGTTCGGGTTTCGTCCGCACGGTGCTGTTCCTCCCGCAGATCCTCCCGCTCGTCGCTGTCGGCGTCGTGTGGCGCTACCTCTACGCCGCCGACGGGCCTATCAACCAGGTGCTCACGGCCATGGGGCTGGGGGATGTGGCGCGGGCATGGCTCGGCGACTTCACCTGGGCCTACCCCGCGGTCGGAGTGATCGGCACCTGGGTGACCACGGGCCTGTGCATGATGCTGCTGCTCGCCGGCATCCAGAAGATCGATCCGTCGCTCTACGAGGCGGCGCGCCTCGATCGCTGCGGTCCGATCCGACAGTTCTGGCATGTGACCGTCCCCGGAGTCCGGGCGGAGGTCGTCGTCGCGACCACAGTCACCATGATCGCGGCGCTGGCGAGCTTCGACATCGTCTACGTGACGACCGGCGGTGGTCCCGGCTACCAGACGATCGTGCCGGGAGTGCTCATCTACAAGCTCGTCTTCACATCGAACGAGGTCGGGCTCGCCTGTGCTCTGGCCACCGTGCTGAGCGCGATCATCCTCGTGTTCGTCGCCGTCATCGGCAGGATCGGACGTCGCAACGCATGAGATCACGTACCTCCCGCCTGCTCTCCGCGGGCTTCCTCCTCGTCGCCGTGCTCAGCGTCATCCTCCCGTTCCTCGCCCTGGTGTCCGCCGCCCTCCAGCCGTCAGGCACCCTGGTGCCCCGGTTGACCTGGCCGGCCGAGCCGCACTGGGAGAACTTCCTCACCGCCTGGAGCATGGCCGGTTTCGGCTCGCTGCTCGCCTCGAGCGCGATCATCGCAGTCGTCGTCGTACCCATCTCGGTGATCTGCTCCACCCTCGCCGGATATGCGATGGGGACGATGAGGATGCCTGCGAAGGGCGTGCTGTTCGCGTTCTTCCTCGCCGGGCTCACGCTCCCTTACGAGGCGATCGTCATCCCGCTCTACTTCTCCATGAGGTCGACCGGGTTGATCGACACATACTGGGCGGTCATCCTGCCGTTGGTCGGCGCCTTCATGCCCTTCGGCATCTTCTGGATGCGCACGCACTTCGAGTCTGTGCCGCCCGAGCTCATCGAAGCTGCGCAGCTCGACGGTGCCGGTCGATTCCGCACCCTGATGCAGATCCTCATCCCCGGGGCGAAGCCGGCCATCATCACATATGCGCTGCTGACCTTCATGTGGGCGTGGAACCAGTTCCTCCTCGCGCTCATCCTGATCCGCGATCCCGCACGACGGACTGCCCCGTCCGGACTCGGCACCTTCGTGCAGCAGTACGGCGAGAACATCCCGCTTCTGGCGGCCGGCACGATCATCGTGATCGTCCCGATCGTCGTCCTCTACTTCATCTTCCAGCGCAAATTCGTCGCGGGCCTCGTCCAAGGAGCACTCAAATGACCGTCGCAGATCCACTCCGCCTGGCGATCATCGGGGCGGGATCGCGGGGCACCGGCTATGCGCGGCGCGCAGTGGCGGAGGGAGCGACGATCACCGCTGTGGTCGAGCCGGATCCGGAGCGGCGGAGAGTGTTCCTCGCGGAGTTCGCCGCGCAGCCGGTCGAGCTCTTCGACACCTGGGAGGACGTCGCCGTCCGTGCAGAGAGAGTCGCGGATGCGGCGGTCGTGGCCACCCCGGATCGACTGCATGCCGAACCCGCGATCGGCCTCGCTCGGGCGGGCTATCACTTGCTGCTCGAGAAGCCGATCGCGCCGACTGAAGAGGAATCCGCCCGCATCGTCGCCGCGGCAGAAGACGCGGGGGTGATGCTCGCCGTCTGTCACGTGATGCGGTACTCCGGCTACTCCCGCGCGCTCAAGAGCTTGCTCGACGACGGTGCCATCGGAAATCTCGTGTCCGTCGAGCATCTCGAACCGATCGGATGGTGGCACTTCGCGCACTCCTATGTGCGGGGGAACTGGGCGCGGGAAGAAGACTCCGGTCCGATGCTGCTCACCAAGAGCAGTCATGACATCGACTGGCTCTCGTACATCGTCGGACTCCCTGCGGAGCGGGTCTCGTCGTTCGGAAGCTTGCTGCACTTCCGTCCGGAGAACAAGCCGGCTGAGGCGACCGCGCGCTGTCTCGACTGCCCGCTCCAGAACTCGTGCGCCTACTCGGCGACCAAGATCTATCGCGGGTTCCTCGGAGACGAGACGTTCGAGCGCTGGCCACTCGCGGTACTCACGACCGACGTCTCGGCAGCGGGGGTCGATCGAGCCCTTCGCGATGGGCCGTACGGTCGCTGCGTCTTCGACGGGCAGAACGATGTCGTGGACCATCAGGTGGTCAACATCGAGTATCGGGGCGGTGTGACGGCATCGTTCACGGTCACCGCCTTCACCGAGCTCGACTTCCGCAAGACGCGTCTGTTCGGCACCGCGGGCAGTATCGAGGGCGATGGCCGCACCCTCATCGTCCATGACTTCGCGCGCGACGAGAAGTACGAGGTCGTGCCGGAGTCGCGGGGCAATGCGAGCGCTGCGGATGGGCACGGCGGCGCGGACGATGCGCTCGTCCATGCCTTCCTCGAGGCGCTGCGCACGGGGAACCGCTCCGGACTGTTGTCCGGTCCTGCCGAGAGTCTCGCCACACACCGGATCGTGTGGCTCGCCGAGGAGGCGCGCAAGAGCAACGCCGTGGTGTCGATTCCCGCTCCCTGATCCTGCGGGGCCTCGCTGCATCTCTCTACGGCTCTTGCGTCACGGGGAGATGCGGGGTTACGCTCTGCCTAACTAATAGTCGTTAGGTAGAAGATGACCAGAGCAACGATCCTCGCTGAGGCCCGCACGATCTTCGCGCGCCAGGGTTACGCCGAGACGAGCCTGCGCGAGATCGCCGAGGCCGTCGGGATCAAGACGCCTTCTCTCTATGCGCACTTCCCGAGCAAGGAGGCGCTCTACGCCGAGGTGTATGCCGCGGTCTCGGTCGATCACACCTCTTTCTTCGACGAGCTCGTGCGACGCAGCTCCGAGATGGAGCCGCTCGCGCGTCTGCAGCACCTCCTCGGTGGCATCGAGGCCTACTACCGCGACCGGCCCGACCTCGCGGAATTCAGCCTCAGAGCCGCCGTCACCGAGTACGGCCCCGGCGGCGAGCAGCTGCGGCAGATCTTCCTCGACTCGGAATCGACGCTCGCTGCCGCCGTGCGCCGTACCTATGAAGACGGTGTCGCGGCCGGCACCTTCGCAGCCGGTGACGCCGACGGCTTCACGGCGTTGGTGTTCGTCGTCATGGACGGGCTGTTCCTCCAGCTCACCCACTACACGCCCGAGGTCTACCGCGAGCGCTTCGACCAGGCCTGGCGACACCTCTCCACGATCCTCTCCCGATGAATCCCGCCGCACCGATGCGGCACACCCCTCGCCGGCTCGGAGCCACGAACTCCGACCGGCATCGCAAGATCCGGCCGAAACGACAGGCCGCCCCCGACCCGCCCTGCGAGTCGTCCGCACTCCGGGAACCCGAATCCCCGCCGACGGACTCGCAGGGCCACTTCTCAAGGAATAGATGATGACCTCCACCGACTACGAGCACGGCGTCGTGCCGCAGGATCAGCGCAAGAGCTGGCTGTCGATCGCCACCGTGTGGATCGCGATCGGCATCGACCTCTCCGGGGCGTTCCTGGGCGTCTCGCTCGCCTCCGGCATGGCCTTCTGGCCGGCGATCGGCGCGACGATGCTCGGTTCGCTCCTGCTCGGGCTGCTCGCGATGGCCTGCGCCTACGTGGGAGCCGCCACCGGCCTCTCCACCGCGATGATCTCGCGCGCCGTGTTCGGCCGCATCGGCGGCGCGATCCTCGCACTGGCGATCGCCGTGAGCCTCGTCGGCTGGTACGCCGTGCAGGCGGGCTTCTTCGGCGCGAACGCGCAGATCGCCTTCACCGAGTTCACCGGCATCGACGTGCCGGTGCAGGTGTTCACCGCGATCGGCGGCGTGCTGATGGCGATCACCGCGTTCTGGGGCTACCGCTCGATCAACCGCCTGAGCACGCTCGCGGTGCCGCTGCTGCTTCTGCTGTTGATCGTCGGAGTCATCGTCGCCTTCACGGTGAACGGCTCGGCGGGACTGGATGCTCCCGTCGAGGCGACGTTCACCTTCGGCGGCGCGGTGTCGCTCGTGATGGGCATCTTCATCCTCGGTGTCGTGCTCGCCCCCGACATGGCCCGCTGGGCGAAGACCCCGAAGCAGGCGATGATCGCCGGGTTCGTCGGCTTCTTCTTCGGCAACTCGATCATCCTGGTCGTCGCGATCCTGCTCGCGCGCATCATGAACGGCACGGAGCTGATGGCGATCTTCTTCGCGCTCGGCCTCGGCGGCGTCGCCGTGATCGTGCTGATCCTCGCGCAGTGGACCACGAACACGACCAACCTCTACTCGGCCGGACTCTCGTTCGCGTCGATCAGCGAGCGACTGAGCCGGCGCACCGTGACGATCGTGCTCGGCGCCATCGGCATCGTCGTCGGTGTGATCGGGGCGGCCGACTACTTCGTGCAGTTCATCCTCGTGATCGGCACGATCATCGCCCCCTACGGCGGTGTCTACCTGGCGTCGTTCTTCACAGGCCGCAAGACGGCTCGCTGGGCGCACGGCGCCACGGTGCCGCTGGTCGACGGCTGGTCGATCGCGGCGTGGGTGGTCGGGATCTTCGTGGCCGTCGCGACGACGAACCCGGCCGACGGGCCCGGCTTCGGCTGGTTCACGATCACTTCGATCTCGGCTCTCGACGGTCTCCTCGTCGGCTTCGTCGCCTACCTCGCGCTGCTGCCGTTCCGGCGTCGCGTGCAGCAGGATGCCGCGGCATCCGTCACGGATGAGGTGAACGCATGACCTCCGGCACCACCGCGCCCTTCCTCACAGAAGCAGACATCGACGAGATCGCTCTCGGGGCTGCCGTGCTCGGTACCGGAGGAGGGGGCGACCCCCACGTCGGTTCGCTGATCGCCAAGCGCCTGATCCGTCTGCACGGACCGGTGCCGCTGGTGGCGGTCGACGACCTGACCGACGACGATTTCGTCATCCCGATCGGCGGGATCGGTGCGCCGTCGGTGAGTGTCGAGCGCATCCAGGCCGAATCCGAGCTGCTCGCTGCCCTGCACGCGATCGAGCGCGCCGTCGGCCGCAAGGCCACTGCCGTGATGCCGATCGAGGTCGGCGGCGGCAACTCCATGATCCCGATCGCGGCAGCCGCCCTCGCCGGTCTTCCGGTGGTCGACGGCGACGCGATGGGACGAGCCTTCCCCGAGGCGCAGATGGTCACCTTCCACCTGGCCGGTTACGGACCGGGCACGACCGTGCTGGTCGACCACCACGGCAACGAGGTGGTGAGCCGACCGGTCGACGGCGGCTGGTCGGAGCGCATCGCGCGGGCCGTCACGGTCGAGATGGGCGGAGGGGCGACCATGATCGACTACGCCTACGGCGGCGAGGTCGTGCGCGAGTGCGCGATCCCCGGAACCCTCGGGCTCGCCCAGCGCATCGGACGAATCCTGCGGGGACGAGACGCTGCCGGACGCGAGCTGCGCGACGACGAGCGGATCGACGCCCTGTGCGCCGACCTCGATGCGGTGCGGCTGTTCGACGGCAAGGTGGCTGACCTGCAGCGCTCCGTCGACGGCGGCTTCACCCGCGGGGCGGCCGAGCTCGTCGGCGTCGGCACCGACCGGGGGAGCGCGTTCCGCCTCGACTTCCAGAACGAGATGCTGCTCGGCCGCCGCGACGGCGTGCTGGCGGCGGTCACGCCCGACCTGATCGCGGTGCTCGACCTGTCGACCGGGATGCCGATCACGACCGAGTCCCTCCGCTACGGCGCTCGGGTCGCGGTCATCGCGATTCCCTGCCACGACAAGTGGCGAACGCCGATCGGCCTGGAGACCGCCGGTCCCGCCCACTTCGGATACGACGTGGAGTGGGTTCCGGTCGAAGACATCGCGCAGCGCTCCGGTGCGCACACGACGGACGAGGAGGCCGCGTGATGGCCGGCAGGTATCGCATCGGCATCGACGTCGGCGGCACGAACACCGACGCAGTGATCCTCGACGAGCGGCTCGACGTCGTCGCCTCGGTCAAGCGCCCGACCACGGCCGACACGGGCGACGGCGTTGCCGCGGCGATCGATGCCGTGCTCGCGGCCTCCGGAGTCGATGCCGCCCTGATCGGGCATGCGATGCTCGGCACCACCCACTGCACCAACGCGATCGTCGAGCGGCGCGGCCTCGGTCGTGTCGGCATCCTCCGCCTCGGTGCACCGGCCACCACGGCCGTCCCGCCGCTGGAGGGCTGGCCCGACGACCTGCGTGCGGCGATCGGCGACCACGCCCACCTCTTGGCCGGGGGCTTCGAGGTCGACGGACGCGTGCTCTCCCCGATCGACGAGGATGCCGTGCGCGAAGCCTGCGCACGGATGCGCGGCGAGGTCGACGCGGTCGCCGTCGTCGGGGTCTTCGCCCCGATCGACGAGAGCCAGGAGGAGCGGGTCGCCGAGATCGTGACAGAGGAGCTGGGTGTTCCCGTCTCGCGGTCGGCGCGCATCGGCTCGCTCGGACTGCTCGAGCGTGAGAACGCGACCGTGCTGAACGCGGCGCTGATGCAGACGCTCCGGCAGATGGCCGCGGGCTTCGTCGCTGCCCTGCGCGAACGCGGCATCCCGGCCACCCCCTACTTCGGCCAGAACGACGGCACCCTCATGCAGCTCGAGTACGCGCTGGAGTTCCCGGTGCTGACGATCGGTTGCGGGCCCACGAACTCCATCCGCGGTGCCGCACACCTCTCCGGCGCCACGGATGCCCTGGTGGTCGACATCGGCGGCACCACGACCGACATCGGCGTGCTCGTCGACGGGTTCCCTCGGCAGTCGGCGCACGCGGTCGAGATCGGCGGCATCCGCACGAACTTCCGCATGCCGGACGTGCTGTCGGTCGGCCTCGGCGGCGGCACGATCATCCGTGAGACCGCTGACGGTACGACCGTCGGCCCCGACAGCGTCGGCTATCGGCTCCCACAGGAAGGTCTGGCCTTCGGGGGAAGCACCCTCACGGCCACCGACATCGCCCTCGCGGTCGGCGGTGCCGAGATCGACGGGCTCGATGCTCCGGCCGTTCCTGGGGCGGTCGGCGCTGCGGCATGGACCGCGATGCGGGAGATCCTCGAAGACTCGATCGACCGGATGAAACCGAACGCGGCCCCCGTGCCGGTGATCCTCGTCGGCGGGGGCGGCATCATCGCCCCGACCGAGCTCGACGGCGTCGCCGAACTGATCCGCCCCGATCACTTCGGCGCGGCCAACGCGGTGGGTGCAGCTCTCGGCGAGGTCGCCGGTCAGATCGAGAAGATCTATCGCGTCGACCCCACCGACCAGCGGGCCTCCCGCGCGGATGCGGCGGCCGAGGCGACCGAGCGTGCCCGGCTCGCGGGAGCGGACCCCGCGACGATCGAGGTCGTCGCCGTGGAGGAGCTCCCGGTGGCCTACTCCGACGGCACCGCGGTGCTCATCCGCGCCAGAGCGGTAGGTCGCCTGGCGGCCTGAGCGTCGGGTGTCCCGGCGCGCGTTGTACGATCGCGACATGACGAAGACCACGTTCAAGCCGGGCGATGACGTCGTCACTCCTCGTTCACGAGGAAAGGTCATCGACATCTGCGCGACGCCCTCGGGACAGTTCATCTTCGGCATCGAAGACGAGACCGGGGAAGTCACCTACTTCACTCCCAAGGCACTGCAACACGCCTGACGGACTCGACCGTTCTCGGGGTGCCGCCGACCGAGCGGGCCTTCCCCGCGTCCGAGGTGCGTGCTTGCATGGGCGCATGGAGCAGGACGCGAAGCTGCGGGGTGAGACGAGGGCGGTCTGGGCGACCGTGGTCTGCTTCGTGGCTGGCACGTCTGTCGGCATGCTCTTCCTGGGCGGTGAGGCGCGCCCGCTCACGGGGGAGGGGGCGCTCGCGATGCCGGCCGCGGTGATCGCGGGTGTGGTCGCCGCCGTCGCGTTCCTCGCGAGCACGCTGATGCACCGCCGCGGCGAGACGACGCCGATGCCGCGGTGGCAGGCAGTGGTCTCCGACCTCTCGACCGGCGCTCTCACCGTCGCGTTCGGGGCCGTCACGATGATGGGGGTGCTGCTGGCTGCCGAAGTCCTCGCGGCCGGGCTCCAGGGCCTGCAACTCGCGGCGATCGGCGGCGGACTCCTGACGGGGGTGGCGTCCGCAGTCGGCGGGCGCTTCGCGTTCGGAGCCGGAGTCGACCTGCGCACGGCCGACCTCGCCGCCCTCCTGTTCGGGTTCCTCGTGATCGGCACGCTCTTCGCGATGGTCACCGCGGCCGACCCCCGCTGGTGGGAGCAGAACTTCTCGCAGCTCGGATCCGGATCCTGGGCTTTCAACGGCACGCTCCTGGTCGCCGGCCTTCTCATCGCGACCGTCGGCTCGTACATCGGCCGCGACCTGCACCGCCTGCTCGGCGATGCCGCGCTCCCGCGCATCGCCGGGGTCGTGGCGCTGTGGGCGGCCACGGGCCTGGCGCTCGCCGCGGTAGGGCTGCTGCCGCTGCACCGGGCGCCGATCCCGCACGACATCGCGGCCTTCGCGACGCTGGTGCTGTTCGCTGCTGCGGCCGCGACCACCGTGACCTCGATTCCCGGGCATGCCCGTGCACTGCTGATCACGTCGATCGGCGTCGGTCTCCTCATCGCGGTCGCTGTCGTGCTGTGGGTCCCGTTCGGCCTGTATCCGGCTACCGCTCTCGAAGCAGTCATCGTCGGACTCGGACTGCTGTGGATGGCGACCCTGGTGCGCGTGCTCGCGATCCTCGTGCCCTCGCAGTCGCGCCCGTCGGCGCGGCGCGCGCTGCTGCGCCTCGGCACTCCTCCTCGCTAGACCGGCGGCTTCCACTTCTGCCTCCTGCCGGGTCAGGTCCCTCCTGCCGGGTCAGGCGAACACGCGAGATCAGGCCGTTCTGGCGCAGATCGGCCTGCTGCGGCGCGACGGCCTGATGTGGGGTGACGGCCGACGGCGGCGGACCCGCGGCATCCCTAGTCCCAGCCCGGCGAAAGATAGGGCATCTGTCCGATGTCGGCCGGGTACCTCAGAGCGGAGTGTAGGGATACAGCGAACCGTCGAGGAGAACCCCATGTTCGAGCACCCGTACTTCAGCCAGCAGCTCACCCAGCACGACCAGGAGCAGATGGAGCGCGCCGCCGCGCGGCGACTGTTCCTGCTCGAGCACGCCGATCAGATCGTGCCGCGTCCTGCGGGGGCGATGCGCCGGATGCTGCGCCGCTTGTCCGGTCGCACCGCCGGCAGCACGACCCGCAGCGCGTCGACCGCGCGCGCCACAACCGGTTGCGAAACCGCCACCGCGCGGTGAGTGCCGTCGTCGCTCGGATCGAGACGCAGGCCGCCCCGAATGTCGGTCGGGGGTGGGACGATGAGTCCATGCCCCCTTCCGCTTCGAGCGCTGCGATGGTCGGTCGTGCGGCCGAGCTCGCCGAGATGCGCCGGTCGTTCGCCGGGGTGCGCGAGGGGGTCCCTGCAGCCCTGCTCGTCGAGGGTGAGGCCGGCATCGGCAAGTCGCGTCTGCTGCGAGAGTTCGCGGCGGAGATCGAGCAGACCGCCGATGTGCACGTGGGCTGGTGCCTCGACCTCGGCGCATCGCGCACGCCCTACGGCCCGCTCACCGGCATCCTCCGCTCCATCGTCACGCGCATGGGCGTCGACCGGGTGCGAGAGTCGGTCGGGGTCGGCGCTGAAGCGCTCGGCATGCTGTTGCCCGAGCTCGCCGATTCGCCCACCGACCGCGATCGCACGAGCCCTGAGCGCCTCCGCGACGCAATCGCCTCTCTCATCGAGGCGGCTGCCGAACGCGCCCCGCAGGTGCTCGTGGTCGAAGACCTGCACTGGGCTGACGAGTCGACGCTCGCCATCCTCTCTTTTCTCCTGCGTGCGCTCGGCCGCGGGCGCATCCTGCTGCTCATCACCTGCCGCAGCGACGATGTTCGCCGTGGCGACGCGGTGAGCCGCTTCATCGGCGAGGCCACGAGGGCCCGACTGCTCGAACACGTAACCCTCGCCAGGCTCGACGACGCCGCCGTGCGCGAGTTGGCCGAGCAGATCACCGGCCGCCCGCTCACCGAGACAGCGCTCGACCGCATGCAGGAGCGGGCCGAGGGCGTCCCCTTCTTCATCGAAGAGATCGCCGGATGCACGGACGGACCCCTCCCCGACGGGCTTCGCGACCTGCTCCTGGCCCGCTTCGACAGGCTCGGCGACGATGCGCGTCACGTCGTGCAGGTCGTCTCCGGTGCAGAGCGCCCGCTGTCGCACCCTCTGATCACGCGCCTCGTCGACCTCCCCGAGCAGCGCCTCGATGAGGCGATCCGCGAGGCGACCCGCAGTGGCATCCTCGTCGTGGGCGACGACGACTACCGGTTCCGGCATGCGCTCCTGCGCGAGGCCGTGCACGACGATCTGCTCCCCGGAGAGCGGGCGCGGCTGCATCGCGCCTACGCCGAGACGCTCGAGGCGCAGTGCGTGGGCTCAGACACCAACGACGCCGCCGCGCTCGCCTATCACTGGCAACTCGCACAAGACAACAGAAAGGCACTCGTCGCCGCCGCCGATGCCATGCGCCACGCGAAGGCGCAGTACGCGTTCGCGAGCGCTGCCCGCTTCGGCGAGCTCGCGCTGGAGCTGTGGCCGCTGGTGCCCGATCCGACCGAGGCCGCACGCGTCGAGCGTCTCGATCTGCTTCTCGTGCTGGGCTCCATCCTGCGCAACGCGGGCGATGGGGAGCGTGCGCTCGCGGTGGCGAACGTGGCACTCGCCGAGGTCGACCCCGCGACGGTAGACCCGCGCCTGCACGCACGACTCCTCCGCAACAAGGCGCTGTACCTCGTCAATCTCGGGCGCCTCGGGGCGATCCCGCTGCTGCAGCAGGCGCTGGCCATCGCTGAGGAGCGCATCGGTGACGAGGTGTTCCGGGCAGAACTGCTCAACCAGCTCGCCAGCCGCCGAATGATCGCGGGCGACCGCGAAGAGGCGATCCGCCTTGCCGATGAGGCAGAGCGCGGGGCGGCGGGAGCCGAGTCCACGGACCAGCTGTCGATCGCGGCGAACGTCCGCGGAGGCTCGCTGGCGCACCTGGGCGAGGTCGAGGCGGGAGTGCGCGAATACGAACGGGCCCGTGAACTCGCGACGGGCTCGACCGCCGAGATGCGCTATCGCGTGAACTACTCCGACCTGCTCACGCTGCTCGGGCGCTACCGCGAGGCGGTCGAGGTCGCAGAAGAAGGATTGCGTCGGGCTCGCGAGCTCCGCGTCGAACGCACCTCGGGGTCGATCATGGCGCAGAACATGGTCGTGCCCCTGCTCGAACTCGGCGAGATCGAGCGGGTCGAAGAGATGCTGTCGAGAGACTTCGTGCAGGGGACACTGCGCGTCTTCCGCATGTACATGAGCATGACGCGCGTGCGGGTGCTGGCCTGGCGCGGACGCTCGGCCGAGGCCGCGGAGATGCTGCGCGACTGGCTGCCGGCGTTCCAGGAGACCGGTGCCTCGGAGCGGCAGATCTGGTACGACCGGGTGATGATGACGGTCGCGGTAGCCGAGAGCGAGGGCGACCTCCGCGGTGCGCTCGACACGATCCTCGAGATGCTGCAAGACGATCAGCCTGCTCTCCTTCATCAGCGCCGTCTGCTGCTCGAAGGGGGAGCGATCATCGCCGAGCTGCGTGCCGAGGGAGCTGACGTCACCGCAGCGTCCGGCACCCTTCGCGCGGCCTGGCTCGCGCAACCGGCGCAGTTGCAGCGCGATGCCTGGTCGACGATCCTCGACGCGTTGCTCGACCCGCGCCCCGACGCCATCGACGACGCGATGCGGCGTGCCGACGGAGACGACGTGCCGGTCACGTTCCGGGTCGTCCTGCGACTGGAGCGTGCGCGGATGCTCGTGCACGACGGCGATCGTGCTGCGGCGTCGTCCGTGCTCGCCGAGGCGGCCGAGTTCGCGGAGGCCTTGGGGAATGCGCAGTTGCAGACCGCCGTCGCGCGGTTCGCCGCCGATGCAGGGCTCCGCTCCGCTGCCGGGCAGGCTGCTGTACCCTCCGCCGGCACCGACCCGCTCACCGCGCGCGAGAAGCAGGTGCTCGAGCTCATCGCCGAGGGGCTGAGCAACAAGCAGATCGGCGAGCGGCTGTTCATCAGCGTGAAGACCGTGAGCGTCCATGTCTCTGCCGTGCTGCGCAAACTCGGAGTGAGCACGCGCACCGAGGCAGCGCTTCTGCAGAAGAATCTGCAGTTCAGTGACAGTCATCAGCCTGCCGTGGTAGCGTGACTGTGCGCGCGTGTCGGATGTTCCGATTCGGCGTAGGCCGTGTAAACGGCTAAGTCAACAGAAAGTAGAAACACATGGCCACTGGCACTGTGAAATGGTTCAACGCGGAAAAGGGCTTCGGCTTCATCGCTCCCGATGACGGCTCGGACGACCTTTTCGCCCACTACTCGGCTATCGCCGGCTCCGGTTTCAAGGAGCTCCGCGAGAACCAGAAGGTCGAATTCGACGCTGAGCGTGGCCCCAAGGGCATGCAGGCGGCGAACATCCGCGCTCTCTGAGCGCGCGCTGACTTCCTGAAACCGGTCGGATCCTCACGGATCCGGCCGGTTTTTTGTGTACCCACAGCGCTCGTCGCATAGGAATTTCCAAAGTGAGGTTCGCCTAACCTCCGTGTTAGATTAGGCCAGGCTTACCAAAGGCTGGGCGCATCTCCTGCGCCGCCCCCTCACCCCGAACCCGAAGGGAACGCCTGTGCGCACTTCTCGAATTCTCGCCATCGGCGCGGCAGCTGCACTCGCCGTCGGCCTCTCCGCCTGCGCGTCCTCCGCGCCGCAGTCGTCGTCGACCACCGGTGGCAACCCCGCATCCGATGACGCCTTCCCCGTCACCGTCGAGCACATCTACGGCGAGACCACGATCACCGAGAAGCCCGAGCGCGTCGCGACCGTCGCCTGGGCGAACCACGAGGTGCCGCTGGCTCTGGGCATCGTTCCGGTCGGAATGAGCAAGGCCGCCTGGGGCGACGACGACGACAACGGCGTGCTGCCCTGGGTCGAGGAGAAGCTCGACGAGCTCGGTGCCGAGACTCCGGTGCTCTTCGACGAGACCGACGGCATCGACTACGAGGCCGTCGCCGACACCGAGCCCGACGTGATCCTCGCCGCCTACTCCGGCCTCACGCAGGAGGAGTACGACACTCTCTCCAAGATCGCCCCGGTCATCGCGTACCCGGAGGTCGCCTGGGGCACCTCGGTCAACGACATGATCGAGATGGACTCCAAGGCACTGGGCCTCGAAGACGAGGGCAAGGCCCTCATCAAGCAGCTGGATGCCGATGCGCAGAAGGCGCTCGAGGCGAACAGCGTGCTGAAGGACAAGAAGGTCCTGTTCTCCTACATCGACCCGACAGACCTCAGCCAGATCGGCTACTACACCGCGATCGACACCCGCCCCGGCTACCTCCACGGTCTCGGCCTGCCGTTCCCCTCGATCGTCGAGGAGAACAAGGACAGCAACGAGTTCTACCTGACGGTCAGCTCTGAGGAAGCGCAGAAGTTCGACGACGTCGACCTGTTCATCACGTATGGCGACGAGTCGATCATTCCGCTGCTGCAGGCCGACCCCCTGCTGTCGAAGATCCCGGCCATCGCCGAGGGCCGCATCGCGATCCTGCCCGACGCCTCGCCGATCGCCGCATCCGCGAACCCGTCGCCGCTGTCGATCCCGTGGGGCCTCAGCGACTACTTCGCGATCCTGGCTGCACCGCTCTCCAAGTAGTCGTTCGATCCGCCCCCGCGGAGTGAATACTCAGTGACCTCAGCAACCGTCATCGCGCCAGCACCGGGCGCCGCAGACCTGCGGCGCCCGGTGCTGGCGCGCACCCTCTGGCTGCTCGTCGGGGTCGTGGTGCTCCTGGTGCTCAGCATCCTGTCGATCTCGTTCGGCGTGCGCGCCGTCTCGTTCGACGACATCGTCGCGGCCCTCACCGGCCACACCGACACGATCGCCGAGGCCGCGATCGTCAAGCGGATCCCCCGTACGGTCCTCGCCCTTCTGGTCGGCGCGGCGCTCGCGCTGTCCGGTGCGACCATGCAGGCAGTCACGCGCAACCCCATCGCCGACCCCGGCATCCTCGGCGTCTCGAATGGGGCGTCGCTCGCCGTCGTGTGCGGCATCGCATTCTTCGGTCTCGCCGACCCGTACGGGCAGATGGCCTTCGCGATCGCGGGAGCCGGGATCGCCGCCGTCTTCGTCTACACGGTCGGATCGCTCGGACGCGGGGGCGCCACACCCCTCAAGCTCGCACTCGCCGGTGCCGCCACCTCGGCCGCATTCGCCTCGCTCATCAGTGCCGTCATGCTGCCCCGTGTCGACTTGCTGCAGACGTTCCAGTCCTGGCAGGTCGGCGGTGTCGGTGGGGCGGAGTGGCCGCGCATCGCTCTCACCGCACCCGTCCTCGCGGTCGGCGCCCTCATCTGCTTCCTCTGCTCCCGAGGCATGAACTCCCTCGCCCTCGGCGACGAGATGGCCAAGGGACTCGGCGAGAACGTGTTCCGCACGCGCATGATCTCGGCCCTCGGCGCGGTGATCCTCGCGGGAGCGGCCACAGCGATCGCCGGGCCTATCGGCTTCGTCGGCCTGATCATCCCGCACGTGTGCCGGATGCTGGTGGGCACCGATCATCGTTGGCTGCTGCCCTTCTCGGCCATCGCCGGCGCGGCGCTGCTGACCGCCAGCGACATCATCGGCCGCGTGATCGCGCCCTCGTCGGAGGAGATCCAGGTCGGCATCATCACCGCCATCATCGGCGCCCCGTTCTTCATCTGGATCGTCCGTCGGCAGAAGGTGCGTGAGCTGTGAGCACGACCGAGCACTCCGAGCACACCCTCGATCGGGTCGACGAGCCGGCATCCGCCCGGATCGCACGCATCGTCGCCGGGCGCCGATCACGCCACCGTCGGCACGCTGTCGCCACGATCGTCCTCGGTGTACTGCTCTTCGCCCTCTTCGCGGTCGCCCTCATGGTGGGCAACACGTTCTACACGCCCGGTGAGGTGATCCGCGTCATCTTCGGTGAGACGGTGCCGGGGGCATCGTTCACCGTGGGCGACCTGCGGTTGCCGCGGGCTGTCCTGGCCGTCCTCACCGGCATCGGCTTCGGCATGGCCGGCGTCTGCTTCCAGACGATGCTGCGCAATCCGCTCGCATCCCCCGACATCATCGGCATCTCCAACGGTGCCGGGGCCGCGGCGGTGTTCGGCATCATCGTGCTGTCACTCAACGGCCCGATCGTCTCGCTGCTCGCGCTCGCTGGCGCGATCCTCACGGCCTTCGTGATCTACCTGCTCTCGATCAAGGGCGGCTTCGCGGGCACGCGCCTCATCCTGATCGGCATCGGCGTCGCGGCGATGCTGCAGAGCATCATCTCCTACATGCTGTCGCGGGCCGCGAACTGGGACATCCAGACGGCGATGCAGTGGCTGACCGGAAGCCTCAACAACGCGTCGTGGGAGCGAGTGCTGCCGATGGCGATCGCCGCGGTGGTCATCGTGCCGCTGATGCTCTCGCAGGGGCGGGCGCTCGGCGCCCTCCAGCTCGGCGACGACTCAGCGGCGGGCCTCGGCATCCGGGTCAACGCCACACGCCTGCTGCTCATGCTCGGTGCGGTTGCGCTCCTCGCCTTCGCGACCGCGGCCACCGGTCCGATCGCGTTCGTCGCGTTCATGGCCGGACCCATCGCCGCACGCATCACGGGGCCGGGGGCCAACCTGCTCCTGCCCTCGGCGTTCGTCGGCGCCGTGCTCGTGCTCGGCGGCGACCTGATCGGCCAGTTCGCCTTCGGCACCCGCTATCCCGTCGGCGTCATCACCGGCGTGGTCGGCGCGCCGTACCTGATCTACCTGCTCATCCGCACCAACCGCTCCGGGGGTTCGCTATGACCGTCTCGCACAGCCTGTCCGCTGACGGGGTCACGCTCGCTTATGGCGACCGCACCATCATCGATGGTCTCGATCTGCAGATCGCGCCCGGCCGCATCACGACGATCGTCGGGGCCAACGGATGCGGCAAGTCGACGCTGCTGCGCTCACTCGCGCGCCTGCTCTCGCCGACCGACGGTCAGATCGTGCTCGACGGCAAGTCGGTGCACGCCCGCCCCACCAAGGAGGTCGCGCGCATCCTCGGCCTGCTGCCGCAGTCGCCCGTCGCCCCTGAAGGCATCGCGGTCGCCGACCTGGTCGGTCGCGGACGGCATCCGCATCAGAAGATGCTCGCGCGCTGGAGCACGCACGACTACGAGGTGGTGGCTGACGCCCTCGATGCGACCGGGATCTCCGACCTCGCCGACCGCAGCGTCGACGAGCTCTCGGGTGGGCAGCGCCAGCGCGTGTGGATCGCGATGGCGCTCGCGCAGGAGACCGACATCCTGCTGCTCGACGAGCCGACCACCTTCCTCGACGTCGCCCACCAGGTCGAGGTGCTCGACCTGCTCACCGACCTGAGCGTCTCTCGCGGCACGACCATCGTCATGGTGCTGCACGATCTCAACCTGGCTGCCCGCTATGCCGACGAGCTGGTCGCCATGAAGGACGGTCGGGTGCACGCGACGGGCATCCCGCAGGAAATCGTCACCGCTGAACTCGTCGAAGAGGTCTTCGGTCTCGCCAATCAGATCACCATCGACCCGGTCTCCGGCAAGCCGATGGTCACACCCATCGGGAGGCATCATGTCCGCTGAGACGACCACCACCGAGCGGCCGACCTACATCCTCACGCGCGCCGAGGTGCGTGCGGTCGCGCGCGTCTCGCCCTCGTTCGTGCGGGTCACCTTCGGCGGCGACGAGCTGAGCGAGTTCGGGACCCCCGGTGAGGTGTTCGACAGCCGGATCAAGCTGGTCTTCCCGCCGGCATCCGGGGTGCTGCCCGACCTCGACCGGGCGTCGGACAACTGGTGGCAGGCGTTCCTGGCGGTGCCGGAGGATGAGCGCGGGTCCATGCGCACCTACTCCGTGCGTGAGCTGCGCGTCGACGCCGAGGGCGGGACCGAGGTCGACGTCGACTTCGTGCTGCACCTCGAGCCGGGGCTGACCGGGCCCGCGTCGCTGTGGGCGAGCCAGGCCGCGGTCGGGCAGGAGCTCTACCTGGTCGGGCCGCGTCGCGGGGTCGATGTCGACGCGCACGGAGGGGCCGAGTTCGCCCCCGGTACCGCTGCATCGGTCGTGCTCGCGGGTGATGAGACGGCCGCTCCAGCGATCGCGCGCATCCTGGAAGACGCGCCTCGCGACCTGCGCGGTGTCGCCTTCATCGAGGTGCCCTCTCCGGCCGACATCCTGCGCATCGACGTGCCTTCAGGCGTCGAGGTGCACTGGCTGCCCCGCGATGCCGGGGAGCCGCACGGCCTGCGCCTCATCCCGGCCGTGCTCGCGCACCTCGGCGATGCCGACGCCGCGGACGAGATCCGGGTGAAGGACATCGACGGCGAGGACCTGCTGTGGGAGACGCCGGAGTACTCCGGCCTCGGTGAGGACATCGCCGCGGTGGATGCCCCGGCCGAACGCTACTTCTGGATCGCGGGGGAGAGCGGCGTGGTCACCACACTGCGTCGCCACCTGGTGAAGGACCTCGGCATCGACCGTGGACAGGTGGCCTTCATGGGCTACTGGCGCCGCGGCGTCGCCATGCGCGGCTGACCCGCGGTCGTCGATCCTCCGCGGTCCTGGGCTCCGGCCCGACCGCGTCGCCCGTTCCGGTCTGGCGCCTGGTCCTGGGCTCTGGGCCGACCTCGTCGTACGTTCCGGTCGCAGTTGCTGTCGCCATGTTCGCGAGCGAAGCGACAGCAACTGCGACCGGAGCGCGGATGCCGGCGCGACCGGAGCGCGGATGCCGGCGCCGGGCGGCGGGGCGGATGCGGCGGGGCTGGCCTACTTCGCGAGGAAGGCCTTCAGCGCGGCGTTGACCTCGTCGGCGTGGGTCCACAGCAGGCCGTGCGGGGCGCCCTCGACCTCGACGTAGTCGGCATCCGGCACCGCTCGGTGGAAGCGGCGCCCTGTCGCGTCGATCGGGAGGATGTTGTCCTTCGTGCCGTGCAGTATCAGCGTCGGCTTCGCGGCGGCGCGGACGGCTTCGACATCGGAGCGGAAGTCCTCGATCCAGGTCGGGACCACGGCGTAGGCGGCCACGGGCGCGCTGCTGACCGCGACGTTCCAGCTGGCGGTCACGGCCTGTTCGCTGATGCGCGATCCGAGGTTCTCGTCGAGGTTGTAGAAGTTCGAGAAGAAGTCGGTGAACCACGCGAAGCGGTCACCCTTCGCGGTGGCCTCGATGCCGTCGAAGACCTCCTGCGGCACGCCCTCGGGGTTGTCGTCACGCTGCACGAGGAACGGCTCGAGCGAGGCGAGGAAGGCGAGCTTCGCTACGCGGTCGTGGCCGTACTTCGCGACGTAGCGGGCGAGCTCTCCGGTGCCCATCGAGAAGCCGACAAGCACGACGTCGCGCAGATCGAGGGTCTCGAGCACCGCGTTCAGGTCGGCGGCGAACGTGTCGTAGTCGTACCCGGTGTGCACCTTCGAGGACTGGCCGAACCCACGGCGGTCGTAGGTGATGACGCGGTAGCCCTGGGTGAGGAGCTCGCGGGTCTGACGCTCCCAGCTGTGGCCGTCGAGCGGATAGCCGTGGATCAGGACGACGGGCTGCCCTGCCCCATGGTCTTCGTAGTAGAGCTCGATCGGGGTGCTGTTCTCGGTGCCGACGGTGATGTATGCCATGCGCCGATCCTTACCAGTCTCGCGGTGGGGCGCAAGGCGGTTGCGCGACCGAGAGCACGATGCTCAGTATTTGTCTCACCTGGTTACCGAAATCGGCCTGGAGTGTCAACCCCGATGCGCTCGGGACCCGACGCCCGTAGCGTGCGAGCCATGGAATCACGCACGAAGGGCATCGGTCGTCAGTCGCTGATCATCGCGGCGGCGACGTTCATGCTGATCGCGGCCGCCGTCGGAGCCGGGGCCTTCGGCGGGACATCCGTCGACGATCTGCAGGACGGAGCTCTCTCCGCCCAGGGCTCGTATCTCGCGCCCGCAGGGCCGGCGTTCTCGATCTGGTCGCTCATCTACCTCGGCCTGATCGCGTACACGGTGTGGCAGACGTTGCCGTCGCAGCGGCAGGATCCCCGCCAGCAGGCCGTGGGCGGATGGATCGCCGCATCGATGGTGCTCAACGGCCTCTGGCTGGTGACCGCGCAGTTCCTGACACTGTGGCTCACCGTCGTCGTGATCGCGCTGCTGCTGGCCGTGCTCGCTCGGGTGATCGTGGTGCTCGGCCGCTTTCCGGCGCGCACCCTCGCCGACCGCATCCTCACCGACGGCGCGAACGGCCTCCACTTCGGCTGGGTCACGATCGCCACCGTCGCGAACACCGCCGCGTGGCTGACGCAGATCGCTCCCGAGAGCTGGGCGCAGGCGGCGGATGCCTGGGCCATCGCCGTACTCGCCGTCGTCCTGGTGATCGGAGCCGCCGCGGCTTGGGCCACGGGACGCATCGCCCCTGCCCTCGCGACGGCCTGGGGTCTGGTCTGGCTCGCCGTCGGACGCCTCACCGGGGAGCCCGAGAGCATCCCCACCGCCATCACTGCGATCGTCGTCGCCGTCGTGCTGCTCTTGGTCGCGGTCGTCGCATCGCTGCGCCGCCGCCGTGCCGCACCTCAGAGCACGAGCCGGTAACCCATCCCCGCTTCGGTGAGTAGGTGCACGGGCGCACCCGGCTCCTGCTCGAGCTTCTTGCGCAGCTGCGACATGTACAGGCGCAGGTAGCCCGAGTCGGAGACCTGCTCGCTGCCCCAGATCTCCTTCAGCAGGTCTTGTCGCGTGACCAGGGCGCCCGGATGCCGGGAGAGGTGCTCGAGCATGCGCCACTCGGTCGGGGTCAGGTGCACGCGCGCGCCGCCCCGGGTGACGGTCTTGGTGGCGAGGTCGACCAGGACTTCCCCGAACGCCACCGTCGACTCGCCGTTCGCCGGCACCGAGCGGCGGGAGAGCGCCCGCAGCCGCGCCAGCAGCTCGTCGACCTGGAAGGGCTTGGTGACGAAGTCGTCGGCGCCGGCGTCGAGCGCTTCGACCTTGTCGGCGGATCCGGTGCGACCGGACACCACGATGATCGGCACGTTCGTCCATCCGCGCAGCGCCTGGATCACCTCGATGCCGTCGAGCCGGGGCATGCCGAGGTCGAGCATGATGAGGTCAGGGTGGGTCTGGGCGGCTGCGGCGATCGCGGCTGCACCGTCTGCGGCCACCACGACCTCGTACCCGTGCGCGGCGAGGGTGATCCGCAGCGCCCGCACCATCTGCGGGTCGTCGTCGGCGATGAGGAGCTTCACTCCGTGCCCTCCGTGTCGGCAAGTCCTGCGGCCAGTGGCAGGGAGATGACCATGGTGAGGCCTCCGCCAGGCGTGTCCTCGGGTGTCAGGGTACCGCCCATGCCCTCGGTGAACCCGCGCGACAGGGCGAGTCCGAGTCCGAGTCCGGTGGTGTTGTCGGTGTCGCCGAAGCGCTGGAACGGCTGGAAGATGCGATCCCGTCGCTCGGGCGAGACGCCTTCGCCGCGGTCGATGATGCGGATCTCGGCGTGGTCGCCGAGTGCGCTCGTGGAGACGATGACCCGTGTGTCGTCGGGGGAGTGTCGGTGCGCGTTGGCGATCACGTTCACCAGCACGCGCAGCAGCAGCACGGGGTCGGCGTGCAGCGGGGGCAGGTCGGGGTCGAGGGCCAGCTCGACGTCGCCCGGTCCCAGGCCCAGTTCGTCGACGGCGGCGAGCACACTGCCGGCGGCATCCATCCGAGAGGACGAGACGGCGAGCACGCCCGCCTGCACCCGGCTGACGTCGAGCAGGTCGGTGACGAGCGTCGACAGCGTCGCGAGGCTCTCGTCGGCGGTGGCGAGCAGTTCTTCGCGATCGGAGGGCGAGAGTCCGTGCGCGCCGCGCAGACCGCCGATCGCCGCGACCGCCGAGGCGAGCGGGCGGCGCAGGTCATGGCTCACGGCCGACAGCAGGGCGCTGCGCACCTGATCGGTCTCGGCCAGCGCCTCGGCCTCACTCGCCGTCGCACGCAGGTCGGTGTGCTCGATCGCGGCCGACAGCTGGGCGACGATCGCGTCGAGCAGGCGGCGCTCGGGGCCTGCGAGCGGCTCGCCGTTCAGCTCCAGCACCGCGCGGGGTCCGCCGCCGGGGACGACACCGACCGGGATGGTCGTGGCACGGCCGTCGGCCACGGGCTCGCCGTCGCTCGCGAGAACCTCGCCGTCGGGGGCGAGCACGCGCACGCCGCTCAGGCCGAACGCCTCGCGGGTGCGGCTGACCAGGGCCAGCACGGCGTTGTCGCCGCGGAGCACGTTGCCGGCGACCGCGGCGAGCAGCTCGGCCTCGGCGGCAGCGCGCTGAGCGATGCGGGCTCGCCGTGCCGCCTGGTCGACGATGATGCTGACGAGGATCGCGATGAGGACGTAGAGCGCGAGGGCGAGTACATGAAGCGGATGGGCGATCGTGATGGTGAAGAGCGGGGCGACGAAGAGGAAGTCGAGCGTGACGCCCGAGAGCACAGCCGCGAAGACAGCTGGGCGGATGCCGCCGATCAACGCCACGACGACGACGAGCAGCTGATACGCGAGTACCTCGGCGGTGATCGACTCGGGGCTGCGGAACGTGAACATGATCCACGACAGGATCGGTCCGAAGACGAGGGCGACGCCGAAGCCGAGGAGCTGCCGACGCCAGCCCAGTGCTCCGCCGGTGATGCGGGGCAGGACCATCCGCCCGCCGGCCGCGGCATGCGTGACGATGTGCACGTCGATGTCGCCCGAGCGGCGGATGACTTCCGAGCCGATGCCCGGTCCGGTGAGCGCGGCGGTGAGCCGACTGCGCCTGCTGACGCCGATCACGAGCTGAGTGGCGTCAGCACCCTGCGCGAACTCGACGAGGGTGGCCGGGATGTCGTCGCCGACGACCTGATGGTACGAGCCGCCGAGCGATTCCACGAGCGTGCGCTGCGCGGCGAGAGCACCAGGCGTCTCGTCGCGCAGACCGTCTTGGGCGGAGATGTGCACGGCCAGAAGTTCGCCGCCGGCTGAGCGCGCGGCGATCCTGGCGCCGCGGCGGAGCAGCGTCTCGCCCTCCGGCCCTCCGGTCAGCGCGACGACCACGCGCTCCCTGGCCTGCCAGTTGCCTTCGATGCCCTGCTCGGCGCGGTAGCTGCGCAGGGCGCTGTCGACCTCGTCGGCGAGCCAGAGGAGCGCCAGCTCACGCAGCGCGGTGAGGTTGCCGAGACGGAAGTAGTTCGACAGGGCGGCGTCGATCCGCTCTGCCGGGTACACGAGCCCTGCGGAGAGTCGATCTCGCAGCGATTGCGGGGCGAGGTCGACGACCTCGATCTCGTCGGCGGCGCGGACCACGGCATCCGGGATCGTCTCCTGCTGCGCGATGCCGGTGATCTTCTCGACGACGGCGTTCAGCGATTCGATGTGCTGCACGTTGACGGTCGTGACCACGTCGATCCCCGCATCGAGCAGCTCGTCGACGTCTTGCCAGCGCTTCGCGTTGCGCGAGCCCGGGGCGTTCGTGTGCGCCAGCTCGTCGACCAGGGCGATCTCGGGCGCGCGCTCGAGCACGGCGTCGATGTCGAGCTCGGTCAGGGCGATGCCGCGGTGGAGGTCGACCCGGCGCGGGACCTCGGGGATGCCGACGGTCTGGGCGTGGGTCGCCGCGCGGTCGTGCGTCTCGACGATCGCGATGACGACGTCGTGGCCTTCGTCGAGGACACGTCGCCCCTCGGCGAGCATCTCGTAGGTCTTGCCGACGCCGGGGGCGGCTCCGAGGAGTACTCGGAGCCGCCCCCGGCGCGGTTGGCCTTGAGGTCGGCGAAGCGGCGCTGCGGTCATTCGCCCTCCCGATCATCGAGCGCGAGGTTGAGTTCGGCGACGTTGATGCGCTCCGCACCGAGGAATCCCAGATCCCGCCCTTGAATCCTAGACTCCACGAGGTCGCGCACCTCCTGCACCTCGAGGCCGCGGGCCTCGGCCACGCGCGGCACCTGGAGCCGGGCGTAGGCGACGCTGATGTGCGGGTCGAGCCCCGAGCCGGATGCGGTGACCGCGTCGGCCGGCACCTGGGAGGGATCCACGCCCTCGCGCTCCGCGATCGCGGCTTTGCGCTCCTCGATGGCGGTCACCAGGTCGGCGTTCTCGGGGCCGAGGTTGCTGCCGCTGGATCCCGCGCCGTCGTAGCCGTCGCCTGCCGCGGAGGGGCGTGACTGGAAGTACTCGGGCAGGGCCTTGCCGTCGGCATCCGTGAAGGACTGGCCGATCAGCGAGCTGCCCCGCTCGTCGGGGAGGGGTGAGCCGTTGGCCTGCCAGGGGAGCAGGAGCTGGCCGATGCCGGTGACCAGCAGGGTGTAGCCGACCCCGAGCAGGAGGGTGAGGACGAGCATCGCGCGGACGGCGACACCGGTGGTGCGAAGGGTGGTGCGCGAGGAGGACATGTCTGGATTCCTTTTCAGAGCCGGGTCAGAAGCCCGGGATGAGGCTGACGACGAGGTCGATGATCTTGATGCCGATGAACGGGGCGATCACGCCGCCGAGGCCGTAGACGAGCAGGTTGCGCTGCAGGATCTGCGAGGCGCTCGCCGGGCGGTACTTCACCCCTCGCAGTGCCAGTGGGATCAGGAAGACGATCACGATCGCGTTGAAGATGATCGCGCTGGTGACGGCGGACGCCGGCGAGTGCAGCTGCATGATGTTGAGCGCCGCGAGTCCGGGGAAGACGCCCATGAACATCGCCGGGATGATGGCGAAGTACTTCGCGATGTCGTTCGCGAGCGAGAACGTGGTGAGCGCTCCGCGGGTGATGAGCAGCTGCTTGCCGATGCGCACGATGTCGATCAGCTTGGTCGGATCGGAGTCGAGGTCGACCATGTTGCCGGCCTCCTTCGCGGCCGAGGTGCCGGTGTTCATCGCCACTCCGACATCGGCCTGCGCCAGCGCCGGGGCGTCGTTCGTGCCGTCGCCGGTCATCGCGACCAGGCGCCCACCCTCCTGCTCGCGTCGGATGAGCTCGAGCTTGTCCTCGGGCGTCGCCTCGGCGAGGAAGTCGTCGACCCCGGCTTCGGCGGCGATCGCCTTGGCCGTGAGCGGGTTGTCGCCCGTGATCATGACCGTGCGGATGCCCATGGCCCGCAGCTCTTCGAAGCGCTCGCGCAGACCGTCCTTGACGATGTCCTTGAGGTGCACGACTCCGAGGACGCGGCCGTCGGCACCGGGCGTCTTCACCGCGACCACGAGCGGGGTTCCGCCGCTCTCGGCGACGGAGTCGGTGCGGCTCGTGAGCTCGAGGTCGTCGCCGTCGAATCCGAGCCAGGCCCGCACCGCGGAGCCCGCACCCTTGCGGATCTGCGTGCCGTCGGCCAGATCGAGCCCCGACATGCGCGTCTGCGCCGTGAATGGCACGACCACCGCGTCATCCGGCGCGGTCACGTGGATGTCGTGTACGGCGGCGAGTTCGACGATCGAGGCGCCCTCCGGAGTGGGGTCGGCGAGCGACGACAGCGCTGCGACGCGAAGCAGCTCCTCGCCGTTGACCCCCGGAAGGGCGAGCACCTCATGCGCGCGGCGGTTGCCGTAGGTGATGGTGCCGGTCTTGTCGAGCAGCAGCGTGGTGACATCTCCGGCGGCTTCGACCGCACGCCCCGACATCGCGAGCACGTTGCGCTGCACGAGCCGGTCCATGCCCGCGATGCCGATGGCCGAGAGCAGCGCCCCGATCGTGGTCGGGATCAGGCAGACCAGCAGGGCGATGAGCACCGGGATGCTGACGGGTGATGCCGCGTAGGAGGCGATCGGGTTCAGCGCGAGCACCACGACCACGAAGATGATCGACAGGCTCGCGAGCAGGATGTTCAGCGCGATCTCGTTGGGGGTGCGCTGCCGGCTCGCGCCCTCGACGAGCGCGATCATGCGGTCGACGAACGTCTCGCCCGGCTTCGAGGTGATGCGCACCACGATCCGGTCGGACAGCACGCGGGTGCCACCGGTGACGGCACTGCGGTCGCCGCCGGACTCGCGGATCACCGGAGCGCTCTCGCCCGTGATGGCCGACTCGTCGACGGTCGCGATGCCGGCGATGATGTCGCCGTCGCCGGGGATCAACTCGCCCGCGGTCACGATCACGATGTCGTCGCGCTGCAGTTCGGCGGAGGAGACCTGGGCGGTCGCGGCGTGCTCCGCGGCAGCATCCGTCGACGGCTCGTAGCCGACCACGCGACGGGCCATGGTGCTGGTGCGGGTCTTGCGCAGACTCGCGGCCTGGGCCTTGCCGCGGCCCTCGGCGACCGACTCTGCGACGTTCGCGAACAGCACGGTCAGCCACAGCCAGATCGCGATGCCCCAGGTGAATGGGGCGGGGACCGGGGTGCCACCCGAGTCGGCCGGGCCGCCGAGGAACGGTTCGGCGATCGCGAGCACGGTCGTGAACGCGGCGCCGACCCAGACCAGCAGCATGACGGGGTTGCGCAGCAGAGACGCGGGGTTCAGCTTGCGCAGGGCTCCGGGGAGGGCCTGCACGAGCTGCGACCAGCCGAAGGAGCGCGGGGGTTCTGCGGGGGTGGATGCCGGAGCATCCTGCTGTTCGGAGGGGGTGGTGATGAGTGTCATGGTCAGACGAGTCCTTCAGCGAGGGGTCCCAGTGCGAGCACGGGGAAGTAGGTGAGCGCGGTGACGATGACGGTCACGGCGAGGAGGAGACCGACGAACTGCGGCCGGTGCGTCGGCAGCGTTCCCGAGGTCGCCGGCACGTGCTGCTGAGCCGCGAACGATCCGGCCAGCGCCAGCACGAGCACGATCGGCAGGAACCGTCCGAGCAGCATCGCGATACCGAGCGCGGTGTTGAACCACGGGGTGTTCGCGGTGAGACCGGCGAAGGCGGAGCCGTTGTTGTTCGCGGCCGAGGTGAAGGCGTAGAGCACCTCGCTCATACCGTGCACACCCGGGTTCAGGATGCTGGTGGACTCCACGTCTTCCCGGATGCCGGGGATCGCGAAGCTCATGGCGGTACCGCCAAGGACGAGACCGGGGACCACCAGGATGTACAGGCTCGCGAGCTTGATCTCCCGCGGGCCGATCCGCTTGCCGAGGTACTCCGGGGTGCGTCCGACGAGCAGTCCGCCGACGAACACGGCGATGATCGCGAGCACGAGCATGCCGTAGAGGCCCGAGCCGACGCCGCCGGGGGCGACCTCGCCGAGCATCATGTTCAGCATCGGCATCATGCCGCCCAGCGCCGTGTACGAGTCGTGCATCGAGTTGACGGCACCGGTCGAGGTGAGGGTGCTGGCGCTGCCGAACAGGGTGGAGCCCAGGATGTCGAAGCGCACCTCCTTGCCCTCCATCGCGGCTCCGGCGAGCTCGGGGGCTGTACCGCGCCCGGCGAGTTCGAGTGCCGAGAGCGCGAACGTCGAGACGAGGAAGATCGTGCCCATGACGGCGGCGATCGCGTAGCCCTGGCGGTGGTCGCCCACCATCCGGCCGAACGTGCGGGGGAGGGAGAACGGGATCACGAGGATCAGCAGCACCTGCAGCAGGTTCGTGAAACCGGTCGGGTTCTCGAACGGGTGGGAGGAGTTGGCGTTGAAGAAGCCGCCGCCGTTCGTGCCGAGGAGCTTGATGGCCTCCTGCGAGGCGACAGGTCCCCCTGGGATCGTCTGCGTAGCGCCCGACACCGTGGTGACGTCGGTGAAGCCAGCGAAGTTCTGGATCACACCGCCGGCGAGCAGCGCCACCGCGCCGATCAGGGCGATCGGGAGGAGGATGCGGCCGAGACCGCGGATCAGGTCGACCCAGAAGTTGCCGATCGTGGTGGAGCCGCGACGGGCGAGACCGCGGATCAGTGCGATCGCGATGGTGAGACCGACGGCCGCCGAGGCGAAGTTCTGCACCGTGAGGCCCGCGAGCTGCACGGTGTAGCCCATGGTCTGCTCGGGGGAGTACGACTGCCAGTTGGTGTTCGCCACGAACGAGGCGGCGGTGTTGAAGGAGAGGCCCTCGGGCACGGCCGGGAGTCCGAGCGACTGGGGGAGGAATGCCTGGAGCCGTTGCAGGCCGTAGACGAGAAGCACTCCGACGACCGAGAACGCCAGCACGCTGCGGGCATAGGCACGCCAGGTCTGCTCGGACGAGGAGTCGACCCCGATGAGCCGGTAGATGCCGCGCTCGACCCGCAGGTCGCGTGCCGAGGTGAAGACGTGGGCGAAGTAGTCGCCGAGGGGGCGGTAGAGGAGCACGAGCACGACCACGACGGCCGTGAGCTGCAGGATGCCGAACCAGACAGACGCGTCCATCAGAACCTCTCCGGTGCGACGAGCGCGACCACGAGGTAGACGACGGCGGCGACCGCAAGGGCGGCGGCGAGGATCTCGAAGACGATCACAGCCGCTCCACCCCCTTGGCCACCAGGGATACGAGGGCGAACAGCGCGAGAGTCAGCGCGATGTAGATGATGTCGAGCACGGATCCGATACAACTCCCGCACGGGGTCCGCGGCCGCCATCCTCACGCTTCCCCTACGCCCCCGAAGCCGATGCATGCGGGTTGCTCACGGCATCCGTGTCCCCGCCGCTCCCGCCCACTCTCGTTCCGGTCGCACTTGCTGCCGCCTCCGACGCTCCCCGGGCGGCAGCAAGTGCGACCGGAACGGCCTGCGGCGGCCCTATGCTCGCGAGGTGGGAATCAGAAGGATGCGGATCAGGGCCGGGACGGGTGTCGTCGCCGGGCTCGTGGCCGTCGCGCTCGTGTGCGTGGCCACCGGGTTCCTGCCGCGCTCCGATGCCGGGGCCCTCGGCGAGCGGATCGCGCCTGTTCTGGGGTTCGTCGTCGCGATCACCATCGTCGCCGAGCTCGCCCGCGACGCGGCAGTGTTCGACGTCGTCTCGCAGCGGCTCGCCCGCTGGGGCCGAGGGCGGGTGCTGGCGCTGTGGGCGCTGGTCGTGGCGCTCGCCGTCGTGAGCACCGTGTTCCTCTCGCTCGACACGACCGCCGTGATCGTCACCCCGGTCGTGGTCGTGCTCGCGCAGAGCATCGGCGTCTCACCCCTGCCGTTCGCCCTGGCCACCGTATGGCTCGCCAACACGGCATCCCTCGCGCTCCCGGTCTCGAACCTCACCAACCTGCTCGCAGCCCCCGCGATCGGCGACGGCCCTGCGGCGTTCATCGCGCTGAGCTGGGCGCCCACGCTCGTCGGCATCCTCGTGCCCGTCGCGATCCTCACGGTCATGCACCGGCGCACGGTCTTCGGCAAGTACGAGACCCCGGCACCGCGCCGGCCCGCCGACCCGATGCTGTTCTGGAGTGCCACCGGTATCCTCCTCGTGCTGATGCCGCTGCTCGCGCTCACCCACGACGTGTGGATTCCGGCCACGGTCGCCGCGCTCGCGCTGATCGGACTCTTCGCCGTCCGGCGGCGGCGGGCGCTGCGGCTCTCACTCGTGCCGTGGCAGGCGCTCGCGCTCGCCGCGTCGCTGTTCGTGCTGGTCGAGGCCGCGCACGCGCAGGGACTCCTCGACTTCCTGACCTCGCCGACCGCGAACGGCGACTCTCCCGGCGACCTGTTCCGACTGGCTGCGCTCGGGGCCGTGAGCGCCAATGCGATCAACAACCTCCCGGCCTACCTGGTGCTCGAGCCCGCCGCCGGCGATCCGGTCGCGCTGATGGCCCTGCTGATCGGCGTGAACATCGGCCCGCTCATCACGCCGTGGGCATCGCTGGCGACCCTGCTGTGGCATCACCGGATCGTCGCGCTGGGCGTCACCATCCGCTGGAGCCGCTTCATGCTCTGGGGTGTGGTGGCCGCGGTGCCGACCGTGCTCGCGGCCGTGTTCGTCCTGATGCTCGTCTCGGGCTAGCGTCAGCCGTTCCGGTCGCGGTTCCTGCCGCCCGCGAGGCGCGAACCGCGGCAGGAACTGCGACCGGAACCGGAAGTGCCCGACTGTCAGTCGGCCCCGAGCGAGTCCAGGAACGTCCGTGTCTGAGCAGCCAGCTCGGGCGACCGCGTGTGGTGGAGGTAGTGGGCTCCGTCGATCCTGACGACCTCGCCACGGGTGACGCTCGCGGCCTGGGCTTCGTGCAGCTCCAGCCAGCCGGGAACCTCGGCATCCTCATCCGCCACGAACAGCAGCACGGGAAGGTCTGCGGGGAACGTCGTCCCAGTGACCGCGGCGAAGTTCGACGGGGCATGGTCCATCTCGTCGAGCAGGGTGGGAGCTGCCGCGTTTCTGGCGGTGAGCACCTGCATCTGATCCTTGGTCGCGTCGTCGTACGGCAGTCCCTCGTAGGGGTCGGCGGCGATCCCGCTCAGCACGCGGGTCAGACCCAGGGTCGAGAGCGTACTGATGGTCGAGGTCGGGATCGGGTCGTCCCACCCCGGCTGGTCGGGCACGCTGCTGTCGATGCCCACGAAGGCGGTGACCTCGTCGGGGTAGGCGGCGGTGTAGGTCAGCGCGTAGATGCCGGAGATCGAGTGTCCCATCAGCACGTACCGGTCGATGCCGAGGTCCTGCAGTGCCTCGTGCACCTCGCTGGTGATGTTGTCGGCGGTGCGGGCGACATCGGTCTGGTCGCTGAGCCCGGTGCCGAAGGGCTCCACCGCGACGACCCGGTACGTATCCTGCAGCTCGGCGATCAGCGGCTGGAAGTCGAGTGCGGGCGCGGCCGTGCCGAGGCCGGGCAGCAGCACGATGGTCTGGTCTCCCTCGCCGGCCACGACGACGTTCATGTTCTTGCCGTCGACAGACACGGTCTCGCCGTAGGGGGTGAAGACGGATGCTTCGACCTTCGTCGCGATCACGTTCACGATCGCGGTCGTGGCGACGGCGAGAACGGGCACCGCCACGATGACTCCGAGGGTGGTGAGGACGACTTTCCAGGGCTTGCGCATGGTTCTCTTTCTCGATCGCGGATTCGGGATTCCGCATCTGATGTCCAGTCCATCCGAACCGCGCATTCCTCGGAAGTGTCGCCGCGTCACCCCCGGCAATGACTTGTGTCACGACATGCCGGCGTCGGCGGGGGCTGACAGGATGTCGGTCATGGGTGTTCTCTACGACTACTTCTCCGCGCCGAACGACGAGCAGGCCGTGCAGGTCCTCGAGGTGGAGGGCGGGCCGACCTCGGCGGACTCCGGTTTCGACGCCGGTACTCTCGGCGGCATCGACCCGGTAGTGCAGCTCGGCACCCTCGAGGCACTGCTGACGGGCACGCCCTACGACGACGTGACCGACGACGCGCGTGCCGGCCACAACCTCGCGATGAGCGAGGACTACGACCGGATCGTCATCACCGTGACGGATGCGTTGGCTACAGCCCTCGCTGCAGCCGACGACGCTCGTCTGGCGGAGGTCGCGGAGCCGTGGTCGCAGACCGAAGAGCTCGAGGGGGCCGATCCGGCCCAGTTGGCCGCGTTCGCGCGCGACCTCGCCGCCCTCGCACGCCGTGCCGCGGCATCCGATCACCGCCTCTACTGCTGGACGTGCATCTAAGACGCCCGTCCGCGCGGGCTCACCCCACCGGTGAGACCGCGCGGGCCACGGTCAGTCTGCGGTCGGCCACTCCTCGGCGAGCAGGCCGTAGTGCATTCCGTCGAGCCATTCGCCCGAGCGGTGCAGTGTCGTCTTGCGGCTGAACTCCTCGCGGCGCATCCCGAGTCGTTCCATGAGGCGCCAGGACGGCTCGTTGTCGGCGAAGCATCCGGCATGCACCCGCCGCAAGCCCAGCGGTCCGAAGCACACGTCGATCACGGCGCGGATCGCTTCGGTCGCGTAGCCGTGCCCGGTGTATGCGGGGTCGAGCACCCAGCCGAGCTCGGCCTCGACTCCCTTCGCGTCGGCTTCGACCTCGAGCTGCGCCCACCCGTCGCCGCGCCGCACCATGATGTCGCCGATCGGGGTCGGGGCCGCTGCCTCGTCTTCGGCCAGCAGCTCGACCACGTACAGGCACGCGAGTCGTTCGGGGTCGAGATACCGCTCCCGGAATGCCGCCAGTGTGTCGGGCGCGGCCCCGAGCCACCGGTTGACTTCGGAGAGTCGACGCCACTCCCACATCGCATCGATGTCGGCGGAAGTGCTCGGGCGCACCTGCAGCCGAGGTGTCCTTGCCGGCCACGGCGCCGGGGTTCGCGTGTCGGTCATCGCTCCACCCTGCGTTCGTCCGTCGACACCGATCCGGAGGCTTCCCCGCCGACCCGGCGCATCTCGGTCGCGAGGGCGGTGTTCGTCTCCGTGAACCGCGCTGTGATGTTCGCGCGCACCTCGGCAGACTTGTTCTGGCTGAGCTTGGCGCGGGCGTCGAAGCGGGTGACGCGCAGGCGCAGGCCGACGGTGCCCTTGGCGGCGCGGCGAGTGCCTTCCTCGTCCTCCGACAGATGCCGGCCGTGCGGCTGGTGGTTCTCGAAGTGGTCGGTCAGCCGGGTGAGCATGGCGTAGTTCTCCTCCTCGCTGAGGATCTCGGGGATGCCGTACAGGTGCGCGGTGACGTGGTTCCACGTCGGCACCAGGTCGCCGGGCGCATACAGGCTCGGCGACACGTAGTCGTGCGGGCCCTGGATGATGACCAGCACCTCGTGTCGACCGAGTTCGTGGAGCTGATCGTCCGGCCGTCCGAAGTGGCTGGCGATCACGATGTCGTCCTCGTCTTCCACCAGCAGCGCGGGGTAGTGAGAGGCGACGAGGCCACCGCTCGCGGGGGAGACGAAAGTCGCCCACGGGTTGCCGCGAATGAGGCGCTTGACCTCGTCGGGGTCGGTCATCAGGTAGCGCGGTGTGTGACGCATCAGGAGTCCTCTGTTCTGCGCGTGGTCGGTCGGCGGTCGATCAGGCGGGTGCGCACCGCGAGTGCGGCGCAGGCGATCACGGCGAACCCGCCCACCGCGGTGGCCCAGTCGATCGGCTCGTGCAGCAGGATCGAGGCCCACGCGATGCTCATCACGGGTTGGACGAGCTGGATCTGGCTGACCTGCGCCATCGGACCGATCGCGAGACCGCGGTACCAGGCGAAGAAGCCGAGGAACATGCTCACGGCGGCGAGGTAGGCGAACGCGAGCCACTGCACGGGGGTCGCTGCGGGCGGCTGCTGGATCGCCGACACGACGGTCAGCACCGCCATCAACGGAGCGGCGACGATCAGCGCCCAGGAGATGGTCTGCCAGGCGCCGAGCTCGCGAGCGAGCAGGCCGCCCTCCGCATACCCGATCGCCGCAGCGACGACGGCACCGAACAGCAGCAGGTCGCCGCCGGAGAGGGAGCCGAGCCCGCCGTTCTGCAGCGCCGCGAACAACACGGCCGCGGCGGCGCCGAGAAGCGCGAAGATCCAGAAGGTGAGGGCGGGGCGCTCGCGTGTGCGGAGCACCACCGCGACCGCGGTCGCCGCGGGAAGCAGGCCGATCACGACGGCCCCGTGGCTGGCGGGTGTCGTGGTCATCGCGAACGAGGTCAGCAGCGGGAAGCCGGCCACGACCCCACCGGCGACGATCGCGAGGCGTGCCCATTGGGCCCTGGTCGGCGGCCGCTGACGAGTCGCTGCCAGGGCGATCCCGGCGAGGAGGGCGGCCACGACCGCTCGGCCGGATCCGATGAAGAGCGGCGAGAGCCCGCCGATCGCGATGCGCGTGAACGGGAGGGTGAAGGAGAAGGCGAAGACGCCGAGAAGCCCCCACCAGAGGCCCGCATGCGTCGATAGCACTGTCGATCGTGGCGCGATAACGCTACTGTCTACTTTCATGAGTCAGGGTAGCAGTGACCGGATCGTCGCCGGAGTGCGTGCGTGGATCACCTCCGCATCCCCGGGTGCACGCGTCCCGTCGAACCGGGCGCTCATGGCGGAATACGGGGCGAGCCCGGTGACGGTGCAGAAGGCGATGCAGCAGCTCGTGCGGCTCGGGCTGGTCGAGTCGCGTCCCGGTGCAGGGACGTTCGTGCGTGCCGTGCCCAGTGCCCGCTCGGTCGACTACGGCTGGCAGACGGCGGCCCTCGGCACAGCACCCACGGGGCTCATCAGCCTGTCGTCGACGCAGCGCACGGTCGCCCCCGATGCGATCGGATTGCACTCGGGCTACCCCGCGGTCGACCTGCTGCCGCAACGGCTCGTGCGACAGGCGCTCGTGCGTGCCGCCCGGTCGGATGCGGCGCTGACCCGTTCCCCGGCGGCCGGCATCCCCGAGCTGCAGGCCTGGTTCGCCGGCGAGCTCGCATCCGCCGCTCCCGCCGGCATCACCCCGGCCTCGGCCAGGGACGCCCTCATCATCTCGGGCAGCCAGAGCGGGCTGAGCTCGATCTTCCGGGCGGTCGTGGGCGTCGGACAACCGCTGCTGATCGAGTCGCCGACATACTGGGGCGCGATGCTCGCTGCCGCACAGGCCGGTGTGGTCCTGGTGCCGATCCCGTCCGGTCCGCACGGTCCCGATCCGGACGACGTCGAGCGGGCGTTCGCGCAGACCGGGGCTCGGGCGTTCTACGCGCAGCCGACGTTCGCCAACCCGACCGGGGCGCAGTGGCCCGTTTCGACGGGGGAGGCCGTGCTCGAAACGGTCCGCCGTCACGGGGCTTTCCTGATCGAGGACGACTGGGCGCACGACCTGGGGATCGACGCCGACCCGCGTCCGATCGCCGCGGCCGATGACGACGGCCACGTGGTCTACCTGCGCTCGCTCACCAAGAGCGCCTCGCCCGCCCTGCGCGTCGCGGCCGTGATCGCCCGTGGCCCGGCGCGGGATCGCATCCTCGCCGACCGCGCGGCCGAGTCCATGTACGTGAGCGGGCTGCTGCAGGCGGCCGCGCTCGACGTGGTCACCCAGCCCGCCTGGCGCACACACCTGCGCGGATTCCGCGAGCACCTGCGTGTGCGCCGAGACCTGTTGATCTCGAGTCTGGCCGCGCACGCCCCCTCCGCGCACGTCGAGGGAGTCCCGGTCGGCGGCCTCAACCTGTGGGTGCGACTGCCCGAGGGGATGGATGTCGTGCAGGTCGTGCGAGAGTGCGAGGTGCGCGGGGTCATCATCGCACCGGGGCACGAGTGGTTCCCCGCCGAACCCTCCGGTTCGTACGTGCGCCTCAACTACGCGAACGCCGACCCTGCGCGTTTCGCCGAGGCCGCCGGCATCCTGGGCGGCGTGCTCGACGGAGTCTGACGGGCGCTCAGCGTTGCTCGGGCTTCGCTCCGAGATCGGCCCAGAGCCAGGTGAGATCCACCTGGACGGTCGGCGGCAGCGAAACGGATGCCGGGTCGAGGGCCGGGTGGAAGATCGCGTCGTCGAGGTTGCTCACACCCTGTATTGCTCGATCCGGGCCGATGAGTTCACGGAGGTTCGTGCGCGAGAACCCGCTCCGGTCGCATTTCCTGCCGCTCGCGAGCCGCGAAGGGCGACAGGAAGTGCGACCGGAAGGACGATGGGCCGGGTCGAAGCAGTCTCAGGCCCCGGGTGCGCCGTCCTGAGGCGGTCCGGCCGGCCGATGTGCCCGACGGCCGTTGACGACCACGGGACGACCCGCACGCTCCTGGCCGGGCAGCGGACGGGAGCGACGGCCGTAGATGAGCTCCGACGAGTCGAGCAGCCACGGCACGAGCGTGATCGACACTCCGTGCACGAGCATGAGCTGATTGGCCAGGCGACGGGCGCGGCGGTTGTGCAGGAACGACTCCCACCAGTGCCCCACGATGTACTGCGGGAGGTACACGGTCACCACCGACGAGCCGTGCTTCTCGCGGTACTGCTTGATGAACTGCGACACCGGCTGCGCGAACGAGCGGTACGGCGACTCGACGATCACGAGCGGGATCGGCACGAGGTGGTCGGCCCAGTCCTTCTGCAGTGCGGCCGCATCGTCGGAGGCCACAGCGACGTGCACCGCCAGCGTCTTGCCGTGCTTGGCTGCGATCGCGTAGTCGATCGCCTTCACGACCGGCTTCTGCAGCCGGTTGACGAGCACGATGGCGAGGTCGCCGGTCGCGCCGAACTTCGTGGTGTCGTCGATCGCGATCTCATGCTCGACGTCGCGGTAGTACCGTTTCACCCCCAGCATCAGGAACGCGAGGATCGGGATCGCGAAGAACACCAGATACGCGCCGTGCGTGAACTTGGTGATCGTGACGATCAGCAGCACGAGGACTGTCATCACCGCCCCGGCCGAGTTGATGATGAGGCCGACCTTCGCCGAGCGGCGATCGGATGCCGATGCTCCGTCGATCCCGGAACCGGCCGAGTCTTCCGCAGGGCCGCGAAGCACTTTCCGCCAGTGCCTCACCATGCCGATCTGCCCGAGCGAGAACGAGACGAAAACGCCGATGATGTACAGCTGGATCAGCGTCGTCAGCTTCGCCTGGAACACCACCAGCACGATCATCGCGCCGATGCCGAGCAGAATCATGCCGTTCGAGAACACGAGGCGGTCGCCGCGGGTGTTGAGCGACTTCGGGGCATAGCCGTCGCGGGCGAGGACAGCGCCCAGCAGCGGGAACCCGTTGAACGCGGTGTTGGCGGCGAGCAGCAGCACACAGGCGGTCGCGGCCTGCACGATGAAGAAGGCGATGCTGCCGCCGCCGAACGTCGCTGCGGCGATCTGCGCCATCAGGCTGGGCTGCGGGGCCGTGCAGTCGAAGCCGATCAGGTCGCACGGATTCTCGGCGTAGTGCACGCCGGTGATCAGGGCGAGGGCTGTGAGACCCGCGAACAGGCAGGCGGCGATCGACCCCATCAGTACGAGGGTCGACTGGGCGTTGCGCACCTTCGGCGCCCGGAAGGCGGGCACACCGTTCGACACGGCCTCGACGCCGGTGAGGGCGGAGCATCCGCTCGAGAATGCGCGCAGGATCAGCAGGATCACGGCCGCCTGACCGAGGCTCTCGGCCTGCACCGAGAAGTCGGCGCTCGAGGCAACAGGCGCATCGCCGAGAAACGTGCGGATCAGGCCGGTGACGATCATGACGCCGACCGAGGCGATGAAAACGTAGGTGGGGATCGCGAACACGAGCGACGCCTCGCGCACCCCACGGAGGTTCACGATGATGATGAGGATCACGAAGCCGACCGCGAGCTCGACGCGGAACGGATCGAGCCCCGGCACCGCCGAGATGATGTTGTCGACACCCGATGCGACCGACACGGCCACGGTCAGCACGTAGTCGACGAGAAGGGCTGCGGCCACGATCACGCCGGGGATCTCGCCGAGGTTCTTCGACGCGACCTCGTAGTCGCCACCGCCAGACGGGTAGGCCTTGATGAGCTGCCGGTAGCTGAGCACGACCACGATCAGCAGCACCACGACGGCGCTCGCCACGAGCGGCGTGAACGACAGGAAGGTGAGCCCGCCGATCAGCAGGATCATCACCAGTTCCTGCGGGGCATAGGCCACCGAGCTCAGCGCATCGGACGCGAAGATCGGCAGCGCCATCCGCTTCGGGAGGAGCTGATCGTCGACCTGAGCGCTCGTGAGCGGGTCTCCGATGAGGATGCGCTTCGCGAGCGGCGGTGCGTCCGCGCTCTCCCTGTTTTCGTCTGACACGTCCGGCGACACTACGCCTCCTGATGGCATCCTCACGCGATCCTCACGGAATCCCTACGGGGGGATGCGCTGTCCTCACGGAATCCTTACGCGCAAAGCTACACGGAAGTTCTCACGCGCCTACCTCCGGTCGCACTTCCTGTCGCCCCGGTGAGCGGGAGGCAGCAGAAAGTGCGACCGAAGCGCGGGGGTGCCCACCGCAGGCACCCGTTCGCGAACCGTAGGGACATCGGGGATCCACAGCGGTTTCCGATCACGGAGCCGTAACGTCGATGGCATGACGACCGTTCACGTCACCGAAGACACGATCAACCAGGCCCGCGAGCTGCGCGACGAGCTGCAGCGGTTCCTGCGCGAGTACGAGTTCGGGATGCGGGAGGTCGAGACGAAGATCTCGATCCTGCGCGACGAGTTCACGCACGACCACGCGTACAACCCGATCGAGCACGTGAAGAGTCGGCTGAAGTCGCCGGACAGCATCGTCGAGAAGATCGCCCGCAAGGGGATCGACGAGCCCGACTTCGACCGCATCCGTGCGGAGATCACCGACATCGCCGGTGTGCGCGTGACGTGCAGTTTCGTCGCCGACGTGTACCGTCTGTTCGACCTGCTCACTGCGCAGGACGACATCACCGTGCGCACGGTCAAGGACTACATCGCGCACCCGAAGGACAACGGCTACAAGAGCCTGCACGCGATCATCGAGGTGCCCGTGTTCCTGTCGACCGGTGCGCTGTCGGTGCCGGTCGAGGTGCAGTTCCGCACGATCGCGATGGACTTCTGGGCGAGCCTCGAGCACAAGATCTATTACAAGTTCTCGAACCAGGTGCCCTCTCACCTCGTCGACAGTCTGTCGGATGCCGCGGATGCCGCCGCCGAGCTCGACAGCCGGATGGAGCGTCTGCACCGCGAGGCGCACGGCGTTCCGCTGCGCCAGCTCGCCCCGCCGCCCCCTCCTGCCCCGCCTGCTGCGCCGACCGCCCCGATCGACCCGCGGGTCGTCGGGGTCTAGTCCAGGAAACTCTCGTCCCGCAGCAGCAAGACGCTCGCGCGACATCGAGCCGTGTTGCGCGTGCACCGCGGCCCTGGGAACATCGGTCAGTGGTGAGAACTCAGGAAGCCGTGGCTGTCGACGCCGAGCACGATGTCGACGAGCTCGCGCGCATCGACGAACTCGCGGGCATCGACCGCGGGCGGCAGATCTGCGAGTGCGACCACGGCGACGACGACGGCTACCAGCCGTGCGGACGCAAGGCGAAGTGGCGCGTCACGGTCGACTGCGTCTGCGGCGAGGGCCATCCGCGCCGGGTCGAGATCCTGTGCTCGCGGTGCATGCGCACGCTGCGGCAGGCCCAGGGCCGCGAGGCCATCACCGTGCGTCGCCTCTGACCGGCGAGGGCGTCTCCCGAAGCTCCTCACATCCGATCGCGCCTCGGCTCCGAACAACGGGGGAGCACCGGCGACGGTGGAACGGGAGACGACCATGGCGCAGCGCAGCAGTGGCAAGAGATTCTTCGTCTGGGCCGCCCTCGCAGGGGTGATCGGCGGCGGCGTCTTCCTCGCGACGGCGGAGGTGTTCGCCCTGCTCTTCGCGCGCGCGGCCAGCCCGATCTTCGCGGTGGGCGGGTTCGTGATCGACATCGTGCCGCAGCCCTTCAAAGAGTTCGCGATCGCCACCTTCGGGGAGTACGACAAGATCGCGCTGCTGGCCGGCCTCGGCCTGGCAGTTCTCATCGCCTCGGCCATCGCCGGCATCCTGCAGCTGGTGCGCCCGCCGCTCGGCGTGATCGCACTGGTGATCGCGGGGGCTCTCTCGACGGCGGCGATCGTGACCCGGGCCGCCGTGGCGCCGCTCGCCTTCCTCCCGCCTGTTCTCGGGACGATCGTCGGCTCGTTCATCCTCGTCCTCCTCTGCCGCCGTCTGCGCGGGTGGAGAGAATCCCTCGTCGGCGTCCGAGCGGACGAGAAGAGCGAAACCGCAGCGACCGATGTCGAGATGTCCGACGGCGAGACGATCCGGCCCGGGTTCGACCGCCGCCGGTTCTTCGTCCTGGCCGCCGTCGCCGGCGCATCAGCACTGATCGTCGGCATCACCGCTCGCACTGTGAGCATGGCCGTGTCGTCGGTCGAAGCCATCCGCGGTGCGCTCAAGCTGCCATCGCCGAAGAGCACCGTGCCGGTCCCGCAGGGCGCGGAGCTCGACATCCCGGGGCTCAGCAAGCTGTTCACCCCGAACAAGGACTTCTACCGTGTCGACACCGCTCTGACGGTTCCCTCGATCGACCCGGAGACCTGGCGTCTCGTGATCGACGGCATGGTCGACCAGCGGGTGGAGATGAGCTTCCAGGACATCCTCGACATGGGGCTCGACGAGTACGCGATCACGCTCACATGCGTGTCGAACGAGGTCGGCGGCGAGCTCGTCGGCAACGCGAAGTGGCTCGGCGTTCCGCTGCGAGACGTGTTGAAGAAGGCGGGCGTGAAGTCCGGCGCCGACATGGTGCTCTCGCGCAGCGTCGACGGCTACACGGCGAGCACACCGCTCGCGGCGCTGACCGACGACAACCTCGACGCGATCCTGGCGGTGGCGATGAACGGGGAGCCGCTGCCGCTCGAGCACGGGTTCCCGGTGCGCATGGTCGTGCCGGGGCTCTACGGTTACGTCTCGGCGACCAAGTGGCTCACCGAGCTCAAGGTCACCACCTTCGCCGACGACGAGGCCTACTGGACGCCGCGCGGCTACAGCGCCGAGGCCCCGATCAAGTTCGCCTCCCGCGTCGACACCCCCAAGATCGGCGAGGCTGTCGATGCCGGGAAGATCCCGATCGCCGGGGTCGCCTGGGCGCAGTCGGTGGGCATCGAACGCGTCGAGGTGAGCATCGACGACGGCGACTGGGTTGCGGCGACGCTGTCGGCTCCGATCAACGACGACACCTGGGTGCAGTGGTTCATGGAGTGGGATGCGACCCCCGGCACGCACTACGTCGCGGTGCGCGCGGTGAACAAGAACGGCGACCTGCAGATCGAGGAGCGTGCGCCGATCGCGCCGAACGGTTCTTCGGGGTGGCAGCGCTCGCTCGTCCGGGTGAACTGACCCGTGCGGTGACGATCCGCACGACCTAGGGTGGAGCCATGACGCCACTCCCCGCCTGTGTGATCACCGTCTCGGATCGATCCTTCGCGGGTGAGCGTGAGGATCGCGGTGGCCCGATCGCGGTCGGTCTGCTGCGCGAGGCAGGGTGGCACTGCCCGGATGCCGAGATCGTCGCAGACGGCGTCGACTCGGTGGCGGATGCTCTTCGCAGAGCGGCAGCGCGTGGAATCCGGCTGGTCGTGACCACAGGGGGAACCGGTGTCGGGCCGCGAGATCTGACGCCGGAGGGAACCCGGCGGATGATCACCCGCGAGATCCCGGGCATCGCCGAGGAGCTGCGGCGTAGCGGCCTCGCCGACACCCCGCTCTCGTTGCTGTCTCGTGGGCTCGCCGGCATCGTCGACCCCGCCGGCATGCTCGTGGTGAACCTTCCCGGATCCCCGCGCGCCGTGGCATCCGGCATACCCGTGGTGCTCGGCGTCGCCGCCCACATCCTGGACCAAGTAGAAGGCGGAGACCACTCATGAACGACGTGAGAATCGCAGCGGTGTCGGAGGAGCGCCTCGATCTCGATGCGCACCTCGCCGCGGTCGAAGACCCCCGGCTGGGAGCGGTGACGACCTTCGTCGGTCGAGTGCGAGACAACGACCCTGACGCGGACACGCCGGTGGTCGGGCTCGAATACAGCGCTCACCCCGATGCCGAGGCGACGCTGCGGCGGATCGCCGAAGAGGCTGGTGCCGAAGCGTCGACCCCGGCCGTGGTGGCCGTGAGCCATCGCATCGGACATCTGGACGTCGGCGACGCGGCCGTCGTGATCGCGGTCGCTTCCGAGCATCGAGCCGAGGCGTTCGAGGTGTGTCGGGCGGTCATCGAGGCGATCAAGAGCGACCTCCCCGTGTGGAAGCGTCAGCTCGAGGTCGACGGGACGTCGTCGTGGAAGGGCATCGGCGGCTGAGCCGTTCGCGTCAACCGCCGGCGAACGGCGGGAGGATGTCGATGAGCTCGGCGTCGTCGAGGGCGAGGTCGCCGTCGGTGCGGACGCCATCGACGAGCACCGCGCAGCGCGGCAGGATTTCGGCGAGTGCCGGATGCTCGGCCACGATCTCCGCGCGCAACGCGACCAGCGAAGTCTCGCCGCGCTCCTCGCTGTCGGTGCCCGCGGCCTCGGCGGCCGCGGCGAAGTAGCGCACGCGTGTCATCGGGCGTCTCCGGTGTTCCCGGATTCGACGAAGGGGCTGGCTTCGCCGGGGCGCACCCAGTCGCCAGAGCGCCCGCCCGACTTCGCCACGATGCGCACGTCTTCGATCACGACGGCGCGGTCGACGCCCTTGATCATGTCGACGATCGCCAGGGCGGTGACCGACACGGCCGTGAGAGCCTCCATCTCGACACCGGTGCGGTCGGCTGTGCCCACCGTCGCCTCGATGCGCACGCCGTCGTCGACGATCTCGAGGTCGACGCTCGCCCGGTGCACGCCGATCACGTGCGCGAGCGGCAGCAGCGCGGGGGTGGACTTGGCCGCCTGGATCCCGGCGATGCGTGCCACGGCGAGCACGTCACCCTTCGGCACGGTGCCGTCGCGGAGGGCGGTTATCACGTCGTCGCTGCAGCGCACGAAGCCTCGGGCGGTCGCGGTGCGGACGGTCGGCTGCTTCGCGGTCACGTCGACCATGTGCGCGCGGCCAGCCGCGTCAAGGTGAGGGAAGCTCATCCGACCAGCATGACATCGATCACATCGCCCACGGCGACGGTCTCGACCTCCGCCGGCACGATCGCGAACGCGTGTGCACGGGCGAGCCCGCCGGCGAGGTGCGAACCCGATCCGCCGGCGGTGGCCGGACGCACGGTGCGCGCGGCGAGATCGACGACGGCGGGAAGGTACTGGCGACGACCGGGTGGCGGCGTCCACGACGCGTCGGCGGTGAACGGCGCACGCGGGCGGTGGATCTGAGTGCGTCCCTGCATCGCGAACAGCGCAGGTCGCACGAACACCTCGAACGAGACCGCCACGCTCACGGGATTTCCCGGAAGCCCGAAGACCAGGCACCCGCTTTCGAGCACCCCGAAGGCCTGCGGTTTGCCCGGCTGCATCGCGACGGCGCTGAACTCGACCTCGCCACCGCCGTCGAAGGCGCCGCGCACGGGCTCGTAGGCGCCGGCGCTGACGCCACCCGTGAAGACGATCACGTCTGCCCCGAGGGCTGTGGCCTCGGTGGTGACGGCCTTGACGGCGTCGGCCTCGTCGGGAACGCGCGCGACCAGCACCACCTCGGCATCGGCATCCGCCACCAGCTGCTCCAGCAGCGGACCGTTGGAGTCGGGGATGCGGCCGCGTTCTGGGGTGTCGCCGGGAGCGAGCAGCTCGCTGCCCGTCGACACCACGGCCACCCGAGGCGCACGCGTCACCGTGACCTCGGCGATGCCGGCGGCGACGGCGGCCGCGACCTGGAAGGCCCCGAGGCGCTCGCCGGCGAGCACGACCTCGTCGCCCGCATGCAGATCCGCCCCTCGGCGCCGCACGAAGACGCCGGGCTTGGCCGGCGCCCGCAGCACCTGTACCTCGCCGAGGGAATCGGCGAGCCCGCCCGCGGTGTCCTCGAAGGGCACGATCACGTCGGCATCCGTCGGGGTCGGCGACCCGGTCATGATGCGGGCGGCCTCGCCCCTGCCGAGTGGAGGGTCGGTCGCGACGCCGGCTGGAAGGTCGGCGACCACTCGCAGGGTGACCGGATGCTCCTCTGATGCGCCGGCGACATCCGCTTCGCGCACTGCGAAGCCGTCCATCGCCGAGTTGTCGAAGAGGGGGATGTCGTGGGCGGCGGTCGCCGGATCGGCGAGGGTGCGCCCCGCAGCATCCCGCACCGGGCGCGTCTCGACCTCGAGCACCTGCACGGCGTCGAGCACGCGGTCGAGCTGCTCTTCGACCGTCCGACGGCCGCTCATGCCGACACCGCCGATGCCGATGCCGACGCTGTTGCAGCCGACCGGATCGCGATCTCGTGCTGCCGGCCGGTGAGTGCGTCGATCATGGCCAGGCGTCCGAGCAGCGGTTCGCCCGCTCCGGTGACGAGCTTGATCGCCTCGCCGGCCAGCATCCCGCCGACCTGCACGCACAGGGCGCCGAGCACGCCGACCTGGGCACAGCTGGGCGGCTCGCCCTCGGTGTCGAGCGGGAAGAGGTCGGTGAGCACCACGGGGTCTCCTTCGGTCGGTCGCGACCAGAACACGGTGGCCTGCGCGTGCCACTCCTGCACGGCACCCCACACGAGCGGCAGCCCGAGCGTCTCGGTCGCAGCGGCCACGTCACGGCGGGTGGCGAAGGAGTCGCTCGTGTCGACCACCACATCGGCACCCTCGAGCAGGCGTCGGGCGTTGGCGGCGTCGAGGCGTTCGGCGATCTGGGTCACGACGGACTGCGGGGCGAGCGCGGTGATCGCGCGCGCGGCTGAGGCGGTCTTCCTGGTCCCGATGTCTTCCACCCGGTGTGCGAGCTGGCGCTGCAGGTTGGTCAGCTCGACGACGTCATCATCGATCACGGTGATCGCGCCGATCCCCGCCGCAGCCAGTGCGAGCAGCACCGGTGAGCCGAGGCCTCCCGCACCGACGACCGCGACATGGGCGGCGTTCAGGCGGCGCTGCCCTTCTTCGCCGATACCGGCCAGCACGGCGTGCCGCGCGGTGCGCACGAGTTCTTCCGGGTCCAGCGCGGCGGCGGGGGCGACGAGGGGCTGCATGCGTTCAGCGTATGCCCGGCAGTTGCATGGTGTCTCAGTCGGCGGCATCCGCCATCGAGCCGAGCTCGGACGGGTGGGTGAGCCGCCACCACTCGGACGGCGGGTCGATGCTCCCCTTGATCTCGACCGGGGCGGTGACGGTGTTCGGGCCCGCGGTCCAGGTCACGGTCCCCACCGCCGAACCATCTCGATAGGAAGGCGGGGTCTTGATGTCCATCGTCACGGTGATCGGTGTATCCGACCAGGTGAAGATCGATGCCTCCTCGCCGATGACCAGCCGGGCCGTGGAACCCCAGGGCGTCGCGATCGTGCCGACCTCCTGCCCGGACGTCGCGACAGGCACCGCGTGGAAACCGGCACGGAGGCTGTCCAGTGTGGCGATCACGCTGGTGTTCACCGACTCACGCGATGATCCTCCGAGAACGACGCCGGTCACCGCGAGCGGATCGGCGGTGCCCACGACGAGGGTCGCCGTGTACAGCAGGCTGTAGGTGCCCTCGCCCAGCGTGCCGGTCTTCAACCCCGTGATCCCGCTGGTTCCGAGGAGGCCGTTGGTGTTGTGGAGCTGACCGGCGCCGGGGAGCGAGATCGACGGGGTCGCCACGATCTGAGCGATCACCGGATTCGCGGCGGCGAGCTTCCCGATCGCCAGGAGGTCGGAAGGCGTGCTCGTGTTGCGGGGGCTGATGCCGGTGGGCTCCGTGATCGTCGTTCCGGCGAGCCCGTTGGCGGAGAGCCAATCGCGCGTCGCGCCGAGGAACGCGTTCTGCGATCCGAAGATCCGGGACGACAACGCCTCGGCGTAGTTGCTCGCCGAAGGGATCAGCATGGCGGCCAGGGCATCGTGCAGCGACATCGAGGTGCCGGTCGGCATGGGGGCGATGGTCGCGCCCAGCACGTAGTACCGGTCGTAGAGGTCGTGATCGGACTTGCTGAAGGTGATCGTGGGGCCTGGATCTTCGGCAGAGGCGAGCGGGACGGCGTCGAGGATGACCAGTGCAGTGATGAGCTTGGTGATGCTCGCGATGGGGAGGGCCTCGCCGGTTCCACTCGACGACCAGATTCCACTCGCTCCCTCGCCCAGATAGGCGTCTGCACCGGCGACGCTGAGTGCCGAGGCGCCCGCCGGGGGTGTGGCTATCGACGCGGCCTCGACGGTCGGGACCTGCGGCGTCTGGGTGGTCACCGTCGGCGGATTCACGGGAGTGGTGAGAGCCCACGCGATGTACCCACCGGCCGCAGCCAGCAGCAGGAAGATGAAGGCCCCCGTGATGATGAGCCCCCGCCGCCTGCGCTTCCGGCGCACCTCCGGATCGACTCGATCACGAGGGGAGAGGAACTCCTGCTCGTGGGTCATCAGCTCGGCGAAGTCGGACAGGTCGTCCGTCGGTTGATTCGGTGCCGTCATCGTCGAGAGCCTCTCCAGTGCGTCGAACAGCCATCTTCGCGGAAATCTGACGCATGCGGTATCGGCCATTCGGCGCAAAAGGCCAACCACACGGACCTCGAGCGGCAGCTCATGCGCCGCCGGCGCTCCCGCGGCGCGGACGAGCCCACCGGCGAATGGCAGCCCGCCGAACAACAAAGCCCCGTCGCATGAACCGCCTGACCGGGGGAGCAACGACCCTCCTCGCCGTCCTGGCCTCACAGGCTGCACGCACGACATGGACACCGCGATGACCGAGCTGGTCAGGGAGACGGCAGAAGTCGTGGCGGTCATCGACGGCGACACAATCGACCTCACCACCGCCGACGGGACCGCACGGGTGCGACTGATCGGGATCGATACCCCAGAGATCGGACGCGGGGGAGAGACCAGCGAATGCTACGCCGAAGAAGCCCGCACATTCCTCAACGAGCTGGTCTACGGGCAAGACGTCGAACTCCTCAGCGACCCCACGCAAGCAGACGTCGACAAGTGCGGACGCATCCTCCGATATGTGCTCATCGACGGGACCAGCGGGATCGCCGAACGGTGTCATCGGGGCCGGCCCTAGGGGGACCGGCCCTTGCCGTTCTTCCGATCCAGATCTTTCAGAGAATCACCGGGGCAGGTGGCCGCACTTCTTGAACTTCCACTTCTGTCGCGGTCAACATACCGAAGTGCTTGACGACGATACCAAGCCTCATATCCAACACCAGTGTCTCGAGGACGGCCGCTTCATCCTTGTGCTGCACGGTGAGCAGTTTCAGGCCGTCCTCGATGGTTCTCACGCTCACGGGCCTCAAGGGGTCGTTGCGCCTTCCCCAGACACTCATGAGCTCCGGGATAAGCATTTTGAGGACAAAAGCCGGCGCCTGGGAACGATATGCGGCCGATGGGTAGGAGGTTGTCTCGGTGTGAATCAATCCTTCAGAGAAGGATACTGTTCGACCATTGGTCAGATCTGTGGCTGACCATTTTTGATTTGCGTGATCAACAGTGGCATCCCAGATCTCCGATCTGTCGAAAGATCTCCAGTGCGCCTTGACTCGGATCAGCGATGGGGGATCGACCGCGGCGAGTTCTGCGAGCATATTGAGATTAGAAGACAGGAGCTTCCTCCCCGTTCGGATACTCACACTGCACGTCCGTAGTCGGATCGTTCACCGGAACGGCGGCGCACTGGAACCGAGGAGTCATGACGATGCCCGTGATCGGAATCGTGGCCTGTTCTGCCTCGTCGGTGATCGAGTCGGTGGTGAAGTACATTGCGAACTTCGCAGCGCCGCTATTGGACCTTCCGGTCCAGTTAGAAAAGCTAGTTGACCCGAGGGACGCATACACCGAGTAGTGATAGGGGTCGTCAACAGTCGGAGGCGCCCATCCCTGCATGTTCATAACGTCAGCGTTCCCGGTCAGGAAGAAGGGGATGCCTTGATCGTGATTGAACTTCAACTTCAACTCATGGCTATTTGTCTGCAGGAAAAGTGTCGCGGTCTCGGTAATACTGCGGGTCCAGACCGGGGTCGTGCCCTGCCACTTCGTGTACTTGATTTTCCACTGGCAGCCGACCTCGTAGGAGCCGTAAATTGTGCAACTCCCGGTCATATCGTCTGCTCGTCGCGTCGTCGTCGACTGCTGCCCATCCAGCGGCGTTCTTTCAGCCGGATCGCTCGCACTCTGCTCTGAGGCGACTACGACTGCCCCGCCGGCGCCATCAGGGACTGAGATCGTCGCAGTGTTCCCTACGCATGCAGCGTAGTGAATCTGCTCGGCCTGGGCGTTCTCCTCTATGTACTCAGCTGCACGGCTAAGACATGCGTCTTCGGGCGCTTGTGCTACCGACTCCGCCATAGCGGCTGTGGCCGGCGCACCCACGAGCAGACCAGCCAGGAGCGGAACGATGATCAGTATTGATTTACGTCTTGTCATGATTGGATGCTATTGATCTGGTGGGTTGGCGTCTGTCCCCCAATTGGCGGACATCGCGCGAAGCCGCTGGAATTTCGCAGAAACGGTCGGCGATTCTGCATCAAGGCAACCCGGTTCCCAGCCAATCAGCGTCTGTGCTGGGCCGTGCAGGTCGTCGACATCGACAGCCGGGCGTGGGGCCAGCCGCGGTTCTCGCCGAAACAGGACGCGGCGATCGCCAAGCCCCTCGAGGATGGCAACATGACGCTGGTCGAGATCGCCGGCCTGTTCAACACCTCGCGTACCAGCGTCTATCGAGCAGCGCAGCACCACCATGCGCGATCGATGAGCGGCGGGTCTTCCCGATAGCGGATCGCATTAGTACTCCGGAGTACTATTCGACCTTGAAGTCGATGCCGGCGTCTACCGTGTTCGATACGGGTGTCGGGAGGTGTCAAGAACGACGGATGTTGCGAACGTCGTAGCTGTCGAGTGCTCTTCGATGTACACAGGGTCGAGGTCATATCCATTCGCGAACAGCAACCACTTGGTGGCAGTCAGGGCGCTATCTGGCGCGTTGGGGCCAAGTCTGATTGCGCGGATGGGGAGTTTCGGAGCGTCGGCGGCATCCGTGATTGCGTGACCCCAGGCGCCGTGATCGGCCGCGACTAGTCGCACGTGGGGACGTGGACCCATGCTGCTCGGGGTTGTGACGATCGCGTGGCGTGTCAAGCTTTCGACCGTCACCCGTTGTTCGTGCTCGTCCTGGAACGACGGATCTTTCGCGATGGCACGCACCCGGGACCGGGCCTCCGTGAGATTGGCAATGAGAATCCCGAATGCCCCACCTGCCGACTCCTCGGTGGGGGTCCTTCCGCGCGCCTCCAGCCATCGCCGCCGGAGCTGAAGGAGAAGCGATCGCGCGAACCTGGCTGTCTCGTCTGGTTCGTACACCACAGGGCGCCAGTGACGTATGCGGCGTTGGAACGAGGAGAGGGAAGGATCCACGATCCCGAGCGCGACCGAGGGATCGAGTCCAATCGCACATCCGATGCCATCATGCGCATAGGTGCGCCATGCATACAGCGAGTCTGGGTCGTCGGTGCCACATAAGATGAATCGCGCATCCCGTGTGAGCTCACCAATCATGGAATCTGACGACGCTAGCCCACTGTCGATGTCCCTGAGAAGGTTGAGGGCCTCGCGTGCAAAGCCCGCGTCATCCGACTCGCCCAGCATCGCTTCTAGAGCTTCGCGAAACGCGGAGTCGGCCGTGGATGTCTCGCGGATATCGTTCTGGAAGCTCACCTCGGTCGCCAGCAGCGAATTGCTTTGGAGGATCAGTGTGAGCGTATCGAGGGTGGCGTAATGCCAGACGAGTTCGCCCGGGGTTCTCGCGCGCGTCATCGCTGCTGCATGGTCCATTCGCTCATTCAAGCACGGCAGCGAGAAGCGGGAAGGATGGCCACCCCGTCAATTTAAGTTGACATAGTAGCCGATGTCGGCGATTCGACTACTGAAAATGAGCGTGATAAAGGTGCCGATTTAAGGTCGGATTACCTAGATGTGGGGTAGCATGGATGGCATGAGCACCCGTGCAGTTGTTTCCGATCAGCGTCCCGGGCTGCAGGCGCAGCGCGAGTCGGTCGAGCTCTCTTTCTCTGAGCTGGTCACTCGGCTTCGAGATCTGCTGGGTGTGCGGCTGGTGGCTTATGTAGGAAACGTGAAGAACACTCGTCCGGTGAGTGACTGGGCCGCAGGTCTCCGTTCTCCTGGTGCGGAGGATGAGGCCCGCCTTCGGCTGGCCTTTCAGGCTGCGCGCCTTCTGCGTGAGCGCTATGAACCAGCGACGATTCAGAGTTGGATGTTGGGGTCGAACCCGGCATTGGACTTCGAGGCGCCGGCCCGATACATCCGGAACGAGCATCCCGTCGATGCCGCGCGCGATGTGATGGCCGCTGCGAACTCGTTCGCTTTCGTCGGATGAGCTCGCATTTGCCGTTGCCAGTCTCTGGCGATCCCGGGGAGGTGTGGCGGGTGGGTTACGCGCCCGACCCGTGGCAGTGGGCGCCGTGGCAGTTCGCCTCGGATGGTGGGCGTTTCAATGGCCGGTGGGACGACCAGAACGCGCAGTTTCGCACTCTCTACACGTCGGACAGCCTCTTGGGGTGCTTCCTGGAGCTCCTGGCCCCGCAGCGCCCCAACGACACGGCTTTCCTCGAGCTGAACGAGATCCAGGACGATGCTGCCCTCGTCGACACCTATCCGGATCCGGAGCGGGGCGCCATCGGGCTCTCGTGGCTCAGCGGACGCATGTTCGCTCGCGGACGCCAGAGGGGAAGCTACGCCGAGATCACCACGTCACAGGGCGTTGGCTACCTCGTCGACGCCGGCGTGCTCGCCTCGCTGGGAGTTTCCCCGAGTGAGGTCGACGTCGCGCTCCTCAAGAACGCGAACCGACGCAGCGTGACTCGAACGATCGCGCGGCACCTCTTCGATCTCCGAGACACCTCAAGCCTGCAGCCTGCAGTTGACGGGATTGCATTCCGCAGCCGGATGGGCGATGACATCAGGCTATGGGCCGTCTTCGAAAGATCGGACGCGCTTGTCAGCGAACACATCACGCCCGGGCCAGCGGAGGCGGTAACCGAGGGCGTACCCGAGCTCGTGAACGCTTTCTTACTTCTGGGCCTCCACTGGAAAGATGCCGCCGACTAGCCGCGGCGTGAGAACGGAGCACACATGACGCAGGAGAACGAACTCCCCATCGACCCGGCGGATCCGGAGTACGAGTTGAAGGTCGCGGAGTGGTTTCAGTCCGTGACAGACGGCCCGAAGCCCGGAGACGATGAGCCGGTGCGGATCACCGTGCGCCAGGCGCAGAAGATCGCCGCGATCATGGGGGCCGTCTCTCGTGGGCATGAGGGATATGTGAACGCGCTGCGCGACGCGTCCTGGTTCCTGGATTGCGTTGTCGCAGAAGGCATCCCCGGTGAACGGGTCCCGACGTCCATGAGCGTCGCAGAAGCATGGCAGCGTGTTGAGACCTACCCGTGGCCTCGTCCTGGGAAACCTCGTGAACAACAAATCTGAGGACGATGCGCCGTCCGTCCTGTCGGAAGGCATCGCGCTTCTGGACGCCTCGCGGGTGCGCGTTGACCTGCTGCGGTTGATGCTTGCGCACGACGAGCTCACGGCGATCGAGCTGATGGATGCCCTCGAGCTCACTCGAATTGGTGTGGGCAAGCATCTCAACGAGCTCACTGAGGCTGGGCTCCTGATCGAACGACGCGCCACTCATCCACGCGGTACCGGCGGAGTAATCTACTGGCGTGCTGATCGGGGCCGCTGAACATCGCGGCGATCGCTTCCCGGTTCCAGCGCATCGTCTGTGCGACGTAACGCAGCGTCCGGGAACGGATGGCGAGCTGCCGGCGGGAGAGGCCCCGCATGCCGACCATCTGGCGGCCGGCGCGGCCTTTCTGCTCGCGGTCACGCATGTTCATCGCATGGTCGCCCTCGAACAGATGTGTCTCGGCATCGATTGCGACATGTACGCGGAGACGGCTCGTCACGGTGAGGCGCCCGATGATACCTCGCAATCTCGGGTTTATTCGAGGAGTTTCTCCGCATATGCGGTAGAATCACTCCATGCAGACCTACCGGATCGCTCGTGCCGCTCAGCTGCTCGGAGTGAGCGACGACACCGTGCGGCGCTGGATCGAGCAGGGGCTCCTGCCCGTCACCGATGCCGCGCCGTCCGAGATCCCCGGGGATGCGGTCGCCGCGCGCGCCGTGGCCCTCGCGGAAGAGGCGAAGGTCGCAGGCGACGTGGTCTCTTCCGCCCGCAACCGCTTCGTCGGCATCGTGACCCGCGTGCAGATCGACGGGCTGATGGCGCAGATCGACATCCAGTCCGGACCACATCGCGTGGTCTCGCTGATGTCTGCGGAAGCTGCACGGGAACTGCAGCTCGAGGTCGGTTCGCTCGCCACCGCATCCGTCAAGGCGACTCAGGTCGTCGTCGAAGTACCGAAAGGCTGACATGAACCGCACGCTCCGCCGCTCCGCCGTAGCCGTCCTCGCCGCCGCCGCACTCGCCCTCACCGGCTGCGCAGCTGCCGCGGAGAACACCCCGTCACCGTCGGCGACCGCGAAGGAGAGCGCCGTGAGCGGCGAGCTCACGGTCTACGCCGCGGCATCCCTTTCCGGGGCCTTCGACGCGATCGGCGAGGCGTTCACCGCCGAGAACCCCGATGTGGAGTTCAGCCCCGTCTACGACGGTTCATCGACGCTGGTCACGCAGATCCTCGAAGGTGCACCGGCCGATGTGTTCGCTTCCGCCGACGAGGCGAACATGGACAAGGCGGCCGATGTCGCGGTCGACCCGACGCTCTTCGCCTCCAACACCCTCGTGATCGCGGTGCCGGCGGGCAACCCCGGCGGTGTCGAGACCCTGGCCGATCTGGCCGATGTGACCACGGTGCTGTGCGCGCCGGAGGTGCCTTGTGGTGCGGCCTCCGCGAAGCTGCTCTCGGCGGCGGGCGTGACGGTCGATGCCGCGAGCCTCGAGCAGAACGTGACGGCTGTGCTCACGAAGGTCGCCGCTTCCGAAGCCGATGCCGGACTCGTGTACGCCACCGACGTGATCGGACGAGACGACGTCGAGGTGATCGTGCCAGACGGCGCCGACGAGGTCGTCAACCACTACCCGATCGCGGCGCTCTCCGATGCGCCGAACTCTGAGGCTGCCGACGCGTTCGTGGCGTTCGTGCTGTCGGAGGCGGGTCAGAAGATCCTGGCGGACTTCGGCTTCGGGGCTCCATGAGTGCGGTCGTCGCACGGGGCTACGCTCCCCGTGCGCTCGCGGTCCCTGCGCTGATCGGTCTGGTCTTCCTGATCCTGCCGCTCACTGCACTCGTCGCGCGGGTGCAGTGGTCGACCTTCCTGGCCGATGTGACGTCGGAGGCTGCGCTCTCGGCGCTCATGCTCTCGCTCGGCACCGGTCTCGTGGCCACCGTGCTGTGTCTCATCGTGGGAGTGCCGCTCGCGCTGTACATCGCCCGCTCCGGACCTCGAGTGGCTGCGGTGCTCCGAGCGGCCGTCACGGTGCCGCTGGTGCTGCCGCCGATGGTGGGCGGCGTCGCCCTGCTCTATCTGTTCGGGCGTGCGGGATGGCTCGGCGCACTCGGCCTGTCGTTCAGCACCCCTGCCGTCGTGCTGGCGCAGACCTTCGTCGCACTTCCCTTCCTGGTGCTCGCCGTCGAGGGCGCGGTGCGCACCTCCGGCGTGGAATACGAGCGCACGGCAGCCGCACTCGGCGCCGGACGATGGACGATCCTGCGCCGCATCACCCTGCCGCTCGCGGCGCCCGGCATCGTCGCCGGAGTCGTGCTGTGCTTCGCGCGGGCCATCGGCGAGTTCGGGGCGACGGCGCTGTTCGCCGGAAACCGGCCGGGCGTCACGCAGACGATGCCTCTCGCGATCTACACCGCGTTCAACGGCGCGGGGGTCTCGCAGGGCACAGCGGTCGCTCTCGCTCTGCTGCTGCTCGCGACCGCGATCGTCGTGCTGCTGCTCGTGCGGGGCTGGCGACCGGGAGCGGCGCGATGACCGCGGCGAACGGTCCCGCTGCCGAGACACCGGGGCTGCGCGCACGCATCGTGGTCGAGCGGGAGCATTTCGCTGTCGAGGTCGCGGTGCAGGTCGCCGTCGGCGAGACGGTCGCGATCATGGGGCCGAGCGGTGCGGGCAAGTCGACCCTGCTGCAGGCGCTCGCCGGACTCGAACCGCTGAGCGCAGGAGAGATCGAGGTCGCGGGACGCGTGGTCGACCGCGTCGCCTCACCGCGGGTGCGGACTGAGCCCATGAGCCGTGGCATCGTGCTTCTCGGGCAGGACGCGCGACTGTTCCCGCACCTGTCCGTGCGGGAGAACGTCGCCTTCGGCCCTCGCGCGGCAGGGACGGATGCCAGCGCGGCGCGAGATGCGGCCGATGAATGGCTCGCACGTGTCGGCCTCCCCGGCGCCGGGGATCGGATGCCGCGGGAACTCTCCGGTGGAGAGGGGCAGCGGGTTGCCGTCGCCAGAGCGCTCGCCGCATCCCCCCGCGCGGTGCTGCTCGACGAACCGCTGGTGGCGCTCGACCCGGCGACGGCGGGCGACATCCGGCAGATGCTGCGCGATCAGCTGACCGGGATCACCACGATCGCGGTCACGCACGATGCCGCTGATGCGGTCGCGCTGGCGGATCGGCTCGTCGTCGTCGAGGCAGGCCGGGTCACGCAGAGCGGGCCGGTCCGCGAGGTGCTGTCGGCCCCGGCCACGGGCTTCGTCGCCTCGATTGCGGGCGTCAACCGTCTGGTGGGCGTCGCAAGTGGAGGCGCGTGGCGGGGCGGTGAGGTGCGGCTGACCAGCGTGGATCCGGCTTCACGCGCGCTCGCCGCGGTCGAGGGCGTCGCGCTCGCCGCGGTCTTCCGGCCGGCGGATGTGCACGTCGGCGATGCGGACGTAAATTCGTGGGTGGCCGTGGTGACACGGGTCGAGCCGACGCTCGCGGGTGTGCGCGTGCACACCGATGTGGGAGCGATTGACATGTCACTGACTGCTGCCGGAGGGGTGGCGGTCGGCGAACGCACCTGGTTGCGAATTGATCCGGAGCTGGTGCGGTTCGTCGCGGAGTTCTGAACTGCAGACGTGCTCGGACGGGTGCTTCGGGGTCTGCCCGATTCCTCGTTTCGGGGGAGGAGGGCCGAAGCCCGCGACGCCGCCTTGCCTCGTGACCGAGCTTTGAATTCTCTGCCAGTACTGCTTCATACCGGTATACGTCATCAGTGGGGGGCGCCCCTTCGCGGGGGCGGCGCTGAGGCGTTCAGTGACGTAGGAGACTGTGTCGCTGGCTCACAAAATATCTGTCCCCCAAATGACCTACAGACGACCTCGCGGTGGGTGTGGATGATGAAAGCCTGTTGCCGTCAGCGTTCCCTCCGACCGCGGCCAATAAGACCAGAAGTTCGTATCTGAGCGGTAGCAGGAGAACTCTGAAGGGGCTCGCGCCAGCGTTGGTGCGAGAAAAGGAGTTGGTGACGATGTCAGACATTTCGAGACGGGCGACGGCGGGGGACACCATTGCCGCCCAAGGACTGGTCCGGCAAGACGAACACGACTCGTGGCTGATTCCTGTGGTGTCGCTATCACCTGAGACCCGCCTTCCTATGGAAGATGCCGGGATTCGCCTACAAGGACACTCAGATCTCCATCGCTTCGTCAACGACTACGCCGAGGTCCGAGGAGTCTGGGCCAGCGAGGGAGCCGTCGCGGTTCGGGACATTGTCCCGGTAGCTGAGGATGCCTCAGTCCTGGCGCCGCCTCCGTCTTTGGGTACGCAGGCTCTTCTCCTTTTGCCCTCTGCTGCTGATAGCCGAGCCGGGATCGATCTCTCCCTCGTTCGGTCGGTCGCTGGGGAGCTGGTCGAGAAAGAAGCTGCATTGCATTTCGTTGTGGTGAATGACGCCGAGCATTTTGCGGTCGTTGTCGCGGCCACTGATGTCATGCGCGTTGAGGATGAGCTGAGGCCGCTTCTAGGAAGCTACCTAGTCGTTGTCCACTCGCAGAACACCTCGGCCATGCTTCGACTCGCACAGGAGATTCTCGCCAACGAGGACCGGGACAACAACCTCCTCCTGGCGGGGGAGGCGATGAGTCCGAATGGTGACTACCGCGTTGTCGGCATCGTCAAACACTGGACATCGGCGCTGAGCGCGGTGCCTGCAAGCGCGCTCGAGGTGCGGGCATGGATCCACCCATATGAATCGAAGGAGATCTCATGAGAAAGAAGATGGCAGTACTTGCGGTGCCAGCAGCCGCCATGCTGGGAATCGCTTTACTGGCGAGTCCCGGCTATGCCGCCGCCGGTGGCGGCGCCTCTCCCTCTGAAGCGGTTGTAGTCTCCGCCGTGGGGAACACGGACTACGTGTCGTCGATCCAGCCGATGACCCCGTACCCGTGGGGATACTACGCAACGAAAGCGAAATGCCAAGCGGCCGGCAAGGCACACATGGCCAACAACCCGGGGGCGTTCTACGGGTACTACTGCGTGATGGGAACCGGCGCGAACCGAGACAAGTGGCAGCTCTACATGGACGAGAAGGACTGTCTCGATCGAGTTTCACCCACCTTGACACGCGAGCGTCTGGCCGCCGTGTGACGAAGCAACTACGAGCGACGCGTCGATGTGCCATCGGCGCGTCGCTCGCGATCGTGCTGTGCACCGCCACGGCTGGGTGCAGCGCTCCCGCTCAGCAGAGTTTCCCGGTAACGGTCAACGGCGCGGAGTTCACGACGACGTGGACCGATGTAGCCGATGGCACCAGCCTTCTGGGGGTCGCGGTGTTGTTCAGCGACGGGATGGGCACGAGCGACGACAGCCTGAAACAAGAACTCCACCGTTCCGCTCTCGCAACAGTCACGGTGAGCCCGCACAATGGGTTGATCCCGCCGGCGTCCAGGGAGTGCTCGCCGAAATCGAGAAGAAGGCCGTCGCGCGGCCTTTGTGCGTCATCGGTGTTGGTGACGCGGGGACTCCCATCTGGAGCGCCCTCTCCAACTCGGATGCCTCGGTCATTGCAGCGGTTCTCGTCGCCGCACCGCTCCCGAGTGGTGCGCTCGACTATGCGTCTTTCAACCACGTCTCCGTCCGCGGTATCTATGCGGAGAACAGCGATATATACGACAACGACTTCCAGGTCAACCACGAGAGCATGCAGGTGGTCAACACTCCTCACGACTTTCTCGTCTTCGGAGGGGACAGCGGTGATCGATTCTTCGACTCCAACTCTTCTGGCTTCCACGGTCCCACAGTGGCCGCGGCAGTCGACGGCATCGCCGACTGGTGCGCGGCGAGGATCAGACTTGGACGAGTCGAAACCGCCGATCACCCGCACTGAAGGGGGGCCGCGTCCACGTTGAAGGACTGCCGACGGCCGATCAGCTATAGGGATCTCTTGCGTGCAATCTGCCGGTCGTCGTCGTCGGGTCGGCCCTCGGCGGCGGTCCGCGGGTTAGTCTCGAACGATGACGGGGAGTGTGGGAGCGCCATGACGGCCGTACCGGTCGTGATCGGTGTGCGCGCGCCGCACGTCGATTCCGCGCCGCACGCCTCGGGCCTCGGTGGGGGTCTCGTCGACACGCATGGCCGCGTGCATCGCGATCTGCGCATCTCGCTCACCGACCGCTGCTCGCTGCGCTGCACGTACTGCATGCCCGAGCAGGGCAACGAATGGCTCGCCCGCACGAGCATCCTCTCCACCGACGAGATCGTCGAGGTCGCCGAGGTGGCCGCGGCGCTCGGCATCCGCACCTTCCGTCTCACCGGCGGCGAGCCGCTGCTGCGGACCGACATCGTCGAGGTCGTGAGGCGCATCGCCCGCATCGAGGGGGAGGATGGCCCGGTCGAGGTCGCGATGACCACCAACGGCATCAGCCTCGCCAAGAAACTTCCGGAACTGATCGATGCCGGGCTGACGCGCCTCAACATCAGCATCGACACGGTCGACCGACAGCGCTTCGCCGACCTCACCCGCCGCGACCGTCTCGACGACGTGTTCGAGGGCATCGCCGCCGCCGCGGCATCCGAGCTCCGCCCCCTCAAGCTGAACGCGGTCGCGATGCGCGGGGTCAACGACGATGAGCTGGTCGACCTCGTGGAGTTCGCGATGAGTGTGGGCGCGCAGCTGCGATTCATCGAGCAGATGCCGTTGGATGCCGGACACACCTGGGATCGTGCCTCGATGGTCACACGCGAGGAGATCCTCGCGTCGCTGGGGGAACGCTGGCGTCTCGAGCCGGTCGAGGGCCGCGGTGGCGCTCCGGCCGAGAAGTGGCGGATCGACGGCGGGCCGCACGAGGTCGGTGTGATCGCCTCGGTCACTGCCCCGTTCTGCGGCGCCTGCGACCGCCTGCGGCTGACCGCCGACGGCCAGCTGCGCAACTGCCTGTTCTCGCTCGCCGAGTACGACCTGACCGGGCTGCTGCGCGGGGAGTCCGCCTCCGCGCCGGGGGAACGCGCCGACGAGATCGCTGCGCTGCTGCGTTCCTGCGTCCACGGCAAGCTGCCGGGGCACGCGATCGACGATCCCTCCTTCCTGCAGCCGGCACGCGGGATGAACGCGATCGGAGGCTGAGCGGGGCGTGCCCACCACGTACTCGCGCTCAGCTGTGCTGGCGCAGCTCTGGGACGAGATCGAGAGTCTTCGTCCGGACGAACGCATCCTGGTGGCCATCGACGGCTTCGATGGCGCAGGGAAAACGCACCTCTCCCGCGAACTCTCAGAACACGCTCGACGGCGCGCGCGCAGGCCGACGGTCGGCGTGAGCATCGACGGATTCCATCGCCCGAAGGTCGACCGCGTCGCGGCAGGGACAGGCCCGGAAGGCTTCTACTCCGGTTCGTACCGATACGACGCCTTTCGCGCCTGTGTCGTCGATGCCCTGCGCGCGCATGGGACGATTACGCCGGGGGTCTGGGACGTCGATCGCGACGAACCCGTCGATCCTGCACCGATCGCCGTCCCTTCATCGGGAGTCGTGCTCGTCGACGGGATCTTCCTCCAGCGTCCCGAGCTCGCAGCGGTATGGGACGCCACGGTCTGGGTCCACGCCCCCTTCGAGGTCAGCGTCCCCCGTGGCAACGCCCGATTCCCGGGGAGCCACGACCCCGACCCGGAGGCGCCGTCCAACCGCAGGTACGTGGGTGGTCAGCGTCTTTACCTCGCCGAAGCCCGACCGCAGGAGCGAGCGACCTGGGTCTGGGACAACGCAGTGCTGGACCGTCCGACGTTTCGCCGGAACGGCGGTTGACCGGGATGTGGGAGCCGATCGGGCGGGATAGCGACGGATACCGGTTGACGATCCGGGCGACACGAGTCTCCATGCTCCAACTGGTCGCGATCATCGTCGGGTGCATCATCGTGGGGGGAGCTGCCGCCACGGGGGCGTTGATCGCGTTCTCCCTGGAGACCGAGATCATGCTCGGCAGATCCGGTGTCGTGCTGGTCGCCGGTGGCCTGGCGATCATCATCGTGCTCGTCTTGCTGTGGGTCTTCGCCTGGCGAAGGAAGCGCTACGTCATCGAATGGGATGACGAGGGGATCCGCATCATCGGAGCCGCGGCGGCGCGAGCGATCTCCTGGGCGTCGATCTCTCGCGTGCTGATCCGTGTCGACACGGACTACGCCCGCGTCGAGCTGAGGTGTGCGGACAGCAGGTCTGTGACGCTCTTGGCCGGTTTCGGCTCCCAAGACGTCAAGAAGACCAACGCGATCGATCCGATTCCCGCGGGGATGGCGAACCTCCTGCGCCGTCATCTCCTCGTGGAGCAGTCGACCGATCGAAAGGCTCCTGGCCTGCATATCTTCCTGCGCAAGCCAGACGCACCCGTGTGAGCGTTGTGGGCAGGCCGTCCGCCTCTACGCGAGGAACTCCCGTGCCGCGGCCGACAGCGCGGTCACGCCGACCTCGATCGTCGGGTGGATCTCGGGTGCGAAGAACGGCGAGTGGTTGGTGGGGATGTCCTCGCCCAGGCGGCCCGCGGCGACGGCCTCGGCGAACCGGGTGGGGTCGATGCCGCCCCAGAACCAGAACACGAGGGGCGCGCCGGCGTCGCGGGCGAACCACGAGACATCCTCGCTGCCGGTGAACATGCCGGGGTCGATGACGGCCGCCTCGCCCAGTGCGCGCTGCAGGGCGGCGGTGACGCGTGCCGTGGCATCCTCGTCGTTGATCGTCGCGGGCAGCGTGTGGTCGGTGCGGATCTCGGGCTCCCGCTCGGCGCCCGAGGCTGTGGCCTCGGCCCGCACGATGCGCTCGACGCTCGCGAGCACCTTCTCGCGCGTCTCCTCGTTCGGATAGCGCAGGCTGAGCTCGAGCTTCGCCTCGGCGGGGATGATGTTGTTCTTCAGTCCCGCGTGAATCGAGCCGACCGTCACGACCGCGACGCCCTGCGGGTCGATCTCGCGCGAGGTGATGGTCTGCAGGCGCATCACGGTGGCCGCGGCCATCACGACCGGGTCGATCGTGGCGTGCGGGCGCGAGCCGTGTCCGCCGCGACCGTGCAGGGTGACGGTGAGTCCGTCGGAGGCGGCCATCTGGGTGCCGCTGCGCACACCGATCACACCGGCGGGCAGCGGGGTCACGTGCTGGCCGAGCACCACATCGGGCTTCGGGTAGCGGTCGAGGATCCCGTCGTCCAACATCGCGCGCGCCCCGGCGCCGTACTCCTCTGCCGGCTGGATCAGCACGACGAGGGTGCCGGACCAGTCGGAGCGCTCGGCGACGAGCCTTTCGACGGCGCCGACCATGGCGGTGACGTGCATGTCGTGGCCGCACGCGTGCATGACGGGAACGGTCGTACCGGCGGGGTCGACGCCCTTCGCGGTGCTCGCGTACGACAGGCCGGTCTGCTCCTCGACGGGGAGTGCATCCATGTCGGCTCGCACCCACACGACGGGTCCTTCGCCGTTGCGCAGCACGCCGACGACACCGGTGACCCCGACGCCCTCTTCGACCTCGAGACCCAGGTCGCGCAGGTGCTGGGCGGCGATGCCGGCGGTGCGCGTCTCCTGGAACGAGAGCTCAGGATGCTGGTGCAGGTCGATGTAGAGCGCTTCGAGGTCGATCGTCATGGCCCGAGCCTAGCCGGGCCGACGTCGGTTGCCGAGGGTGCGCGGCCGAGGGATCAGGCGGGGTGCACGTAGGTCTTCAGCTCGGGGCCGGGACGCAGCACGGCGTTGACGATCGCCTGGATCGCGAACTCGCTCGCCCCGCCGAGCTCGACGATCCCGGGATGCAGGAGCCACTGCAGCTGCAGGCCATCCATCACGGCGAGGATCGCGGCCGCGGCCTCGGCGATCGTGTCGGGATCGCGCACGCCCTCCTGGGCGCACAACTCGCGGAACGCGGCTGTGACCTCGCGGCGGAGCGTCGTGTAGCGGTCTTCGAAGAAGCCGCGCGCCGGATGGTCGTCGGTGACCGACTCGGCGGACAGCACCGTGTAGGCCTGCACGATGCCCGGTCGCTTCTCGTTCGCGAAGGCCGTGCGCACCAGGTGCAGGAACAGCTCGGGCCCGTCGGGGATGTGCTTCTTGGCGAGTTCGGCTACATCTGTCTGATCGCGGTAGGCCAGCACCTCGAGCAGCAGCTTCTGCTTCGATCCGAAGTGATGGAGCACGCCCGCATGGGTGATGCCGACCTGCTCTGCGACATCCGCCAGGGTGCCGTTCGTCGACCCCTTGTTGCCGAAGATCTCGACGGCTGCCTTGAGGATCTGCTCGCGTTTCGCGAGAGTCGCCGGGCGCACGCGCACTGTCTGGTCGCTGTCTGCCACCGCGGCCTCCTCTCCATCGCTGAGCTGTGCTTGCGATCCAACTTACTACTCGGTAACCTCACGGGAGCTTACTTTCTCGACAGTAAGCAAATCACAGCGGCCGAGGGACCCCCATCCACCGGCGACACAGCACAACGACCGTGCCCTAGGAGAAGCAATGAAGCTCAGAAAGTCTCTGATCGCCGCGACTGCGATCACCGCCCTCGGCATCTCGGCCCTGGCCGGATGCTCGGCAGGCGGTGGATCCGACGATGGCGCCGGTTCCGCGTCCCTGACGATCGCGAAGCCCGACGGTGCGATCACCACCGAATCCAACAACCCCTACGTCGGTGACTCGTCCGCCTCGAAGTACGGCTACGGCAAGGTCATCTTCGAGACGCTCGGTCTCGTGAACCAGACCGGCGACCGCGGCGTCACCCCGTGGCTCGCCGAGAGCCTCGAGTGGAACGACGACTACACGGTCCTCACGGTCGTGCCGCGCAAGGACGTCACCTGGAGCGACGGCAAGCCCTTCACCGCCGACGACATCGTCTACTCGTACGAGCTCGCCTCCACCCCGGCTCTGGACACCGCCGGCCTCCAGCTCGACAGCGCCGTGGTCGAAGGGGACAACGTCGTGATCACGTTCGCCGCCTCGAAGTACGTCAACCAGGCCAGGGCCCTGCACGTGCCGATCGTCCCCAAGCACATCTGGGAGAACCTCGACGACCCGGCAACCAACCCCGTCAAGGGCGACGACCTCGTCGGCACCGGCCCCTACGTCCTCTCGAACTGGTCGACCGAGTCGGTCACCCTCGAGGCCCGCGACGACTACTGGGGCGGCGACCTCTCGGTGCCCGAGCTGCACTACGTCTCCTACGGCGACAACACCGCGCTCACCACGGCCCTCGCCAACGGTGACGCCGATTGGGCTCAGGCCTTCATCCCGCAGATCAAGGAGCAGTTCCTCTCGGCCGACCCCGAGCACAACAAGTTCTGGGCAGCGCCGACCACCGGTTCGGCGACGCTGTTCATGAACCTGCAGCAGAAGCCGTTCGACGACCCGGCCTTCCGGCAGGCGCTCGCCTGGGTGATCGACCGCGACGCCTACGTCGACATCGCTCGCGAGGGCGCCAGCGAGGCCGTCTGGTCGGTGACCGGACTCTCGTCGATCCTCGACGACGAGATCCAGCCCGAGTTCAAGGACGTGGAGTACGCGGTCGACGCCGAGAAGGCTCGCGATCTGCTCACCACGGCCGGGTACACCTGGAAGGACGACGCGCTGATCGATCCCGACGGCACCCCCGTCTCGTTCACGCTCTCCGTCCCCTCCGGATGGAGCGACTGGAACACGGCGCAGGAGCTGATCGCCGAAGACGTCAACGAGGCCATCGGCGCCGAGGTCAAGATCGACATGCCCGACTGGGGCGGCTGGGCCGACCCCCGCGACAACGGCACGTTCTCCGCGATCATCCACTGGCTCGAGGACAGCGGAACGGCCTACGGCCTCTACACCTCGACCATGGACCCGCGCTGGATCTCGCCCGAGGGCAAGGCCGGCTTCAACTTCGGCCGATTCGACGACCCGACGGCGACAGCCGCGCTGAACTCCTACGCCAACGCCTCCTCGGACGACGAGCGCACGGCAGCACTCGACACGCTGCAGACGATCTTCTCCGAGCAGGTTCCCGCCATCCCGCTGGGCGCGCACCCGCTGCTGGGCGAGTTCAACACCCGCAACTACGTCGGATGGCCGTCGGAAGAGGACCCGTACGCATCTGCTGACCCGACTCAGCAGAACATCGTGCAGATCCTGACGAAGCTGAAGCCCGCCGAGTAAGCATCATCCTGCAGGGGAGCCCGCCTCGACGACGGCGCGGGCTCCCCTGACCAGGTCGACGAAGGACACCCCCATGCCAGACCCCCTGCTCAGCGTGCGCGACTTCTCGGTCGTGTACGACGTCGATCCGCCCGTCGAGGCGGTGAAGAACGTCACCCTCGAACTGCAGCGCGGCGAGATCCTCGGTCTCGCCGGTGAGAGCGGGTGCGGCAAGACCACGCTCGCCTACGGCCTCCAGCGGCTGCTGCGTGCACCGGCCGTCATCACCAGCGGCAGCGTGACCTTCCACGATGTGACCGGCGTCGACATCGACATCAACGCGCTCGACGTGGATGCCATGCAGCGCTTCCGCTGGGACAAGGTGTCGATGGTCTTCCAGGGCGCCATGAACGCCCTCAACCCGGTCGCGACGATCGGCTCGCAGCTCGAGGACGTCTTCGAGATCCACCGGCCGGACATGAACCGCAAGCAGCGGCGTGCCGAGGCCGAGGAACTGCTCGAGATCGTCAAGGTCGGGCGCCAGCGCATCCGCTCGTTCCCGCACGAGCTCTCCGGCGGCATGCGCCAGCGCGTGATGATCGCGATGGCTCTCGCCCTGCGCCCGCAGCTGATGGTCATGGACGAGCCCACGACCGCGCTCGATGTGCTGGTGCAGCGGGAGATTCTCAAGCAGATCTCGCAGCTGCGGCACGAGTTCGGCTTCTCGGTGATCTTCATCACCCACGACCTTCCCCTCCTTCTGGAGATCAGCGACCGGATCGCGATCATGCGCGAGGGCGAGATCATCGAGCTCGCCACCGCCGAGCGCATCTGGACGCAGCCCGTGCACGAGTACACGAAGACGCTGTTGTCTTCCTTCCCCCGGCTGACCGGGGAGAGAGGGGTGCTGGTGCGATGACCACCCTCGAATTCCGGAACGTCACGAAGGCGTACAACGTGCGCGGCGCCGGGCAGATCAAGGCTCTCGACGACGTGAGCTTCACCCTGGTCTCCGGGCAGACGATCGGGCTGGTCGGCCAGTCGGGCAGCGGCAAGTCCACGATCGCGAAGATCCTGACCCAGCTCGAGACCCCGACCAGCGGAGAGGTGCTGCTCGACGGCAAGTCGATCCCGCGCCGTGGCAAGGGGCTTCGCAAGTATCGGCAGCAGCTGCGCATGGTGTTCCAGGATCCGTTCGCCTCGCTCAACCCGTATCACTCGATCCGGTATCACCTGGAGCGCCCGATCCGCCTCGACGACGTGGTGCCGAAGAAGGAGACCGAGAACGAGGTGCGCCGGCTCCTCGACCGCGTGCGCTTGGATCCGGACGCCGTGATCGACCGCCGTCCGCACGAGCTCTCCGGTGGTCAGCGGCAGCGTGTCGCCATCGCCCGCGCGCTGGCCTCGCGCCCCTCGCTCCTGGTCGCCGACGAACCCGTCTCGATGCTCGACGTCTCGATCCGCCTCGGTGTGCTCAACCTGCTCGCCGATCTGCAGCGCGAAGAGGGACTCGGCGTGCTCTACATCACCCACGACCTCGCCACGGCCCGACATTTCAGCGACGAGATCATGGTCCTCAACCAGGGCCGGGTCGTCGAGTACGGCGCCGCCGACGACGTCATCCTGAACCCGCAGGACCCGTACACACGCGAACTGCGATCCGCTTCCCCGGACCCGGACAAGTTCTTCGCACAGGCAGCATCGACCGGAGGTGTCCTGTGAGCACCGCGTTCCCCCAGCTCGACGACAACGACCTCGTCGCCCGCGACGCCCTCGAGGTCGGCACGACTGCGACCACAGCCGAGCGCACGCACCGGAAGGTCCCGTGGCGCTTCTTCGCCGGCCGAGCAGGGTTCTACCTGTTCACGCTGTGGGCGGCCATCACGATCAACTTCTTCCTGCCGCGCTTCATGAAGGGCGACGCTGTCAGCTCGTATCTCGCGCGCAACCGCAGCGTGAGCCCCGAGGCCGAGGCGTCGCTGCGCATCCTGCTCGGCATCGACACCGACAAGTCGATCTGGCAGCAGTACATCGAGTACTGGGGGATGCTGCTGCGCGGCGACCTCGGCATCTCGACGCTGCACGGACTGCGCCCGGTCGCGGAGGTGCTCGCTTCAGCCCTGCCGTGGACGCTCGGCCTGGTCGGCATCGCCACCATCATCTCGTTCACGATCGGCACGGTCGCCGGAGCAGTCGTCGGCTGGAAGCGCGGCAGCAAGCTCGACGCGATCATCCCGGTGACGACGTTCTTCAACACCATCCCGTACTTCTGGCTCGGGCTCATCGCGATCGCGATCTTCTCCTCGACGCTGAAGTGGTTCCCCTCATCGCACGCCTACGACAAGGGGCAATCCCCGGAATGGAGCTTCGACTTCATCGGCCAGGTGCTCATGCACGGCACGCTGCCGGCGCTGACCATCGTGGTCGCCTCGCTCGGCGGGTGGGTGCTCGGCATGCGCAACATGATGCTGACGGTGCTCGACGACGACTACATCACGGTCGCGCAGGCCAAGGGCATGCCCAACAAGCGGGTGCTCTGGGGCTACGCCGCGCGCAACGCGGTGCTGCCGCAGATCCAGAGCTTCGCGCTGTCGATCGGCTTCATCGTCGGCGGCACGATCGTGATGGAGATGGTGTTCAGCTATCCGGGGGTCGGCAAGCTCCTCCTCGATGCGACCAACGCCAAGGACTTCGCCCTCATGCAGGGCGTGTTCCTCGTGATCACGCTGTCGGTGCTCGTGGCCAACATCCTCGCGGATGTCGTCTACGCCTACCTCGACCCGCGCACGCGCCAGATGGAGTCCTGACATGACCGTTCCCACCACCGCAGCGAGCACGGCGCCCGACGGATCGGCCGTCGTCTCAGGAATGCCCGAGACCGCCACGCTCCGCACCCCGCCGGCAGGCGCACCGCCGCGCAAGACGTTCTGGTCGCAGCTCGCCCAGGCGTTCGCGATGTTCCGCAACCCCAAGTCGATCGCCGGGCTCATCATCCTCGGGGTGTTCGTGCTCATCGCGATCCTCGCCCCCTGGATCTCGCCGTACGGGCCGACGCAGAAGGACCGCACGGCGCTGCGTCAACCGCCCACCTGGGAGCACTGGCTGGGCACGACGCACATGGGGGAAGACGTACTGAGCCAGATCATCTACGGCACCCGCGGTGTGATCGTCGTCGGCTTCCTCGCGGCGTTCATCGCCACGATCATCGCGATCACGATCGGCGTGATCGCCGGCTACGTGCGCGGCTGGAAGAGCGAATCGCTGTCGGCGTTGACGAACGTGTTCCTGGTGATCCCCGGCATCCCGCTCATCATCATCATCGCCTCGCAGTTCGAGAACCCGCCGCTCATCGTGATCGCCGCCGTGCTCGGGATAACGGGCTGGGCGTGGGGTGCCCGTGTGCTGCGCGCGCAGACCATGTCGCTGCGCAACCGCGACTTCATCCAGGCCGCACGCGCCAACGGTGAGCCGCTGCGCCGCATCATCACGGTCGAGATGCTGCCGAACCTGATGGCGCTCATCGCCTCGAGCTTCGTCGGCACCGTGACCGCGGCGATTCTCGGCCTCACCACGCTGGCGTTCATCGGGGTGATCCCGGTGAGCAACCTGAACTGGGGCACCATCCTGTTCTGGGCACAGCAGAACGGCGCCTTCCCGCGCCTGTGGTGGTGGTACGTGCCCGCAGGGCTCTGCATCGCGATCATCGGGGTCGCCCTCTCGCTCATCAACTTCGGCATCGACGAGTACGTCAACCCGCGCCTGCGCTCCGCGGGTGAGCGGGCGAGGGCCATGAAGAAGAAGGGGCTGAACGTGAACGACGCCGTCACGGCCGTCCGCAGCGTGCCCCTGCCGAAGAAGACCCCCGATCCCGTAACGTCGGCGACCTCGCCCGACACCTCCGACTCCTCGAAGACCTCGACCCAGAACACGAAGTGATGACCTCTCAGACTCTGACCACGCAGCTTCCGTACCAGGACCCCGCTCTCTCGATCTCCGAGCGCGTGGCCGACCTCCTCAGCCGCATGACGCTGGAGGAGAAGGTCGGGCAGATGCTCCAGCTCGACGCCCGCGACGACATCGACGACCACATCGCCCGCCGCCACGCGGGATCGATCCTGCACACCTCGCCCGAGCGCATCCTGCGGGCGAACGAGCTCACCGCCCAGACCCGGCTCCGCATCCCGCTGCTGGTGGGAGAGGACTGCATCCACGGGCACTCGTTCTGGCCCGGTGCGACGATCTACCCCACCCAGCTTGGCATGGCCGCGTCATGGGATTCCGAGCTCGTGGAGCGCGTCGCCCGTGCCACCGCCGAAGAGGTCGCGGTGACCGGCATCCACTGGACCTTCTCTCCGGTGCTGTGCATCGCGCGTGACCTGCGCTGGGGCCGCATCGACGAGACCTTCGGCGAAGACCCGTTCCTGATCGGCGAGCTCGCCTCGGCGATGGTGCGCGGCTACCAGGGCGACGGGCTCGACGACCCCACCGCGATCCTCGCGACCGCCAAGCACTTCGCCGGCTACTCCGAGACCCAGGGCGGACGCGACGCGAGCGAGGCCGACATCTCACGACGCAAGCTGCGCTCGTGGTTCCTGCCGCCGTTCGAGCGCGTCGCCCGCGAAGGGTGCCGCACGTTCATGCTCGGCTACCAGACCACCGATGGGGTGCCGATCACGACCAACGACTGGCTGCTCAGCGACGTGCTGCGTGGCGAGTGGGGCTACACCGGCACGCTCATCACCGACTGGGACAACGTCGGTCGCATGGTGTGGGAACAGCGGATCCAGCCCGACATCACGCACGCGGCCGCGGCAGCGGTGCGAGCGGGCAACGACATGATCATGACCACGCCGGCCTTCTTCGAGGGGGCGTTGGATGCCGTCTCGAAGGGCATGCTCGCCGAAGACGCGTTCGACGCGGCGGCCGCCCGCATCCTGACCCTCAAGTTCGAGCTGGGGCTCTTCGAGAACCCGCGTCTGCCCGGCACCGAGCTCGACGCCGTGGTGGGCAGCGCGGCGCACGCCGACCTGAACCTCGAGGTCACGCGCCGCTCGCTCGTACTGCTCGAGAACGACGGCGTGCTGCCGCTCGACCCCGCGTCTGCGCTGAAGGTCGCCGTCACCGGGCCTCTCGCCGACGACGCCCAGACGCAGCTCGGCGACTGGGCCGGCGGCTCCGGTCAGGCGGGCTGGCTCGACGGGCAGCCGCGCGAGATGATCACGACCGTGCTCGACGGCCTGCAGGCGATCGACGGCTGGAGCGTCACCCACGCCCGCGGGGCCGACATCCTCACGCTCGAAGAAGACCCGCAGGGGCCGTTCTTCCCTGACAAGCAGCCGCGCCCGCCGGTCGTGAAGGCCTGTGAGCCGGATGCCGCGCTGATCGCGGAAGCCGTCGCCGCGGCATCCGACTCCGACGTCGTCGTGGCGGTCGTGGGCGATCGGATCGAGCTCGTGGGCGAGGGACGCTCCACTGCGACGCTCGAGCTCATCGGTGGGCAGAACGCCCTGATCGACGCGCTCATCGCGACCGGGAAGCCCGTCGTGATCGTGCTGCTCGCTTCGAAGCCGCTCGTGCTCCCGGCCTCCGCGTCGAAGGCCGCCGCCGTGATCTGGGCGGCGAACCCCGGCATGCAGGGTGGCCGCGCACTGGCCGACATCATCTCGGGGGCCGCCGAGCCGTCCGGGCGTCTGCCGATCTCGTTCGCCCGCCACGTGGGCCAGCAGCCCACGTACTACAACCAGATCCGCGGACAGCACGGCGACCGCTACGCCGACCTCACGCAGTCACCCGCCTGGGCGTTCGGCGAGGGGCTGTCGTACACGACCGTGGAGTACTCCGACCTCGTGCTGGAGGAGACCTCGCTGGGAGAGTCCGACACGATCGTCGGTCACGTCACGGTGTCGAACACAGGGGAGCGGCCGGCGCGCGAGACCGTGCAGGTCTACGTGCGCGACTCCGTGACGAGCGTGAGCTGGACCGACAAGGAGCTCAAGACCTTCCGTCAGGTCGATGTCGCTCCGGGTGAGTCCATGAGCGTGCGCGTCGAGCTGCCCGTGGCCGACTGCACGATCGTCGACGCTGCCGGCAACCGCATCGTCGAGGCCGGCACGTTCGAGCTGCTGGTGGGTCCGAGCTCGCGCGACGAGGTGCTCCTCTCCGCGGACTTCGAGGTCGCCTGACCGGAGGAGGCAGCCAAGGCGTGTCTGACAGAGGTCGACGAGTGACGATGAGGGTTGTCGGTTAGCCTCAGCTCCCCACGCATCGTCGCCGTCCGGACTGTCAAGTCCAACGGAGTGGATCTTGGCTCTACGTCTGGCTCGACGTGCAGAGCGGAGCGATCGCGTACGTGGGCGGTACTGGATTCGACCCCGAGCTGCGCGCTTATCTGCATTTCAGGAGTGAGGATCCTCAGCTCGGACGCGTGCGAGCAAAGGTGCCTCACTACGATGAGCGAGACTTCGACGTGCTCGCATTCGAGTTGCACGATGGCGTCGACAGGCCGACTGCGAAATAGGTGACCCTCACGGAGATGGTCTCACGCTTCGAATCCTTGAGGCCGTAGCACGTGGGTGGCAGCTGTCGGGATGTACGTCGAGGGGGACTACGAACCACCCTTGTTGATCTTGACGATGCGCGTCTTCCCCGCCCACTCTCAAACGCACGGACATGCCCGGGTCTACCTGCGGCACAGCGAGCATCGTGTGGGGTGTTCAGAGCTTCCCCGCGTTCGACCGGCCGACGGAGATGCAGATGAACGTCGCAACGACCGGAACGAGCGCGATACCCAGGAGGAACATTCCCGCGGAGGCGCCAGCGAACTCGAGGGCCTCCGTGCGCACGTCGCCTATGGCGGCGACGACTGCAGCGGCGAGTACTCCGCCTGCGGCAGGGACGTAGACCGTGATCGTGGACTCGACCAGGCTCATCACCAGTGACCCTCGGTGTGAGAGACCGAGTTGTTGGTAGACGGCGAAGTCATGTCGCCGGCTCCAGACGGAGGATCCGACAGCGAACACGATGGTGCCGATAGCGCAGAGAATGACCCACAGCTGCGGGCTGGAGGAGAGGAGCTCTTGGCCCGTCGATCCGGCTGGTTTCCCTGGCACCAGCGGGATCGTGCGGGCACCCTCTGCAGTGGGGAACCATGCTGCGGCTAGCGATGCGATCCCTTCTTCCGCACCCGGTGACGCCTCGACGTAGCATTCGGACGCCACGCTCTGGGCCGATGACGGGATCATCACTATCGAGTGAAGACTGGAGATGCGTCCGGCTGATATGGCGGCGCCACCGGCTGTGAGCTCGTGCTCGGCGCCGTCGATCATCACGGGGGTGGGGACGCCGCTAGAAAGAGCGTTCTCGGTCGAAGGCGCCACGATGCTCCCCGGAACGAGATCCGGGAGCTCTGGCCATTGCAGGACCGGTAGTCCGGGAGTGACCAGCATTGCTGAGATCGGGCGGCCGCCAGCGGACCTCAACTCCACCGAGCGCAGGACAGCGCCGGCTGTGGTGACGCCCGCAACCGAACGGAACAGATCGCAGCGCGCGGTAGAGATCCGTCCCCCGCTGCTGCCGATGACCATGATCGATCGCCCCTCGGCGATGTCCTGCTCGAGCATCTCGTGCGCCTGCGAGACGGTGGCCCACGGAAGGATGAAGGCCGCGAAGGCCAGCGCCGCGGAGAGCACGGCGATCAGAGCCGTCTGAAGCGGGCGGGCGAAGGTGTTGCTGATCGCTTCGGAGACGCAGTCGACGATCTTCATCGGGTCGTTCTCTGGCCGATGTCGAAAACGGTGTCGGCGAAGGCCGCCACGTCCTTGTCGTGCGTCGCCATGATGACCAGGGCGCCGTCGCCTGCCGCGGCACGTAGGGCGGTCGCCACCCGCATCTTCGCCTCCGCGTCGAGTGAGGATGTGGGTTCATCGGCGAGAATCATTCGCGCCTGAGAAGCGAGAGCGCGAGCGACAGTTACTCTCTGCCGCTCGCCACCGGAGAGTTTCTTGGCGCGGACGTTCACCAGGTGCTCGATGCCCAGGCGAGCCATCTCCCGCTCCGCCCGCGCCAGCGCCTCGGGCTGTGGAACCCCCTGAAAGAGAGGGCCGAGCGCCACGTTATCCAGCGCCGTTCGGCTGACGAGAAGGGGACTGTTCTGCACGATCCATCCAGCAGAGGATGGCGCTCCGCTCTCATCGGTTTCTGCGATGCAGTCACCGGCTGAGGCCTGTATGGAGCCGGAGATGATGCCCAGAAGAGTCGTCTTGCCAGAACCAGAGGGGCCGGTGACGCTCACGAAAGAGGGAGGCTCCCACGCAAAATCCAGATCCTGGAATAACCATCGAGAACCGAACCTCATGCCGAGGTCTCGTGCGACTATGCGCATGTTGCTCCGGTTGCCGTGGGGTTGACGAGCACGCTCTCGCCGGCCTTCACCTTCGCTGCGATGAGCGAGGTGCCGTCGACGGACTCGATCGTCTCGGCGACAACCACACGACGCCTATCTCCGTCGCGGACGACGACACAGGTTCCGTCTGTGCCGGTGAGAACTGCGGCGGCAGGCACGACGATCGCCGCAGGCTGAGGAGTTACGACGCGTGCAGATGAGGTGAGAGCTCCTTGTGTGACCCCGTCGGCTATCTGGGGGAGCGCTGCAGGATCGATTGCGGTCCGAGCCTCGTCGACTGCAAATTCGTTCTGGCCGACCAGTACGACGGCATCTTCGGGAACGGTGACAGTGGAAGAGGCAATCGCTTCTGGGGTGATCGGGTTGTCCTCGGTGATCTCAGCTATGGCCTCGGGCGTGACGATGTGCGCCGACACGAGTTGGTCTATGGCTGTCGCTACGGGTTCGCCGCCGGCGGGAGCTGGTCGACCGGCCTTCACGTGCACTTCGCTGACGGTGAGTTCCGCCGCCGGAATGAAGACCAGCCATCCTGGGTCGAACGACTGCAGCCCCTGTGTGGTGTCGACGCCGATGGACTTCGCGAACGAGGAGACCTGCAGCCATGTGTCCCAACTGAGTCGGTCGCTGTCCGGGACATCGATGCCCCGGGAGCGGAGGAACTCGAGCAGCGCCTTGACGTCCTCCCCGGTGGATCCTGGGCCGAGGGCACGATAAAGCGGCACGTTCATAAAGGCCGCGATGCGCTTCACGCCATCGACATCGACGACCGCGTCTCCGCTCTTGAGAACGCCGCCGGGTTGGACATAGACGCGAACGACTGTGCCTGACCACGCCGGCGCGGGTAGTTCGGCACCGTCGCTCCACTCGAGTGCGAGGCCGGCTGCCTGGGCGCGCGTCTCTTCAGCGCTGAGCGCCGGCGCCCAGACTTCTTGGGTCGCGACGATGGTCTTCGTGGAGAGGTGTTGATAGAGCATCCCCACGCCGATGACTGGCGCCAGAATCCAACAGACCGCGACGACCCAGAAGGCTACGTCACGGCGTCGTCGTGGGGTTTGCTCAGCAGACTTGCTCAATACGCCACTCCGACGTACGGCAGCTCTGGGAAGAGGCGCAACGCCTCGTCATTGATGCATGTCGCGGCCGCTTCACGCTGCACACCCTCGTCAGCAGTCGGATCGCCGCTGAAGGCGCGAATATCTCGTGCGTTGTCCGGGATCTCGTAATCCTGATCGGCCATGCATGCTTGCGCGGCGATGCGAAGCGACTCGTCCATCCGCTGTGTGCCGGTGTTCAGATAGGCCGCCTCGACGATACTTAGGTCAGGGTCCTTGCATGAGAGGTCGTCCTCCCCGAAGGCATCCGGCTCGCGCGTGCCCATGTCGATGTCGTAGATGTGCGTCATCGAGTTTGTGGGATTCACCATAGGTGCAGGGACTTCGTATCCGAGATCGCGCATGCACGAGGCATAGCGCTCCGATGCGGCTGCGTAGTCGACTGCATCGACTTCGCCGTCCTCCAATAAGCCTGCCAGCCACGCGTTGCCGTCTTCGCGGTACATATCCGCGGTGCTCTTGATCTGCTCGGCCGTCAAGGACCCGCCACCCTGACCCGGCGCCTGTGCGGAGCATGCAGTCAGAAACAGCATGCTCGCGGCACTCATGATGACGAGGTTCCTGAGCAGCGGGTCCCTAGAGAATCGGGTCAACTCGCGACCTTTGCGCCTCATACGTGCCATCCACCGACGTAGCCGTTCGCGGCGATTGCCGACGCCTGAGCGAAGCTCACACCGGAGGTGCCGTTCCACAGGGTGCTGCCGCCGGACTGGCGCAGGCCAGCGTGAACGGGCACGATGAAGACGCAGATGTTGCCGGACTCGGCCGTGTTGGCGTAGGCCGTCGAACCGCTTTGCCAACTTTTGCCCTTGGCGTTGCCCGTGCAGCCCGCAGGAGGCCCCACCGTGACGCTGCCCCACGCCATAGCGGGTGCGGCGATGCCGCCGACGAGTCCCATCACTCCGATCGCTGCAGCGGCAGCGATGCCGAGGGGACGTTTGCTGCGGCGGCGCGGCGACGCTGATTGCGTACGACTCATGGATTCCTCACTTCTCTCAGAGGTCGAAGTTGACCTGCTTCGAGGATGGATCACGCGCGCGAAGGGCGATATGTATCCAGGGATACATATCGTGCGATCTCAGAGATTCTTCTTCGCCGACGCAACAGTTCAGGGATGATCGGACATGAGCAGTAGTGAACGGATCATCGGAGGAAACCCATGGACGACACACAGCTCAACCGGCTGCTCACTCCGCACGACAAGTGGGCAGAGTCGCCGGAAATCCTTGACGCGATGCTCGAACGCGTCGCCAGGAACGCGGCCGAGCAGCACGCGCGGCCCCCACGTCGTCGGCGCGGCGCGCGCATCGCAGCAACACTGGGTGCGCTTCTGGGCGTCGGGGTTCTCGCGACGGCGGCAGCCGTCTACGTCGCCCCGAACTTCACCCCGGATGCTGTCATCCCGATCTCCTACGTTACGGACGAGGGCACCACGGTCGAGTGCACGTTCTCGCTCGCGGTCAGGTCGTGGGATGGCACGAACGTCACCGAGGCGAAGGAATGGATCGCCTCGCACGACTGGACCGGCATCGGCCAACGCGGCTACGACCTCGGCGAGAAGAACCCGGACTCCGTCGGCGACCCTGACGTCGACCCCGAGCTCACCCAGGAGGACCTGGACCAGCTGACTGTGTCCTCTGGCATCGGCACCGCAGTCGTGGAGGAGATCCCGTTCGAGTTGATCAATGGACCCGGTATCGGAACCTCCGGCAGTTCGACGTGCACATGGGTGCGGCACTGATGCCCGGCGGTCGTTCCGACGAGTCCGTCGAGGCCCTGGTGTGGATGTGGAGCGACGACAGGCTCGACCTTCCCCGCCTGATCGATGAGAGCAAACGCGCACTGTTCGCGTACTTCGCTCGGCGGGTCGTCTCCACCGACGATGCGGCCGACCTCACCAGTGAGGTGCTACTGACGATGTGGCGCAAGGTCGACGCCATGCCCGCGGAGCCCGTGGACGCACGGATGTGGATGTTCGGGATCGCCCGGAACGTGCTCGCTAACCACCGACGTGCACTCTCTCGCAGGCGGAATCTCAGCGACAGGCTCAAGGGGGAAGCACTCGTCAGCGGCGACTCCCGCCCTGTGCGGGACGATGTATGGGAAGCACTCGAGGCACTTTCTGCGGGCGATCGCGAGATCATCCAGCTCGTTCACTGGGATGGGTTCTCTCTCGCAGAGGCGGCGAAGATTCTCGGCAAGAAGCCGGGGACCGTCCGCAGCAGATATTCACGGGCCCGGGCGAAGCTTCGGGCTGATCTCACCCTTGAGACTGACTCCTAGAGCGTTCTGCCAACCGGCGAAACGACACCTTGCGGAGCATCGGACCCAAGGTGAGGGTGTGTCTGGCATCGGAGCTGTTGGCCGACGCCGTGGAACACGTTCTCCTCTCAGAGGGCCACCGGGTGCAGCGAATGGCTGATCCGGAGGCGAACTTGTTGCGCCCAGAAGACGTGCTGGTCAGCGACCCAACGGTGCTCTCACCGCGCGAAGCCCGCCGCACCGGGTGCATGCGCACGATCTTGTTGCACGAGTCCGGGTTACAGTCGACGCACGAGTATCCCGCTTTCGTCCGCCACATCTCGGCGGGCGGCGGCATCCGCGCACTGCTCACGGAAGTGCAGATCAGCATGACGCGCGGTGCAGCGCAGATTCTGCTCACCCCGCGGCAGTTGCAGGTCCTCACCCACGCAGCTCACGGGGCGACGAATCAGGACATCGCCGGAGCGCTCGTCATATCCGTAGGAACTGTCAAGCGGCATCTCCACGACGCCTACTCGGCACTGCAGGTGAGCAGTCGACTCGAAGCTGTCCGCGCCTGCGGCCTGTTGGCCCCGCCACATCAACACTCTCGCTTGATGCGCGCTCGGGTATCTGCGGGACGGGAGGTGCGAGCGACCGAAGAACTGCATGGGGTTGTCGCGGGTTAGCCGTACGGGGGTACTTTTCCATTCGGCGTCAGCGATAGCCGTCGTGCCCGCCATGTCGGTGGGCACGTCCATTGCCTCGTCTACGCGGTTGTGTGCAGCGTTCTGAGGCGAATCAGTCCGAAAGCCGAGAAGATGACCAATGTTGCAACGCCCACATCTCCCCAGAAGACGGGCCTTGACCACGGCGCGCCCATTGTCAGATACGCCCTAGTCCTGGAGGCAGTCAGTCCTGGAGGCGCTGGGGGCCGGCGCCCTGGGTGCCGAGGGCGTCGTCGGGGTTGAGCAGGCCGCACGCCTTCATCGAAAGGCAGCCGCAGCCGATGCATCCGGTCAGTTCGCGTTCGAGACGTTCGATGCCCTCGCGCCGCTTCTCGAGCTCGCGCTTCCACCGCCGCGAGGCCCGCTGCCAGTCGGCGTGACTCGGGGTCTCGGTCAGTGGCACGTCGGCGAACGCGGTCTGCACGTCGGAGAGCGGGATGCCGAGGCGTTTGGCGACCGTGATGAGCGAGACGCGGCGCAGCATGTGCCGGGCGTAGCGGCGCTGATTGCCCGGCGTGCGGGTGGAGGCGATGAGGCCGAGCGTCTCGTAGAAGTGCAGCGCGGAGGCTGCGACACCGGTGCGCCTGGTCATCTCGCCGATCGTCAGCGGCTCGTCGGGTGCGTGCGGGGTCATCCGGCTGCTTCTCCTTCGATTTGACCTCAAGTATACTTGAGGTTTTACGGTTGACGAGTGGCCCCGAAACGGGTCGATCGACCGAACGAGGACAGTGTGACCCGAACGAAGACCCCGCGATGACCTATGTGATCGCTCTGCCGTGCGTCGATGTGAAGGACAAGGCCTGCATCGACGAGTGCCCCGTCGACTGCATCTACGAGGGTGAACGCTCGCTCTACATCCACCCCGACGAGTGTGTCGACTGCGGTGCATGTGAACCGGTCTGCCCGGTCGAGGCCATCTTCTACGAAGACGATCTGCCCGATGAGTGGCAGGACTACTACAAGGCCAACGTCGAGTTCTTCGACGAGCTCGGCTCTCCCGGAGGCGCCGCGAAGACGGGGATGCTCTCGTTCGACCACCCGATCATCGCCGCGCTCGCACCTCAGGGAGAACACGCATGACCATCGCCGAACCGCGCATCGCCATCGTCGGAGCGGGCCCCGCGGGCATCTACGCCGCCGACATCCTGCTCGGCCGCGTGCCGGACGCGTCGATCGACCTGTTCGAGAAGCTCCCGGCGCCCTACGGGCTGGTGCGCTACGGGGTCGCCCCGGATCACCCCCGCATCCGCAAGATCACCGATGCCCTGCACGAGGTGCTCGTGAACCCGCGCATCCGGCTGCGGTGCAACGTCGAGATCGGCCGTGACGTCGAGATCGACGAGCTGCGTGCCGCGTACGACGGCGTGATCGTGGCGACGGGTGCCGACCTCGACGTCGCCCTCGACATCCCCGGCATCGATCTGCCCGGCTCCTTCGGCGCGGCCGACTTCGTGGCCTGGTACGACGGGCATCCCGATGTTCCGCGCACGTGGCCGCTCGCTGCCGAATCCGTCGCGGTGCTCGGCGCCGGCAACGTGGCGCTCGACGTGACGCGGATCCTCGCCAAGCACGCCTCTGCGCTGACCCACACCGACACCCCGGATGCCGTGCTCGACCAGCTCGCGGCCAGCCCGCTGCGCGACGTGCACCTGTTCGCCCGTCGGGGGCCGGCCGACGTGCGGTTCTCGGCCATGGAGCTGCGCGAACTCGCCGAGCAGGACGACGTCGACGTGATCGTCGACCCGGACGAGCTCGCCCTCGACGAGCACGCCGAACGGATGGTCGCGCAGTTCTCGCAGCGTCGCATCATCGTGCGCACCATGACCGAGTGGGCTGCCCTCGATCCTGCGAGCCGCACGGCTTCGCGCCGTATCCACCTGCACCTGCGACAGCGCCCGGTTCGCCTCCTCGGCACCGACACCGTGACCGGCATCGAGATGGAGCGCACCGCATCCGACGAGCTGGGCCGCATGGTCGGCACGGGTGAGCTGCTGCGTTACGACGTCGGGGCGGTCTACCGCGCGGTGGGCTACCGCTCGACCCCCGTTCCCGGGATGCCGTTCGACGCCGCCCTCGGGGTGGTGCCGCACATCGAGGGCCGTGTCGTCGACGCGGAAGGCACGCCGATCCCGCGGCTGTATGCCACCGGCTGGATCAAGCGCGGTCCGGTGGGCCTCATCGGCTCGACCAAGTCGGATGCCGCGCAGACCATCGGCCACGTCGTCGACGACCTCGACGCGATTGAGCGCGAAGCACGCGACGACGACCCGATCGCCCACCTCGCGCACGCTGTCGACCTCGACGGCTGGTTGCGCATCGATGCCGCCGAGCGCGGCGCCGGAGCCGAACGAGGACGCGAGCGCACCAAGCTCGTCGAGCGCGCGGAGATGCTCGCGCATGCCAAGCAGGAACAGATGATGGAGGCCGGTCGATGACCGCGACACCCGTACCCACCCCGATCGGCGAAGGGCTGAAGGCCGCGTTCCGCACGCATCCCGCCGGCGTCGCGATCATCACCGCCGCCACCCCCGATGGCCCGGTCGGCCTCACGGCATCGAGCGTCGCCTCGGTCGCGGTCGACCCCGCCGCGATCGTGTTCTCCGTGACCCGGGCCACAGGTTCCGCCGGGGCGATCCTCGCGGCCGACACCTTCGTGGTGCACCTGATCGACGACGAGCACTCCGCCCTCGCGCAGAGCTTCGCGGTCAGCGGGTCCGAGCGCTTCACGCCGGAGCAGGGCTGGGCGACGCTGCCGACCGGTGAACCGCACCTGCCCGAGGCCAGGGTCGCGCTGCGAAGCCGCCCGATCCAGACCGTGGCCGTCGGTTCGTCGACCGTCGTCATCGCCGAGGTCATCGAGGTGCTGCCCGGGTCGGCCGGCCGGCCGCTCGTCTACATCGACCGCCGTTTCCACGCACTCCCGCACGACACCCACCACTGAAAGAACATCGAAAGGAAGACGACATGTCCACTCTCTACACGCTCCCCGAGCTGCCCTACGACTACTCGGCCCTCGCCCCGCACATCTCGGGCAAGATCATGGAGCTGCACCACTCCAAGCACCACCAGGCCTACGTGACGGGTGCGAACACCGCGCTCGAGCAGCTCGCCACCGCCCGCAGCGCCGGTGACCTCGCGAACGTGAACAAACTCGAGAAGGACCTCGCGTTCAACCTCGGCGGCCACATCAACCACTCGGTGTTCTGGCAGAACCTCTCGCCCGAGGGCGGCGGAGCACCCGAGGGTGAGCTCGAGGCCGCACTCGTCGACGCTTTCGGGTCGATCGACGCCTTCCGTGCACACTTCACCGCGACCGCACTCGGTGTGCAGGGATCGGGCTGGGCCGTGCTCGCCTGGGACAGCGTGGGCGCCCGCCCCGTGATCTTCCAGCTGTTCGACCAGCAGGGCAACGCCCCTCTCGGTGTCACCCCGCTGCTGCAGCTCGACGTCTGGGAGCACGCCTACTACCTCGACTACCTCAACGTGCGCGCCGACTACGTCAAGGCGTTCTGGAACCTCGTGAACTGGCCCGACGTGCAGCGCCGCTTCGAGGCCGCCCGCACCGCGACCAAGGGCCTCATCGTCGCGAGCTGAACCCGCGACGATCGCCCGCCTTCGACCTACAGGAGGCGGGCGGTCGTCCCGCGCACGTTCAGCTCGTAGGGCAGTGCAGACGGGATGTGCACGGCATCCGGCGTGGTGAGTTTGGCCAGCACCGCATCCGCTGCGCGCTCGCCCTGCCCGAGCGGGAACTGATCGACCGTGGTCAGGCGGAAGAACTCGCCGAGTTCGTGACCGTCGATGCCGACGATCGACAGCTCCTCCGGCACGTTGAAGCCGAGATCGCGGGCCGCGAGCAGTGCGCCGATGGCCATCTCGTCCGATGCCGCGAACACCGCGGTCGGGCGAGGTCCTGGACGCCCGAGCAGCTGCTTCGCCGCGCGGTAGCCGCCCTCGACCGTGAAGTCGGCAGGTTCGAGGAAAGCGTGGTTCAGGGGGATCCCGGCCTTCGCCAGAGCCTTCTCGAAGCCCAGGCGGCGGTTGGTCGGGATGTGGAAGTCGATGTCGAACTCGGGATTCGCCCCGATGTGCGCGATGTCGGTGTGGCCGAGGCTGATCAGATGCTCGGTCGCCAGCTGGGCCACCGCCACGTCGTCGACCGTGAGGGTGTCGAGCTTCGGGTTCGGGCCGCCGATCGCGATCACGGGAAGCCCGAGGTCGAGCAGGTACTGCGTCTCGTCTTCGTCGAGCTCGATCGACACGGCGATCACGGCATCCACACGCTGACGACGCAGGAACGTGTCGAACACATGTCGGCGCACGTCCTTGTCGGCCGTGATGTTGTACAGCGTGATGTCGTAGCCCGCACGCATGAGCGCGGCCGAGACGCCGGAGAGCACGGTGCTGAAGAACCAGCGGTCGAGGAAGGGGACGATGACCCCGATGTTGCGGGTGCGGCCGGACGCCAGACTCGACGCGCGCGACGAGACCACGTAGCCGAGGGCCTGCGCCGCCGCCTGCACGCGCTCCTTGGCGGACTCGGACACGTGACCGCGGCCGCTCAGTGCGCGCGAGACGGTCGCTGTGGAGACTCCTGCGAGCCGGGCGACCTCATCGATGCTGGCCATGGTTTCCTCTTCGAAAAGTGTTCCGGTCGCGATTCCTGTCGGGTCACGCGGGACGTGAGCGACAGCAATCACGACCGGAAGGGGCCTGTCAGACCGGAGTGTCAGGCCTGGGCTGCGGTGGTGTACCAGACGGCGGTGTCGACGGGGATCGCCGCACCATCGAAGGGCTGGCTCTGCAGCATGATGAGCGCGTCAGACGGCAGCTCGATCGGGGTGGTGCCGAGGTTCGCGACCACGTGCACGTCGCCGCGGCGGAAGGCCACCGCGTCGGGGCCGGCTTCCTCCCAGACCAGCGATCCGCTGCCGAAGCCGTGCTCACGACGTGCGGCCAGCAGACGCTTGTACAGCGCGAGGGTCGAGCCGGGGTCGACCTCCTCGACATCGCGCGAGTAGGCCGCCCAGTCGGCGGGCTGCGGGAGCCACGACAGACCGGTGTCGTTGAAGCCGAAGGCCGGAGCCTCCGCTTCCCAGGGCAGCGGCACGCGGCATCCGTCGCGACCGTAGCGCTCACCGTTCGTGCGGAACCAGGTCGGGTCCTGACGGAACTCGTCCGGGATCTCCATCGCCTCGGGCAGTCCGAGCTCTTCGCCCTGGTACAGGTACGACGAACCGGGCAGCGCCAGCATCAGCGTGGTCGCGGCGCGGGCACGAGCCAGGCCGATCGCGGTGTCGGGCTTGTTCGGGGTGTTCGGGCCGATGCCCTCGCCCTGCGGGTTCTCAGCCGTGAGCGCGAGGCGCGAGGCGTGGCGCACGACATCGTGGTTCGAGAGCACCCACGTGCTCGGGGCGCCGACCGCGCCGAAGTCGTCGAGCGATTCGCGGATGACATCGCCCAGGGACTTCGCATCCCACGGGGTCATCAGGTACGGGAAGTTGAAGGTCTGGTGCATCTCGTCAGGCCGCACCCAGAGGGCGGTCTGCTTGAGCGTCGGCATCCAGGCCTCGCCGCACAGGGCGCGGTCGCCGTCGTACTCGGCGAGCACCTTGTGCCAGTCGCGGTAGATGTCGTGCACGCCGTCCTGACCCCAGTACGGCACGTTCGACTCACCGCCGCCCATGGAGTCGGCATCGCTCGGGGGCGTGTAGTCGGGCAGGCCCTCGGCCTTGATCATGCCGTGGGCCACGTCGACACGGAAGCCGTCGACACCGCGGTCGAGCCAGAAGCGCAGGATGGAGCGGAACTCCTCGCGCACCTCTTCGTTGTTCCAGTCGAAGTCGGGCTGCGTGGCGTCGAAGATGTGCAGGTACCACTGGCCGAGGGTGCCGTCGGCCTCGACGACGCGCTCCCACATGCCGCCGCCGAACACGGACTCCCAGTTGTTCGGGGGAAGCTCGCCGTTCTCGCCCTTGCCGTCGCGGAAGATGTAGCGCGCGCGCTCGGGGCTTCCGGGTGCGGCCTTCAGCGCCTGCTGGAACCAGACGTGCTGGTCGGACGAGTGGTTCGGGACCAGGTCGACGACGACGCGGATGTCGCGGGCGTGGGCGGCCTCGAGCATGTCGTCGAAGTCGGCGAGCGTGCCGAACAGCGGGTCGACGTCGCGGTAGTCGGCCACGTCGTACCCGGCGTCGCGCTGGGGGCTCGTCATGAACGGGCTCAACCAGATCGCGTCGACGCCGAGCTCCTGCAGGGAGTCGAGGCGACTCGTGATGCCCGGCAGATCGCCGATGCCGTCACCGGAGGCATCCGCGAAGGAGCGGGGGTAGATCTGGTAGATGACGGCGCTGCGCCACCACTCGGAACCTGGGGCTGCGATCTGCTCAAGCTGTGCCATGGGAACAGGTTAGTGCAAACGCTTACATTCATGCCAGAGCGGGGATCGAATCGGTTCGGTAGACGTCGTCCGGCGTGTGGGGAGTGATGTGCGGCCGTGCCGCTCCCGCGGCGGCACATCGCGGGAGTATGGTGAGGCATCCGATGAGTGGAGGCTGTCATGGTTCCCGAGATCAATTACTGGGCGGTCCTGTTGGCCACCGCGTCGAGCATGCTCGTCGGCTCGGTCTGGTACGCCCCGAAGGTGTTCGGCACGAGGTGGTCGAAGCTCGCGAACGTCGACATGGACCGGCCGGCGGCCACCGCCGCATGGCCCATCATCACCACGGTCATCGTAAGTTTCATCACGGCCTGGGTGCTCGCCGGGGCATCCTCCATCGCCTGGCACTTCTACGGCGGCTCGTACTTCTGGGGCGCCATCGTCACTGCGGTCACATTGTGGGCGGGCTTCACCGCCGCCCGGTTCATCACGCACGACGCGTTCGAGGGGCGGTCGACGAAGCTCACGACGCTCAACATCGCGCACGAGCTGGTCACGGTGGTGGTCATGGCGATCATCATCGGCGTCTGGCCGCCGGCGCTGGGCTAGGCCAGCGAGCTCCGACCCGACCATCGCCCCGTCGCCGAACGGAACGGAAACACTAGACTTTCGCCACTTCTCCCGCTGTGACGGGCCTGTCAGGCTTTTGACGTGACCTGTTGGTCGCCCGCGAGTCACCCACTCGGACCGCGGTTCCGACCGAGAGGGTCTTCATGTCCGGTCCGTCGCGCCGATCGGCTCCGTGGATGATCGCGGCCGCGCTCGTCGCCGCGGTCGTGCTCCTGGGCGCCGCACCTGCTGCCCTGGGCGCTGCTCGATCTTCGGATGACCCGGTGCCCGCGGCCAACCCGCTGGACCCCGCGCAGTCGGTCGCACTGGCGTACGAGTTCCTGGATGCGCGTGTCGACGAGTTCTGCGATGGCGAAGGCCGCTGCCTGCCGCGCAGCTACGAGGGGGGCTTCTTCACCACCCCGAGCTGGGACTTCACGCCCTCGTTCGTCTACGACGACGCGCTCGTGATCATCGCCTACACCGCCCGTGGCCTTCCGGATGACCTCCGCCGGGCGCGGAGCATCGGTGACACGCTCCTGTTCGTGCAGGAGAACGACCCGATCGGCGACGGCCGCACACGGGCATCGTACGAGCCGCACGGTATCCGTCAGGGGCGGGTGGAGATCACCGGGCCCGGCTCGTTCACCGGCAACCAGGCGTGGGTCGGCCTGGCCCTCACGCGTCTCGCGCACGCGACCGGGGATTCGCGGTACCTCGACGGCGCGCTGCGGGTCGGTCAGTGGATCCAGGACAACACGGCCGACATGGCGCGAGCCCCGTACGGCTACACCGGGGGTCAGCTCGAAGACGGAACCTCGTTGACCTGGAAGTCCACCGAGCACAACAGCGACGTGTCCGGCTTCTTCACGCAGCTGGCCCAGCTCACCGGCGACCCGGTCTGGTCGGACAGGGCAGCCGTCGCGGCAGAGTTCGTCGCGGCGATGCAGAGCGCAGACGGTCATGTGAACACGGGGACGGGTCTCGACGGCTCGACCATCAACACCCGGCCCATCCCCCTGGACGCGCAGACCTGGAGCTCACTCGCCACCGGTGACCCGCGCTACGGTGCGGCGCTGGATTGGACGCTCGACAACCTCATCGCGACCGACGGGCCCTACACCGGGCCTTCGATCAGCGAGGTCGACGTGTCGAAGGCGTGGTTCGAGGGCAGCGGACACCTCGCGCTCGCGCTCGAGCTGCGTGACGCACCGGGCGATGCCGACCAGGTCGAGACGCTGCTGAGCAGCATCCGGCTGGCGCAGCGCGATGCCCCGAACGGCGACGGCAAGGGGATCGTCGCGACCTCGAACGACGGCCTGGACTCCGGGTTCGGCGACCTCTACTACGCGAGCCTGCACACGGGCGCGACGGCCTGGTACCTGCTCGCTGCGGTGGGGGACAACCCCTTCGCTCTACCGGTCGACTGACCGGAAGCAGCTGGCCTGAGGACTACGCGGCGACGCGGGCGACCGCGGCGATGGCGCTGGTGAAGAAGTCGAGTCCGTCGACACCGCTGCGCATGGCGGCTGGGGTGTCGGGGCCGAAGCCCGCCTCGGTGGCGTGCTCGGGGTGCGGCATCAGGCCGACCACGTTGCCGGCCTCGTTCGTCAGACCGGCGATGTCGCGCAGTGACCCGTTCGGGTTCACTCCGGCGTAGCGGAAGGTCACGAGGCCCTCGCCCTCGATGCGGTCGAGGGTCTGCTCATCGGCGATGTAGCCGCCGTCGGCGTTCTTGAGCGGGATCACGATCTCCTGGCCGTTGCGGAACGCATTGGTCCAGGCGGTGTCGGAGTTCTCGACCGTGAGCTTCTGGTCGCGGCGCACGAAGTGCTGGTGGTTGTTGCGGATCAGGCCGCCGGGGAGCAGGTGCGCCTCGACGAGCATCTGGAAGCCGTTGCAGATGCCGAGCACAGGCATGCCCTTGGCCGCGGCATCCTTGACCTCGCTCATGATCGGCGAGAGCGCGGCGATCGCACCGGCGCGCAGGTAGTCGCCGTAGCTGAAGCCGCCGGGGAGGACGAGCGCGTCGACACCTTCGAGGTCGTGCGAGCCGTGCCACAGGGCGACGGGCTCGGCGCCGGCGATGCGCACGGCGCGCTGGGCGTCGCGGTCGTCGAGCGAGCCGGGGAAGGTGATGACGCCGATGCGGACGGTCACTCCGCGACCTCGATGCCCACGACATCCTCGATCACGGAGTTGGAGAGCACCTCGTCGGCGATGCGCTTGGCCTCGGCGAGAACCTCGTCGGTGACCTCGCCCTCGACGGTGAGCTCGAAGCGCTTGCCGATGCGGACGTCGGTGAAGCCCTCGACGCCGAGGCGGGCGAAGGCGCCGGAGACGGCCTTCCCCTGCGGGTCGAGCAGTTCGGGCTTGGGCATGACGTCGACGACGATGGTGGGCATGACGGCTCCAAGAGTCGCGGGCGGACGGGCGCACCCAGTCTACTGCCCCCGCCGCTCCCGCTGCTCCCGGCGCATCCTGGCGTCGAGTGCACGGCTAGCCGTCGAGTGCACGGCTTACGCGCGCGCGGATGCCGTGCACTCGGCGAGAAGTCGTGCACTCGACGACCTCGACGACCTCGACGACCTCGACGACCTCGACGACCTCGACGACCTCGACGACCGCGACGACCTCGACGACCGCGACGACCGCGACGACCGCGACGACCGCGACGACCGCGACGACCGCGACGAGAAGCGCGGCTATGCGGAGTGGAAGACCGTGTGGAGGTCGCCGACCGCCTCGCGACCGCCGAGGCCGTCGATCTCGAACAGCACCGAGATGCCGACGACGTGGCTGCCGAGACGCTCGATGAGCTCGCGCCCCGCGGCGAGGGTTCCGCCGGTGGCGAGCACGTCGTCGATGAGCAGTACGCGGGATCCGGCGGGCAGGTCGTCGTGCATCTCGATCGTGGCGGTGCCGTACTCGAGGGCGTAGTCGACGGATGCCGCGGGGCGCGGCAGCTTGCCGGCCTTGCGGATCGGGATGAGGCCGACGCCCGCGGCGATGGCAGCGGCGCTGGCGAGGATGAACCCGCGGGCCTCGACGCCGGCGATCACGTCGAACTGACCGGCGAAGGGCGCGATGATCGCCTCGGTCGTCACGCGCAGGGCCTCGGCATCGGCGAGGAGCGGCGTGATGTCGCGGAAGATGATGCCCGGCTGCGGGTAGTCCGGCACATTGCGGATCAGGGCTTCGGCGCGGACGAGGGCAGGGGAGAGCGTGGCTTCGGGCACTGCCCAAGGGTACCCCGCGCCGGCTCGGGTTGACACCGTGGGAGCGCTCCCATAGAGTGACTCCTCAGTTCGTGGGAGCGCTCCCACGAACTGTCCCGAAGCACCACACACCGCACGACCACCACAAAGGAGTGAACCGTGAACACACGTGCCCGCAACCGGATCCTCGTGACTGCCGCCGTGGCATCCGTCGCAGCCCTCGCCCTCGCCGGCTGCTCCGGAAGCACCGGCGATGCAGCGGAAGGGAGCGCCGATGAGGAGGTGACGCTGACCGTCACCACGTTCGGCACCTTCGGCTACGAAGACCTCTACAAGGAGTACGAGAAGGCGCACCCGAACGTCAAGATCGAGGCGACCAACATCGACACCGGCGGCAACGCCCGTACCGATGCCTTCACCAAGATCGCCGCCGGCTCCGGCCTCAGCGACGTCGTCGCGATCGAGGAGGGGTGGCTCGGCGCGATCATGGATGTCTCCGACACCTTCGTCGATCTGCGCGACTACGGCATCGAGGACCGGAAAGACGACTGGGTCGACTGGAAGTACGGCCAGGCGACCGACGCCGAAGGCCGCGTCATCGGCTACGGCACCGACATCGGCCCGAGCGGCATCTGCTACAACGGCGCCGCGTTCGAGGCCGCCGGCCTCCCGAGCGACCGTGAGTCGGTAGCCGAGCTGCTGGGCGGCGACTGGGAGAACTACTTCAAGGTCGGCGCCGACTACACCGCGAAGACCGGCAAGGCCTGGTACGACCACTCCGGCTTCGTCTGGAACGCCATGGTCAACCAGCTCAACGAGGGCTACTACACGACCGACGGCGAGCTGAACGTCGAGGACAACGCCGAGCTCAAGGAGCGCTTCGAGCTGCTGGGCGCCGCGACCGAGGGCGGCCAGTCGGCAGCCCAGACGGCCTGGGACTGGAACGGCGGCAAGTCGTTCGTCGACGGTACCTTCGCGACCTTCGTCTGCCCGGGCTGGATGCTCGGCGTCGTGCAGGGCCAGGTCGAGGCCGGCGGCGGCGACGCTTCCACCGGATGGGACTTCGCCGATGTGTTCCCCGGAGGCGCGGCCAACTGGGGTGGGGCGTTCCTGTCGATCCCGGAGACCTCGCAGCACAAGAAGGCGGCTGCAGAGCTCGCCGACTGGCTGACGCAGCCCGAGCAGCAGGTGAAGCAGTCCGCTGCAGCGGGCAACTTCCCCTCGACGATCAAGGCGCAGGAGACGCTCGCCTCCGACGCGACGCCGAACGCCTTCTTCAACGACGCTCCGACCGGGGCCATCCTCGCCGAGCGTGCCAAGGGTGTCGTCGCACAGTTCAAGGGCGCCGATGACTCGGTCATCCAGGAGAACGTCTTCGGTCCGGCTCTCAGCAGCCTCGACCGCGGCGACACCGACACGCAGGGCGCCTGGAACCAGGCGATCGGCCTGCTGAACGAGCTCGTCGACTGACCCTCCCCTTCCGGTCGCAGTTCCTGCCGCCTCCACCCCACGGTCGACGACAGGAACTGCGACCGGAACCCCTCGGAACACCGGGACAAGGACACTCCATGACTCTCACCGCCCCGCCCGCGCAGCAGCAGCGCGCCGCATCCCCGGCAACGGATGCTCCGCCGAAGCGCTCCTGGCGCCACCGCGTCTCCCGGTTCGACCAGAACGCCTCGCCGTACCTCTACATCTCGCCGTTCTTCCTCCTGTTCGGGCTGGTCGGCCTGTTCCCGCTGCTCTACACCGTCTGGGTGGCCGTGCACGAGTGGGACCTGCTCAAGGGCGAGGGCGATTTCGTCGGGTTCGGCAACTTCGCCGAGATCCTCGGCGATGCGATGTTCTGGAACTCGATCGGCAACACCCTGAGCATCTTCCTGCTCTCCGCGATCCCGCAGCTGGCCGTGGCCCTCGTGATCGCGTATCTCCTCGACCGCGGACTGCGGGCTCCGACCTTCTGGCGCATGAGCGTGCTCATCCCGTTCGTGGTCACTCCGGTCGCCGTCGCCATCATCTTCTCGAGCATCTTCAACGAGGCCGACGGCCTGGCCAACAACCTGCTCAACCTCATCGGCATCGCCGACCAGGAGTGGAAGCACAACACTGCCCTGTCGCACATCGCGATCGCGGTCATGGTGAACTTCCGCTGGACCGGCTACAACGCCCTCATCCTCCTCGCCGCGATGCAGGCAGTACCGCGCGACCTGTACGAGTCGGCCGCGCTCGACGGGGCAGGGGCCGCACGCCGCTTCTTCTCGATCACGATCCCGACGATCCGTCCCACCCTGATCTTCGTCATCATCACCGCGACGATCGGCGGGCTGCAGATCTTCGCCGAGCCGCGCCTGTTCGACGTGTCGACGGCCGGCGGCATCGGTGGCAGCGACCGGCAGTTCCAGACCACCGTGCTGTTCCTATGGGAGCTCGCGTTCTTCCGCCGCAACCTGGGCGAGGCATCCGCGGTCGCCATCCTGCTCTTCCTTCTGATCGTCGCCATCGGCGTGATCAACTTCCTCATCTCCCGGCGCATCTCCACCGGAGACGCCCCCAAGAATCGTGCCGCCCGCCGCCGAGCGCGCACCGCCGACTCGGCGGCGACCAGTGCTGCCGCCGGAACGACGATCGCCATCACGACCGAGGAGAACGCGCGATGACCGCCACCCAGGCGCTGAGCGTCCCCGAGAAGATCCGCCGTCGCCGCAGCACATCGTCCGGCACCGCCGGTATCGGCAGCCGCCCCGGCTTCCTCACGTACGGGCTGCTGGCCGCATTCATCATCGGCAGCGTGTATCCGCTGTGGTGGTCGGTCGTGGTCGCGAGCGGCACGAACGCCACGCGTGGTGAGACCCTGCCCCTGATCCCCGGCGGCAACTTCTTCACCAACGCGGCCAAGGTGTTCGACGCGATCCCGTTCTGGTTGGCGCTGGGCAACTCCTTCCTCATCTCGGGCATCATCACCGTCTCGGTCGTCACGTTCTCGACGCTCGCCGGCTACGCGTTCGCGAAGCTCCGGTTCAAGGGCCGAGAGGGTCTGATGATCTTCGTGATCGCGACCATGGCGATCCCGACGCAGCTGGGCATCATCCCGCTGTTCATGCTGATGCGTGAGCTCGGGTGGACGGGCTCCATCGGAGCTGTCATCGTGCCGACGCTCGTCACCGCGTTCGGTGTCTTCTTCATGCGGCAGTATCTGGTCGACGTGATCCCGGACGAGCTGATCGAGGCCGCCCGCATGGACGGCGCGAACCAGTTCCGCACCTTCCTCACGGTCGGGATCCCCGCAGCACGGCCCGCCATGGCGATCCTCGGCCTGTTCACCTTCATGACGGCATGGACCGACTACCTCTGGCCGCTGATCGTGCTCTCCCCGCAGAACCCGACCCTGCAGACGGCACTCAGCCAGCTGCAGTCGGGCTACTACATCGACTACTCGATCGTGCTCGCCGGTGCGGTGCTCGCGACCCTCCCGCTGCTCGTGCTCTTCGTGGTCGCGGGTAGGCAGCTGGTCAGTGGCATCATGGCTGGCGCGGTGAAAGGATGACCCCTATGACCCGCTCCTTCCCCGAGAACTTCCTGTTCGGCGCCGCGACCGCCGCGTACCAGATCGAGGGTGCGGCGTTCGAGGATGGGCGCACGGCATCGATCTGGGATGCTTTCGCCCGAGTTCCCGGAGCCGTGATCGGTGCCGAGAACGGCGACATCGCCTGTGATCACTACCACCGGTATCCGCAGGACGTCGCGCTCATGAAGCAGCTCGGCCTGCAGACGTATCGGTTCTCGACCTCCTGGTCGCGGGTGCGTCCAGACGGCGGAGCCGTCAACGCGGCGGGCGTCGACTTCTACGAGCGCCTGGTCGACGAACTGCTCGCCGCCGACATCCTGCCCTGGCTGACGCTGTACCACTGGGACATGCCCCAGGCGCTGCAGGATGCCGGTGGCTGGACGAACCGCGACACGGTCGACCGCTTCCTCGAGTACGCCGGCACCATGCACGATGCGCTCGGCGACCGCGTGAACGTGTGGACCACGCTGAACGAGCCGTGGTGTTCGTCGTTCCTCTCTTATACGGCGGGGGAGCACGCGCCGGGGCACACCAGCATCGCGGAGGGGCTGCTCGCCTCGCACCATCTGCTGCTCGCGCACGGCAAGACCGTGCAGGAGCTCCGCCGACGTGATGCGTCGCTCAACCTCGGCATCACTCTGAACCACACGGTCGCCGATCCCGCCGACCCGCAGAACCCGGCCGACGTCGACGCCGCTCGTCGCGTGGACGGGCAGTTCAACCGCTGGTTCCTCGATCCGATCTATCGGGGCAGCTACCCGGCCGACATCGTCGAAGACATCCGCGCGGTCGACGCCGACGCGGTTGCTCAGTTCGAGGAGGCCGTCCACGACGGCGACCTCGCGGTCATCGCGCAGCACATCGACACCCAGGGCGTGAACTACTACCACGGCGACTTCGTCTCGGGCACGGCCCCGGTCGAGGGGCCCGTCTCCGCGGAGCCCGAGACCGAGCGCGTGGGGCGCAGCCCGTATCCGTCGAGTGACGGCATCCATGCGGTCGAGCGGGGCCTGCCGCGCACAGCGCAGAACTGGGAGGTGCAGCCCGAGGGCCTCACCCGCGTGCTGCAGCGGATCTGGACCGAATACGCCGAACCAGCCGGCACCGTGCTCTACATGACCGAGAACGGCGCGGCCTATGACGACGTCGTGGTGATCGACGAGGGCGAGACGCGTGTGCACGACGCCGACCGCACCGAGTTCCTGCGGTTGCACCTGGGCGCGGTGCTCGATGCCGCAGAGGCGGGTGTCGACGTGCGCGGCTACTTCTACTGGTCGCTGTTCGACAACTTCGAGTGGGCCTGGGGCTACGACAAGCGCTTCGGCATCGTGCGCGTCGACTACGGCACCCAGGAACGGAGCCTGAAGGACTCGGGCCGGGAGTACGCCCGCATCATCGGTGCCCGCGCGCTCTGATCCGGGCGTCGGGGATAGTCTGGCCGCATGACGCGTGTGTGGCTCACGTCGTGGGAATGGGCGTGCTGCGGAGAACCGTTCGAGATCGGCGACGAGGTCGACTTCGGCATCCGGTCGCGTGATCCGGAGGTCCTGGTCGACGAGTTGGGCGCGGAGCTGACCGGCACCGTCGATGCACTGGAGTCGCACCACGAAGAGGAGTACGCGGATCGGGTTCGCGGCAGAGTCGTCGCGGTGCATGAGGCCAGTCGGGAAGTTGTCGAGCGCAGGTTCGAGCACTTCGTGGACCCGTTCGCCCGGGCCCGGCCGTCCGGCAGGATGCGGCTTCCGGATGGCGTGTCCGCGGGGGCGAGGTTCTCGCGGCAAGGGTCCAGCATCGAACGGGTGCCCGGCACGACCAGACTGTCGTCCGTCGGAGGAATCCCGGTCGCGGCCGTCGAGCATCACGGGCCGTCCGCCCGACCCGCTGATGCCGAGGAGTCGCCGGCCGAGGAGCGCCGCCGCCAACGGGTCGGCTGGCTCGTCGACATCGAGGAGACACCGTCCGCCCCTCGAATCGCGTGAATGGTCGTATCCGGGGCCGAGATGCGACCATTTGCGCGACTCGGAGCGCGAGCGTCGGCGCAGAGTGAGCGGACCGGTGAGAATAGGGCGATGGAAGAGTGCGTACGCTGATGTCGCCCCGAGCGACCATCGAAGAAGTGGCATCCACTGCGGGTGTCTCCCGGTCGACCGTGTCGCGGGTCGTGAACGGGTCGACGGCCGTGAGCCCGGAGGCCCTCGCCGCGGTGCGCGCGGCGATCGACGAACTGAACTACGTGCCCAACCGGGCCGCGCGCTCCCTGGCGTCACGCCAGACCCACGCCATCGCGCTGATCGTCCCCGAAGACACCACGCGCTTCTTCGGCGACCCGTTCTTCGCGGCCATCGTCGCGGGCATCACAGGTGCACTCGGCGGCTCGGACTACCTGCTCAACCTGTTGATCGCGAGCGATGACCCCGGCGACAAGATGACCAGCTTCGTGCGCAACGGTGGAGTCGACGGCGCACTGATCGTCTCGCATCACACGAGCGACGCGTTCATCGACAGGATCGCGGATGCCGTGCCGGTGGTCTTCGGCGGGCGCCCCGTGCGCCGTCACGAGGGGGACTACGTCGTCGACGTCGACAACGTGGCCGGAGCGAAGAACGCCACCCAGCGGTTGATCGACATCGGCCGCACACGCATCGCGACGATCTCCGGTCCGCTCACGATGGTCGCCTCGGAAGACCGTGTGCAGGGGTTCCGCGCCGCTCTGGCGGAGGCCGGCCTCGCCCCGTACGCCGAGGAAGAGGGCGACTACAGCGAGTCGAGCGGTGCGGAGGCCGCCAGACGACTCCTCGACGGCGGGCGCCCGGATGCGATCTTCGTCGCGAGCGACCTGATGGCCCGTGGCGCGCTGACCGCCCTGCGTTCGGCCGGCGTACGCGTGCCGGAGGACATCGCGCTGGTCGGCTTCGACGATTCCTCGGTCGCGCTCACGACCGATCCGCAGCTGACCACGATGCGTCAGCCCATGTACGCACAGGGTGAGGCCATGGCGCGGGTCCTGCTGTCGCGTCTCGCCGGCGAAGAGCCGCCGACGACGACGATCCTGCCGACGGAGCTCGTGATCAGAGCATCCGCCTGACGTCGACCGTCACGCATGCGTGGGGAGCCGACGACTCCAGGCGAGGGCTGTCGTGACGAGCCCGGCCGAGATGATCGGCAAGTGGACGCCGGGGAACAGGCGGATCGCCCATTCCGACCCGCCGCTGAGCACCACGAGTAGAGAGAACGCCGACAGGACGAGTGCGACCGTCAGCCAGGCGCGGACGCCCCTCGTGCCGGCGATGCCCGTGCACAGGGCGACCGTCGCCGCCAGCCCGGCCAAGATCAGATACGTGCCTCCGCCGCGGAGGTGCTCGGTGAGGACAGCCAGGCGATCGGGCGCGCCGAGCTCGCCGGTGGCGGCGACGATCGTCATCCCGAAGCCGCCGATGCCGCTCACGGCCGCAGCCGACAGCGACATCACGAGGCTGCGCCGACGGCGTCGGAAGGTCTGAGGATAGAGGACGTCCTTTCTCCCCTCGGCGGCGCTCGTCGTGAAGGCCTTGATCCGCCTGGTCGCGCCGTTCCGCCACCGGTTCATGGTCCAGATCCCGGTGATCGCCGCGGTCGCGATCCCGGTGACCAACACGTTCGCCACGACGACGAGAAGAGGCAGCCCCATCACCACGGGGAACGCGACGAACATCATGACGAACACGATCTGCGTCGAGATGCGGAATACGTAGTTGCTCTCGGAGAGTGCCGCAAGCGAACGCCGCAGTCCGTCGACGGGTGGCGACTTCCGCCGCGCCAGCCAGGCGCTGATGTCGAAGCGCAGGACCGATCGTGCACCGAGGTACGAGGACAGCAGGTGGTCGACGAGCGGGTTGTTGACGCTCGGGATCGTCATCGGGATCGCTGAGGGCGGCAGTTCCGGCACCGACATGCTGCCGACCACGTCGCCACGGGCGGACATCTCCTCCCAGGTGATCTGAGGAGGCAGCTCGGGGATCGTCGTCATCTCCACGCCGCTCTGCTTCTGCAGCAGGACCGCGATGACCGCGGTCGCCAGTCCGAGTCCGATGTACAGCAGGAACCACCAGTTCGTCGGTATCAGCCCGCTCGAGAGTTCCGTCATCAGGTCGACGGGGAGGGAGAAGAGCAGTGCGGGGGCGACGAGGACGAAGAGACCGATCACGCCGATCGCGCGCGAGGCGTCCGTATTGAGCGGACCTCCCGGTTCCAGCATCTGAATGACGCCGATCGAGAAGAGGACGATGCCGCCGAGCCAGACCCAGCCGGCGAGCGCCCAGAGCGGGTTCCGCAGCATCGAGATCAGGTGGATCGGCCGGAGTCCGGAAGCGACACCGGTGAAGCGGCGCACATTCGGCCAGTGTCGACCGCGCTCGGCGAGCAGAGTGTGGGCGAGATAGCCGCCCTGCGAGTGTCCCATCACCCACACTTCGTCGCACTGCTGTGCGGCGAAGTCGATGCTGGTCGCCACGCGCTGCAGGATCTCCTCACGTCGGTGGTCGCTCAGCGTCGCGACGTACACGTGCTCTGTGACATCCCGCGATGACGCCAGCAGCACGATCACGAGCAGAATGGCCGTCGCGCACAGCGACATGGCGAGCCAGAGCGGCAGCGAGGAGAACCCGATGGCGATCGCGGCGAGGAACGCGTAGAGCGTTATCGAGCGGGACATGGTCGGGGCGAGCCGGATGAAGTCCTCGGTCTCGGACCGGATGCCGGCGAAAAGCCTGCGCCGCGGGACAGGCGCAGGCCTCGGTGCGACCTCTGATTCGTGGAATCGCGGCGCGAGCAGGGCCGGCAGCAGGTACGGAAGCGTGGAGATCAGGAACCACAGCCGCCGGAGGGCAGCGAGCAAACCGCGTTCACGATGGTCCGCGACGACGTCGGCCCAGTGCGCCTCGACGAGGAGCGCGGAATGGCGGCCGTCGACGTCGACGACCTGGCTCAGGGGTGAGCCGGGGGTGCGGCGCTGATCGCAGACTCCGGCGGCGTGACCCATCTCCGACAGAGTCGCCTTCACTCGTCGGGACACATGATCGAGGGTCTGCCCGGGCGACTGGTGACCGATCCCATGAACGATGACGAGTCCCGCGCGGTAGCGCGTCGGCGCGGCGGTCCCGGCCGCCGCACCGGGGTCCGTCGCCGGCGTGGCTCCGCGTCGAGATTTCTTCCGCGAGCTCTTCGATCTGCCCATGCATCCCCCCCCGGGTCCGGCCTGGTCGACGATACCAATCTGGTCGACGCGATCCGATATTCAATCGAACCGGCTGGTATCGGCCCGAGATCGGATGGACACGGGCGCGCCCCTGGCGCCCCCTCCGGGCCAGGGACGCACCCGTGCGTCTGTGTCGCACGGCCTCGGACCGGGGCCGTGCACGGCTGAACAGGTCAGCCGAAGAGAGATGCGAGCAGATCACCGCCGAACAGGGAGATGGCGGTAAGCCCTGCGGACAGCAGGAGCACCGCGGTCGTGCCCGCGACTGCGAAGACCGAGATGCCGCGGCCGCCCAGCCGCTGACCGCGCAGCCCGACCGCCACACCCGCTCTGGCGGCGATGTCGCCGGCGTTGTCGTCGCCGTACAGCTCAGTACGTGCGGCGAAGCGGCGGTGGAACTCCTCGGCCAGCACGAGAGCGGCCGCCATGGTCTCGGCGCGGTCGAATCGGGTGCGTGCGGGGAGGTACACGTAGAGTCGGTCGGAGACGAGCTCGATCTCGGCACCCGATCCGAGGTCCAGAACGCGGGCCATGAGATCCGGGGTGAAGATGTACAGCGCGTCCTGCTGGTAGCCCTCCGGCACGATGAGACGGAACGTCTTCGCGAAATCCCCCTCCAGGTCCATCCGCGCGGCGCCGCGGCCGAGCCCGAGCGTCGGAATGATGCTGCGCTTGCGGTTCGCGAGCACGATGTGCGGCACGGATGCCGGCAGCGGCAGCTCGATGAAGGCGAACGGCCGCTGGATCGTGGCGCGCTCCTGCCCGTGTGACACCGAATGGTGCATGCCCAACTCGAACGGCATCCGTGCGTCGTCACAGGCGATGACCGCACGCTCCCTCCCGTGCACCACACGGGCGAACGCGGCGCCGGGGCGACGGGTGCGCTCGAGCGTGTCGGCGTAGGCCCATCCGTTCTGCCAGGCGAACGCGGCGATCTTCACCCGCCGGCTCAATCCCACCGCCCACCACAGGAAGCCGACCGCGGCGAGCACGGTGTATCCGATCACGAACACGCCCAGGATCGGCGCGACGGCGAGGATGTCGCTGCGGCCGAGGAACCACAGGCCGGTGAGCATCGCGGCAGCGAACAGCAGCACCGCTGCCAGGATCACCACGAAGCGGCGATGCGGAGGCATCCCGCAGATGCGTTCGTACGTGAGGATGTCGCGGAGTCCCGCGCTTCGTCGCAGCGGGTCCAGATCTACGGCTACAGGCTCCACGACAGCGTCGCCCACGGACCGTTGCGCTTCTCAGTCGCAGCGGCCTTGAAGTCGGACCAGCCGTCGCCGAACTTCTCGAACGACTTCTCGTCGACGTTGCCGTCAGACCAGTGCATGACACGGCCCACGATGTAGCTCAGTCCGAAGTCGGCCCACGACTCGAAGGGCGGGCGCCCTTCGACGTTGATGCGGTGGATGATCTGCCGTGCTTCGGCGACGTCGCCGTGTCCGAGTGCGACGCCCCAGGTCGTCATCGCGACGGCCTGGCCGAGCGCGTAGCCGTCGAGGGTCTTCACGAACAGCCCGGGGGTGACGATGTCTTTGCCGACGCGCTTGCGCACCTCGGACTCGGAGTACTCGATCGAGGTGACGAAGGTGCGCGCGTCGCGCTTGTCTCCGCCCTCCTGCACGATCGCGGCGAGCCACTCCTTGGCCTTCGGGGTGCGTCCGAGACGCTGGGCGAGCTCGGTGCGGACGGCGAGGTAGAGCACCCACACCTCACGGCGGCGTCGCACCGTGGTGAGGCGTTCGACGTTCGCCAGCCACTCGTCGCGCGTGTGCACGCCCCACTGGTCGACGAGCACCTTCTTCTCGCGGTCTCCGAGGATCGATGCGGTCGGGTCGTTCCAGTGGCCGGAGGGAAGATTCACGATCTGCAGGAAGCCGAGTGCGATCTCGTCGGCCTCTCGGTCCGTCGTCGAGTAGTCCGGCGAGGCCTTGACCTTGGCGTCGGGGAGGATCCAGATCACGAGGAAGAACAGCACCACGACGCCGACGATCGCCCAAGCCCACCACTGGCTGACGAGCCATTCGAAGATCGAGGTCACGCTGTTGAAGTCGACGCTCGCGAAAGAGTGCATGGGTGCTCCTGGAAGGGGATGAATCCGTGTCCGCTCATAGATTGAACGAACATTCAGTGAGTAATCTATACGGCAGGGGAGCGATTCGGAAAGACAGGCTGGCGGGACTCAGGAGGTGGATGCCACGTGGCGCGCTCCGACGAGCAGAACCGGCTGGCCCGAGAACGCACCAGGGAGATCATCCTGCAGGCGGCGATCGACACCTTCAGTGAACGCGGCGTCGCGGGCGCCAGTATCGCTGAGATCACGAAGCGGGCAGGTGTCGCCCAGGGGCTCGTGAACTACCACTTCGGCGGCAAGGAGCAGCTGGTCGCGGCCGTCATCGACCGCTGGTTCGAGACGGTGCTGGGCTTCGCCCGTGTCGAGGGGACGCCCGATGAGATGCTCGCCGCCGTGATCGACGGCGCTCTCACCGCGACCGCCTACGCGATACCGCTGCAGCGCGCGGTGCTGGCGATGCAGCAGCAGCCGGCCACGCACCGGTTGTTCGCCGAATCTGAGGCGCGGCATGAAGCGGGAGCGACGGCAGCGGAAGACGCTGTTCGCGACCTGTTCCGCGCGCGCGGGGCCGAGGATCCCGCTCTCGAGGAGGTCATGCTCCGCAGCACGATCGAGGGTGTCTTCGTGAAGTCCGCCGTCTTCGGCGGCACGTATCCGCTCGAGGACGCTCGGCGCTGGATGTTCCGGCGGTACGGATTGCCCGAGCCGACGACGCCGATCGCGCCGCCGGCGCCGCTCCGTGAGGGCGAACCGCGACCGAGGGCGACGGCGGCGCTGCGTCTGGACGAGTAGGCCCAGGGCGTCGCTTGCTGACGAACGCGGGGCCCGGTCGAGAACGACCGGGCCCCGCTGATTCGAAGCGCTGGACTGCGTCAGTTCCCGTAGAGAGCGACGGCTCCCTCGATGTCGGCGCTCGTCATCGACAGGTCGTCGGACGATCCGTTGCACGTCGGGTAATGCATGATCGATGACGAGTCGTACGGCGTCAGCGGTCGCCAGTTGTTGTCCTCGAAGCAGGTGCCAGACTCAGGTCGAGTGTGCTCGTGTCGGAAGCCGAGCACGTGGCCGAGCTCGTGGCCGATCACGTTCGTCGGCGTGATGGCCCCGGATGACCAGATCGAGTCGTCGATGAGAACGTTCTGCAGCTTCGGCGGATCGCTCGGGAAGAAGGCCCGGGCGGTGTACTGCGTCGTCTGCACCGGCTCCACCGAGAAGAGGACGGTGGCGTTACGCGTTGTGCACTTCGCATCGGCGCTGCTGTCGTAGATGAAGTCGATCTTCGAGGATGCCGCCTCCCAGAGTGCGGCGCCGCTCTCCATTGCGCTCACGACTTCGGCGTGACGCTCGCCGAACGCGGTGCTGACGCAGTAGGTGAGGTTCGCCACCTGCTCGTCAGACCACATGTCGTCGAGGCCGTTGACCGTTTGGACGATGAGGCCGTTGGTCACGGGGTCGGCGCCGAGGAGCTGTTCGTAGAACGACCGCAGTTCGCCCCGGTCGGAGATCACCTCGTCTCCGTTGACGACGTAGGCGCCGTCGATGTCTCGGTAGGTCGACGCTTCGAACTCCTGGAAGGTGGGGACGTCGTCGGCGTCGGGTGTGGAATTGGCGGCAGCGGGGATGACCGTGCCGAGGCAGAGCGCAGCAGCCGCGGTAGCGGCGAACGCCAGTTTTCTCGTGAGTCGCAAAGTAGTAGTCCTTTTCGATCTGAACGATCCGCGCGCCCCCTCGGCACGCGGCCTCCGGATGAAAGGCGAGCAACTCTGCGCCGCCGATCGTGCCGAAGTCCGCTCACGTAACCATGGCTTTCACGAGATCGCAAGGCATTTCCCGGCATGTTCACAGATTTATGCACTCAGGTCAAAAATACCGAACACTGTTCTGGTCGAAGGTGGTGTCCGGCTCCCCGAGACGTCGGGGGTCAGGGGTGACCCATGCGGGCGAAGGCTCCGAGGACGCTGCGTTCAGATGCGGTGAGGTAGCGCTCGAGCTCTTCGGCGGCCGCTTCGGGGCCCCTTTCCAGCAGCGCTGTGAGCACGGCACGGTTCCGCCGGACGAACGGCTCGTGCAAAGATCGCGGCTCGTCGATCTCGAGGAAGACGAGTCGCAGCTCGGCGGCCACATCGCGGTAGGTGCGCGCGAGCCGGGCGCTGTCGGCGAGGGCCACGATCGCGTCGTGGAAGGCCATGTTCGCGCTGCCGATGCGCCGCCAGTCCTCGTGCGGCAGTTGCTCCTCGGCCTCGGCCAGGGCGTCGCGCATGAGCTGCACGGCGGGATGCTCGGGCTCGGACTGGCGCAGCGCCGTGCACTCGATCACGCGGCGGGCACGGTAGATGTCGATCACGTCGGCGATGGTGGGGGAGGCCACTGAGACGCCGCGGTGCGGGATGTGCTCGACGAGCCCCTGCTCTGCGAGCACCCGGAACGCCTCGCGGAGGGTGTTGCGTGACACGTCGAACTGCTCGGCGAGGGCTGACTCCGACAGCCGTGAGCCCGGTGCGAAGTCGCCGTCGATGATGCGCTGACGGAGCACGTCGGCGAGCGGGCCCTGCTGGTTCATGCCTTCATCGTAGGTGTCGGAGGGGCGGATCGTCTGCGGTCGCCAGCGGTGCCTGCGGGGCCAGGCCTTTCACGTTTTGTTATTCGTGTTCGCTTCTTCCGCGTGGTCCGTCTTGCCTTCGCGCGAAGTTCTTGATGCTAAGCGCGAGGACAACGATCACTAGCACGAGAGAAACACCCCAGAACGCCCAGACCGCGTCGTGGAACACGTCGATCCGAGCGAGCAGCGGAAGAGTTGCTGCGAGGAGCACGAGGGTGATGATCGTGGCGCGTACCGCGACGCGTGTCTTCATGCGGGGCCTAGGAGGACTTTACGTTTCTGCATCTTCATCAGGTGATCCCCCCATTGTTCATCGACGCCCCAAGACACCCCAGGACCTCTCCCACCCTAATCTGCCGCGTGGTTTTTGTCTGTCCCCCGTCTGGCCGACAGACAAATGGTGGTCCAGGATGTGTCTCTCTTCGTCCACACCCCCAACCTCTTTGTCGCGCGTCGGGAAGTAGCGATGCCCAGACTCTGTGCACGACTAGGGTGTGTCTGACAATTGCCTGGTCCAGGCGATGATGCCGTGGAGGATGACCGCGGCTCGGTAGGTGGTCGCGTGTTTGTCGTTTCGGGTGGCCAGGCCGCGCCACTGCTCGAGGTGGCTGAAGCGGCGCTCGATGACGTCGCGGTTCCTGTAGTCGGCCGTGTCGAGCGCGACGGGGCGTCCGCCTCGTGATCCTCGGCGTTTGCGGTGACCCTTCTGGTCGTCGGGCTCGGAGATGACAGCCTTGATGCCGCGGTCGCGTAGGTGCGAGCGGATCGCGCGAGACGAGTACGCCTTGTCGCCGCGTACCGCGTCCGGTCTGGTGCGTGGCCGACCGATCTCACGCCCAACGCGCAGGTGCGACGACATGAGAGGCAGGAACATCGGCGAGTCACCGGCCTGACCGGGCGTGATCCTGGCGACCAAGGGCAGCCCGTTACCATCGACGAGCTGATGGACTTTGGTCGATAGCCCGCCGCGTGAGCGACCGATGCCGTGGTCAGGCGGCTCTTCCCGCAGATTCGTGTAGTTCGACCCAGCCCCCAGTGAGGCGCATCGTGTTCGTCGCGTGCTGATGTGCGCGAGCGATCGTGGAGTCCACCGACAGCGACCAGTCCACCAATCCGGCGGCATCCGCGGCAGCGGTCAATCGAGCATGCACCTTCTCCCACGTGCCCTCCACCGCCATCCGGCGATGCCAGGTCCACACCGTTTGCCACGGGCCGAACACCTCAGCAGATCCCGCCACGCGATCCCGGTCCGATACCGGTAGACGATGGCCTCGACCATCGACCTGGCATCGGAGAACGGTCGCCCTCGTCGCCCCGTCCGCGCCGGGAGCATCGGCTCGATAAACGACCACTGAGCATCCGAGAGCACTTGGAAGCGCGACACCCGCTCAGGCTCCCAGCCCGTCACCCGCACTTCTGTCAAGCACACCCGAGTTCGATGCAGCAAGCGGCCTGGTCATTTGAAAGTTTGTCATCGGCACACCGGCCGTCATGGGGTGTTGCTCGGCCTCCACGATGAAGCCGTGACGTTCGAAGAAGGGGCGCGCTGTGAGACTGACGTCCGCCGAGAGCGCGATGGCACCAGTGGCCCGCGCCTCGGCTTCTAGCAGCGCGAGCAGCGCAGAGGCCAGACCGCGACGAGCATGACGCGGCGACACGAACATCATGTCGATGTACCCCGTCGGGCTCACATCGGAGAATCCTGCGATCGCATCATCCACGACGCAGACGTAGCTGTTGCGGCCCTTCATCGCACGGTCCCAGTCGCTCTCGTTGCGTTGTGCCGGACGCGCCCATGCGGCGATCTGTTCGGTCGAGTAATCAGCTGCTGCGGTCACCGTCACCGCATCAATGAACACCGCCAGGGTCGCGCGTGCGTCCTCGCTCCGGTACGGACGAATCTCGACATCGGGGTTCTCGTTCACTCGACCATCTTCGCAGGACGCATCCACGCTCGCTCCGGCCAACCGATCCGTGACCAGTGTCAACTGCGCCGCCGTCGCATTCGACGGCATCATCGCCAGGACCACGTAATTGTCAGACACGCCCTAGTCGGGACTTCGGATTGGCCGATTCGACGGCCTGTGGACATGGGCGGTTGCGGAACCATGGACTGGTCCTCTTCTCGCTCGTGACTGCTAGCCGGCGGCACATCCTCAAGCCCGACACGAAAACGGAACTCGCGCTGGCAGGACGCGACCTCCACTTCTGCGGTCGAGCTTGGGTGAACATATGAAGGCAATCGCGTTGTAGCACGGCCGTAACATGATTGTTGAACAATCGGGTTCTACCCGTTCTACACTGGGGGTCACCCGACACCCACCAACGACGATGGGAATCCCCCGCATGTCTGAGCAGTCCACCGCCTCCCTCTCTCCGGAAGACGAAGCCCGCCTCTCGTCCGCCAAGAAGCGCGCAGGCCGCAGTGCCGTCATCGGCGCGATCTTCCTCATGGCCACCAGTGCCATCGGCCCCGGCTTCATCACCCAGACCGCCACGTTCACGGCGACGATGGGGGCGGCCTTCGCGTTCGCGATCCTCATCTCGATCCTCGTCGACATCGCCGTGCAGCTGAACGTCTGGCGCATGATCACCTCGTCCGGCAAGCGTGCGGGCGAACTCGCCAACAGCGCGATCCCCTACTCGGGTCACCTGATCGCCGTGCTCGTCGTGATCGGCGGGCTGGCATTCAACATCGGCAACATCGCCGGTGGTGGGCTCGGACTGAACGCTCTGCTCGGCATCGACCCCAAGCTCGGCGGCATCGTCACCGCGGCCCTCGCGATCATCATCTTCCTCGTGAAGAAGGCGGGCCCCGTGATGGACATCGTGCTGGTCGTGCTCGGCATCGCCATGATCGTGATGACCGTGATCGTGGCCGTCATCGCGCAGCCGCCGATCGGTGAGGCCCTGCGACAGACCTTCCTGCCGGACGAGCTGAACTTCGCCACCATCACCACGATCGTCGGCGGAACCGTCGGTGGATACATCACCTACTCCGGCGCCCACCGCTACCTCGACTCCGGCCACACGGGCCCCGAGCACGCCGGCCCCGTGATGCGTGCGGCGACCAACGGCATCCTCGTCACCGGTGTCATGCGCTACGTGCTGTTCCTCGCGATCCTCGGCGTAGTGGCCTCCGGCGTGACGCTCGACCTCTCCGGTCAGGGCGCGAACCCGGCCGGCCAGGCCTTCGGCGCGGTGCTCGGTGACGCAGGTCTCCGCATCTTCGGCGCGATCTTCTGGGCTGCGGCGATCAGCTCGGTCATCGGTGCGGCGTACACCTCGGCGACCTTCCTCTCCACCTTCACCAAGAAGCTCAAGGGCGGATGGCCGCTGCAGCTCGCGACCGTCGCCTTCATCGTGGTGTCGCTGATCGTCTACCTCTCGATCGGTACCGCACCGGCTGCGATCCTCGTGTTCGTCGGTGGCTTCAACGGTCTGATCCTGCCGATCGGACTCACCGTCTTCATGTACATCGGCTGGTTCCGCCGCGACCTGCTCGGCACCAAGAAGTACCCGATGTGGCTGCTCGTCGCCGGTACGCTCGTGACGCTGCTCACCTGGTACATGGGGATCGTCTCGGTGGGTCCCATCTTCGCCTTCCTCGGAATCGGAGCGTGATCGCATGACGTCGATCGACCTGAACTCGGACCTCGGCGAGAACGTCCCGGGCCGCATCGTCAGCGACGACGCGAGCATGCTGCGCCTCGTCACCAGTGCGAACGTGTCGTGCGGGTTCCACGCCGGCAGTCCCGAGGGCATCCGCGAGACGCTCGCAGCCGCGGTGCAGGGCGGCGTCGTGATCGGCGCGCACCCCGGCTACCGTGACTACGAGAACTTCGGGCGCACCAAGGTCGACATCGACTCGGCCACCCTGCAGGCCCACGTCGAGTACCAGCTCGGGGCGCTCATCGGGCTCGCCGCCGCGGTCGGCGGACGGGTCTCTTATGTCAAGCCGCACGGGGCGCTGTACAACACGATCGCGCGCGACGAACGGCAGTCGAAAGACGTCGTGGCGGCGATCCGCGCGATCGACCCGAGCCTGGTGCTGCTGGGGCTCTCCGGCGGCGTCGTGCTCGATGTCGCCGAGCGCGCCGGTCTCGCCGTCGCCGCCGAGGCGTTCGCGGATCGCGCGTATCAGCCCGACGGGCAGCTGGTGTCGCGCACCGAGGAGGGGGCCGTGCTGCACGACCCGGCCGCGGTCGCCGAGCGCATGGTGCGCCTCGCCTCCGACGGCGTGATCCGTGCGATCGACGGCACCGATGTGCCCGTGGTCGCACAGTCGATCTGTGTGCACGGCGACAGCCCCGGCTCGGTGGCGATGGCGGCTGCGACCAAGCGGATGCTGCAGGAAGCAGGCATCACGATCGCGCCGTTCGCGGGTTCGCGATGACGGATGCGGAGCGCCTGGTCTGATGCGCATCCTCACGGCATCCGATCATGCTCTCCTCGTCGAGGCGGCCGACCTCGATGAGGCGATGCGCCTGAACCTCGCGTGGGAGGGAGTGCCCGGCATCGTCGAGCGCATCCCCGGTGCGCGCACGGTGCTGGTGCGCTTCGATCCGCTTCGGGTTTCCGCCGCCGAGCTCGCGATCGCGCTCGCCGCGACCGAGATCGACACCGCGCACCTGCCGGGCACCGGCGAGGTCACGGTGCCTGTGCGGTACGACGGCGAAGACCTCGCCGAGGCGGCATCCCTGCTGGGTGTGTCGCCGGAGGAGCTCGTGAACCGGCACCTCGCCGCGGACTGGCGGGTCGCGTTCTCCGGGTTCGCCCCCGGCTTCGGATACGTGGTGAGCAGCGACCCCCTGTTCGACGTGCCCCGCCGGTCGTCGCCGCGTACCCGAGTGCCTGCCGGATCCGTCGCGCTCGCCGGACAGTTCACCGGGGTGTACCCGCGCGAGAGTCCTGGTGGATGGCAGCTCATCGGGCGCACGGATGCCGTGATGTGGGACATCGACCGCGACCCGCCCGCACTGCTCTCCCCGGGCACGACGGTGCGGTTCGAGCAGGTGCGCGAGGCGGCTCGGCTAGACGCTGCTGGGTCGGACCGAAACCGAGACGTTGCGGCACACGCTCGGCGCGTCGAGGAGCAACCCGCCGCAGCTGACGCGGATGGCCGGGGTTTCGGCGCGGATGCCGCCGTAGAGGTCGTCCGTCCGTCGCTGCAGCTGCTGGTGCAGGATGCCGGGCGCCCGGGTTATGCGGCGCTCGGGGTCTCGGCATCCGGGGCGGCAGACCGTCGAGCGATGCACGACGCGAACCGTGCGGTGGGCAATGCATCCGAAGCCGCCGTGCTCGAGAGCGTCGGGGGAGCCGTGCTGCGGTTCCGCGGTTCCGGCGTGGCCGCCGTCACGGGGGCCTTCGGCTCGCTCACGCTGCAGGAGGCCGACGGCGCACAGCGACCCGTCGCACACGGTGAGCCCTTCGCCACGGTCGACGGCGACGAGCTCACCCTCGGCCACCCCGAGCGTGGGCTGCGCTACGTCATCGCCGTTCGCGGCGGACTGGATGCGGCCCCCGCGCTCGGAAGCCGTGCTGCCGACACCCTCGCCGGACTCGGCCCGGTGGCTCTCACAGCCGGCGTCGTGCTCCCGGTCGGTGACGCCGGTCGGCATGCTGTCGAGCCGGCCGTCGTGCCGCGCGAGCTTCCCGCTCCCGGAGAGCTCGTCGACCTCGAGATCACCCTCGGCCCGCGCGACGACTGGTTCACGGCCGCGGCCCTCGCGACCCTCACCGGCCAGGAGTGGACCGTCACGCCGCGCTCCGATCGCGTCGGCATCCGACTCCAGGGCGAGGTGCCGCTGGAGCGCGCGCTCGGAGGCGAACTGCCGAGCGAGGGAGCCGTCACCGGTGCGATCCAGGTGCCGCCCGACGGGCAGCCGGTCCTGTTCCTTCCAGACCATCCGCTCACCGGCGGATACCCCATCATCGGTGCACTCACCGACCGCAGCCTCGACCTCGCCGGTCAACTGGCTCCGGGCGTGCGCCTTCGTTTCACCGTCAAGGAGTCCTCATGACCACCGTGTCGACCGTGCCGACCACGCAGAGGGTCCTGATCGCGAATCGCGGGGAGATCGCGGTGCGTGTCATCCGCGCCTGCACCGAAGCCGGATACACGTCCGTCGCGGTCTACGCGGATCAGGATGCCGACGCCCTGCACGTGCGTCTGGCCGACGAGGCCGTGGGCCTCGGCGGCACCACCGCGGCTGACACCTACCTCTCCGTCGATGCGCTGCTCGCCGCCGCGCGGCAGTCGGGTGCGACAGCAGTGCATCCCGGATACGGATTCCTGTCGGAGAGTGCGTCGTTCGCACGGGCCGTGGAGGATGCGGGGCTGGTCTGGATCGGACCGACGCCGGCGAGCATCGACGCGCTCGGCGACAAGATGACAGCACGCCGTATCGCTCAGCAGGTCGGGGCGCCGCTCGCCGCCGGCACCGACGAGCCGCTGTCAGGGCCCGAAGAGGCCGTGGCGTTCGCGGAGGAGCACGGACTCCCCATCGCGATCAAGGCGGCCTTCGGCGGTGGCGGACGCGGGCTCAAGGTCGTTCGGGAACTGTCCGAGGTCGCTGAGGCCTTCGGCGCTGCGACCCGTGAGGCGATCGCGGCGTTCGGTCGTGGGGAGTGCTTCGTGGAGCGTTTCCTCGAGAGCCCGCGGCACATCGAGGTGCAGGTGCTCGGCGACGGGCTCGGGGGCATCGTGGTGGTCGGCGATCGCGACTGTTCGATGCAGCGCCGCAATCAGAAGCTCATCGAGGAGGCACCCGCGCCAGGGCTCTCCGCCGAGCAGCGCACGAGGTTCCACGATGCGGCACGGTCGATCTGCGCCGAGGTGGAGTACCGCGGGGCGGGCACCGTGGAATTCCTGCTCGCGGCCGACGGCACCATCTCGTTTCTGGAGGTCAACACACGGCTTCAGGTGGAGCATCCGGTCACCGAAGAGGTCACCGGCGTCGACCTGGTGCGCGAGCAGTTCCGCATCGCATTCGGTGAGGGCATCTCTATCGTCGATACTCCTGTGCCTGTGGGCCACGCGTTCGAGTTCCGGATCAATGCCGAAGACCCCGGTCGCGGCTTCCTGCCCAGCCCTGGTCGCGTGGAGAGGCTGCGGATCCCCGGCGGTCCCGGCGTGCGCTGGGACAGCGGCATCGAAGAGGGTGACGTCGTGCAGTCGGCGTTCGACTCGATGATCGCCAAGCTGATCGTGCACGCCGAATCCCGTGACGCGGCCATCGTGCGCGCGCGGCGGGCGCTGCGCGAGCTCGCGGTGGAGGGCCCGGCGACGGTCATCCCGTTCGACCTGATGGCCCTCGACGAGGAGGCTTTCGCCACGGCGACCTTTGCGGTGCATACGCAGTGGATCGAGAGCGCCCTGCTGTCGAAGCTGGAGTCGCAGGCGCGGCCGGCAGCCGTGCCGGATGCCGCGCTGCAGCGCTTCCCCGTCGAGATCGACGGACGCCGTGTCCTGCTCGGCCTCCCCGCCGCTCTGCTGGCAGGGCTCGGTCGGCCGGCGGACGCCGCGACGGCAGCACCCACGACCGATCCGACCGAATTGCGCTCGCCGGTGCCGGGCACGCTCGTGCGCTGGCTCGTCGACGACGGTGCCGACGTCGCGGAGGGTGACGCGGTCGCAGTGCTCGATGCGATGAAGATGGAGACGACCGTGACGGCGCATCGCTCAGGCATCCTGTCGCAGCGTGCAGAGCTCTCCGCATCGGTCGCTGCCGACGCCGTGCTCGCGGTCATCGACTGAGCCTCTACCGCGCGAAACGCAAGGATCCCGGATGCCTCACGCGAGGCATCCGGGATCTTCGTGTTCGTGGGGGCGACCTACGCGGGGTCGCCGCCGAGCGGACCGACCGCCTCGAGAGGCTTGGGGTCGTCGGCGCCGGTCTTGCGTGCGCGCGCGATGAGGTTACCCAGGTGGTAGATCAGCAGTGCCGCGACCGTGCCGAGCACGATGCCACCGAAGGCGAAGTCGCCGAGCTGCATGGAGAACCCGGCGATGCCGATCACGAGCGAGACGGCGGCCGTGTACTGGTTCACCGGGCGCGAGAAGTCGACGCGACTGTCGACCCAGATCTTGATGCCGATGATGCCGATGAGGCCGTACAGCGCGGTGGTGGCTCCGCCGAGGACACCGGCAGGGATCGAGTTGAACACCTCGCCGACCTTCGGCGAGAACGCGAGCAGGATCGCGAACAGACCTGCGACCCAGTACACGGCCGTCGAGTAGACGCGGGTCGCGGCCATGACGCCGATGTTCTCGCCGTACGTCGTGGTTCCCGAGCCGCCGAAGCCACCGGCGATGGTCGTGGCGACACCGTCGGCGATCAGCGCACGGCCGGTGTGCTTGTTGATCGAAGGGTCTTCGGTCATGCTGGCGACGCCGCGTACGTGGCCGACGTTCTCGGCGACGAGAACCAGGACGACCGGCAGGAACATGGCGATGGTCGACCAGGTGCCCGGCTCGACGAAGTCGGGGAGGTGGAACTCCGGCAGCCCGATCCACGGAGCGTCGGAGATGAGCTCGGCGGGTGTCTTGCCGCCGCGCAGGGCGTTGGGAACGTCGAAGGATCCCGTGAACGCCGCGTAGATGAAACCGACCGCGACACCGAGGAAGATCGAGATGCGGCCCAGGAACCCCCGGAACAGCACCGCGAACAGGATGATCGCGACCAGCGTGATGGTGGCGGTGACCGGGTCGATCTGGAAGTTGTTCCAGGCGGTGGGTGCGAGGTTGAAGCCGATCAGCGCGACGATCGCACCGGCGACCACCGGGGGCATCAGGGCATCGACCCAGCGGAGTCCGGCGAACTGCACGACCAGACCGACGATCGTGAGCAGGACGCCGACGGCGACCACCCCGGCCAATGCCGAGCCCATGTTGCCAGCGGCGACGGCTGCCGTGATCGGTGCGATGAACGCGAACGAGGAACCGAGGTAGCTGGGCAGCCGGTTCTTCGTGATGAGGAGGAACAGGATCGTTCCGACACCGCTGAACAGGAGCGTCGTCGAGACGGGGAAGCCCGTCAGCGTCGGCACGAGGAATGTCGCACCGAACATGGCGACGACGTGCTGCGCACCGATCGCGATGGTCGCTGGCCAGTTCAGACGTTCTTCGGGGGCGACGACGGCACCGGGCTCGACCGTGCGGCCGTTTCCGTGCAGCTTCCACAGGGCCATGCGGGCTCCTCAAGGTTCGGGGGATGTCGGGAGTGCTCGAGCAAGACTACCGATTCCTGAGTTTTCCCTGAGCGCTTTCTACCATGGTAGACGCGACGGTAGAATGGTAGACATGAGCCTGAACATCAAGAACGAGACGACGCACGAGCTGGTGCGTCAGCTCGCGGCGCTCACCGGGCAGAGTCAGACGAGTGCGGTGGAGGATGCGGTGCGGCGGAGGCTGGCCGAGCTGGAGCAGCAGCGCTCGGATGACGAGCTGGAGCGTCGTCGCCGAATACGGGCGATAATCCGGCGGGCGCAGCAGATCCCCTCCACCGGGCGCACGACCGAAGAGATCATGGACGAGCTCTACGACGAGACAGGGATGCCTCGGTGATCGTCGACTCCTCGGCCCTCGTGGCTGTCTTGATGGCGGAGCCCGAAGCTGCGGAGATCGGACGACTGCTGGAGGCGGGGCCGTTCTCCCTATCCGCGGCCACGCTCACGGAGTGCATGATCGTGCTCCGCGCTAAGGGAGGCGAGGAGAAGACGCTCGCGCTGGACGAGCTTCTGGAGGCGACGGGGGCGACCGTCGTTCCGCTTGACGAGGATCAGGCGCGCCTGGCGACCAGAGCCTACGTGCGCTACGGGCGCGGCTCCGGGAGTCGCGCCCGCCTGAACTACGGCGACTGCTTCTCCTATGCGCTCGCGGTCAGTCGCGACGAGCCGTTGCTCTTCAAGGGTGACGACTTCATCCACACCGACGTGCGTCGCGTCGAACCTGCCTGACGGTTCAGGCGCCGAGGCGGTCGATCAGCTCGCGGTAGCGGTCGGCCGTGCGTGCGACGACGTCGTCGGGGAGTGCGGGCGGCTCGCCCTGCTTGTCCCAGTTCGCGGCCATCCAGTCGCGCACGATCTGCTTGTCGAAGCTCGCCATCCGTGCGCTCGGGGTGGTGCCGGTGCGCCAGGCCTCGGCGTCCCAGTACCTCGAGGAGTCACTCGTGAGCACCTCATCGGCCAGGCGCAGGGTGCCGTCGGCGTCCGTCCCGAACTCGAACTTGGTGTCGGCGAGGATCAGGCCCTTCTCCTCGGCGATCGCTGCGGCGCGGGCGTAGATCGCGAGGGAGGCGTCGCGCAGCTCGGCCGCGCGCTCGGCGCCGACCAGTTCGACGGTGCGCTCGAACGTGATGTTCTCGTCATGCTCGCCCATCGGCGCCTTGTAGGCCGGGGTGAACAGCGGCTCGGGCAGTCGGTCGCCGTTGTTCAGGCCGTCGGGCAGCGGGATGCCGCACACCGTGCCGCTCTCCTGGTACTCGGCCCATCCGGAGCCGGTGATGTATCCGCGCACGACGCACTCGATCGGCAGCATCTCGAGCGACTGCGCGAGCATGGCGTGATCGGCGACGGCATCCGGCAGCTCGCCCTCGGCGATGTGGTTGGGGAAATCGGAGAGCTGCGCGAACCACCAGCGGCTCAGTCGCGTCAGCAAGGCGCCCTTGTCGGTGATGCCGGGGGAGAGCACGGTGTCGAAGGCGCTCACGCGGTCGGAGGCCACGACGAGGATGCGGGTATCGGCCGGATCCGCCGAGGCGTACAGGTCGCGGACCTTGCCCGAGTAGATGTGCCGCCAGCCGGGAATGCTCTGTGCCGTGCCTTCTGAAGGAGTGCTCACCCGCCCATTATCCCGGTTCCGTCCGCGCCCGCCCGCCGAGAAGTCATCGGGCGGAAGCGTCGGGGGTGAGGCGTCGGTGGGGCGACCTAGCCTGGGGGCATGACCGTCGACACCCTCACGCCGCGCCTTCGGCTGTCGCGTCCGACCGCCGAAGACCTCCAGACGCTGTTCGCGATCTCGGCCGACCCGCGGGTGTGGACCCACTACCCGACGCTGCGGCACGTCGCCCCGGAGGAGACCGCGACGATGATGGCGCGCTGGGAAGAGGGGTGGGAGGTCGCGGGGCTCGGACCCTGGTCGGTTCGCCTGCGAAGGTCGGGGGAGCTGATCGGCTACGGCGGATGCTCCCTGTTCGGCGGCGAGGTCTGGAACCTGGGATATCGGTTGTCGGCCGACCACCACGGCAACGGCTACGCCACCGAGCTCTCGTTCGCCGCGGTCGAGGCGGTGCGGGCCCTCGACCCTGATCGTCCCGTGATCGCCTTCCTCGTCGAGCACAACCGTGCCTCGGCGCGCGTCGCCGAGAAGGTCGGGCTCGAACTCGTCTACCGGGCACCTGATGCGGGCAACCCCGACCCGTCTGTCTGGCGTCTCGTGTACGCCGACCGTCCGCTCACGCAGGCGCAACTCGCGGCGGTGTCGCTGTAGTAGGGGCACGCTTCCGGCCAGCGCGAAATCCGGCTGTTCGGCACCCCGAAAAGGGCGTATAGTCCACATGGACTATTTGAGGTGGGACATGAAGAAAGATGCCGTCGACCGGCTCACCCCGATGGGGGTGATGGTGCTCGCGCTGCTGCGCGAGGGCGACATGCACCCCTATGAGATGGTCCGTCTCATGCGGTCCCGACACGATGACCGGCTGCTCACGATCACCAACGGCACGCTCTATCACACGGTGTCGCGCCTGCACCGAGCCGGATTGATCGATGAGCTCGGCATCGACCGGGAGGGCAACCGTCCCGAGCGCACGACCTACGCCGTGACGGAGGCCGGACGCGAAGCGGTGGTGACGTGGGTGCAGCGCGAGCTGCCCCGCATCGATCGCCCGGCCGACTTCCGCATCGCGCTCGCCGAGGCGCACAACCTCGAGCGTCCTGAGGTCGTAGACCTCCTTCGCGCGAGGCGGATCGCTCTCCTCGACGATCACGTCAGGCACAGCGACGGCCTGCTGAAGGCCAGGGCGAAGGGCGTGCCCGAGCAGGTGCTCGTCGAGATCGAGCGTCAGGAAGCGCTGCTGGATGCCGAGATCCGGTGGCTCGATTCCCTCCTCGATCGCCTCGAGACCGAAGTCCTGCCGTGGGGGCCCACGGCATTCCAGTACTCAGACCGCTACCGCGCTCAGCGAAAGGCCGCACAGCAATGACCGATCCCACCCGCGACGGAGACCGTCCACCGGTGTCTGCTCCCTCCACATCCGGTCCGTCGACCGGCACCTACTCCGTGGGGCACAAGCCCACGAGCCCCTGGCCCGCCCTCTGGGCGCTGGTCATCGGCTTCTTCATGATCCTCGTCGACACCACGATCGTCTCGGTCGCGAACCCGGCGATCAAGGCCGCGCTCGACCCGAACACGAACAACCTCGACAACGTCGTGTGGGTCACGAGCGCCTACCTGCTCGCCTACGCGGTGCCGCTGCTGATCACCGGACGCCTCGGTGACCGCTTCGGCCCGAAGAACATCTACCTGATCGGACTCGCGGTCTTCACCCTCGCCTCGCTGTGGTGCGGACTGTCGACCACGCTCGAGGGACTGATCGTCGCTCGCGCCGTGCAGGGTCTCGGTGCGGCGTTCATGACTCCGCAGACCATGGCCGTGATCACCCGCACGTTCCCGCCGGAGCGCCGTGGCGCAGCGATGGGCCTCTGGGGTGCGACCGCCGGTGTCGCCACCCTCGTCGGCCCGCTCGTGGGCGGTCTGCTCGTCGACGGCTTCGGCTGGGAGTGGATCTTCTTCGTCAACATCCCGGTCGGCATCGTCGCGTTCGTGCTCGCGTGGCGTCTGGTCCCGAAGCTCGCGACGCACCCGCACCGGTTCGACATCGTGGGTGTGGTGCTGAGCGCCGTGGCCCTCTTTCTCATCGTGTTCGGACTCCAGGAGGGTGAGAAGTACGACTGGGGCGTCATCTGGGGTCCCATCTCGGTGTGGGGCCTGATCATCGTCGGTCTCGTGGTGCTGGGGCTGTTCATCCTGCAACAGGCCAAGACCCGCAGCGAGCCGCTGGTGCCTCTCGAGCTGTTCCGCGACCGCAACTTCTCGGGAGCGAACGTCGCGATCGCAGCCGTCGGCTTCACCGTGACGAGCATGTCGTTGCCGATGATGTTCTTCCTGCAGACCGCGCGCGGGCTCACCCCCACACAGGCGGCACTGCTGATGATCCCGATGGCCGTGCTCTCGGGTGTGCTCGCTCCCGGCGCCGGGAAGCTGCTCGATCGCATCGACCCGCGCCTCATCCTCATCCCCGGTCTGCTCTGCGTCGCCGGCGCGCTCGTCTGGTACTCGGCCCTGATCAACATGGAGACCGAGATCTGGATGTTCCTGCTGCCCTCTGCGCTGATGGGTATCGGCAACGCGGGCATGTGGGGGCCGCTCGCCACCACGGCGACGCGCAAGCTCCCGCCGCGTCAGGCAGGTGCGGGCGCCGGCATCTACAACACCACAAGGACCATCGGATCGGTGATCGGCTCGGCATCCATCGCCGCGTTCATGCAGTCTCGCCTCGAAGCGAACCTCCCGGGGCTGGCCGATGCGCCGGCCGGCATCACGACGGGTGGGACGCTGCCGCCGCAGGTGGCCGATGGATTCGCAACCGGCATGGCGCAGTCGATCCTGCTTCCGGCCTGCGTGATGGTGATCGCCCTCATCGCCTCGTTGTTCCTCGGTCGCTACGACAAGACCGATGCGGCCGCTCCGGTGGCCGCGCGTCCCGAGTAGTCGGGTTCAGGGAGGGTGCCGTATCCGGCGGTTTGCGGATGCGGCACCTTTTCTGATGTCATCGGGCGATGACGATCGCACTCTCTCGACCGAGCATCGACCTCTTCGACTCATGGGCCGCCGCAGTGGCCGAGTTCGAGGGCGGACACGTCGACGGCGGCGGTATCGAGAAGGGCTTCGTTCCCGACCGCGCCGCGTTCGAGGCGATCATCGAGAAGGCGGCTCTGTATGCCACTCCCGGCGCCGTGCTGCCGGAGGGCCATGTGCCCTGTGACTACTTCTGGATCACCCAGGGCGACCAGATGGTCGGCTTCATCTCCTTCCGCCGCGAACTCAACGACCACCTCCGTCGGTTCGGCGGCCACATCGGCTACTCCGTGATCCCGTCGCGTCGCCGCGAGGGGATCGTCCGGGAGGCTCTGCGCCTCGTGCTGCGTCTCGCCAAGACGGAGGGCTACGACCGCGTCATGCTGACCTGCGACGACGACAACGTCGGCTCCATCCGCACGATCGAAGGCGCCGGCGGAGAGCTCGAAGACGTGATCGATGCGCCGGAAGCCGGGCAGCCCCTCGTGCGTCGGTACTGGATCAGTATTTCGGGTGCTGGTCCTGCCGCGAGCTAGGGTAGTTCCTCGGCGGTCGTCCGGTCGCTGCTGTCGACTCGAGGAGCACACGTCGTGATCCGAAATCCATCCGCCGCGGCGGGCCGCCTGCGCCGATCGCTGCGCACTGCCGGCGCGGCCGCGCTCGTCGCCTTCGTCGCCGTGGGTGCGCTCCTGGCCGGAGCCGCCCCCGCCACCGCCGCGAACGACGGCGAGAAGTACGTCATCGGCACCGACACGACGTTCGCGCCGTTCGAGTTCACCGACAAGGACGGCAACCTCGTCGGCATCGACATGGACCTGCTCCGTGCGATCGCGAAAGACCAGGGTTTCGAGGTGGAGATCCGCCAACTCGGATTCGACGCCGCCGTGCAGGCACTGCAGTCGAACCAGGTCGACGCGGTCATGGCCGGCATGTCGATCACCGAAGAGCGCGAGAAGACCTTCGACTTCAGCGAGCCGTACTTCACCAGCGGCATCCAGCTCGGCGTGCTCGAGGCCAGCGACATCAAGTCCCTCGACGACCTCGACGGCAAGGCTGTCGCAGTGAAGACCGGTACGCAGGGGCAGACCTTCGCCGACGAGAACAAGGCCGAGTACGGCTTCAAGGTCACCCCGTACCAGGACACGACCGACATGGTCGATGCCGTGAAGGCCGGCCAGGCGGTCGGCTACTTCGAGGACTTCCCGGTGCTGGCCTACGGCATCCAGCAGGGCTCAGGCTTCCGTCTCATCGGCGAACCGGAGCTCGGCGGAGAGTACGGTTTCGCGGTCAACAAGGGGCAGAACCCCGAGCTGGTCGAGATGTTCAACGCCGGGCTCGCGAACCTGAAGGCGTCGGGGGAGTACGACAAGATCGTCGACACCTACCTCTCCGGTGGTGAGGAATCGACGCAGCCGACCGACATCTTCTCGGTCGCGGTGCAGTACTGGCCCGCCCTCATGGAGGGTCTGTGGCTCACCATCCTCGCGACGATCGTCGCGATCGTGGCCGCGTTCATCCTGGGGCTCATCTTCGGCTTCGGCCGGGTGTCGAAGTTCGCACCGTTCCGCTGGATCGCCACCGCGTACGTCTACGTCTTCCGCGGCACCCCGATCCTCATCCAGGCGTTCTTCGTGTTCTTCGCGATCCCGCAGCTGTTCCCGGGCCTCACGTTCAACCCGTTCGTCGCCGGAGCGATCACGCTCTCGCTCAACACGGGCGCGTACATGACCGAGATCATCCGCGGCGGCATCCAGGCGGTCGATCCAGGGCAGGCCGAGGCATCGCGCTCGCTGGGCCTCGGGCACTGGAAGACGATGCAGAAGGTCGTGCTGCCGCAGGCGTTCCGCATCATGCTGCCCTCGTTCGTCAACCAGGGCATCATCACCCTCAAGGACACGTCGCTGATCAGCGTCATCGGTCTCGCGGAGCTGACCTTCGTGTCTCGCCAGATCATCGCCTCGACGTACCTGTCGGCGCAGGTGCTGACGATCGTCGCCATCATCTACTTCGTCGTGATCACGCTGCTGACGCTGCTCGCGAACCGCCTGGAGAGGAAGTTCAACGCATGAGCAAGATCGTGGTGCAGGACCTGCACAAGTCGTTCGGCGACAACGAGGTGCTCAAGGGCATCGACCTGGCTGTGGAAGACGGCGAGGTCGTGGCGGTCATCGGTCCTTCGGGCTCGGGTAAATCCACTCTGCTCCGCTGCCTCAACAAGCTCGAGGAGCCCACCTCGGGGCATGTCATCATCGACGGCGTCGACCTGACGGACAAGAGCGTGAAGCTCGATGAGGTGCGCCAGCGCATCGGCATGGTGTTCCAGCACTTCAACCTGTTCCCGCACATGACCGTGCTCGAGAACATCACGCTCGCGCCGGTCGAGTGCGGCAAGATGTCGAAGGCCGAGGCGCGTGAGCGGGCGCTGTCGCTGTTGGAGCGCGTGGGCCTCTCCGAGAAGGCCGACGCGAAGCCGGCATCGCTCTCCGGAGGACAGAAGCAGCGTGTGGCGATCGCCCGTGCGCTCGCGATGGACCCCGAGATCATGCTGTTCGACGAGGCCACGAGCGCGCTCGACCCCGAGATGGTCGGCGAGGTGCTGCAGGTCATCCGCGACCTGGCCTCGGGTGGCATGACCATGGTGCTGGTGACGCATGAGATGGGCTTCGCCCGCGAGGTCTCCGGTCGCACCGTCTTCATGGACGGCGGTGTCGTGGTCGAGGAGGCTCCGCCCGCCGAGCTGTTCGGCGCCCCCAAGAACGACCGCCTGAAGGACTTCCTCTCGAAGGTGCTCTGACGGTAGCTTCCCGTGCGCTTCGCGGCGCCGAGTGCACGGGTACTCGCCGAGTGCACGGGTAGTTCGCGTGAATAAGCCGTGCACTCGACGGCATCCGGTGCACTCGGCGAGAGGTCTCGAGCCCGACTACTCGCGAACGGGTGCGGGGTGGCGGCGGATGGTGGCGCTGACCAGGGCGGCGACTGCGCAGAGGCCAGCGGCAGCGAACCACGCGAACGTGTACTGGCCGGTGTGGTCACGCACGAGCCCGGCGAGGATCGAGGCGATGCCCGCGCCGATCTGGTGCGCTGCGAACACCCAGCCGAACACGAGCGGGCCCTTGTCGCCGAAGACCTCGCGACACAGGGCGATCGTCGGCGGAACGGTCGCGACCCAGTCGAGCCCGTAGATCACGATGAACACGATGATGCTCGGCTGCACCTCGGCCGAGAGCAGGCTCGGCAGGAACAGCAGGCTCACGCCGCGCAGCGCGTAGTAGGCGGCGAGCAGGATGCGCGGGTTCACGCGGTCGGTCAGCCAGCCTGAGAACACGGTGCCGACGATGTCGAAGATGCCGACGACCGCGAGGAGCCCGGCGGCCGTGGTGGTCGCCATCCCGTGGTCGTGCGCGCTCGGGATGAAGTGCGTGCCGATGAGTCCGTTGGTCGTCGCACCGCAGATCGCGAATCCGATCGCCAGCGCCCAGAACGTCTTCGTGCGCGCGGCCTCTCGCAGCGTGGTCAGCGCGAGCTTCGCAGCTCCCCAGGCCGTGCCACGAGGAACGGGTGTCGGAGCCACGGTGGGCGCGGTCTCCCCGTAGCGGGCGACGCCGAGGTCGCTCGGACGGTTGCGGAGGAAGATCCAGACCAGGGGCATGACTGCGAGCGCCCCGCCGGCGATGATGAGCGATGCTCCGCGCCATCCGACGTCTTCGGCCGCTGCCGCGATCACCGGGAGGAAGATGAGCTGCCCGGTGGCGCTGCCGGCCGTGAGCACGCCCGAGACGAGTCCGCGCCTCGTGGCGAACCACGTATCGGTGATGGTTGCGGCGAAGACCAGCGCCATCGATCCGGTTCCGAGTCCGATCAGGACACCCCAGGTCAGGATGAGCTGGCCGGGAGTCGCGACGAACACGCTCAGCGCCGCACCCGCCCCGATCACGAAGAGGGCGACCACCGTCACCGCGCGGATGCCGAAGCGCTGCATCAAGGCCGCGGCGAACGGGGCGATGAGTCCGTAGAGGAGGAGGTTGATCGAGACCGCGAGGGACAGCTCGGCCGTGCTCCAGCCGAACTCCTCTTCGAGCGGCACCATGAGCACGCCGGGGGCCGCGCGGAAGCCGGCCGCACCGATGAGGGCGATGAGGGCGACGAGGGCCACCGTCCACGCGGGGTGGAAGCGGCGCTGTCGCGCGCCCAGCGGTTCCTCGATCGGACCGTCGAGCGACTCGGCAGTCATGCCGTGTGCCCGGCGATGAGGGCGAAGGGCTCCCCGCCCATGCTGCGTCGTGCCCAACGGGTGCTGTCGGCATCGAGCGGTGCCGCACAGGTCGCGCACCAGTCGGCCGACTCCGAGACCTCGCCGCACCGGCCGCAGCTCACCGTCAGACCCCAGGGTCCCTCGGGGGCGGTGATGCGCGCGAAGCGAGCGAAAGCATGCAGGATCGGAAGGGTCTCACGCCCGGCCTCCGTCAACCGGTACCCGCTGCGGGCCTCGTCGGAGTCTTCGCGCTCGACGAGATCGGCCTCGGTCATCGCGGTCAACCGCCGGGACAGCACCGAGTCGGCGGCACCGGTGGCATCGCGCAGCTGGTCGAAGCGGGTGCGGCCGGAGAAGAGCTCACGCAGGATGAGCAGCACCCAGGGGTCGGCCAGCACGTCGGCGGAGCGGGCGATCGGGCAGGTCGCGGACGACCAGTCGGAGCGAAGCGGCATCCGCCCACTTTCTTGAAGAAAGCTGTCGATGTCAATCGCGAACCCGCACGTTGGCAGGATTCCTCTCCGCATTCGACGGTTTTCGCGCGCCGGCGGCCGGTGTGGATGGTCGCACCGCTGTCGTGTGCACGGGATCTCGCCGAGTGGACGGGGTGTGCACGTCGAGAAGCCGTGCACTCGCCGAGAAGCCGTGCACTCGCGGAGAAGCCGTGCACCCGGGAGAAGCGTGCACCCGGGAGAAGCGTGCACCCGGGAGAAGCGTGCACCCGGGAGAAGCGTGCACCCGGGCGAAGCGTGCACCCGGGCGAGCGTGCACTCGACGTGCCTGGGCGACGTGCCTGGGCGGAGGGAGAGCGGGGCTACTCGGCGACGCGGGCGGCGATGTCGGTGCGGTAGTGCGAGCCGTCGAGGCGGATGTGGGCGATCGCCTCGTACGCGCGGTCACGCGCGGTGCGGAAGTCGGATGCCACAGCCACCACGTTGAGCACGCGGCCTCCCGTCGCGATGAGTGATCCGCCGGGTGCGTCGGGGCTCGCGGTCGCGGCGTGCACTATGCGGACGCCCTCGACGGCTGCGGCTTCCGCGAGACCCTCGATGGGACGCCCGGTCTGCGGCGCCTCGGGGTAGCCCCCACTGGCCAGCACGACCGTGATCGCGACGTCATCGCTGAACACGGGCTCCGGCTGGTCCTCGAGGGTGCCCGACGCCGCGGCGAACAGCAGCTCCGAGAGCGGGGTGACCAGCCGCGGCAGCACGATCTGCGTCTCGGGGTCGCCGAAGCGGGCGTTGAACTCGATCACGCGCACACCTGCCGGGGTCAGGATCAGGCCGGCGTAGAGCAGTCCGATGAACGGTGTGCCCTCGGCGTCGAGCTGCCGCACCACGGGAAGCGCCACGTCGCGGGTGACCTCTTCGACGAAGGCCTGTTCGCTGCCGAACTGCTCGGCGAGCCACGGCAGCGGCGAGTACGCGCCCATGCCACCTGTGTTGGGTCCGGCGTCGCCGTCGAGCGCGCGCTTGAAGTCCTGCGCGGGGCTGAGCGCGCGCACGGTGTCACCGTCGCTCAGGAAGAACAGGGAGACCTCGGGGCCGGAGAGGAACTCCTCGATCAGCACGGGGCCCGCGGGAAGATACTGCTCGGCGTGCGCGAGCGCTTCGGCACGGTCGGACGTGACGATGACGCCCTTGCCCGCGGCCAGGCCGTCGGCCTTGACGACGTAGGGGGCGCCGAGTTCGTCGAACGCGCGCTCGACGTCGGCGGTCGTGGCGGCACGGACGGCGCGGCCGGTCGGCACGCCGGCGGCATCCATGACCCGCTTCGCGAACGACTTCGAGCCCTCCAGCTGCGCTGCAGCCTTCCCGGGTCCGAACACGGGGATGCCACGCACGCGCAGGGCATCGGCGACTCCGGCGACGAGCGGGGCCTCCGGGCCGACGACGACCAGGTCGATCGCATGCTCATGGGCGAACGCGGTGACCGCACCGCCGTCGAGGGGATCGACCGAGACGGGGGTCGCGTCCTGCGCGATACCGGCATTGCCGGGAGCGACGAAGATCTCGTGCTCCGTATGCTCGGCCCGCAGGGCGAGGATGATCGCGTGCTCACGGGCACCGGAACCGAGGACGAGAATCTTCACCCTTCCAGACTACCGAGGGTGACGCTCCGGATTTCGGCGGGGCTCAGAGGTCGGGGCTCAGATGGCGCGGCTCAGAGGTCGACGGTCCGCTCCACGGAGGCATCCCACGGCACGGTCCAGCCGGCGGCGTCGAAGAGAGCATCGAGAACCATCGCGGTGAAGCCCCAGACGATGGTGCCGTCGACGTCGAAAGCCGGGCCGCGGAACGTGTGCCCCATGCGGGTGATGGTCGAGGTGAACCGGGTCTCGGGGTCGAGCAGTTGTGCGACGGGAACGCGGAACACCTCGACCGTCTCGGCGTGGTCGACCGCCACGACCCGCGACGGCGACTGCCACCACGCCAGTACCGGGGTGACCAGATGATTGCTCGCGGCGAGGGGGATCACGGGCAGCGTGGCCAGGATCTCGACACCGCCCGGATCGAGCCCGGTCTCCTCTTCGGCCTCGCGCAGCGCCGTGGCGACGAGGTCGGCATCGTCCGCCTCGACGCGGCCGCCGGGGAACGACACCTGGCCGGGGTGAGAGGAGAGAGTGGGCGCTCGCCGTTGCAGCAGCACGTCGAGATCACGGGCGACGGCGGCATCGGTCGTCGGGGCGGGGATGCGGTCGAGCACGCCGAACAGGATGAGCACCGCGGCATCGTGGGCGCTCTGCGGATCGGCGAGCGGGGGGATCCGCACGCCCCAGGAGTGATCGGCCGCGGCCGCGAGCAGCTCGGCGCGGGCGCCCTGGGGATGCATGCTCATGCGTCCGAGCTTAGGACTCGCCGTGCGGTCGCGGTCGTAGTCTGGAGCAATGGTCAGGAAGATCGACATCGTCGCCGGACGGACGGCTCTTGACGCGGTTCGCGTTGCCGAGTCCGCCGACGCGAAGCCGCAGCGCACCGACCTCGCGACCGCTGTGCGCTACCTCCTGCAGCTGCTCGACGAGAAGGCACCCGGCAACAGTGTCGAGGTGCGAGTGCCGCCGTTCGGGGCCGTGCAGGTCATCCAAGGACCGCGCCACACCCGAGGCACCCCGCCCAACGTGGTCGAGATGGATGCCGCGACCTGGATCGCCGTCTCCACAGGGACGGAGCGGTGGGCGGATGCCGCGGCATCCGGCCGTATCCACGCCTCCGGCACCCGCGCCGATCTCAGCGACGTCCTGCCGGTACGACCGTAACGGTGCCGGAGACGCACAGGGCCGCCCCGCGATCACGAGGATCGGGAGCGGCGCTGGATGTTGCGGGGGCTGCGGGTCAGACGAGCTGCGACCGGAACGCCTTGGCGGCGCCCATGAGCTCTTCGACCCTCGCGCGGTCGGCGCGATTCTCGAACTTGCCGTCCTGCTTGAAGTACGTGCCGACGACGGCGCCGTCGGCGACCGAGAGCTGGTCGGCGACGTTCGATGCGCGGACTCCGGTGTTGACGAACACCGGGACGTCTCCGGCGTTCTCCTTCACGATGGCGAGCGACTGCGTGTCGGTGGGAGCTCCGGCGGTGAGTCCGGAGACGCAGAGGGCGTCGGGGTTGGTCGCGAACACCGTGGTGCGGGCGATGGAGCCGAGGTCGCGCTCCGCGAGGTAGGCGGCCGACTCGGGGACGATGTTGAACAGCAGCTTCACGTTCCCGGCCCCGACGCGGTGGCGGTGGCGGGCGACCTCGCCGACGTTGGTGTTCCACAGCCCGAAGTCGCTGGCGTAGACGCCGGTGAAGATCTCGCGGACGAAGGCGGCATCGGTGGCGGTGGCGAGGTCGATCGAAGCCCGTCCGTCCCACAGCACGTTCACGCCGAAGGGGACTGCGAGATCGCGCTGCAGCTCGCCGAGGATGCGGGCCATCGTGATCGCGGTGATCGGCTCGGTCTTCGTGAGGTAGGGGAGGCTGAACTCGTTCGAGATCATCACGGCGTCGACGCCGCCGCTCTGCAGAGCGTCGAGTTCGCCGCGGGCGCGGTTCACGATCGCGGCGACTCCGCCGGCGGTGTCGTAACCGGGGTCGCCGGGGAGCGGGGCCAGGTGCAGCATCGCCACGATCGGCTTCTGCGTGCCGAACACCTCGGGGAGCCAGTTGGGCATGTCTTTCCTCGTTTCTTCGGAATGGATCACAAGCTCTGTGAAAGATTCACGTTGAGCAAAGCACAAGTTACTCATTCACACAAGCTTCTCGCCTAGGGTGGGATCTGCCACACGAGGAGGTAGGGATGGAAGCCCACGAGCGCCGCGCGCTGATCGAACAGCGGGTTCTCTCTGACGGGGAGGCCGAATTCAAGGCCCTCGCCCTGGAGTTCGACGTCTCCGAGATGACCATCCGACGCGACCTCGAACTCCTCGAGGAGCGCGGCAGCGTGCGCCGGGTGACCGGCGGTGTGATCGCCGCGCACGGGACGGCGGTGGAGCCGGGATTCAACTCCCGGGCGCTGATGGGCGCACGCGAGAAGATCAACATCGCCGCGGCGGCCGTCGCCCACCTCAACCACGGCGAGACCGTCGTGCTCGACAGTGGCAGCACCGCGCTCGCCGTGGCCCGCGCGATCGTCGGCAAGGGCCTCGGGCTCACGGTCGTGACGCCCAGCATCCTCGTCGCGCTCGAGCTCCACGACGAGCCCAACACCACGATCCTCGTCACGGGTGGGCGGGTGCGTCCCGGCGAGCTCAGCCTGGTCGGCGCCGAGTCGATCGAGGCGTTCAAGCGCTACAACTGCGATGTCTACGTCATGGGCGTCTCCGGCGTCGACGGCAAGCGCGGTCTCTCCGACTACAGCAATGAAGAGGGCGCGGTGAAGCGCGCCGCGATCGATGCGTGCGACCGGGTCATCGTCGTCGCCGATGCGTCGAAGCTCGGCCGTGTGCACCTGACGAATGTCGCCGGCCCCGGCGAGATCGACCTGCTGGTGACCGATGGCGCGGTGGATCACCCCGCGCTCGTCGGTCTGCGGGCGGCCGGCGTGCAGATCGAAGCCGTCGCAGCGCTCTAGGAGCCCGCGCTCCACGCCCGACCCGTTGCGCAACGGTTGCGCAACGGGTGTGAGATTTCGCATTGACAAGCGACGGTTTGACGTTTTACTGTTCCACAGCGATGAGATTTCTTCCCATTCCTCCCTGGGGGTGGTGGAAACTAACACTGGCTCACACACGAAGGAGTGGAACATGCGTAAGACGAAGTTGCTTGCAGGTGTCGGATTCGGTGCGGTGGCGATGCTGGCCCTGGCCGGTTGCGGTCAGGTCGGCGGATCCACGGGCGGTGGCGAGACCGGCGGAAGTGCCGAAGACGGCGCGATGGTCACCGTGGTCAAGATCTCGGGTGTCGGCTGGTTCGACCGTATGGAGGTCGGCGTCAAGGAGTTCGCCGAGGAGACCGGGATCGACGCCCGCCAGGAGGGCGCGGACGACGCGAGCCCCGAGAAGCAGATCCAGATCATCCAGGACCTGATCGCGCAGTCGCCCGCCGCGATCACGGTCGTCCCCAACTCGCCCGAGGCGCTGGAGTCCGTGCTCAAGCAGGCCAGGGACCAGGGGATCATCGTCGTCGCCCACGAGGCCGCGGGCATCAAGAACGCCGACATCGACATCGAGGCCTTCGACAACCGGGCCTACGGCGCGAAGATCATGGACAACCTCGCCGAGTGCATGGGCGATTCGGGACAGTACGTCTCGTTCGTCGGTGGCCTCACGGCCAAGACCCACATGGACTGGGTCGGCGGCGCCTACGACCAGCAGCAGGCCGAGTACCCCGACCTGACCCGCGTCGAGGAGCCGGTCGAGAGCAAGGAAGACGAGAACGTCGCCTACCAGCGGGCGAAGGAGCTGCTCGCGAAGTACCCCGACATCAAGGGCTTCCAGGGTTCGGCCGGCACAGATGTCGCCGGTATCGCCCGCGCCGTGCAGGAAGCGGGCCTGGAGGACCAGGTGTGCGTGATGGGCACCAGCATCCCCTCGGTGGCGAAGAAGTACATCGTCGACGGCTCGATCGACAAGATCTTCTTCTGGGACCCCGCGATGGCCGGCAAGGCGCAGCTCAAGATCGCGCAGCTGCTCGTCGACGGCGAGAAGATCACCGACGGCACCGACCTCGGCATCGAGGGCTACAACTCCCTGAAGAAGCTCGACGGCTTCGACAACGTCTACGTGGGTGACGCCGCCGTCATCGTCGACAAGGACAACGTCGACGACTACGACTTCTGATCCCGACGTCCGCCACGACTCAGGGCGGGGTCGCCCACGCGCGACCCCGCCCCGGAGGAAGAACATGAACGCAGAACAGGCGCAGCCGGCGCCCGAGGCCGAGCCCACTCCCGAGGCCAGGCCCGTTCTCGAGGTCAGAGGGGTGCGGAAGGTGTTCGGCGGTGTCGTCGCCCTCGATGACGTCGGCATCACCCTCTACCCCGGACGGGTGCACTGCCTGGCTGGCGAGAACGGGTGCGGCAAGTCCACTCTCATCAAGATCATCAGCGGGGTCGAGAAGCCGGAAGCAGGCGAGATCCTGCTCGACGGCGAACCCCTGAGCCATCTCTCGCCGACGCAGGCCCTTCGAGCCGGCATCCAGGTCATCTACCAGGACTTCTCGCTCTTTCCCAACCTGACCGTGGCGGAGAACATCGTGCTCCCGGCCGCGATCGCCGCGCGACGCAAGCTCTACAGCGCGAAGAACCGGCGGCCCGAGGCGCAGCGCATCGTCGAGGAGCTGGGCCTGACCCTCGACCTCGACTCCGATGTCGAACGGCTCTCCGTCGCCGACCGGCAGCTCACCGCGATCTGCCGGGCTCTCGTGCAGGACGCACGGGTCATCTTCATGGACGAGCCGACCACCGCGCTCACGCACTCCGAGGTCGAGCGGCTGTTCGCGCTCGTGCGGCGGCTGCAGCAGCGCGGTGTCGCCCTGGTGTTCGTCAGCCACAAGCTCGACGAGGTGCTGCAGGTGTCGCAGGACATCACGGTGCTGCGCTCAGGGCGCCTGGTCGCGAACGGTCCGGCCGACGAGTTCGACGTGGCCTCCCTCACCCACGCCATGACCGGCCGTGCGGTGGATGACTCGCGCGTCGTCGTCGAGGTCGACGAGGAGGCTGAGCCGCTGCTGCGTGTGGAGCACCTCGATCTTCCCGGTGCCTTCACCGATGTCTCCTTCGACCTGCAGCCGGGCGAGATCCTCGGTCTCACCGGACTGCTCGGCTCGGGTCGTGGTGAGATCGCCGATGCGCTGTTCGGCCTGCTCACCCCGCAGTCCGGAACCGTGACCGTCGGTGGTCGCGCCGTGCGACCGGGCAGTATCCGGGCATCCGTCGACGCGGGCATCGGCTACGTACCGGAAGATCGGCTCACCCAGGGCCTGTTCCTCGACAAGTCGATCTCCGACAACATCATCGCGGGCTCCCTCAGCGAGCACGCGGTCGGCAAGGTGCTGCTGAGTCGAAAGCGCACCGCCGAAACCATCTCCCGTCTCTTCTCCCGCCTGCGCATCAAGGCGCCGAGCGTCGAGGCTCCCGTGCGATCGCTGTCCGGCGGCAACGCGCAGCGCGTCGTGCTGGCCAAGTGGCTCGCGACCAAGCCGCGGGTGCTGATCCTGAACGGACCGACGGTCGGCGTCGACGTGGGTTCGAAGGAGGAGATCCTGCAGATCCTCCGCGAGGCAGCGAACGACGGGATGGGCGTGATCATGATCTCCGACGACGTGCCCGAACTCGTCTCGCTCTGCAACCGCGTGCTCGTGGTGCGCCGCGGCGAGATCGTCTCGCGACTGGCCGGCGATGAGATCGCCGCGCCCCGAATCCAGGAGGTGATGGCCGCGTGAGCGCCACCGACACCCGCATCCGCCTTCCCCGCATCGGGCGCATGTCGAACGAGCTGGTGCTCGCGAGCATCATCCTCGTCCTGGTGATCGTGATGTGCGCCGTGAACCCCGCGTTCTTCAGCGTGCACACGCTGTTCTCGATCCTGCGATCGGCTCTGGTCCCGATGGTCTTCGCGCTCGCGGTGCTCTTCGTGATCATCTCCGGCGGCATCGATGTATCGTTCGCGGCGATCGGCATCTTCGCCGCGTACACGACGGTGTCGCTCGCTCAGGGCGGATCGCTCGATTTCGGACTGATCGGCATCCTCGCCTTCGCGATCGTGATCGGCGGTGCCCTCGGGTTCGTCAACGGCATCGTGATCGCCCGGTTCCGGCTCCCCACCTTGATCGTGACGCTCGCGACGCAGGGCATCTTCAAGGGGGTGCTGCTCGCCTACATCGGCTCCAAGTACATCGCCGAGCTGCCGGACGGCATCTCCTGGCTGTCGACCGCGAACCTGATCTCGATCGAATCGACCCGCGCCTACCTGCCGATGCTCATCGTGCCGGTCGTGCTGCTCGTGATCGGTGCCGCGTTCGTTCTGCGCCGCACGATGTTCGGCCGCGGCATCTACGCCATGGGTGGCGACCTGGAGGGGGCGCGACGCGCCGGCTTCCCGGTCGTGCGCCTGCAGGTCATGCTCTACGTGCTCGTCGGGGCGGTCGCCGCGATCGGCGGACTCATCCACGTCGTGCTCGGGCGCAGCGCCAACCCGCAAGACCTGGTCGGCACCGAGCTCGATGTGATCGCCGCGGTCGTCCTCGGCGGGGCCTCGATCTTCGGCGGACGCGGCACCGTCACCGGCACCGTGCTCGGCGTGCTGCTGGTGCAGATCATCAACAACAGTCTCATCCTGATGGGCGTACCCACGGCGTGGCAGCGTGCCGCCGTCGGGTTCCTGCTGGTGATCGGCGTGGGGATCCAGGCCGTCATGGCCCGCCGCGCCTCTCGCCGGACGTTCGTCCTCGACACGGTGAAGGAGTGACAATGCCTCAGACGACCCCTCCCGGGCAGTTCGCCCGGATGAACGACCAGGTCGATCGGTCGGTGCGTTCTCTGCTCGGCCGTATCCACGTGAATCGTGGCGTCGGCCGGATGCTGGTGCTGTTCGCACTCGCGTTCGGGCTGTTCGCGATCCTGAACCCGAGGGTCTTCCTCAATCCGATCAACCTGCAGAACATGATGGTCGCCTCGCCCGAAGTCGGCATCCTCGCCATCGCCATGGCTCTCGCCATGCTCACCGGCGGGATCGACCTGTCGCTGGTGGCGATCGCGAACCTCTCGGCGATCACTGTCAGCACGATGTTCACAGCGATAGCCAGCAGTGACCCGGCGACCGCGGAGTCGATGGGTGGCCTCATCGCCCTGGTCGGAGTCCTGGTCGGCGCGCTCGCGGGAGCGGTCAACGGCTTCCTGATCGCGACGGTAGGCATCACGCCCATCCTCGCGACGCTGGCCACGATGCAGATCTTCAACGGCATCGCGATTGTCTGGACCGGCGGCACCACGCTCTACGGCGCCCCGGCGGTGCTCTCCTCGGTCGGCCAGGCGACGGTCGGCGGCATCCCTCTTCTGTTCCTCGAGTTCCTCGTGGTGGCCGTTCTGATCGGGGTGCTGATCACGCGCACGCCGTTCGGACGACGTACACAGCTGCAGGGGGCGAACCCGACGGCGGCGATGTACTCCGGCATCCGCAGCACGAGCGTGCTCTACGGCACCTACGTGACGACGGGTGTGCTCGGCGGCATCGCGGGGCTGGTGTTCCTCTCCCGCAATCCGACGGCGAGCGCCGACTACGGCACGTCGTACGTGCTGCTCGTGATCGTGATCGCGGTGCTCGGCGGCACGAACCCCACCGGCGGGTTCGCGACCATCACCGGAGTGGTCCTCGCGACGCTCGTGCTGCAGGTCGTGCAGTCCGGCTTCACGGCGATCCGGCTCTCGGCCTACGAGTACGCGATCGCGCAGGGGGTGATCCTGATCGCGGTGATGGTGTTCGATCAGGTGAGGGTCAGGCGAAGGCCACGCCCCGCACCCAGCAGCCAGACCGAGACGATCGCGCTCGCCGAGATCCCCCGGGCCTGACCCGCGCATCCGAAAGGCATCCTGATGGAACTGTTCCTCGGCATCGACGTCGGAACCTACGAGACCAAGGGCGTGCTGGTCGATGCCGCAGGCCACGTGCACGCCGAGGCGCGTGCTCGGCACGGGATCAGCACACCCGAGCCCGGCATGGTCGAGCAGGATGCCGATGCCGTGTGGTGGCACGATGTCGTCGAGGTGGCCTCGACGCTGCGGAAAGCGATACCGGATGCCGTGATCGCCGCGGTCGCGTGCAGTGCGATCGGTCCGTGCGTGCTGCCGGTCGATACCGAGCTGCGTCCGCTGCGCCCGGCCATCCTCTACGGCGTCGACACCAGGGCGACCGCGGAGATCGACATCCTCGAGACGCGGCTCGGGCCGGAGGAGATCTTCCGGCGGGCGGGAAATGCGCTGACGAGTCAGTCTGCGGGCCCGAAGATCCTGTGGATCGAGCGCAATGAACCCGCGGTCGCCGCACGCACCCGGTGGTACCTCACGAGTCAGAGCTACCTGGTCGCGCGCCTCACCGGCGAAGTCGTGATCGACCACGCGACGGCCGGGTACTTCCACCCCTGCTACGACCTCGCTCGGCTCGACTGGAACCACGACGGGATCGACGACCTGATCCGCCCGGAGACGCTGCCCCGGCTCGGGTGGTCGACGGATGTCGCCGGCACGGTCACCGCCGAAGCGGCCGCGGCGACCGGTATCCCCGAGGGCACCCCGGTGCTGGTGGGCACGACGGATGCCGTCGCCGAGGCGGTCGGTGCCTCTGTCGTGGCGACCGATGACCTGATGCTCATGTACGGATCGAGCGGGTACTTCATCCGCGTGACCGACGAGCCGCATGCGGATCCGCGGCTGTGGGCCGCACCATTCGCACTCCGTGGGCGCTACGTGCTCGCGGCAGGAACGTCGACCGCCGGCACGGCGACGAGGTGGATCGCCGACCTGCTCGGACTCGACCACGGTGACGGCGACTCCGCGATGTTCGGACGCCTGATGGAGCTCGTGCGTTCGGCCCCGCCCGGCGCGAACGGCGTGCTGCACCTGCCGCATTTCAGCGGGGAGCGCACGCCGTTGCACGACCCAGAAGCCCGGGCATCCTTCAGTGGGCTCACGCTCTCGACCGGTCGCGCAGATCTCGCCAGGGCGGTGGTCGAGGGGGTCGGACAGTCGATCGCGCTCGCCGTCTCTGCGCTGCTCGATGCCGGTGCTGCCGAGCCGCGCGTGGTCGCGATCGGCGGCGGAACGTACAACGAGGTGCTGGTGCAGACGGTCAGCGACCTGACGGGCCTTCACCAGCGAACCGCCGCGACGCTCGGTGCCGCCTACGGCGATGCGATGCTCGCGGCGATCGGCCTCGGCGTCGTGACGGAGGAGCAGGCCGCGAGCTGGGTCGCCTTCTCCGGTGAGGTCGCGCCGCAGGAGAATGCCGCCCGCCAGCTGCGGGCGAGCTACGAACGTTTCCCGGAGACATACCGCGCACTGCGCGCGCTGAGAGAGGTGGACTGATGAGCAGATGGCAGGAACTGGCCGTACATCTGGCTGAGGTGAACGAGGTCGGGCAGGGGACCAGGGTCTCGGTGTTCGCGACGACCTCCTCGGTGCTCGATGCGGTCGACGCCTTCGTCGAAGAGGTGTACCGCCGGGGCGGGATGCCCCAGGTGCTGCTCGTCGAGGAGAAGTACGATCGCTTCGCTCTGACGTACGCCAGCGAACCCCTGCTGCGTGAGGCGGCCCCGATCGAGCTGGCCTCGATGGAATGGGCCGACGTGCACGTCTCGTTCCGGGGCATGGAGCCGCCGGCGGATGAGATCGACGGCGCCAGGCTCAGCCTGCAACGTGAGGGCAAGGGCCTCGTGTCGACCGCACGGTGGCAGGGCACCAAGTGGACGCTCGTGCGCATCCCCACGCCCGAGTGGGCGACGCTCATCGGCGTGCCCCGGGAGCAGCTGGAGCAGGAGTTCTTCGCCGGCACGCTCGCCGACTGGACAGCGCATCGCACACACCTCGACCGGCTGTGCGCCGAGCTGAACCGCACCTCGATGGTCCGCATCCTCGATGACGACACCGATCTGCGCCTGAACTGCGCCGGCCGCATCTGGGTGCCGTTCGCGGGGGAGGCGAACCTGCCGGACGGTGAGGTCGCCACTGCGCCGGTGGAAGACGGCGTCGAGGGGCACATCACGTTCCCCGGATCGTTCTGGTTCGGCGGCGCGACCATCACCGACCTCCGACTCGACTTCGTCGCTGGGCGGGTGGAGAAGGTGTCTGCCACCCGCGGCCTCGACCTCGTGGAGCGCATCCTCGAGGCCGACGGTGCTCGACGAGTGGGTGAGCTCGGCATCGGCACCAACCCGCATGTGCAGACGATGACCGGCGACCTGCTGATCGATGAGAAGATCCTCGGCACCGTGCACATCGCGCTCGGTCGCTCGTACCCGCAGTGCGGGGGCAAGAACGAGTCGGCCATCCACTGGGACATCGTGAAGGACCTGCGGTCCTCCGGCAGACTCGAGGCCGACGGGCGGGTGCTCATCGACCGCACGACCTACGATCCGATCCTCTCCGGACAGGAGCACTGACATGCGCAAGATCATCAACGACCCTCAGGCGTTCGTCGACGAGACGCTCGAGGGGATTCTCCTCGCCCACCCCGACGAGCTGCGGGCCGTCACCGCGGACCGGCGCGCTCTGGCGCGCACGGATGCTCCGGCACCGGGCCGCGTCGGCATCGTCACCGGCGGCGGCTCCGGACACCTGCCGTTCTTCCTCGGCTACGTCGGTCGCGGTCTGTGCTCGGCGGTCGCCGTGGGCAACGTGTTCTCCTCGCCGAGCTCCGCCCAGATCCATGCCGCATCCGTGGCCGTGCACTCCGACGCCGGACTCCTCTACCTCTACGGCAACTACGGCGGCGATGTGCTGAACTTCGACATCGCGGCCGAGCGCTGCCGGGCGGAGGGCATCGAGGTCCGCACGGTGCTGGGTGCCGACGACATCCAGTCCGCCCCGAGCGACCGTGCCGATTCGCGGCGCGGTGTCGCCGGGCTCGTGCTCGTCTACAAGGTCGCGGGGGCGATGGCCGATCGCGGTGCCTCCCTCGACGAGGTCGAGCGCGTGACCCGCAAGGCGGCGGAGGCGACCCGCACCATGGGCGTCGGCCTGTCGCCGACCGTGCTCCCGGCAGCGGGCGAGGAGACCTTCACGCTCGACGCGGGTGAGATGGAGATCGGGGTCGGCATCCACGGAGAGCGCGGCAGTCACCGCGGCCCGTTGGAGACGGCGGATGCGATCACGGATCGGTTCCTGGCCGAGATCGCGACGGAGCTCGACCTGACCGAGGGCCGTCGGGTGGCCGTGCTCGTGAACGGGCTGGGCTCGACGCCGCTCGAAGAGCTCTACGTGATCTACCGGCGAGTGCACCACACGCTCGCGGACGCCGGGGTCGCCATCGGCTACCGACTCATCGGCGAGTACGTCACGAGCCTGGAGATGGCCGGAGCCTCCCTGTCGATCATGCAGCTCGATGATGAGTTGGAGGAACTGCTGCACGACCCGGCGGGGTCGCCGTTCTTCCGTCAGGGCGCCGCTCCGGTGGGAGAGACGTTCACCGCAGGCGCGGTCGTGGACGAAGATGCAGTCATCGTCGAGGCGACGGTGGCCGGATCCCGCAGCGACCTGCGCGACCTGCTCCTGAGCGTGCTGCCGCGGATGGAGCGGCACCGCGAAGAGCTGCGCGCCCTGGATGCCGCACTCGGCGACGGAGACCTCGGCGTCACGGTCGCGGTCGGCAGCGCGGCGGTCGCGGATGCACTGCGGCAACTTCCGGATGACCTCGACGCGCGCAGCATCCTGCGCACGGCGGGTGACGCATTCGCCGCAGCGAACCCCTCGACGTTCGCGGCCCTGATCGGCAGCGGTCTGCTCGCTGCGTCCGACGAGGTGCCACCGGGTGTGCACGTCGATCGGGCGGGCCTCGTCGATGTGGTCCAGGCAGTGGCGGCGAAGATCGGCGCGCAGGGCGGGGCCGTGCGGGGCGACAAGACCGTGATCGACGTGCTCGTGCCCATCGCCGAAGCGCTGGAGGCCGGAGCGGATGCGGCCGGGGTGTCGAAGGCAGCGCTCGCCGCGGTCACCGAGAGCACCGGATGGCAGTCGCGACGCGGTCGTGCCGGTTGGCAGCAGGAGCGCTCGGTCGGACATGCGGATCCCGGCTCGGTCGCCGTCGCCCGCTTCGTCGAGGAGATCGCGCGGACTCAGGACGGGACCGGTCAGACCGGCTCCTAGGGACCGTGCTCGGGTCAGGCCCGCTTGCGTCGCGCGATCTCGTCCGCGAGTTGCTGCACGTGGGCTGGGTCAGCGTCGCGGGCGAGGGCGACGTAGTGGTCCATGACAGCCGGCCGGTAGCGCACGGGCAGCGTCTGTCCTGGCGCGAGCCGGGTGAGCTCGGTGATCGTGAGGTCTTCGTCGGCGATACCGCGGAACGAGATCCCGTCGGCGGTCTCCACGTCGAGGAGCAGGACCACACGGGGGTTGCTGTTGACCTCGCGCCAGTCGACGAGAACGCCGAGCGCAAGCTCGCCCGTGCGCAGTTCCGCAGTGCGAGTGCGTGCCTCACCGCTCAGGAGCGGGTTCGGGGCGATGCCGGGGAAATCGGGTCCGACGCCGAGCGATTCCCGACTCAGATCGGGCCTGAGCTGCTCCATCAGATCGTTGAGGCGCTGCTTCTTCTTCTTCGAACCGAACATCCTCGCCCTCCCTCACCTCAGCGCCGAGGACTGTGCCTGGCGCTCCGCGTTTCATCGCGATTGTACGGGGGCGGGTCGGCCCTCCGTCCTGTGTCGGATGCCCTACTCGACCGGCAGGTGCGGTGGATGCGCGACGATGCCGCCCCGCATCGTCGCCGGACGCTTCACGATGAGCCCTGCCTCTTCGGCGATCAGCGCACCCGCTGCCCAGTCGAATTCGTACAGGTCGGTTTCGATGAAGGCGTCGACGCTGCCCTCTGCTGCGAGGCACAGTCCGAGCGCGGCCGACCCGACGCTGCGGAGATCCGTGAACGCCGACATCCTCGCCGGGAGGTCGGTGAGCTGCCTGGCCCGCTGCTCGGGATCGTAGGAGAATCCGACGGCGAGCAGCACCGGGGTGGCATCGACCGCAGGCCCGTGCAGCCGTCGGCGGATGCCACGGGACTCACGGTATGCGCCGAGCCCCGCGCCCGCGGAGTAGACGTGAACGAGCTCGGGGGCATGCACGGCGCCTGCGAGCCAGGCGCCGGAGCCCACGTCCTGCACGGCGACGGATGACCCGTAGTGCGGCAATCCGCGCACGAAGTTCGAGGTGCCGTCGAGCGGGTCGATCGACCAGCGGAGCGCGGCGCCGGTACCGGTGGTCGCGTACTCCTCGCCCGATACCTCGTCGTCGGGGCGGTGCTCGGCGAGCACCGCGCGGATCGAGCGTTCGGCGCGCAGGTCGATCTCGGTGACGACGTCACCCGATGCACCCTTCGTGCGGAGGCCGAGACCGTCGGGCGATGCGTCGCGCTCACGCGCGGCGTCGGCGAGCACTGCGGCGCCGGCGGCTGCGGCGGAGAGGGCGATGTCGAGCAGTTCGGATGCAGACGGCATTCTGATATCGGACCTCCAGTGGGCGATCCTCCAGCGTAGCGGCGGGCGGGCGGCCGACCCGGAGGAGGGGCCGCCCGGTCAGGCGCGGTCGTGGAGGGTGATCTGGTAGCCGTCGGGGTCGGCGAACGTGAAGGTGCGGCCGAACGGTCCGTCGATCGGGTCCGCGACGATGGTGTGTCCGTCGGCGAGGAGCGCATCGTGGATGGCCTGGACATCAGTGGCGTGAAGCCAGATCGCTGCGCCGATGCCGGGCTGGGCGACGTCGGTCAGGTCGGTGCCCGGGGCGATGTCTCGGAGGGCGAACGCGATCGGAGTCGTCTCGAAGACGACGGCGTGCGCAGGGCCGGTCGGAGAGCGGACGAGGCCGAGGTACTGCTCGTAGAAAGACTGGGATGCGGCGAGGTCGCGTGCCTGGAGGGAGATGAAGTCGGGGCCGGTGACGGGCATGTGGTGTTCCTTCGGTAGGTGTCAGTTTTCTGACATGCGCAACTGTATGTCAGAATACTGACATGAGTCAAGACCGAGTCGGGATCGACCTGGACACGTCGTTGGGCTACCTGCTGAAGGAGGCGTCCAGCGCGCTCCGCGCTGCGATGGAGGAGGTGCTCCGTCCGCTCGGCATGACCATCACTCACTACTCCTGCCTCGAGCTGCTCGCGCAGCGCCCCGGGCTGTCGAACTCTGAGCTCGCGCGAGGTGCATTCGTCACGCGGCAGTCGATGAATGTGCTGCTGCAGGCGTTGGAGCGGGACGGCTTCGTGACCAGGCCCGCCGCCGCTCCGGTCGGCAAGGCGCTTCCGGCCAGCCTCACCGACCGAGGCCGGCAGAGCCTGGCGGCGGCGACCGCCGCTGTGCGCTCGGTCGAGGTCCGGATGCTCTCCGGTATGACCGAGGAAGAGCAGGCGGGTGCCCTGCACAACCTGCGGAGCATGATCCGCTCCCTGCGCGGAGACGCATAGTCCTCCGCCGACCCTTGGTTCAGCGCCGGGCGACCACCAAAGGAACCCCTGTCGCCGGGTGTGGGAACACGTCGACCGCCTGGCCGTAGACCTGCTCGATCCGCTCGGCCGTCAGCACCTCCGCCGCGGTGCCGGTCGCCGCGACGCGGCCGTCGGCGAGCAGTGTCACGCGGTCGGCGTGCGCGAGCGCGGCATTGAGGTCGTGCAGCACGATGGCCACCGCGATCCCGGCATCCGCACGCCCTCGGATCAGCCGCATGACGTCTTCATGATGCTTGAGGTCGAGCGCCGCGGTCGGCTCGTCGAGCAGCAGGATGGCGGTGCTCTGCGCGATCACGCGTGCCAGGGCGACACGTGCGCGCTCGCCGCCGGAGAGCGACGGCACTGCGCGGGCCTTGAGCGCGGTGACCTCGGTCTGCACCATCGCCGCTGACACCAGCTCGTCGTCGTCCTCGGACGCCGGGGTGCGCGCCCAGGGCGTCCGCCCCATGCGCACGACCTGCTCAGCGCTGAACGGGAACGTGACGGTGTTCTCCTGCAGCAGCACAGCCCGCTGCTGGGCGAGGATGCGCGGCTTGACCCGGTCGATCGGCCGGCCGTCGAGCTCGACCTTTCCCGCCTGTGCGGCGACGTCGCCGGAGAGCACGCCGAACAGGGTGGACTTGCCCGCTCCGTTGGGGCCGACCAGGGCGTGGATCTCTCCCTCGTGGATCTCGATGGAGGCGTCGTCGAGGATCGTGCGCCCTTCGCCGACGCGCACGGTGAGCCCTGCGCCGCGGAGCCGCACGGTCATGCCCATCCTCCCGAACGACGGCGCGTGCGCACGAGCAGCCACAGGAAGAACGGGCCGCCCACGAGCGAGGTGATCATCCCGATCGGCAGGTCGGCGAGCGGGACGGCGGTGCGCGCAACGAGGTCGGCGACGGCGATGAGCAGCGCGCCGCCGAGCGCCGAGGCGATCACGAGTGGCAGGTGGGCTGGACCGATCATCATGCGCATCAGGTGCGGCACGACGAGCCCGGCGAACCCGATGATCCCCGCGAACGCGACCGCCGCGCACACCAGCAGCGCGACCGTGACGATGACCACGATCCGCAGCAGCTCGACGTTGACGCCGAGGTGTCGTGCGGTGCGCTCGCCCAGGGCGAAGAGGTCGAGGCTGGGCGCGACGATCAGGGCCACGACCACGCCGATCAACACGAGGGGCGCCACCAGCTGGATGTTCGACCACAGCGCGCCGTTGAGTGAACCCAGCTGCCAGAACACGATCTGCTCGCGGGTCGATGTGGAGCCGAGGAAGGTGAAGAAGGCCATGCCGGCGCCGGCGATCGCATTGATCGCGATGCCGGTGAGGAGAAGGGTCACCACCTCGGTGCGGCCGCCCGAGCGACTGATGAGGTACACCGAGAACACCGCGACCAGGCCGCCGATGAACGCGAATGCCGGCGTCGTCCACATCCCGAAGGTGGCGAGTCCGAACGTGATGCTCGCGGCTGCACCGAGCGCTGCGCCCGAGGAGACGCCGACCACACCGGCATCCGCGAGCGGGTTGCCGAAGATCGCCTGCATGAGCACGCCGGAGACGGCGAGGGCGGCGCCGACGAGGAGCCCGAGCACGATGCGCGGCATCCGCAGGTTGAAGATCACGCCGTAGTCGGTGGATGCCGCGGGTGTCCAGCCCGTGTCGATCCCGACGCCGTGCAGCAGCACCCCGATGAGGGAGGTGGGGGAGAGGTCGTACTGTCCGCTCGTGATCGACACGATGCAGGTGGTTACGAGCGCGACGATCAGCCCGACCGTCACCAGCGCGAAGCGCAGGCCCCGGTGCCTGCTCGGTGTCGGGGTGACGGCCTCGCCGGTCACTTCGCGGGCTCGGGGGCGTACAGGGCGCGGGCCAGGGCGCCGATCACGTCGGCGGTGCGCGGGCCGAAGCTGAGGATCTCGCTGTCGGCCATGTCGATCACCCGACGATTCGCTCCGGCGGGGGTCTCGGCCACGGCGGGGATCCGCTCGATGAGACCGTCGATGCCGCCGACGGATTCGAGCCCATCGGTCATCATCACCAGCACGTCCGGCTGCGCGGCGACGAGGGCCTCAGCGGTCATCGGCTTCATGCCCTCCCAGCCGATCTCGCCCGCCACATCGACGCCGCCCACCGCGTCGATCAGCGAGTCGGCGCCTGAGTCCTCGCCGAAGATGTAGTAGACGTTGGCGCTGCCGCGCACGTAGAGGAAGAGCATCCGCGCGCGATCGGCCTCGGCGGCGGGCACGACCTCGGCGATCTCCGCGAGCGTCTCGTCGACCGAGGTGTCGAGCCGTGCGATGAGCGCTTCCCCCCGACCGGGCACGCCGAGTGCCGTGGCGATCTCGGTCACCAGCTCGTCGGTGGTGTCGAGGCGCCGGTCGCTGGAGATCACGACGACGGCGATCCCGGCATCGCGCAGCTGCTGACGGACCTCTTTCGGGCCGATCGTGGTGTCGGTGTGCACCACGGTCGGGGCCAGCTCGAGAATCGCCTCGGCGTTGAGCGTGTGGCCGGTCTTGGTGACGACCGGGAGGTCTTCGGTCCCGGCGAAGACCGTGGAGGCGTCGCGACCGACGACCTGGTCGCCGAGTCCCAGAGCGAAGACGGTCGACGCGATCGTGCCCGAGATGTCGATCGGGAGGATGCGGTCGACGTCGGTGATCTCGACCTCGTGGCCTTCGCTGTCGGTCACTGCCACGGGCAGCTTCGGCGCGGTGTCGTCGTCGACGGGCTCGATCGCATGGCTCGAGAGGCAGGCGGTGGACGGCCCCGTGTGGCCGCGCACGTCGTCGATCAGATCGAGCGAGGCGAGCGGGGCGGAGGCCAGCGGGCAGGTGGCGTCCACAGCGGCTGGCGGTGCGGCGGTGGCTCCCGGCTCTGCGCACGCGGTGAGCCCGATGGCAAGAGCGGCGACGAAGAAGAGAGCGAGAACGCGACGCATTAGGCAAGGCTATCCTAAAACTTGACGCGCGCTGATTCGCACCTCTACGCTCAGGAACGGCGGCTTGCTTAGCTAAGCCTAACCAAAACCCCTCCCTCCACCCGACTGCATTGCGGCACCGCAGGCACGTGTCTTTGGCGCGCCCGGAGCCGTGGAGAATCGTGAACGCCACAGCCACAGCATCCTCAGGGGGCGGCCGCATACGCGTGCTGCTCGCCGCCTTCGTCTCCTTCCTCCTCATCGCCGCCGGCGCGGTGATCGTCCCGCCTGCGCATGCCGCCGGCGCGACGGTGACGGCCGCGATCGCCTCCGCCGACACTTCCGGTGCGAGCGTTCAGGTGCAAGCGAGCGGTCTGCCCGAGGTCGAAGGCGCATACGCGGCTCTCATCGTGAAGGGCACGGAGTCAGGGCTCACCGGTGGTGGCGGATACGCCGCATTCGCAATGCCGACGGTCGCCGGAGGGGCGAGTACGTTCTCACTCGTCGCGCCGGCCGGCTCGCTGGACCGCACGAAGACGTACGAGGTGCTCGTGTGGCAGAAGCACTCGAACCCGAACGAGACCACGATCTACGGCCGGAGCGATGTCGCCATCTCGGCCGGGCAGTGGGATGCCGTGTTCGGTACGGTGCCCACCGACCCTGGAACCGATCCTGGCACCGACCCTGGCACCGACCCTGGAACCGACCCTGGAACCGACCCTGGAACTGATCCTGGAACCGACCCGGGGACTGACCCTGGCACGGACCCGGGGACTGATCCTGGAACCGACCCGGGCACCGACCCCGGGGTGACCCCGCCGGCCTCCGCCGCGATCGAGGTCTTCCTCGCCGACGGCACCACGCCGGCCGCAGGCGCCGCACTCAAGGCGGGCGACAAGGTCGTCGTGAAGGGATCCGGCTACGACCCGACAGCGAACCTCGGCACCGGGGGGCGTGGCGTGCCCATTCCGAAGCACCTCCCGCAGGGCACCTACGTGGTCTTCGGCAACTTCGCTTCGGCATGGCAGCCGTCGGTCGGCGCTGCACCGGCGACGCGGTCGTCCGGATCGCAGGTCTGGGCTCTGGCCGAGGGCGTGCTGAACCAGGTGCCCGCGCAGTACCAGAGCGCGATCCGTGCGCAGTGGGTCGACATCGCAGCCGACGGCACGTTCCAGGCGACGGTGACCCTGAAGGATGCGGCGACGACGCCGGGGTCGTACGGGATCTACACGTATGCCGCCGGTGGCGTGATCAACGCCGATCAGGAGCGCAGCGTCGCCCTGAACTACACCGAGGCTCCGGCCGTCTCCGCGGTCGTGAAGTCGGCGACCGCGAAGGACGGCCTGACGGTCACGGCATCCGGCTCGAAGCTGGGTGCGATCACCGGTGCCTACGTCGCGGTGATCGAGAAGGGCACCGAGGCGAACGTCACCGGCGGAGGCGGGTTCCTCGCGATGCAGTACGTGCGCCCGATCTCCGGCGGCGTCTTCACGGTCGATCTGACCGCCGCGGCCGACAAGCTCGACCGCACCAAGTCGTACGAGGTCATCGCGTGGAAGCAGCACTCGAACCCCGATGCGAGCACGATCTATGCGCGCTCGACCATCTCGGTCACCGACGCGCAGTGGGAGGCCCTGAAGCCGGCTCCGGTCTCGGCGGCGATCGAGGTGTTCCTCGCCGACGGCACGACACCCGCCGCAGGGGTCGCGCTCAAGGCCGGCGACAAGGTCGTCGTGAAGGGCTCGGGCTATGACCCGACCGCGAATGTCGGCGGACGCGGGATGCCGATCCCGGCGCACCTCCCGCAGGGCACCTACGTGGTCTTCGGCAACTTCGGCTCGGCGTGGCAGCCCTCCACGGGTGCGGCATCGTCGACCCGCTCGGTGGGCGCGCAGGTCTGGGCTCTGGCCGAGGGCGTGCTGAACCAGGTGCCGGCGCAGTTCCAGGGCGCGATCCGTGCGCAGTGGGTGGACATCGCCGCCGACGGCACGTTCCAGGCGACGCTGACGCTGAAGGATGCCGCCGCGACCCCCGGATCCTACGGCGTGTACACCTACGGCGCCGGTGGCGTCGCGAACGCCGACCAGGAGCGCAGCGTCGCCCTGAACTACGGCGACACCTCGGTCGTCACGTCCACGGTGAAATCGGCGAGCGTGAAGGACGGCCTGACCGTCACCGCTGCGGCTTCGAAGCTCGGTGCGATCACTGGCGCCTACGTCGCTGTGATCGAGAAGGGCACCGAGGGGAGCGTCACCGCCGGCGGTGGGTTCCTCGCGATGCAGTACGTGCAGAAGATCACGGGCGGCACCTTCACGGTGGATCTGACGGCCGCGGCCGACAAGCTCGACCGCACGAAGGCGTATGAGGTGATCGTCTGGAAACAGCACTCGATGCCCGATGCGAACACGATCTACGCCCGAGGCGCCGTCACCGTCAGTGACGCGCAGTGGGACACGCTCTTCCCGGCGGGGCCGACCGTGGGCACGACGGTCAAGGCTGCGACCGCGAAGGACGGCCTGACCGTCACAGCAGCGGCCACGAACCTCGGCGAGATCCCTGGCGCCTATGTCGCCCTGATCGAAGCCGGCACCGAGGGCAAGGTGAGTGCCGATGGCGGGTTCCTCGCGATGCAGTACGTGCAGAAGGTCACGTTCGGGGCCTTCGCGGTCGATCTCACGACTGCGGCGAACAACCTCGACCGCACGAAGTCGTATGAGGTGATCGTGTGGAAGCAGCACTCGAATCCGGACGCGAGCACGATCTACGCCCGCTCGACCGTGACGATCACCCCGCAGCAGTGGGACGACCTGTTCGGTGTGACGGTGCCGGAGAAGCCCGTCACCCCGACGACTCCGCCCGCGAACGTCCCTGGCGGCTCACTCCGCTGGGCGATCTCCTCGTCGTTCACGAACTACATCACGGGCGACATCGCGAAGGGCTCCATCGCGGTCTCCGACGGCGCGACCCGTTCGGGTGGGCAGTTCCAGTTCGGTCAGACCGTCGGCGGCGACTTCGACGTGAACACCGGCCTCGGCAGCGTCGTCTACCGCGGCTCGGTGCGCTTCACCGGTCACCAGGGCGTGCTCGATGTGACCGTGTCGAACCCGCAGATCCGCATCACCTCGGCCTCGGCGGCGACGCTGTACGTCACGAGCGGCGGCGCACAGGTGCCGTTCGCGACGCTCGACCTCTCCAACGCGGCGCGCATCGCGGCCAACGGCGCCGTGACCTACACGGCGGCACCCGCGGCGCTGACGGATGCCGGTCGTGACCGCGTGCTCGCCGGCTACGGGACCGCGCTGAACCCGGTGACGTTCACGATCGGCTCGGCGGCGGCGGCGCCGGCCGGTTCGAGCGGAACGGTGGCTGCCGCTGTCGTGAAGCCGAAGACCACCCTGCCGGCCACCCCGCCGGCGACCGAGGGTATCGAGGCCGACGAGGCCAACCTCGCAGCCCTCGGAGCGGGCCAGCCGGCCACGGTGTCGGCATCCGGATTCCGGGCGAACGAGCAGGGCATCAAGGTCGTCGTGTACTCGACGCCCGTGCTGCTGGAGACGGTGACGGCCGACGCGAACGGCGTCGCGACCTGGTCGGGTGCGCTACCCGCGAGCCTCGAGGACGGCGAGCACACCCTCACGTTCCAGGGGTCGGTGAACCGCGGTCTCGCGTTCACGCTGAACCGGGCGACGACGGTGGTAGGTGTCTGCACGGTCGAGGGCGCCACGCTCAAGTGGGGTTACAAGGAGTCGTTCCGCACCTACATCGAGGGCATCGCGAAGGGTGGCTGGACGCTGACCGACGTGACTTACCAGTACCCCGACTACGTGTGGGGGAACGGCGCCGGATCGTTCGACGACAAGACCCTGACCGGGCTCGTCACCTACGGCGGCAGCATCACCTTCACGGGTCACGACGGTGCGTTGAACACGACCCTCGCCGGTGCACGCATCGAGCTCGCCGGAGACAAGGGCTACATCGTCTTCGACGTGACGGGTACGACGCAGGGCGGCGAGAGCATCGACCAGAAGAACGTCCGCCTCGCGGAGTTCGCACTCGGAGATGCGGCAGTCGTCGACGGCGCGCTGACACTCGACGCGCTTCCGACCACCCTGACCGAGGCCGGTGCAGCCGCGTTCGGCACCTACGCCGCCGGCGAGCAGCTCGACCCGGTCACAGCCGTGATCCCGGTCGGCGCGGACTGCGGCGTCGTCGAGGAGAAGCCCGAGCCCGAGTCCGAGGCGACCGCAGTGGTGACCGCCGCGAACGAGCCCGCTGCATCCGAAGACGCTCCGGTGTGGCCGTGGATCGTCGGCGGCCTGGTGGTCGTGGCGCTGGCCGCGACCGGCGGTGTGTTGCTCGTCCGCCGCAACCGCAAGGACGAGACCGCCGAGACGACGACCGAGGTCTAGTCGAGGCGCAACACGGAACGGCCCTCCCCGCGGCGGACGCGGGGAGGGCCGTTCTGCGTCTCCGGTGTACGGATGTCGGGACGATGAACGGATGCAGGGAGGAATCGGCCTGCGCGAGCCTGCATCCCTCCGATCTCCCGACCGATGCGTACGCAGACCCCGGCACACAGCATCCGTCGGCGGTGGGACAATGGATCCATGGCCCCCACCGATTCCCACCAGACCGTCGAGGCGACCGTGCGCCGTGTGCCGCGGTACGGCGTGCTCATGGGCATCGGCGTCGTGGTCGGCGTCATCGCGGCCGGCATCCTCACCTGGGCCGGCAGCTTCGACGAGTCGCAGGCGCTCGACGTCGTCTACCCGCCTGGCCAGGTGTTCGGCTTCCTGCTGCTGTGGACGGTGCCGATCGGAATCGCGCTCGGAGGCGTCGTCGGCCTCATCATGGAGCGCATCGCCCGCCGTCACGACCGGGTCGTCCGGGTCGACCGCGAGACCGTCGTCGACGAGGACTGACCCCCCTCCACCTGTCGCCGAGTGCACGGCTTGTCGCCGAGTGCACGGCTTCTTCGCGCAGGTATCCCGTGCATTCGCAAGTAAGCCGTGCACTCGGCGGGGTCCGTGAACCCCCTGGAAGCAGCGGGGGCTACGCCAGTTCGGCGATCACCGGGCGGATGGCGGCGTCGAAGGCCACCACGTCTCGGCGCAGGCCATCGGTCACCGCGACCGTGAGCGCGCCGATCCACCAGATGCCGCGCTGCGAGAACGGCAGCACCTGCACGTTCAACTCGAACGAGTGCGCACGCCGTCCGACCTCGCGCTCGAACTCCGCGATCGCACTCGCATAGGCGCGGTAGGCGTCGCCGCCGGTGTGGCTCTTCATCGAGTTCACGTAGCGGTCGTGCGCGGCGCGTGCGTAGAGAAGAGCGGATGTCGCCTGCGGAGCGATCGCCGCAGACAGCTCCTCCGCACCGCGAGCGGGCAGCGCGACCAGGGTGTCGAACCCGTCGATGAGTTCCAACGGCACCTCGGAGGGGTGCGCGCGGGGCTCGACCGTCATGTCCCAGTAGTCCCGCCACTGCGACTCGACCTCGGCAGAGGCGTCCACAGCATCCGGTGCGCGCACGGCCAGCTCGCGAAGCGACGGGAGGTCTTCCGGGACACGGATCCCGAGACTCTGCCGCAGGGCGAGCGCGACGAGCACCGGAACGCTCGCGTCTTCGCGGATGAGCCACTGCGGCTTGTCGGACATGGCCCCATCGTAGGCGGGTCGGGGGTCCGGATCCGAGGTCTGTCTTCGCGGAGAGTCGGGCCTGCTGCGGGCGGTAGGCTGGTGACGTGGCTGCCTCCCCCACCAATCCCTATTCCGAAGCCGGCGTCGACACCGCTGCAGGTGATCTCGCCGTCGAGCTGATGAAGTCTTCCGTGCGCGCGACGCACGGTCCCGAAGTGCTCGGTGGTGTCGGCGGATTCGCCGGCCTGTTCGATGCCAGTGCGCTGCGCGATTTCCGTCGCCCGCTGCTCGCGACCAGTACCGACGGCGTCGGCACCAAGGTCGCGATCGCGCAGGCGATCGACAAGCACGACACGATCGGGCAGGACCTCGTCGGCATGGTCGTCGACGACATCGTCGTGGTGGGCGCGAAGCCGCTCTTCATGACCGACTACATCGCCTGCGGCAAGGTCTTCCCGCAGCGCATCGCCGACATCGTGCGCGGAATCGCCGAAGCGTGCTCCGCCACCGGCACCGCCCTCGTCGGCGGCGAGACGGCCGAGCACCCCGGTCTGCTCGGTCCTCGCGACTACGACGTGGCGGGAGCTGCGACGGGCGTGGTCGAGGCCGACGCGATCCTGGGCGCCGATCGTGTGCAGGACGGCGATGCCGTGATCGCGGTCTCGTCCAGCGGACTGCACTCCAACGGCTACTCGCTCGTGCGTCACATCGTGACCCGTGCCGGCATCGGCTACGGCGACAACGCCGCCGACTTCGGCACCACCTGGGGCGAAGCCCTCCTCGAGCCGACGCGGCTCTACACGCTTCCGCTGCTGCGCCTCATCGAACAGCTCGGCTCCTCCGCCGGCACCGGCGGCGTGCATGCGCTCAGCCACGTCACCGGCGGCGGCATCGCGGCGAACCTCGCCCGCGTGCTCCCGCAGGGCAGCTGGGTAGAGGTCGACCGGAGCAGCTGGTCGCCGAGCCCCGTCTTCCGCGTGCTCAGTGACATCGCCGGCTCCACGCTGGAGTCGGCCGAGGGCACCTGGAACCTCGGCATCGGATTCCTCGCGGTGGTCGCCGCGGAGAAGAAGGATGCCGCGATCGCCGCGCTGAACGCTGAGGGCATGCCCTCCTGGCAGGTCGGGACCGTCGGCTTCGGCCCGCGTCCGGCCGGCGAATTCGAACAGGGCGCCAAGGGCGTCGACGGTGGAGCAGTGCGCCTGGTCGGCGCCTACGCGGACGGAGCGAAGTAAGAGCCCATGTGCGGCATCGTCGGAATGGTGGGCTCTGCCCCGGTCAATCAGGACATCTACGACGCACTCCTGCTGCTGCAGCATCGCGGCCAGGATGCGACGGGCATCGCGACGGCGGAGTCGAACGGGGTGATGCACAACGCCAAGGCGCAGGGCATGGTCCGCGAGGCATTCCGCACCCGCGACATGCGAGCGCTGCTCGGCAACGTCGGGCTCGGGCACGTGCGCTACGCGACCAAGGGCACGGCATCGAACGAAGAGGAGATGCAGCCGTTCTACGTGAACGCGCCCTACGGCATCATCCTCATCCACAACGGCAACCTCACCAACACGCGTGAGCTCACGGCCGACATGGCCAAGCGCGACCGCCGTCACCTGAACTCCTCGAGCGACACCGAGCTGCTGCTCAACGTGCTCGCGGGCGAACTGCAGAACACGACCTCGACGGTCGACCTCGACCCCGAGCGTGTCTTCGAGGCCGTGGCCCGCACGCACGAGCGCATCGAGGGCGCATACGCCGTGATCGCCGTGATCTCCGGCTACGGTCTGCTCGCCTTCCGCGACCCGTTCGGCATCCGTCCCCTCATCCTCGGCCGTCGTCCCTCGACGGTGCCCGGTTCCGAAGGGCGCGACGAGTGGGTCGTCGCCAGCGAGTCGCTCGTGCTCGAGAACGGCGACTACGAGGTCGTCCGCGAGGTCGAGCCCGGCGAGGCGATCTTCATCACCACCGAAGGTGAGCTGCATTCCAAGCAGTGCGCCACGGCGGCGACGCTCGCGCCCTGCGCTTTCGAGTACGTCTACCTCGCCCGTCCCGACTCCGTCATGAACGGCATCTCGGTGTATGAGTCGCGTCTGCGCATGGGCGACCGCCTCGCCGACACGATCGCCAAGCACGTGCCGATGGACAAGATCGACGTCGTGATGCCCATCCCCGACTCCTCGCGCCCCGCCGCGATGGAGGTCGCCCGCAAGCTCGGCATCGAGTACCGCGAGGGCTTCTACAAGAACCGCTACGTCGGTCGCACCTTCATCATGCCGGGGCAGGCGGTGCGCAAGAAGAGCGTGCGCCAGAAGCTCAACGCCATGTCCACCGAGTTCCAGGGCAAGAACGTGCTGCTCATCGACGACTCGATCGTGCGGGGGACGACCTCGAAGGAGATCATCCAGATGGCGCGGGATGCCGGCGCTGCCTCGGTCACCTTCGCCTCTGCCGCCCCTCCCGTTCGGCACCCGCACGTGTACGGCATCAACATGCCGTCGCGTCAGGAGCTCATCGCACACGGGCGGACGATCCCCGAGATCGCCGAGGTGCTCGGCTGCGACCACCTCGTCTACCAGGAGGTCGAAGACCTCAAGGCCGCGATCATCGAGGGATCGGTGCTCACCGATCTCGACATGAGCTGCTTCGACGGCCGGTACGTGACCGGCACCGTGTCGGATGAATACCTGGCCTGGGTGGAGGGGTCACAGACCTCATGACGATGCCGAGCGCACGACCGCTGTGGCAGGGTCGGGCTCTCGCACTCGTGGGGATCGTCCTGGTGGCGTTCTCGCTGCGTTCGGCGGTCGCCTCCCTCTCGCCGGTGATCGATCACGTCGCCGAGGACTTCCCGGTCTCGCCGGTCGTCGTCGGCCTGATCGGTGCCGCACCGCCGGTGTGTTTCGCGATCTTCGGACTGCTCACGCCGCTGTTCGAGCGTCGATTCGGACTGGAGCGGATGGCCGTGGCAGCCATCGCTCTGATGGCGCTCGGCCTGCTGCTGCGCGGCTTCGCCGCCGACTCGACGACCCTGCTGGCGGCGACCGCTGTGGTGTTCGCGGGCGTCGGCTCGGGCAACGTGCTGCTGCCGCCACTGGTCAAGAAGTACTTCCCCGATCGCCTCGGGATCATGATGACGATCTACTCGACCACCATGGCGGTGTCGACCTTCCTGCCTCCGCTGGTCGCGGTGCCGGTGGCCGACTCGCTCGGCTGGCGGGTGTCGCTGGGCATGTGGGGCATCGTCGCGGCGATCGCGCTCGTGCCGTGGGTGGCACTGCTGCTGAAGAACGGCTCGCGGGCGGGCGAGCCGGTGAAGACCGAGCTGCTCGTCCCCGATCCCACCGACGGCGTCAACGACATGCAGGATGCGGTGGCCGTCGCGACCGGTCCGATCTCGACTTCTCCCGCGAACCGTCGGTACTTCGCCCGGCTCTGGCGCCTCCCGCTCGCCTGGGCGCTCGCGATCGTCTTCGGCGCATCGTCCACCATGGCCTACGTCTCCTTCGCGTGGATGCCGACCATGCTCGTCGACATCGGCGGCGTCACTCCGGCGACCGCGGGGTTCCTGCTCTCCCTGTTCGCGCTGATCGGTCTGCCGTGCTCGCTGATCGTGCCGATCCTGGTCGTCCGCTTCCAAGCGACACGTCCGCTCTTCTTCGTGGCCGTCGGCGGCGGACTGGTCGGGCTCGCAGGGCTCCTGCTCGCGCCGACCGTCGCCCTGCCGCTGTGGGTGAGCATCTTCGGTCTCACGGCCATCATGTTCCCGCTCAGCCTTGTGCTGCTCAGCATCCGTGCCCGCACCCCCGAGAGCGCTGTGGCGTTGAGCGGGTTCGTACAGAGCATCGGCTATGCGATCGCGGCGACCTTCCCCCTGCTGATCGGGTTGCTGCACGAGACGACCGCGGGTTGGCAGATCCCGCTGCTCGTCATCGCGGGTGTCCTGATAGTCGCGATCCCCGCCGGCATCGTCGCGGGTCGTCGTCGCACGGTCGAGGACGAGTGGGAGCACCGGCACGGCCGCTGGTGAGTCCGCGGGCCGAGCCTTGGCGTGGTGTCGAATGCGGGAACACCGCGCACTTTAGTCCTGTTTATTGACTATAAGTGGGAATACGCACGGTCGCGTCGGAGCTGATCGCGGAACTCGATGACCTCGACCGACGAATCCAAGCCGGCATGCGCCGAAGGTGAGGACGAGACGGCTGCTCACTCGCCCATGCGTTCCCCGGCGGGGGAGAGCACCCACCAGATGCCGCCGACGCCCTGGCCGTTGACGTCTCCCGCGGCGGCGTCTCCCGCGAAGTAATACAGCGGCCAGCCGTTGAGAGTCACCTGCGTGGAGCCGTCGGCGGTCGTGATGGTGCCGAGCTCGCCGGTCACTCCCTTCACGGCGGGGGCGTCGCTCTCAACGGTCAGCGGAGGCCAGTTCGTGAGGCACTCGCCGGTGCACGAGCTCCTGCCCGAACTCTGGGTGTCGTTGTCGAACATGTAGAGCGTCTTCCCGTCGGCATCGACGACGATCTCGCCGAGATCCGAATCCGCGGTCATCAGCGTGCCGGAGGCGGACTCCGATCCCGAGGTGGGAGCGCTCGACTCCGAGGACTGGCCGTAGGCGCCGCCCGTGTCGTCCGTGGTGCCACCGGAACCTCCGCCGGTCGACGTGCATCCGGCGACGGCGAACGTGATGAGCAGTGCGGCGACGGCCGCGGTCTTCGAGACTCTCGAGAGCATGGTGAACCTCCTGTGCAGGACCGCGGGTGCGGTCATGGAAGACACGAGAAGAAGACGGGAAAGGTTCACGATCCGTCGAGCGAGGACCGCATCAGCACTGTTCCGGAGTCGACGGCACGGATCTCGACGGCGGCGATATCGGATGCCGGGAGCTCGGTGCCGGCGCTCAGGCGCGCGGTGGTGCCGGGGTGTGCCCGCCAGGTCGACAGCACGCTCTCGGTGCCGTCGTCGCTCACCACCACCAGTGCGTACGCCCACCCGTCAGCGGGAGCGTCGCCTTCGCTGCCGTAGTCGCAGATCATGTCGAGTCGGGTGCCCCAGGCGACATCGGTGAGACTGACGGAGGCAGTCAATGGCGCGTCTCGAAGCTGCTCGAGTGCGATCGTGGTCGACGGTGGACGCAGTTGGGCAGAGATCGCGGGCACCGCTACGGCGGCCACGACGATCGCCGCGGCCGCGGCGATGCCGGCGACCCACGTGCGACGACGGCGGCGGGCGCGCTCGGCGGCGAGGGAGAGCACTCGTGCGCGGTGCTCGGGGGTCGGAGTCTCGGCTTCCGGTGCCCGCAGCAGCGATTCCGCCCGCTCTGGGGTGACGCGGGAGAGCAGGCCGGGCATCGGTGCGATCTCCGCGATGGCGGTACGGCACTCGGCGCACTGCGCGAGATGCGCTTCGTACTCGGCGCGGTCGGCGGCGCTGAGAGCTCCGAGCACGTAGGCGGCGTCCCAGTCGGCATAGCGCGCGTGGTCGGCGTTCATCGCGTCACTCCCTTCTCCTGCAGCCCGAGTCGGAGGGCGCGCAGGCCATAGTGCAGCCTCGACTTCACGGTTCCCTCGGGGATCGTCAGCTCGTCGGAGATCTCCGACACGGTGAGGCCTCGGTAGTACGCGCGGACCACGACCTCGCGATGTGCCTCGGAGAGGGCGGAGAGTGCCTCCTCGATGAGGATCGCATCGAAGATCGCGTCGGTGGCGTCTCGCACGGCGGACTCGGGAGGCTCGTCTGTCGTGATCTCCCGGCGATGGTGGGCACTGCGCACCTCGTCCACCACCAGGTGGCGAGCGACGGTGTACATCCAGGAACGGGTCGACTCCGGATCGTCGGCGAGGATGCGCGGGGTCCGCCAGGCGCGCAGCAGGGTCTCCTGGACCACGTCGTCGGCTCCCGCCCGATCTCCGGTGAGGTGCACGACGTAGCGCCAGATCGGCGCGGCATGCGCGTCGTAGAGTGCGCCCAGTCGTGCCGCATCATCCTTCGGCATCCGCCACCTCCTCCGGTCTTCTCAGGAGACACGAGACAGGAGGGTGAGAAGTTCATCTGAACCTCGGATGATCCGATCCCGTGTCCTGAGTATGGACCTCTTCGAGATCGCCGGCCTCCCGCTGCATCCGCTCATCGTGCACGCGGTGGTCATCCTCGTGCCGCTCACCGCGCTGGCACTTATCCTCGGCGCCCTCCTCCCCGCAGCGCGCAAGAGGCTCGGCATCGTCACGCCGATCGCCGCGCTGGTCGTGCTGGTGCTCGTGCCCATCACCATGCTCGCCGGTCAAGCACTGGCCCAGCAGGTCGGACCGGTGCCGGCCGTCGTCCATCACGCGGCTCTCGGCGGGCTCCTGTGGCCATGGGCGCTGGCGATTTTCGTCGTCGCCGCGGTGCAGTGGTGCTGGTACCGCTTCGGCGAGGGGCCTCGCAAGACGGCGCGCATGATTCTGGCCGCACTGGCTGTGGTGAGCGGCGTGGGGAGCACGGCCATGGTCGTGCTCATCGGCGAGGCCGGCGCCCGGGCGGTGTGGGGTGGGTGAGGACAGCTTCCGTCGACGTCGAACTGGGCGGTCTGAGAGCGCGGTCGGTGGTCCTCAGTCGAATCGGACGAGCCCTCCACGGGCCGCGCGAATGATGATCTGCACACGGTTGTTCACTCGCCATTTGGCCATGATGCTGCTCACATGCGTCTTCACCGTGCTCTCCGACGCATGAATCGACCGAGCGATCTCGGCGTTCGAACGTCCGAGCGCCAGTTGCAGGAGGGTCTCGTGTTCCCGTTCCGACAGCAGGTGTCCGTCGGGGAACTCGTCGGTCGTCTCGACGCCACCGGTCTGAGCGGCTTCGATCAGGCGAGCGGTGATCGCTGCGGACAGCGCTGCGGCCCCCGCGTGAACAAGGCGGACGGCGTCGATGATCGCCTCGGGCTCGGCATCCTTCAGAAGATAGCCGGACGCACCAGCACGAAGCATCGGCAGGATCATGTCGATGGAGCCGAAGGTGGTGATCGCCAGAATCCGGGCGTTCGGGACGGTGCGAACGATCTCGTGCGCTGCTTGGACGCCACCCATACGGGGCATCTGCATGTCGAGGAGGACGATGTCGGGCCGCTGCTGCTCGACGAGGGCGACGCCGGCTATGCCGTCCGGGGCCTCAGCGACGACCTCGATGTCATCCGCATCCTCGAGGAAGACCCTCAATGCGCGACGTACCAGCGCATCGTCGTCGACGATCACTACACGTATCGGTCGCATGTCATCCCATCGCGCCGACATCATCGCGCACGTCGTCTGTCGCGTCCTCCATCATCTCGGGAATCCGGCTGTACCGATACGTCCCCACCTCATCCAACCGGGCGAGCGCCTGAACCGTCACATGCAGCTCTGCCAGAGGGATGGCCCTCACGGAGATGTCACGAGTACCTCTGTCGGCGATAGTGATCTTCGCCCTGTTCGCAGGGAGCCATCGACCCACAGGGCTGACGACGGATTCGTAGTACAGGATCGACGACGCCCGGAAGAGAAGTCTCCGGCGGAACAGAACTCCTCGACGAATCTCCACGACGCCGTCGTGCGAGAGGAAGAGCCTCGTCGGTGCGCGCACGATCCAGAATGCGACGAGGGCAATCAGAGTCGCCCCTGCCGCAATCGACCAGGCCGTGCCGATCAATGTCTGGATGAGTAGGATCACGCCGATCCAGAGGCCCCCGAGGGTGAGCAGCCCGAAGATCCTCGACCGAGCGAGAAGGGTGCCTTCGTCGTGGTTCCGGAAGACTCTCCGAATCGCCGACGTTGCTTCCTGCGCCGTCGCATGAGGTGACACGAAATTGGATGGGTCTCCCTCACCTGATCCGCCCGACACGCGAACGATACTGCGACGAGCCAGACGGAAGAGGAGTGGCTGGTGCAGATCGAGAAGGGTGATGTCCGCGGCGTTGATCGTTCGCGTTCTCGTCGAGAGCAGTCCCTGTCGGGTCTCGATGAGTTCCTCCGTCTGACGGATCCGGAAGTTCGACATCTCCACCAGGCGGGACACGACACCCGCCGCCGCCGCCAGTGCACACATGCCTGCCAGCACGACGATCAGCATCTCGACCGGCAGCTGGGTCAGCCACTGCCACAGATGGAGCGAAGTCTGAATGATGTCGCGTTCCAGGAACTGCGAGAGCAATCCGATTGCGGCGATGGCGAGGGGGAAGATGACGTACCACCGCGAATGCGTGAAGGCGTACAGCCAGATATCGGCGCGTGCGAAATCTTCGGTGTCGTCTGTGAACCGCACTTCGCGAGCACCCGCGGAGTGGTTGCTCTCGATGCGGGTGCGCAGTTCAGCGATGGCTGCGGGAGAGAGCGCTTTGAAATGAACGTCGCTCGTCTCCCCGGCGCCGTGCGCGACCCTGAGCTCCGAACGCCCGAACAGCCGCAGAAGCCAGGGCGTTTCGACGTACACACCCCGGACGCTCGACCACGGAACCTGCAACGAACTCGAGTTGACGTACCCCGACCGGTAGACGAGCTCGGAGTCGAGGACCTGATACGTCGTGGTTCGCCACTCGGCCACGGCGAGCACGAGGCGCACGACGAACCCGACGATCAGGATCAGGTAGACGGCGAGCGGTACGGTCTTGCCGACCAGCGCGCTGATGAGAAGGGCGACCCCGAGACCGAGGGTGCCGCCGAGGAGGGCGCGAACGCAGACGATCGCGACCATGACACGGCTGTTCCTCTCAACCATGATCGTCGGGAGCATGCGCCGAGCGGACTTCTCGTTGCAGTACGGCGAAGGCGTCGTCCGTGACGCCGTCGATGTCGATAAACGATCCGGGAACCCGGAACCGCACCTTCACCAGCCCGAAGGACCGCAGGATCGGTCCCTGGCGCCGCTCGACGATGAGGATCTGCTGCATGGGGACGAAGTTCTCTCGCCTGAAGATGACGCCCGCCGACGTATGGACTCCGTCAGGTGAGACGGAATAGCGAAAGCTCCGCACAGCGGCCGGCGTCAGCCATGCGAGCTCGATGATCAGGACGATCACGGCGAGTACGAGAGCGGCGAATATGACGGGGATCTGCAGTGCCGGGATTCCGAGAACCAGACTGACGGCAGCGATGAGGAGTATCGCCCACACTATCGCCCCGCGCAAGATATCGACGGCTACGGCCTTGGGCGCCAATTGCATCAGATTTCTTTCTTTTGTGAGTCGAGTAGGTGGTGATGGCCTCAGTCTACCCCGAGGCCATCACCCGGAATCGATTTAGCCGCCGAACATTTGGGCGATAACCCTCGCCACTTCTTCAGGCGACATTCTTGCCAGCATCTCGCCCACGCGCTTCGAGTTGTTCCACACCCAAGCGACGGCCTGTGCACCGTACTTTGTGACCAGCTTGATTACTGTACCCATTTAATGTTTCTCCGTTACGTTTTCTATTTCGACACCCGAGTCCACGTTGGCCGATGCCGAGCAAGCGTTGATGGACAGTCGCGACAAAGATTTGCTTTCGCGACGTTTGCGTGTCACCCGCCGCCGATGATGCCGCTGATGGTGCGGATGATCCAGTCGATGGACTTCCCGGCATCGATCCATTTCTGAACCGTGCCCCAATTGTTTCGCGCCCAGTTGACGACCCGCACTCCCGCGCCGCCGATTTTGGCTAGAAATGACCACATAGATTCCCCCCCCCTTCCTTTCTGTGAGACATTCGAGCAGTTTTGTTGCCAGGCTCTTCTGCCGCCTGACCGTCGAAAAGCTAACACGAAGAAAGGAGCGCGATTGCGCGGTGTGCCTTAAAGGGGATCAAAGTCGAAGTTCGCGGTACAAATGTATGTCATCGCAATGCATCACGAGGTCGAATCGTCGTGAAGAGGTACGAAAGTACCGGCGGGTGTGGACATGCGACTACGCTCCGAGTGGACGGGAGGCCGACGACCGGAATATCGGTGTCCGGTGGATGATGTCCCGATAATGGACTGTGAGCAACGTGCGGACCATCCTTCAGACATCGAGCGCGTCGCACGCATTTGAAGGGCCCGCTCCGGTGAACATGGCCGAGCGCGTGGTCCTCCTCGTGGTCGTCGGCGGCGCGATGGGCTCCATCCTGCTCACGGCGGCTCTCGGCAACTCGTTCACTCCCGCGGTCCTGCTCGACCTGATGGTCACGGGGCTCTTCGCCGTGTTCTTGGTCTCGCCGCCGATCGCCGTGGCCATGTTTGCTGCGGCGATGGTCCTCGCATTCCTCACCGGGTGGGATGGATCCGCATACACGGCACTGGCCGTGGCCACAGGAGTGGCAGTCAGAACCGGATCCACGCGTGTGATCATCTTCTTCGCCGGACTGCTGCTGTTGAGCGCGGCGAAGATCGTCATGCTGCGACCGTCTGAGCCGGTCTTCATCGAGATCGGGCTTCTGATCGCGGTGGTCTCTGGCGCCGCAGGGATGTTGATGCGTTCTGCGCGTGGCCGTGAACAGCGGTTGGCCGCGGCTGCCCGAGAACAGGAATCCGTCATGGCGGAACTCCGTCGTGACGAGCGTCTGCTGATCGCCGATGAACTGCACGACGTCATCGCGCACGACCTGACAGCGATCGCGATGCAGGCCAGGGTCGTCGAGCGTCAGGGCGATCCGGTGCTGCGGGCCGAGATCCATCGTGAGATCGGCGACGCGGCGCGGCGCGCGCTTCGGGACGTTCGACGGCTCATCGAACCCGGCCACGGCGAGGTGCCGACAGGGCGGATCGAAGACTTCGAGACGACGCTGACCGACATGGTGGCGACGTTGCGCACTGCGGGATATTCACCGGCGGTGAGTTCAAATCTCTCGCAACCCGTGCCTCGCATGGTGGATTCTGCTCTGGCACGCGTTCTGCGTGAGAGCACCACGAACGTCTTGAAACACGGACGGAAGGGGCCGGTGCACATTCGCGTCGAAGCAGATGCGCAGACCATCTCGCTGCAGGTCCGAAATCGCCGCAGCGTCACGGGCCTGCGCAACCGTCTGCCCTCTGGAGGATTCGGAACGACACGCCTCGCAGAAAGGGTCGGTCTGCTCGGGGGTGAGTTCACTCAGACGATCGAGGGCGATGAATGGGTGGTGCGGGTGGCGCTGCCGCTGACGTGAGTTTCCGTCTGGCGATCGCCCCCGTGCGCTCCGCGCCGCCCGTCGCTACGCGGAGCGCGGCGGAGCGGTCGAGGAGCGCACGATGAGCTGAGGATCGGTGGAGGGCATCTCGCCGACCGCATCGTGTCCCTCGATCTGCGCGATGACCCGGAGCGCCGCCGCGCGGCCCATCGCCTCGAAGGGCTGGCGGACCGTCGTGAGCGCGGGGGAGGCATAGGCGGCGAGGGCGATGTCGTCGACGCTCACCACCGAGACGTCGTCGGGAACGCTGCGACCGGCCTCGTGCAGGGCGCGGATCAGGCCGAATGCCATCTCGTCGCTGCTGACGAACACGGCCGTGGCCTCGGGGATGGCGGCGATCGTGCGGCCGGCGCGGTAACCCGACTCGGGCGTCCAGTCGGCGGGGATCAGCGGCGGGGGCACGATGCCGCGGTCGCGGAGCGTCTGCTCCCACGCCTCGCTGCGCTGCTGCGTCTCGGTCCAGTAGTCGTCGCCCGAGACGTGCCACACGGTCTTGTGCCCGAGGTCCAGCAGGTGCTCGACGGCGAGACGGGCGATCGCGCGCTGATCGACGGCGAGCGGGGCGTCTTCGTCGAGGGAGGTGCGTTCGCTCCGGGTCGCGGGGGTGCGCTCGGTGCGGGCCCGCATCGCCGGGCTCTCGAGCTCGACCGGCACACCGAGGATGATGCCCTCCGCGCCCTGGCGCTCGAGTCGGTCGAAGGCCTCCAGGAACGCCTCGGCCGATGCATGGTCGGCGACGGCTGCCGTCGACACGGTGTATCCGTTCGCGGCGGCGGCTTGCTGGATGCCGACACCGAGCGCGGCCGACGAGTACCGGTCGGTCGAAACCACGATCACGCCCAGCACGCGGGTGCGGCCGGAGGCCAGCGAGGCGGCGGCGGCGTGCACGCGGTAGCCGAGCTCTTCGACCGCGGCGAGCACTCGTCTGGCGGTATCCGGACGCACGTTGTCCTGCCCGGACATGACGCGCGAGACGGTCTGCGTGGAGACTCCGGCGAGCTGGGCGACATCGACCTGGCTGGGGGCGCGGTCGTCTCTCGGGCGACGAGGTGACATGTGCTCAATGGTAGCGATCAATCGGCGTAAATCCAGGAGGCGGCGAGTCGTGTGATGCGATAATGTGAACGCAAACACTCGTGCTTGGAGCGCTATGCCTGACCTTCTCGCCTCGGCTTTCGACGGCTCTTCCGTTGCCGTCGACGCCCCGGCCGCCGCGTCGCCGATCGGCGCGCCCACCCTGACCTGGCGCGATGGAGAGATCCTCCGCGACGGTGTCTCGCACCGCATCCTCGCGGGCTCGATCCACTACTTCCGGGTGCACCCCGACCAGTGGGAAGACCGCCTGCGCCGGCTCGCCGCGATGGGCGCGAACACGGTCGACACGTATGTCGCATGGAACTTCCACGAGCGCGTCGAGGGCGACGTGCGCTTCGACGGCTGGCGCGACCTCGAGCGCTTCATCCGTCTCGCCGGCGACGTCGGCCTCGATGTGTTCCTCCGGCCCAGCCCCTACATCTGCGCGGAGTGGTCCAACGGCGGCATCCCGTTCTGGCTGTCGGGGCGCGTCGCCGCGCTGCGCACCAGCGATCCGGACTTCCTGGCCGCGGTCGACGCCTGGTATGACGAGCTGATTCCCCGCCTCGTCCCTCTCCAGGCCTCGCATGGTGGGCCGATCGTCGCGGTCCAGATCGAGAACGAGTACGGCTCTTTCGCCAGCGACGCCGACTACCTCGCCCACCTGCGCGACGGGCTCCGTGCACGTGGAGTGGTCGAGATGCTCACGACCGCCGACGGCATCACGGGCGACATGATCGAGCACGGCAGTGTGCCGGGTGCCATGGCGACGTTCACCTTCGGCACCGGTGTCGCGAGGGCTGTTGAGCTGCGACGCGAGGGCGACGCGCTCATGTGCAGCGAGCTGTGGGGCGGCTGGTTCGACCACTGGGGTGAGCGGCACCACGTGCGCTCCGCCGCGAGCACCGGGGGCACGATCGAGGAGCTGCTGGCTGCCGGCGGATCCGTGAGCCTCTACATGGCGCACGGTGGCACCAACTTCGGCCTCTGGAACGGTGCGAACCACGACCTGGTGCTGCAGCCGACCGTCACCAGCTACGACTCGGATGCTCCGATCGGCGAAGACGGCACGCTCAACGAGAAGTTCCACGCACTGCGCGCGATGTTCGCGCCGTTCCACGCGAGCGAGCTCCCCCCTGTCCCCGCATCCCCGCGGCGACAGGCTGCGGCGTCCGCGGCGCTCACCCCGCGCTCTTCTCTGCTGGAGTTGATCGCTGCTCTCCCGGTGACCGGCGATGTCTCGCCTCGACCGCGCACGTTCGAAGAGCTCGGTTCCGAAGACGGCCTGGTCGCCTACGAGGCGGATGTGTCCTTCCCCGCCGACGCGACGCTCACGATCGACGGGCTGCACGACCGTGCCGTGGTGTTCCTCGACACCCAGGCTCTCGGAGTGCTCGAGCGCGACGGCGAGACGACTCTCGCGATGCCCGCCGACGGGGGAGCGGGCAGGCTCGCGATCGTCGTCGAGAGCCTCGGGCGCATCAACTACGGTCCGTACACGGGCGAGGGCAAGGGCATCATGCGTGGCGTGATGATCGGTCGGCGGCTGGTCAACGGCTGGACGCATCGCCTGGTTCCGCAGGATGCCCCGGATCGGGCCTCCGGGTCGGCCTCTGAGGCCGCCGACGGCGTCGCCGTCGCCTCCTTCGATATCGTCGAGCCGCTCGACGCCTGGCTCGCCTTCCCCGGTGGATCGAAGGGCATGGTCTGGCTGAACGGCTTCCTTCTCGGTCGGTACTGGAAGGTCGGACCGCAGGAGACGCTCTATGCGCCGGCGCCGCTGTGGAGGGCCGGGCGCAACGAGATCGTGGTGCTCGACACCGACGGTCTCGGTCCGACGGTCGAGATCCGCGAACAGCCGTCCTTCGGCGAGACCGAGGAGTTCATCGGCTCCTGATCCAGGATGCTGCGAGAGCCGTCCTGCACTTCGTGTGCGGGACGGCTCTTCTCGTTTGTGCGGGGCTACTTTTGGCCAATGTTTGCGCTCGCTATCGGCAAATGCTTGATATACCGCTCTTCGCATGCCTATTGTGATAGCGCAAACATCGGTGAGAGTCGATGTCACCCATCTGCGGCGCATCGGGGCGTCTTCCTCCCCGAGCGACGCTCCGATCGAGAGGCAAGACGTGTCGAAACCTTCCCGACCGCCCCGCACCGCCGTCGCCGTCAGCTCGCTGCTGGTGACGGCGCTCGCGTTCGGCGGCGTGTTCGCCCAGGCGCCATCCGCGCAGGCAGCCGACCTGATCTCCGTCCCCAAGACCGACTACCGCCTGCACGCGGTGTCGAGCGAATCGGACCCCTACCCGGCTCCGCCGTCTCTCGATGGCACCGCACTCGGCGCATTCGACGGCGACTTCGCGACGCAGTGGACGTCGCGGTACTCCGCCAACGCCCCCTTCCCGCACTGGATCGTCGTCGACCTGCAGCGGTCGCTCTCGGTGAAGGCCCTCGACTATTCGGTCAAGAAGGGGCAGGGCGTCGCCGCCAAGACGGTCGAGGTCTACGTTACAGACGACGCCGATGTCGCGCGCAACTCGCCCGCCGAGGGCGGGTGGGGCACGGCGTCGGGAACCGCGACGCTGCACGCGCCGACCGCGAACGACGAGAAGCAGCGCATCACGCTCGACACGGCGAAGGACGGTCGGTACGTGGCCCTGCTCGTGATCGATGCGCAGGGGACCACCGGAGGGGGCGCCGGCGAGATCGAGGTCCTGTCCGACGAGCAGTTGCCTCCCATCGTCACCGAGCCCGAGGTCCCCGACACCGATGAGACCGTCGAGATCACCGATGGCGGAACGACCGCCGTCGTCTCGACCGAGTTCCCCCGGATCACCGGCTACCAGGTGGGCGGCGAGAAGATCGCCGGACAGCGCACCTCGGCGAAGACCTGGTCGGTGAACGGCACGGCCTACCCGGCGGAGACCACTTCGACGCCGTCGGCCACCGGCGTCGACTACGTGTCGAAGCTGACGGGTATCGACGTCACCGTGCGCAGCAGCATCCGCGTCGCGAACGACGGGACCGTCGGATTCGAAGTGACGGCCGTCGACGGCACGGCGACCGTGACCACCCTCGGGCTGCCCGACAACGCGTTCCTCTCCGCGAGCGCTGCGGATGCGGGGTCGGCGCTCGATCGCACCGTGATCAGCCCGGACAGCACGAAGAACGCAGACGAGCACATCGCGGTGAACGGCGCGACGGCGACCGGTCAGAAGGGGGCGGCCTTCGCCTTCCTCGGCAACGGCGCTCTCGTCGGCAGTGTGATCACCAACGCGACGACCCAGGCCTCCGGCGGCACGGCATCGTGGAACGGTCGCCTGACCACGCGCGTGACCGAGGCCGCAGGGCGCACGGCCGAGATCGGCTCAAGCGCCTGGCTGATCCATCCGACCACCGCCGTCGATGACCGCGTGACCACCTACGCACTGCCCAAGGTCACCGTGCTGCTCGCCGCTGACCGTAACGGCGATGCGAAGGTCGACTGGCAGGATGCGGCGATCCGCTATCGCGAGGTCGACACCCCGCGCCTGGGGGCCGACCGCGTCGCCGAGCGCGTGGTCAGCCGCATCCCGTTCAACTTCGCCTCCAGCGCGACGAACTACTTCGACCTCACGCTCGACAACACCAAGCGCATCGCGAACCAGACCGACGGTCTCGGCCAGTGGGTGCTCAACAAGGGCTACGGCAGCGAGGGCCACGACTCCGCGAACACCGACTACGGCGGAAACTACAACGAGCGCGCCGGCGGTCTCACGGACCTCAACAACCTCGTCGACGAGGGTGCGAAGCTCAACGCCGACATGAGCGTGCACGTCAACGCCACCGAGATGTATCCGCAGGCGAACGCCTTCGACTCCGCGATCATCGACGGCGCGGCCCCGTACAAGCCGGGTTGGAACTGGCTCGACCAGTCGTACTACATCAACCAGCAGGCCGACCTCGGCACCGGTCGTGTGCTCGACCGCTTCCAGCAACTGCGCGATGAGGTTCCCGGCCTCAGCGGCGTCTACATCGACGTGTACTACTCGAACGGCTGGGTCGCTGAAGAGCTCGCAGATCAGCTGAACGGCATGGACCTCGAGGTCGCGACCGAATGGGGCGACAAGTTCGTCGACAGCACGGTCTGGTCGCACTGGCCGAACGACCTCGCATACGGCGGCAAGGACAACAAGGGCATCAACTCCACCATGGTGCGCTTCATCCAGAATGGACAGGCCGACGTCTGGAACGACGATGCCCTGCTCGGACAGCAGCGACTCATCGACGCCGAGGGCTGGGTCGGCAACCGCAACTGGGACGGCTTCGTCGACAACATCTGGAAGCAGAGCCTGCCGACAAAGTTCCTGCAGCACTTCGACCTGCTCACCTACGAGGCCGGCGCCGAGGCGACGCTGACGGACGACGTCGCGGTGCGCATGGACGGAACCACCAGGGTCATCACGATGGACGGGGCGACGGTGCTGCGAGGCGACTCGTACCTGCTGCCATGGCAGTCGCTGGAGTCGAATCAGGATGCCGGCTCGCCGGTCGACGCCGACAAGATGTACTTCTACTCCGGATCCGACGGCGAGAAGACGTTCGGTCTCACCGATGCCTTCCGCGCGAACACCACCTTCGACGTCTTCGAGCTCGGAGACCAGGGGCGCGTCAAGGTCGGCACGGCCAAAGCGACCGGCGGCGAACTCACGCTCAGCGGAGACAAGGGCGCGGCCTACGTCGTGGTGCCGCAGGGTGGCGCACAGCGCGCGGCCGTCGAGTATCACGACGCCGGCCTCGACGACCCGGGCTTCAACTCCGGTTCTCTCGACGCCTGGAATCCCCAGGGCGACGTGACGATCGAGCGCACCGACCTCGGCAGCGCGAAGAACGAGTCCCGCGGCGACAACATCGCCGTGCTCGGTGCGGCCGCCTCGTCGATCTCGCAGACAGTGACCGGACTCACCCCCGGCCAGCGGTACGCGTTCTCCGCACAGGTGCAGATCGATCCGACCGCGACTCGCGACGTGAGCGTCTCGGTCGACACCGGCTCCGGTGCGGTGAACCGCACCTGGAGCCTCTCGCCGACATACAACTACATGAGGGCCGACTCCAAGGCGGGCCAGTACTACCAGCGCGGCTCGACGTCGTTCCTGGCACCGGCATCCGGCGAGGTCACCGTGTCGATCGGTGCCGTCGCGGGTGAGGCGAAGGTCCGCATCGACAATGCCCGTGTCTCGGCCGACACCACGACGCCGTTCGTGGCCGGCACGGTGTACTCGAACGACTTCGAGGGCAACGTGGCGGGCTGGGGGCCGTTCGTGAAGGGCGACGCCAACGGCATCGACGATCCGCGCACGAGCATCTCCCGCCGTCATGACCCGTACGCGAGCAGTGACTGGCGCAACACCGCCAAGCCGTTCGATGCGGGGCCGCTCGCCGGGCTCGCCGTGGACACGACGCTCAACGGCGACCACTCGCTCATGTCGCACTCCGAGAACAGTGGGGTCGTGTATCGCACCGACCCGACGCTGGTGCCACTGCAGGCCGGGCACTCCTACCGCATCGGCTTCGACTACCAGGCCGGCGCGAGCGGGGCGTACCGCTGGCTCACCGGGACGGACTCCGTGGCGGGTGGCAAGGTCACGTCGACCACGCTCAGCCGTACCGGGATCACGCAGGCGCTGGAGACGGCGCAGTTCTCGCAGGACGTCATCGTCGGATGCGGTGACTACACCTGGGTGGGACTCGAGCGGGTCGGCGGACCGGACGTCGACTTCGTGTTGGACGACTTCACGGTCACCGATCTCGGCCCCACGACCGGCGGCACTCCCTGCGCCACCGTGTCCGGCGAAGCGGGCGTGCTGAGCCCCGGCACCCAGACCGAGTTCACGACCACTTTCACCAACAGCGAGTCGATCGCCGTCGAGAACATCGGCGTGCAGCTCGAGGTGCCGGAGGGCTACGTGGTCGAGGTCGCCGACGGCTCGTCGAACCTGTTCGATGAGGTCGCGGCCGGTGAGAGCGTCAAGACCACCTGGCTGGTCACCGCGCCGGCGACGGCTGCGGGCACGACGGTCGGCATCGGGATCGCGGCGACGTACCTCGCAGACTGCGATGTGCGTACGGTCGGCACGACGCAGGAGGTGTCGGTGTCTTCGCGGGCCCGCATCCCCAACGCTCAGATCTCCGTGACGGCGAGCTCCGAGGAGACAGAAGGGGAAGACGGTGCGGCCGCGAACATGCTCGACGGCAACGCCGGCACGTTCTGGCACAGCCGGTGGAGCTCGGCCGCCACGTCGTACCCGCACGTGCTGACCTTCGACCTCGGTTCGGCCCAGCAGGTCGACGGCATCTCGTACCTGCGCCGCGGCGCCAACCAGAACGGTCCGATCAAGGGGTACGAGGTCGCGGTGTCGACCGACGGACAGGCGTACGTGCCCGTCTCCTCGGGGGAGTGGAAGAACGTCGCAGAGTGGCAGGACGTGGACTTCGCCGAGACGACGGCCCGCTACATCCGGGTCACCGCCACATCGTCGATCTCGGGCACGCAGTTCGCGGCCGTCGCCGAGATGGCGATCTACGGCACGTCGTCGCCGAAGAGCGGTAGCGCGCCGAAGACACGACCGGCCGACGACCTGAGCGAGTGCAACCCGGTGACGGATCCGAAGCTCGGACTCGACTCGGATTCGGTGCGTGCCGGTGAGACCGTCGGCACGGTGCTCACGGGCTTCGCGCCGCGCTCGACGGTTTCGGTCTGGCTCGACGACGTCAAGCTGACGGATGCCGCGGTCGATGCGAAGGGTGCTCTGACGACGCGACTGCTGATCCCGGCGAACGCCGCGGTCGGAAAGCACCGCGTCATCGTGCAGGACTCGGCTGGCGCCGAACTCGCCAGCGCACCGTTGAAGGTCAAGAAGGCGAAGCCGGGGAAGAAGGCGACCGTCACGGCATCCATCGGTTCGGTCGTCGCCGGAGCGAGTGTGACCGTGCAGCTGAGCGGTTTCGAGCCTGACGCCCTTGTGCAGCTCTGGCTGCACTCCGAGCCGGTGCGCATCGGCGAGGTGACGGTATCGGCCGAGGGTGATGCGGTGGCCACGGTCACGATCCCTGCGGCGACGCCGGCCGGAGCTCACTCTCTCGTCGCGACTGATGCCCAGGGCGTCGAGCTGGCTCGGGGCGACCTCGCGGTCACCGCCGTGGCCGGAAGTAGCAGTGGGGGAGACCTCGCGACGACCGGTGCTGACGGCACGATCTGGGCGGGCGCGGCGTTCGCGGCGCTTGCCGCGATGGGCCTCGGCCTGGCGCTCTGGCTGCGCAGGCGCCGCCACATCTGAACGCACTGACACGAACGGCCCGGAGGCTCATCCCTCCGGGCCGTTTCGTGCTGTGCATCCCCCTCCT
>NZ_PCPA01000006.1 GCF_002979515.1 Microbacterium sp. MYb54 | reverse complement strand
CCGCTCCTCCCGCTGCTCCCGCTCCCCCTCCCGCCGCCGCTCCCGCTCCCGCGTGGGACGCCGCGCCGAGCGCCACCCCGGCCGCACCGGCCGCTGGCTATCCGGCTGCGGGTTACCCAGCGCCCGAGGCGCCCGTCTACCCGCAGCCCCAGCCCACTCCGCCCGGACGCGTGCTCTCGATCGTCGGTCTCGTGCTGGCCTTCCTGGTGGCTCCCGTCGGCCTCATCATCAGCATCGTGGCGGCCGTGAAGCTCGGCAAGGCCAAGCAGCCGAAGGGTCTCGCCATCGCCGGCATCATCGTCGGCGCGCTCGTCACCATCTTCTGGATCATCCTCGTGGTCATCCTCGTCGCGGTGGCGGCAAGCCTCGTCGGGATGTGCGGAGAGCTCGGCGCCGGAGTATGGGAAGTCAACGGCGTCACCTACACCTGCGGTTGATCCGCACCTGACGCGAACAGCGAGAGGGACCGGATGCGCATCGCATCCGGTCCCTCTCGCTGTGTCGGTGTCGACTACTTCTTGTAGTTCGGAGCCTCGACCACGATCTGCACGTCGTGCGGGTGCGACTCCTTGAGCCCCGCCGAGGTGATGCGTACGAACTTGCCGCGCGTCTTGAGCTCTTCGATCGTGCGCGCACCCACGTAGAACATCGACTGCCGCAGGCCGCCGACCAGCTGATACGCCACGGCGGCGAGGGGTCCGCGGTACGGCACCTGTCCCTCGATGCCCTCGGGGATGAGCTTGTCGTCGCTGGGGACGTCGGCCTGGAAGTAGCGGTCCTTGGAGTATGAGGTCTGCTTGCCGCGGGTCTGCATCGCACCGAGCGAGCCCATGCCCCGGTACTGCTTGAACTGCTTGCCGGACTGGAAGACGATCTCACCGGGCGACTCGTCGGTACCGGCCAGGAGCGAGCCGAGCATCACGGCGTCAGCACCGGCGACCAGCGCCTTGGCGATGTCGCCCGAGTACTGCAGGCCGCCGTCGGCGATGACCGGGACCCCGGCGGGACGTGCGGCGAGGGAGGCCTCGTAGACCGCGGTGACCTGGGGCACACCGACACCGGCCACGACACGCGTGGTGCAGATGGATCCGGGACCGACACCGACCTTGACCGCGTCGACGCCGGCATCGATCAGCGCCTGTGCGCCTTCACGGGTCGCGACGTTGCCGCCGATGATGTCGATGTGCTCGAACGACGCGTCGGCCTTCAGTCGGCGGACGATGTCGATGACGCCCTGGGACTGGCCGTTCGCGGTGTCGACGACGAGCACGTCGACCCCTGCATCGCGCAGCGCCTCTGCACGCTCCCAGGCGTCGCCGAAGAAGCCGATCGCCGCACCGACGCGCAGTCGACCCTGATCGTCCTTGGTGGCGAGCGGATACTTCTCGCTCTTGTCGAAGTCCTTGATGGTGATGAGACCGGCGAGCTTGCCCTCGTCGTCGATCAGCGGCAGCTTCTCGACGCGGTGCTTCGCGAACAGCGCGATGACCTCGCCTGCAGCGACGCCGACCCGAGCCGTGACGAGGTTCTCGCTCGTCATGACGTCTTTGACGAACGTCGTCTGGCGCTCGAAGCCCGAGACGAAGCGCATGTCGCGGTTCGTGATGATGCCGACCAGCTTGCCCTCGTCATCCACGACGGGAAGACCCGAGATGCGGTACTTCGCACAGAGGTTGTCGACCTCTTCGACCGTCGCGTCCTGCGTCGTCGTGATCGGGTCGGTGATCATGCCGGACTCGCTGCGCTTCACGCGGTCGACGTGCGCGGCCTGGTCGGCGATGGCGAGGTTGCGGTGCAGGATTCCGATGCCGCCCTCACGAGCCATCGCGATCGCCATGCGCGACTCGGTGACGGTGTCCATCGCACTCGAGAGCAGCGGAGTGGCGACCGAGATACGCCGGGTGATGCGCGAAGACGTGTCGGCTTCGCTGGGGATGACGTCTGTGTGCCCGGGGAGCAGCAGCACGTCATCGTACGTCAGTCCGACGAAGCCGAAGGGATCGTGCTGTTCCATGGATTCTCCTTCTGCGCGAGTCGCGCATGTCCGAGTGCGAGGGGGGTGGTCGACGTCGGCCGGTGCGGGGCCTCGGCCCGTATGAAGATTCTAAGCGAGACACGCCCGAGAACATTCCCAGAAGCCCGTCGTTACCGGACTGTTGACACGGACCGTAGGTGAATCGCCGATCGCGCATTACGCTCAAATGCGTCGTCCATCCCTGCGGTCGAACCCGACACCGCAGAGACACAGCACTCATAGTGGAGGTTGCGTGGGACCCACAACAATCGTCGTGCAGCGAAAGCGCCCCTGGGTGGTCGCGCTGCTCGCTATCCTCATGGCGCTCACCGCGTTCGTGTTCCTGCCCCCCTCATCGGCTTCGGCCGAGACGACGGACGACGGACAGGAGGTCACAGAGTTCTACCTCGCCGGTGTCGTCACCTTCGATGATCAACCCGTCGAAGGCGTGGTCATGTCCATCGATGGCAAGGGCTTCAAGGGCGAGACCGAGACGGACGCCGAGGGCAAATGGCGTCTCTACGTGCCCGAGAAGGCGAAGTACACCCTGACGGTCGACGAGTCGACCCTTCCCGACGGCGTCATCGTCGACGCGTCACTCCTGCCACCGGGGACGCAGCCGATCTCCGGCACGACGGCCTCCTTCGAGGTCGAGTTCGGTCTCACCGGAACCAAGATCATGAATCTGTTCCTCGGTGAGGGCGAGCGGGTCACCGTCTCCTTCATCGACCAGCTGCTCTCGCGGCTGGTCGGCGGCCTGAACTTCGGCCTGCTGCTGGCGCTCGCCTCGATGGGTGCAGCATTGATCTACGGCACCACGCGGCTGTCGAACTTCGCGCACGCCGAGATGGTGACGTGGGGCGGATTGGTCGCGCTCGTCACGACCACGTTCTGGCACCTCCCGCTCTGGGTCGGCATCGCCGCGGCCGTGATCGGCGGCGGGCTGTTCGGCTGGGCGCTCGATGCGGGCCTCTGGCGTCCGCTGCGAAGGCGCGGCCTCGGGGTGGTGCAGCTGATGATCGTCAGCATCGGGCTCTCGCTCGCGCTGCGCTACGTCTTCCAGTTCATGATCGGCGGCGGCACCTACCAGCTGCCCGGCGCCAGTCCGACGCCCATCCAGTTCGGACCGATCTCGCTGTCCTACATCGACATCATCGCCATGAGCGTGAGCATCGTCGTCATCATCGCTGTCGCCTTCTTCCTCACTCGAACCCGCATCGGCAAGGCGACCCGCGCGATCTCCGACAACCCGCAGCTCGCTGCGGCATCCGGTATCGACGTCGACAAGGTCATCCGGTACGTCTGGATCCTCGCCGGCACTCTCGCCGCGATCTCCGGTGTGCTCTGGGGCTACTTCCGCCCGGGCGTGAAGTGGGACATGGGTATGCAGATGCTGCTGCTGATCTTCGCCGCCATCACGCTCGGTGGCCTCGGTACGGCCTTCGGCGCTCTCGTCGGCTCTCTCATCGTCGGTATCGCGGTCGAGGTCTCGACGCTGTGGATCCCGTCGGACCTGAAGTACGCGAGCGCGCTCGTCGTGCTCATCGTCATCCTCCTCGTGAGACCGCAGGGTCTGCTCGGACGCAGGGAAAGGTTGGGCTGATCGCCATGGACTTCGGAAGCATCTTCTCCAACACGGCCGTCTACCTCTTCAGCCCGGTCACCATCGCCTACGCGCTCGCGGCGACCGGTCTCGCCGTGCACTTCGGATACGCCGGCCTGCTCAACTTCGGCATGGCCGCGTTCATGGCGATCGGCGGCTACGGCTACGCCATCTCGGTGCTCAGCTTCGGCCTGCCCTGGTGGATCGGCATGCTCATCGGATTGCTGGGAGGCGCGTTCTTCGCCGTCCTCCTCGGCATTCCGACGCTGCGCCTGCGCGCCGACTATCTCGCCATCGCGACGATCGCCGCCGGCGAGATCGTGAGACTGCTGTTCACGACGCAGCTCTTCGACGAGTTCACGAATTCGGCCGACGGGCTCGCGCAGTACAACGGCGGATTCCGCGACGCGAACCCCATCCCCCCGGGCACATACGGGTTCGGGCCGTGGATGTACAGTGCGAACGACCTGTGGAACCGCGTGTTCGGCGTGATCGTCCTCGCCGTCGCCATCCTGCTGGTGTGGGCGCTGATGCGCAGCCCGTGGGGGCGAGTCCTCAAGGGCATCCGCGAAGATGAGGACGCCGTGCGCTCGCTCGGCAAGAACGTCTTCGCCTACAAGATGCAGGCGCTCGTCGTCGGTGGTGTGATCGGCGCGGCCGGCGGGATCATCTTCGTCCTCCCCTCGGCGGTCGTCCCCGGCAGCTATTCGACGTCGCTGACGTTCTTCCTGTGGACGATCCTCCTTCTCGGTGGCGCCGCCACGGTGTTCGGACCCACGCTCGGTGCCGTGCTCTTCTGGGTCGTGTTCGCCTTCATGGCCAACCTGCTCCCATCCCTGGCGAAAGCGGGCCTCCTGCCGATGTCCGACAGCCAGGCGTCGACGCTCGTCTTCGTCTTCGTCGGCGTCGCCCTGATGCTGCTCGTGATCTTCCGCCCGCAGGGAATCCTCGGAGACAAGAGGGAGATGACCTTTGTCAAGTGAACTGACCCCAGAATCGGTCCCCGCGTCCGGCGACGCGATGGTGACCGCCGCACCCGCGACGGGAAGCATCCGACGCCCGAAGACGACCGGCCTCACGAAAGGCGAGGTGAAGCCGGGCGTCGCCAAGGTCGATCCGATCCTCATCGTCGATGCCGTCCAGCGCCGCTTCGGCGGTCTGACCGCCGTCGACGTCGACCACGTCGAAGTGCCTCGGGGTGCGATCACCGCGCTGATCGGCCCGAACGGAGCGGGAAAGACCACTCTCTTCAACCTGCTCTGCGGATTCGACAAGCCCAACAGCGGAACCTGGTCGTTCGACGGCCACAGCCTCTCCGGCGTCCCTTCCTTCAAGGTGGCCAGGATGGGGCAGGTCCGCACTTTCCAGCTGACCAAGTCGCTCTCGCTGCTCACGGTCCTCGAGAACATGAAGCTCGGCGCTCCTCACCAGCGTGGCGAAGGCTTCTGGGCCAGCCTGTTCCCGTTCCTGTGGCGGGCGCAGGACACCGAGATCGAGGGCAAGGCGCGAGAACTGCTCGCACGCTTCAAGCTCGACGCGAAGGAGAAGGACTTCGCCGCATCGCTGTCCGGCGGTCAGCGCAAACTCCTCGAGATGGCGCGAGCGCTGATGAGCGATCCGACGCTGGTGATGCTCGACGAGCCCATGGCCGGCGTCAACCCCGCCCTCACGCAGTCGCTGCTCGACCACATCCTCGACCTCAAGGAGCAGGGGATGACCGTGCTGTTCGTCGAGCACGACATGCACATGGTCCGCCACATCGCCGACTGGGTGATCGTGATGGCCGAAGGACGCGTCGTCGCGGAGGGGCCTCCCGACGAGGTCATGGAGAACCCCGCGGTCGTGGACGCCTATCTGGGCGCGCACCAGGATCTCGACCTGGGAGCCGTCACCGGACGCATCCCGGTGCTCGAGGATGCCACCGCGATCCGCCTCCGCGAGAAGATCGAAGCAGAAGCCGAGGCCGAGCTCGAAGCGAGCGATACGGACCCCGGCACCGACGGGAAGGGCGCCGCATGAGCGCGGAAACGCCGACGAACGCATCACAGGCCCCCTCACCCGACGACATCGTGGTCGAGCTGAAGGACGTGCACGCCGGGTACCTCCCGGGCGTGAACATCCTCAACGGCGCGAACCTCGTCGCCCGTCAGGGTGAGCTGATCGGCATCATCGGTCCGAACGGCGCCGGTAAGTCGACTCTCCTCAAGGCGATCTTCGGACTGGTCAACGTGCGAAGCGGCGACATCACGGTGAAAGGCGAGAGCATCGTCGGTCTGAAAGCCGACAAGCTCGTCCGGCGCGGGGTGGCCTTCGTGCCGCAGACGAACAACGTGTTCCCGTCGCTCTCGATCGAGGAGAACCTGCAGATGGGGCTCTATCAGAACCCCAAGATCTACCCGGAGCGGCTCGAGTTCGTCACCGGCATCTTCGCCGAGCTGGGCAAGCGCCTCAAACAGCGCGCCGGGTCTCTCTCCGGCGGTGAGCGCCAGATGGTCGCCATGTCGCGCGCGCTGATGATGGACCCATCGGTGCTGCTCCTCGACGAGCCGTCTGCCGGCCTCTCCCCCGTGCGTCAGGACGATGCGTTCATCCGGGTCTCCGACATCAACAAGGCCGGCGTCACGACGATCATGGTGGAGCAGAACGCCCGCCGCTGCCTGCAGATCTGCGACCGCGGCTACGTGCTCGATCAGGGTAAGGACGCCCACGAAGGCACCGGCCGGGATCTGCTGAACGACCCGAAGGTGATCGGTCTCTACCTCGGAACGCTCGGTACCGACGCGGCCTGAGCCGCGCAGTCAGCACCCACGACAAAGGCCCCGGATCAGATCCGGGGCCTTCGTCTTGTGATCCTGAGATCAGTTGGTGCGGGTGATCATGTTGTCGGCACCGTACTTGTAGATACCGATCGAGGCACCCTGGGGGTCGCCTGCCTCATCGAACGTGATGTCGCCGGAGTACCCGTTGTAGTCGGCCACGCCGCCGTCGTTGATGATCTTGGCGCACTCGGCGAAGGTGGTGCACTCCTTGCCGTCGCCGGAACCGCCCGACACTTCCTGCATCTTGCCGGCGATGTCCGTGCCGGTGGTGGAACCGGCCGCGAGCGAGGCGAGCGCCACGAGGATGACGGCGTCGTAGGCCTCAGCCGCGTAGGTGAAGTCCTTGACCTCGGGGTTGCCCTCACCGGTCCAGTAGGCCTGGAGTCGGTCGGTGAAGTCATCTGCGAGTGCCGGACCGGCCTTGGTTCCCTGCGCGCCTTCGAGCGAGACCGGGATCTCGGTGCCGTAGTCGGACAGGTTGCCGTCGACCATGTAGAACTTGTCGGCGGAGATGCCGGCGTTCACCAGCAGCGGCGCGATGGTCTTGAACTGATCGAACGACACGATCGCGACAGCGTCGGGGTTCTGAGCCTTGATGGACTCGACCTGCGCGTCGAACTGCGCATCACCGACGTTGAACGAGACCGACTCGACGACCTCGCCACCGGTGCCCTCGAACGTCGACGTGATCGCGTCGTTCAGGCCGGTGCCGTAGGCGTCGTTCTGGTAGATGATCCCGAGCGTCTTGGCGCCGTCCTCGGCGATCAGGTTGCCGAGCACCTCACCCTGGAGCAGGTCGCTGGGGGCGGTACGGAAGTACAGGCCGTTGTCGTCCCACGTGGTGAAGTCGGGCGACGTGTTCGAGGCCGAGATCTGCAGGATCCCCGCACTCACGTTGCCGTCGAGGATGAGCTTGGAGACACCGGATGCGGCGGCTCCGACGATGGCGGAGACGCCGGCGCCCTGCAGCTTCGTGATCGAGGTCTCGTAGGCCTTGGTGTCGGTGTCGCCCTCGTCTTCGGCCGTCAGGTCGATGGTGACTCCGGCGGCAGCGTCGTTGACCTCCTGCACCGCGAGTCCGACACCGGACTCCATGGGCGGTCCGAGGAACGCCAGCGAACCCGTCTGCGGAAGCAGCGATCCGAGCTTGAGCGTCAGGTCGGCAGCTGGCTTGTCGCTGCCGCCGTTCTCCGAGCTCGGCGTGCTGCTGCAGCCGGCGATGACGATGGCGGATGCACTGATCAGTGCGATCCCGGCGAAGACCTTCGCTGTGCGCGAGCCCTTCAATGCGTTCAGGATGCTCCCTTGCGTAACTGAACGTGGATTGTGACCACAATCGGGTGCTCTAACACTAGGCCGTGAGGTCTGCGCGCAGGGGTCGCAAGTATCTCGGTGCGTTAACGATCCGACACCGGGTTTCCGCGCTGGTGAGCCTCGGGATCAGACCGCGGCGACCTGCGGGATCCTGCGCCCGCGACGCGCATTGAGCAGCAGATCGACGACGAAGACCGCGATCGCGATCCACACGATGATGAAGCCCGCCCAGCGCTCGGCCGGCATCGGCTCATGCAGGACCAGCAGGCCGATGAGGAACTGCATCACCGGGGTGATGAACTGGATCATCCCGATCACGGTGAGGTTGATCCGGCGGGTGCCGGCTGCGAAGAGGAGCAGGGGCACGGCGGTCGCGACGCCGGCGAAGGCGAGCAGCAGGGCGTGCGTCCACCCGTTCGTTCCCATCGTGATTCCGGTGGTCTGCGCGACGACGATCAGCTGAACCACCGCGATCGGGATCAGCCAGAACGATTCGAGGGTCAGGCCGCTGACCGCGTCGACCGCGGGACCGATCTTCTTCTTGATGAGCCCGTACACCCCGAAGGAGGCGGTCAGCGACAAGGCGATCCACGGGACGTCGCCGTACGCGACGACGATCACGACGACCGCGATCGCCGCGATCGCGATGGCCGCCCACTGCAGTCTGCGGATGCGTTCCTTCAGTACGAAGACGCCGAGCAGCACGGTCGTGATCGGGTTGATGAAGTAGCCCAGGCTCGTCTCGATCACGTTGCCGCTGAGTGTCCCGATCAGGAACACCTGCCAGTTGACGTAGATCAGGAGGCCTGCGAGCGCCGTCCACCCCAGCAGTCTCGGCTGGCGGAGGATCACCCCTAGCGCCGCCCAACCACGCATCACCGTGAGCAGCAGAAGACAGAAGACGAACGACAGCAGCACCCGCCACGCCACGACCTCCCAGGGCCCGGTCGGCAGCAGGAGGAGGAAGTAGAGGGGAAGCACACCCCAGAGGAGATAGGCGGCTCCGGCGTACGCGACTCCGGCTGTCTGGGTCGCGCGGGTCGTCTCGGGAGTCACCGCACAACCCTATGCCCGCCCCGAGTGCTCGAACTTCCCGTGCGGTGGGCCCGGCGGAGTTTGGCAGAAAACGGATGGCCGCTGGCGGACGCAGAAGGGGGCTCGGATGCGATGCGCATCCGAGCCCCCTTCGAGGACCATGGCCCTGACCCTTCGAGAAGGGCCGGAAGCCGGGTTCAGCAGATCAGCGGACGACGACCGCGAGGACGTCGCGAGCGGACAGGACGAGGTACTCGTCTGCGCCGAACTTCACCTCGGTGCCACCGTACTTGCTGTACAGGACACGGTCGCCGACGGCGACGTCGATCGGAACGCGGTTGCCGTTGTCGTCGATGCGGCCGGGGCCGACAGCCACGACCTCGCCCTCCTGGGGCTTCTCCTTGGCAGTGTCGGGGATGACCAGGCCACTCGCGGTGGTCTGCTCGGCCTCGACCTGCTGGATGACGATGCGGTCCTCGAGCGGCTTGATGGAAACCGACACGGTCTACCTCTTCTTTCTTGACGCTGACACGAAAGACTTGTTCGCACTCTCAACCCGAGAGTGCTAATCCAGTCTAGGCGCTCCGCTGGCACTCATGCAATGCGAGTGCCAGTGCGCGCCTCGGTTCGCCCCACCGAGCGGGGAATTAGGCTGAGGGCGTGGAGATGTCCGAGCTGCGTGCCCTGCTGACCCCCGCCGGTCTCGAGCTGCTCGATGCGGTCGGGCCGATCGGATCGACCGCCGACGTCGCCAGGGCCGTCTCGCGGCTGCGCGCCGAGGGGCACTCCCCCGAACTGGTCTCCGCGGTCGTCGGGCAAGCTCATCTGCGATCCAAGGCGACGGCGAAGTTCGGACCGTTCGCGGCGCGGATGCTGTTCACTCGCGCGGGCCTCGAGCAGGCGACGAGACTCGGCGTCGCCGCCCGGCATGCGCAGCGGATCCGCAGCGCGGGCCTCACCCGGGTCGCCGATCTGGGCTGCGGCATCGGGGGCGACTCCCTCGCCTTCACCGGAGCAGGACTCGACGTGATGGCCGTCGACGCCGACGAGGTCACCGCAGCGATCGCCGCCTACAACCTGGCTCCGTTCGGGGACAGCGCGGTGGTGCGTCACGGCACCGCAGAAGACGCCCTGCCCGCATCGGAGAGCCCGAGCACCCGCGCGATCTGGATGGATCCGGCCCGACGCACCTCCGGACACAGCGAGACCCGGCGCGTCTCCGCCGACGATTACTCGCCCTCGCTGGAGTGGGCGTTCGACGTCGCGGCCCGCCATCCGACCGGCATCAAGCTCGGACCGGCCCACGACCGCGACACGCTCCCCTCCGACGCCGAGGCGCAGTGGGTGAGCGCCGACGGCAGCGTGGTCGAACTCGTCGTCTGGAGCGGTGTCCTCGCCAGAGAAGGAGTGCGCCGCTCGGCCCTCGTGATCCGCGACGACCGCTCGCACGAACTGACCGCGCCCGCAGATGCCGCCGACGAACCGGTGCGCGAGCTCGGAGCCTTCCTGCACGAGCCGGACGGGGCCGTCATCCGCGCACGCCTGATCGGCGACGTGGCCAGGAGTCTCGACGCCGGAATGCTCGACGAGCACATCGCCTACCTGACATCGGACACGGCGCTGACGAGCCCGTTCGTGCAGTCTTTCCGCGTGCGTGAAACTCTTCCAGCAAGCCCCAAGGCGATCAGTGCCGCACTCAAGGCGCACGGCATCGGACGCCTCGAGATCAAGAAGCGCGGGGTCGATGTGGACCCTGCGACGTTCCGCAAGAAGCTCGTGCTGCGCGGCGACAAGGAGGCGACGCTGATCCTCGCACGAGTGGGCGACAAACGTCTGGCGATCCTCGCCGACCGGGTGCCGGCCGCAGGCTGATCAGCACTCAGCCGCCCGTACCGCGCCCCGGTGGCTCGACCTCGATCGGATCACCGGGAGGGGCCTCCACGAGAACGGAATCCCCCGGCGTGACGCTGAGTTGCGCAGGCGCTGCGGTGACGACCAGGTACGGGGTCTGCCACCTCGTGAACCTCGCCTCGAGCATCGACGAACCGACCACCGCACCGTCGGCTACGCCGACGTCGTCGACCCGGGTCCCGATCCCGGACTCCAACGCCGCGGCGAGGGGCATGCACGTCGTCTGGTCACGGGCATCGACGATGAGGCACTTCTCGATATCGCCCTGATCCGAGAACCTGTCGCCGATCCATACGGGCGCCGAACGGAAGTAGCCGAGGATCGCGATCGAGAAGGCGAATCCCTCGTCGGCGAGCTCTTCTGCACGAGCACGCTCCTCGCCCGCGAACTGTGAGGACGACGTGGGTGACATCGTCCATCGCTGCAGAGCGACCATGGGCTCACCCGCCGTCGAGACGAGCATCGTGGCACCCACACCCTCCATGCCGGAAGGGTCATCGTCCGAGTCGTCGCGTGCGATGGGGAACGACACGTTCAGTCCCCGCCCGACGTCACCGCCTCTGAGGCAGCTCGACTGCGATTGTTCGCCGACATCGAGGATCAGACACACGAAGGTGGCATCGTCTTTGGTGGCATACCAGGCCAGGGCGTTCTCGTCGCGGGCGACTGCACGGAGCGAGCCGGGATCGAAGTCGGCCGCGGCGAGCACGTCACGGCGCTCCTGCTGCGCCGCCGTCAGCACGATACCGTCGGCGCGCGGCGCGAACAGCGCCCATCCGGTGATGACGCCGGTGGCCAGAAGCAGCACGGCGAGCACGGACACGCCCACCCGATACTGCCGCAGGGCACGACGGATGGTGCTCCGTGCGTTCGACGTCGCCGGCACGGGATCAGCCGCCTGTGCGAACGCCTGCTCGTCATCCTCCCCCTGATCCGGGGCATCATCGTGCGGGGACTCCGGCCGCTCGTCTGCGGAATCCTCGCTCGACGATGGGGACTCCGCTGGCGTCGACAGCGATCGGTACCGGTCTTCGAGTTCGCGCAGCCGCTTCATCTCGTGGTCCGCCATGAGGCCATCACGGCTGTAGGCCTTGCGCTGGAGCGCCCGCAGCTCGTCGGCGTCACTCTCTGGCAGCATCGTCGGCACCTCCCACACGCGTGACCATCAGAGACGAGCTCCCGTTGCTCGCGGTCGGAAGCTCGAGGCGGGTGACGTCGCCGCTCTCGTCGTCGACCACGTTCAGCACCAGCGTGGCGCTCTGCTCCTGCATCGTGAGCGCGTCGGCGCAGACCCGCGGGAACTGCTCATCGGAGCCGTCGTAGATGAGGCAGGTCTGGAAGCCCTTGACCTCCATCCCCGTCCACACAGGCACCTCACCGTCGTAGCCGATGACCCAGAGCGAGTTGATCTCGAACCCCTGCGCCGCGATCCGCTTCGCCTTCTCCGCCTCTTCGGCGTTCGCATACATCACACCATTGGTGGTGCCGGGGCCGTATTCTTCCGTGCGGGCGGCGACGGCAGGTTCGCCGGATGCGGTGAACATCATCTGCACGTTGAGCTCACGTCTGACCTCGTCGCTCGATTCCAGAGTGACTGCTCCGAACAGACCCGTCTTCTCGACCGTCTCGGTGAGCTCGCAGTTGGGCAGCGCCGACGCGGATTTCGCCACGAGCAGGCACGTCCTCTCGCCGTCGTCTTTGGTCGCCGTCCAGATCACCGCTCCCTGCTCGACCGCGAGGGCGCGCACGGATCCCTGGTCGTAGAGGTCTCCGGCGAGCAGAGCGCCCTGCCACTCCTGCTGCTGTGCGGACAGAGCGACCGGAGCAGGACCAGACCTGCCGAAGAGCATCCATCCGACCCCTGCACCGACCACCACCAACGCCGCGGCTACGAGCACGGCCGGGCGCCAGTGCGCGCGCAGCAGAGAGCGTACGGTCTCCACGGGATCGCGTGTGTCTCCCCCGGCTGTCGACGAACCGGCATCCGCGGCGGCGAACGACTCAGCAGCATCGTCCTGCCGATGCTCTGCCTCAACGCCGCGGAGTTCGCCGGCCCCTTCGCCGGGCAGCCGTGCCGTGGCCGGCGACGACGCGACATCGAGCGGTGTCGCCGAGTCGAGCGGTGTCGTCGTGTCGACGGACGCAGCGGCAGGCACGAACCGACGCCCCTCGAGGTCGTCCAGCCTGAGTGCTTCTGCCTCGGTGAGCGCCGCGTCCCGGCCGTAGGCCCGCGCCTGCAGGGAGCGCAGTTCCTCGACCTCGTCGGCACCCAGCATCGCGTCAGCCGAGCCTCTCGAACTGCATGCCTGCCCAGACCAGCCACCCCAGGCTGTACACGGTGGCGCAGAGCCCGAGCACGAGGGCCCAGCGCGCGATCGCCCGGCTCTCAACGGGGCGACGCAGCGACATGATCGCGGCGATGACCGCGACGACGGCGACCGGGATCCCCCAGCCGACGAAGAACGAAGCTCCGAGTGCCACGATCGCGGCGAGCAGGGCCCACGGTGCGAGCCTGGTGTCATCGATCTGGGCGGCTCCCGTCGACGGCTCCCACTCGGTCTCATCCGGAGCATCGATGTCGGGCCCGCTCGCCACCACCGGTTCGATGCCGACGGGGCCGGTCGGCAGCCTGGTGTAGCCGTCGCGGCGGGCGCCCGGGAGTCGCGCCGACCCTGCCGGGTGCTCGACCTCGTCGCTGGGGCGTTCGATGCGCGCCGACGGCGTCGTCGAGTCCTTCGCGTCGGCGAAACCTGGGGCGTCGCTCATGCCGGCACCGCCTCGGCGATCTGGATCTCGGTCACCGGGAGGGTCGAGTCCGCACCGAACGCCAGCGTCGATGGACGGCGGCCCGACGAGATCAACTCAGATGCGAGTGCCGCGATCATCGCGCCGTTGTCGGTGCACAGCGACAACGGCGGGATGCGCACCGTGACACCCGCTGCTTCGGCTCGTTCGAGAGCGACCTCGCGCAGACGCCGGTTCGCGATCACTCCTCCGCCCAGCAGCAGTCGCGGGACACCGAGGTCGGCGCAGGCGGCGAGCGCCTTCGTGACGAGCACGTCGACGACGGCCTCACGGAAGCTCGCGGCGACATCGGCGACCGGGACATCGATGCCGTCGGCCTCGCACCGCTCGACCCAGCGGGCGACAGCCGTCTTCAACCCGGAGAACGAGAAGTCGTAGCGGTGCTTCGCCAGGTCTGACGCGCGGGAGAGTCCCCGCGGGAACCGGATCGCGTTCGGGTCGCCGTCAAGAGCCGCACGGTCGATCTCCGGACCACCCGGATACGGCAGCGACAGGAGGCGGGCGACCTTGTCGAAGGCCTCTCCCGCCGCATCGTCCATCGTCTCGCCCAGCAGCTCGACGTCGGTGGTGAGATCGCGCACGTGCAGCAGCGAGGTGTGCCCGCCCGACACGAGCAGCGCGATGGTCGGGTATTCGAGAGGAGCGGAGTCGGCGGTGAGGATGTCGGCAGCGATGTGCCCGACGAGGTGATTCACCGCGTAGAGCGGCTTGTCGATCGAGACGGCCAGTCCCTTCGCCGCTCCGACTCCGACCATCAGAGCGCCCGCGAGTCCTGGACCACTCGTGACGGCGACCGCATCGAGGTCGCCGAGGCGCACACCGGCCTCGGCGAGCGCGGCGTCGATCGAGGGTTGCAGCGCCTCGAGATGCGCGCGTGCGGCGACCTCCGGCACGACCCCGCCGTACCTGGCGTGCTCGTCCATGCTCGACGCGATGGTGTTCGAGAGCAGGGTGCGTCCGCGGACGATGCCGATGCCCGTCTCGTCGCAACTCGTCTCGATACCGAGGACCAGTGGTTCGCTCATGCGGTCGTCTCCTCGGCGGTTGTGGCGGATGCCGGGTGACGGCGCAGCTCCAGGCGCATCACGATCGCATCGACGTCGTCCGGCTGATAGTAGTGCGGACGACGCGCGAGCTCCTCGAACCCCTCGGCGAGGTAGAGCCCCTCGGCGGAGGGATTGTCGGCTCGGACCTCGAGGAACACCTCACGCGCGCCACGCTCCACGGCCGCCGAGAGTAACGCGCGAAGAAGTGCCCTGCCCCTCCCCTGCCCCCGGTGCTCGGCGAGGAGGGCGATGGTCTGGATGTCGGCATCGGCGCTGCCGCGAAGGGTGCGCACCCCGCCGTATCCGATCACGACGCCGTCGTGCTCGTCCACGAGATATCGGCCGTGCGGGCTCTGCAACTCGGCCGACATGGTCTCGGAGCTCCAGGCATCCGTGGGGAACGACCGCGTCTCGATGGCCATGATCGCGTCGAGGTCTTCGGGCGTCGCGTCGCGGAGAGTCATGTCCCCACCTTCTTCGGCGCACCGGGAAGGGTCACATCGGGGTGGCGCATGTAGAGGGGTTCATCGCCCGTGAGCGTGCGGCCCGCAGCGAGCGCCCGTGCTCCCACCCGCGCCAGGTCCGATGCGGACAGCGTCGTCACGTCGATGCGGCGGATGCCGTCGAGATGCGCGTCGGCATCCACAGCCCGCACCAGGACGGTCTCGGCGACGACAACCGGGATCCCGTCCGCATCGACACCGTCGAAGACCGTGATCGCGACTTCACGGCGGCGCGCGTCGGTGACGATCGCGAACGGCGTCGTCTCGGTCTCGAGCATCGTGAGTGCTGCCGCGAAGTGGCTGGGGACGGGGATGACCGGGAGCCCGCGTCCGAGCGCGAAGGCGCGTGCCGTGGCGATGCCGATCCGCAGCCCGGTGAAGGGACCGGGGCCCATGCCTGCGACGACATGTGTGACGTCGCCGTCACCCGCCTCCTGGAGCGCATCGACGAGCAGGTCGCCGATCACCTCGGCGTGGCCGAGGGGGTCGGCGGCGCCGACTTCGGCCCGTCGTGCCCCGTCGGCATCGATGAGGGCGACAGCCGTGCCCAGAGAAGTGTCGACGGCAAGGATCACGACTCCAGATTAGCCGTCGTCACGCTGGGAAAGCGGTCAGCGCCGGCCCGGGCCGCGTATCAGCCGAGCGGAGCGCGCAGGGGGTAGTCCTGGTCCTCGAGGATCACCTGCGAGGCGGCTCCCGTCGTGCGGTTGACGATCACGGGAGCCAGCAGGTTCACGCTCACACCATCGGCTGCGGGGTGGGCGACCACGAGGATCAGCGCGTCTTCGGCCGATCCGAGCGCCAATCCGCCGGCCTGCTCGTCGGTGAGGATCGGCGCGTACTCGCTCAGCACCGAACTCGGGTCGATGAGGTACAGGCGCAGGTCGGCGTCGTCGACAGCCCGCATCGCGAACAGGCCGTCCGCACCGTCGATCGGCGCGAGGGCGAAGTCGACATGCGGCGCGAAGCCGGGCGGCGGCGCGAGGAAGGTCAGCGCGACGGTCATCGCAGGAAGTCCATGAGCGAGGGCTGGAGGACGCGCGCGTTCACGGCGAGCGCCGAGCGGTACACGAGCTCCTGCGCCTGCAGGCGCACGAGCACCTCGATCGAATCGACGTCCTCGACCGCGACTCTGCGGGATTCGAGGGACACGGAATTCTGCACTGCCGCCTCCTTGGCGCGTTCGATCTGAGATTGCCGGGTGCCGACCGAACCCTGCACTCCCAGCATGGCAGTTCGACGGCTGTCGATCTCTGCCAGCCGGGGACCGACGTTCGTGCCGGAGCGAAGGTCGGCTACGATCTTGTCGACGAGGGCGAACACCGAATCATCTCCGGTGCCGTAGACGGCGGCGCCGTCGGTGTCGACACGCACCGATGCCGCGTCGGACACCCGCCGGGAGACTTCCGCCCCCGGCACACCGCTGTGGCTGTAGTCCGCGGCGAACGCGGCCGTGTCAGAGGTCCCGGCGAACACCGAGCGGCCGAGCAGCCGGGTGTTGGCCTGGGAGAGCAGCTCTTTGCGGATGCCCTCGAGCTCGACGGCCAGGGCCTCTTTTGCCGTGGCGTCGAGAGCGCCGTCGTTCGCGCCCTGAGCCGTCAGGTCGCGCACCCTCCCCAGCAGAGCAGTGCTCGCGGTGATGGCGCTGTCGGCCGCGGTGACCCAGGCCAGTCCGTCGTCGATGTTGCGCGCATACTGCTCGATGCGGCGCTGCTCCGAATGCAGAGCCATGGCGGTGGCCGCGGCCGCCGGATCCTCGGAAGGGGTGGCGAAAGCACGCTGAGACGTCGCCTGCTCCTGCAGACGCGCCAGCTCGGTGAGGTTTGACTGCAGCTGGCGCATCGCCGTCTGCGTCATGGACGATGACGTCACTCGAGAGATCACGGTGCTCCTTCGATCAGCGTCCGACGAGACCCGTGCGGTTGATGAGCACGTCGAGCGCCTCATCCACCGCGGTCATCACGCGGGCTGCGGCCTGATAGGCGGTCTGGTAGGTGAGCAGGCTGATGGTCTCCTCGTCGCCGTCGACGGCGGCGACCGACTGCTGCGCCCCGACCGCGGCGACCGCGGCGGAGTCCGAGAGCTTGGCGCGCTGCACATCGGCGGCCGTCGCGACCCCGAACCGGGTGACCTGATCCGACCACAGCGCATCCGGAGAACCGGCACGACGGCCGATCTGGGAGATCAAGTCGGCGTTCGTCGCATCCAGCGCACCCGACCCGGGCGCTGCGAGCGCCAGCTCGGAGGCCGATCCGACAGCGACCGTCAAGCCGAGCGCTGCGGATCCGGTGGTGGGGAGGGTGAAGAAGTCGCCGCCGGCCTGGCCGGTGGAGGTGACGCCCGCCCGGTGCTGCGTGTTCATCGCCTCGGCCAGGGCCGTCGCCACCTTGTCGTAGGTCGCCGCGAGACCGGCGAGCATGCCGCCATCGGCTGCGGGGGCGAGGACCGAGAGTGAAGCACCCAGCTCGCCGCCGTCGATCGAGACGGGAAGGTCGGGTGCGGAGGCCCAGGAGAGGCTGAAGCGCTGACCGGAGTCGATCGAGGCCGGCCCCGTCAGCACGAGGTGGCGGGAATCGGAACCGGCGACCAGCGCATTGCCGCCGAGCCGGACGGTCATCGTGCCGTCGCTCTCGATCGTCGCCGCGGCCCCGGACATCCTGGCCACGTTCTGCGCGAGGAGACTCCGCTGGTCCATCAGCTCGTTCGCCGAGCGGCCGGACGCGAGGGCGTCACGGATCTCGCCGTTGAGCACGGCGATCTGGTCGGCGGTCGCATTCACCTGTGAGACGGTGCGATCGGCGGAGTCACGCGCGTTGCTCCACTGGGTGGCGACGTTGCGGTACCCGCCGGCGATGTGGGAGGCGAGCTCCTTGGCTGATTCCAGGATGCTGGATGCCGCGGCCCCCGAGTCCGGAGTGTTCGCGAGGTCCTGCCATCCGGACCAGAACTTCGACAGCCTGGCGGCCAGTCCGTTCGCGGTGGGCTCGGCAAGTGAGGCCTCGATCGTGGTCGCGGCCACCGCCCGCGTGGACCAGTAGCCCGACGCACCGAGTGCGTCGCGGACCCTGGCGTCGAGCAGAGCGTCACCGAGGCGGGCCACGCCGTCGATCGAGACGCCGTGCCCCGGCAGGGCTCCGACGCTGAACCGGCCGGTCTGCGCGACGGCTGAGACGGCTGAGGTCATCACGCGCTGGCGGGTGTATCCCTCGGTCTTCTGGTTGGCGATGTTCTGCCCCACCACGTCCATGCCGCGGCGAGCGGCTGCCAGCCCACTGGCCGCCGTGTTCAATCCACTGAAGGTCGACATGATCCCCTCTCGGTCACATCTCGGTATCGATGATGCGCGCTGCGTCGTCGCGGGCGCGGTCGCCCTTGGTCGTGTATTCGCCGGTGTCGTGTCCGAGCGCGGCGATCGTCTCCTGGGTGGCGCGGAGCACTCCGCTGAGCTGCTCTGCGTTGGCGTCGCGCATCTGCTCGACCTCGGCGGCGAGCCTCGTGAGCGCGCGCATGTGGTCTGCGAACACCTCCTGCCACGCGCCTTCCGGCGCGTGCTCGATCAGCTCGCGGATCGTCGCCGTCTCGGGAGCTCCCCACTCCTCGGCGACGGTCGCGACCTCGACGGTGCGGGCGAGTCCCGCGCCACGCAGCCGGTCGAGCACCTGGTCGATCTCACGCGCGGCAAACTGTATCCACTGGGATCGTCCGGCTGCGAGAAGCAGCTGCTGTTCGTCGAGCTTGAAGAGCAGCATCTCGAGCAGTTCGCGCTCGCGCCACAGCTGTATCGATAGTTCGTTGGCTCCCATGATCCCCTTTTCCCCAGTGATCGCCCCGCCTGACAACGCGGCCAAAGGTCACTATCGGCCAGCGCTTGGCTAACGTTACTATGTGGAACGGCGATGGATAGTTCTCCCCATGTACAAATTACGACCTATGTGATATGTGCATCTATTCATCTCCTTGGAACTCCCGGAGTGCATCCAGAGAGGTGGATCATCCCCCATGTCGTCGCGCGCTGAGCGCAATCTGCTCGTCGAGAGCAACCTCCCCCTGGTCGGATACCTCGCCGCCGAAACCCACGCCCGTGCAACCCACATCCCCCGCGACGAGCTCGCCGCCGTCGGAGCGCTCGCGCTCGTGACGGCCGCCGATGCCTTCGACCCCGCACTGGGCGTCCCGTTCGGCGCCTACGCACGCCGCCGCATCCTCGGTGCGTTCGCCGATGAGATGCGCTCGATGGATTGGGCTTCCCGCGGCATCCGCAAGCGCATCAAGGAGACGGTGGCGGTTCGCGAGACCCTCACCGCCGGACTCGGCCGGACGGCGACAGCCACCGAGGTCGCCACCGCGATGGGCGTGACGAAGGAGGTCGTCCTCGAGGCGTTCGGGGATGCCGCGCGAACCGTGACCACACTCGAAGATCCCGGCGCACGCGACGTGGCGGCCGAGATCCCGCTTCCCGAGGAGTCGGCGCTCGTCGGCGAGCGGCGCGAGGTGCTCGAGCAGGCCGTCGGCGCACTCCCCGAGCGCATGCGCCGGATCGTGCAGGCGGTGTACTTCGACGAGCGACCGGTCAAGGAGATCGCCGAGGAGCTCGGCGTGACCCACTCCGCGGTGTCGCAGCAGCGCTCGGAGGCGATCCGATTGCTGCGCGATGCTCTGGATCGATACTTCGCGGAAGGCGCAGCCCCCGTCACCACGACGCGCGTCTCCCCCGCAGCCCGCGATGCGTACTTCTCCCGGATCGCGGATGCGAGCAGCTCCCGGATCGCAGATGTCTTCCGGGAATCGACGCCCGCCTGACCGCTATCACCGCCCGCTCTGCTAACGGGCGCGTTCCCTCCGCCGATAGGTGTGGACGGGAGACCACGGATGGTCTCCCGCACAACAACATTCACGGAGGAGAACCCTTATGGGTATGCAGATCAGCACGAACGTGTCGGCACTCAACGCCTACCGCAACCTGTCCAACACGCAGAACGACCTGTCGAAGTCGCTCGAGAAGCTGTCCAGCGGATTCCGCATCAACCGCGCAGCCGACGACGCTGCAGGCCTCGCGATCTCCGAGGGCCTGCGTTCGCAGGTCAACGGCCTGAACGTCGCGGCCCGCAACGCCCAGGACGGCATCTCGGTCATCCAGACCGCGGAAGGCGCCCTGACCGAGGTCCACTCGATCCTGCAGCGCGTTCGCGACCTGACCGCTCAGGGTGCGAACGACTCGAACAACGCGAAGTCGCGCGACGCGATCCAGAAGGAGATCAACACCCTCGGTGATGAGCTCACCCGGATCGCCGGCAGCACGAACTTCAACGGCATCAAGCTGCTCTCGGGCGGCGACACGCTGACGTTCCAGGTCGGTGCGGGCTCCGTCGCCGCTGAGGACCAGATCTCGGTCGCCCTGACCGACTTCGCCACCCTCGGCGCCGACATCAAGACGCTCGCGGCGACCATGACGGACGCTGCGACGTACGGAACCGCGCTCGCGGGCATCGACACGCAGATCCAGGCGGTCTCGACCGCACGCGCCGGCTACGGTGCGCTGCAGAACCGCTTCGAGTCGACCATCAACAGCCTCAACGTGTCGGCGGAGAACCTCGCCGCTGCCGAGAGCCGTATCCGCGACACCGACATGGCGTCCGAGATGGTCAAGTTCACGTCGAAGAACATCCTGTCCCAGGCAGGTACGGCGATGCTGGCCCAGGCCAACCAGGCCAACCAGGGCGTGCTCCAGCTCCTGCGCTGAACCACGTCATAGGGTCCGGGCGCCCACCGGCGCCCGGGCCCTGTCCGCTCCCGACTCGGAAAGGCGACCATGTCTCTCTCGCTCGACGGCCTCGTGTCCGGCCTGAAGACCACAGAGGTCATCAAGGCCCTGATGGAGGTGCACGCCATCCCCCGCTCGCTCCTCAAGGCGAAGATGGATGACAAGAACGGCATCGTCTCCCAGCTGCAGACCCTCAACACCGCGGTCCAGAACCTCGCCACCGCCGCCGAGAAGGCAGCCTCGCGCGACGGATTGGCCCGCTTCACGACCTCCTCGTCGTCGCCCACCGTCACCGTCGCCACGCGAACGGGCGCCACTGCACTCGCAGCCGACATCGTCGTCGACAAGGTCGCCAAGAACCACACCATCGTCTCCGCCGCTTCGAAGGGCTGGCCGGTCGACCCGCCGGTGATCACCCTCCAGAATGCGAAGGGCGAGCGCGTGCAGGTCACGGCCGACTCCACCTCGATGCAGGATGTCGCCCAGGCCGTCAACGAAGCAGGCTTCGGCATCGTCGCCACCGCCGTGCCCGCCGGGCGCGACGCCGACGGCAACATGACGCACCGTCTGCAGCTGCGCGCGGCCGACTCCGGCGAGGCAGGACAGTTCCACGCCTACCGCGGCGACCTCTCCGCCGTCGAGGCCGGCACCGCATCCGACCTCTCCACCGAAGCCGGAGCGGCCGTGATCGACGTGGGCAGCAACGCCCAGCTGCGGCTGTGGGCCGGCACGAGCGCGGAGCAGGTGCTGACCTCATCGAGCAACACCTTCACCGATCTGTTCGACGGCGTCGACGTCACCGTCTCCGCCGCATCAGCCACCCCGGTCACGATCGGCGTCGCCGTCGACACCGCGGCACGCACCAAGGCCTCAGCCGACTTCATCGCCGCGGTGAAGGACATCCTGACTCGCATCGACAACGGATCGAAGGCGACCGTGGCGGCGAACCAGGGCGAGAAGACGAAACTCGGCGTCTTCACCGGCGACAGTGCGATCCGGGGCCTCCGCAACGCCCTCGCCGACGCCGTGCAGCACCCGGTCGACGGGGTCTCCCCCTCATCCATCGGCATCTCCTCCGACATGTACGGCGTGATGAGCTTCGACGAGGAGAAGTTCGCCGAAGCCCTCGCGAAGGATCCTGACGCGGTAGCCGGACTCTTCTCCGACATCGCCTCACGTGTGCAGGACACCGCCAAGGTCTACTCCGACAAGTACGAGGGTCTGCTCACCACACGCATCACCGGGCAGCAGAGCGAGGTCAAGGGCCTCGGCGAGCAGATGGAGCGCTGGGACGTGCGCCTCGCACAGCGCAAGGCCTCGCTCGAGCGCACCTATGCCCGCCTCGAGGTGATGCTGTCGCAGATGCAGTCGCAGTCGTCGTACCTCACCTCGCAGATCGCCGCCCTGCCGGGCTCGAGCTCAGGGAAGTGAGCATGAACGCCGCACTCCGCGCCCAGCAGCGCTACCGCGAGGATGCCGTCCTCTCGGCACCGCCCGAGCGTCTGGTGACGATGCTCTACGACCGCCTCCTGCTCGACATCGAACGCGGTGAGAACGCGCAGCGGGCCGAGGACTGGGTGGAGGCGAACGCGCAGCTGCAGCACGCGCAGGCGATCGTCTCCGAGCTGTCGTCGTCGCTGACCGACGACTGGAACGGCAGCGCCGGCCTGCGCTCCCTGTACGTGTTCCTCTCGCAGACGCTCATCGGCGCCAACATCGGTCGCGACCCCGAGCGCACGCACGCGTGCCACGAGATCATCTCCCCGCTGCGGGACGCCTGGCACGAAGCCGCACGGACCGTGGCCGAGGCGCGGTCGTGAGCGTCGCCGAATGGACCCTGATGCTCGATCGACTCGAGAGAGACGCTGAGCGGATCCTCGCCTCAGCGCCGGGCACCGCCGATATCGACGACATCGCACCGTGGATGCCGCCGGCCACATCGCTTCCGCCCGCACTCGCCGACCGGGCGCGACAGGTGGTCGAGCTCCAGCGTTCGGCGATGGAGCGCACCAGGGCCGATCTCGACGGCCTCAAGCAGCACCTCGGCGCCGTGAGTCGCATCCCGAGCACCCGGCGGCCGGAAGAGCCCGCCTACCTCGACGTCGACGGGTGAGACCGCTCTCTAACATCGCGGATCCTCCTGCCGATAGAGCAGTGAGAGCACGGATGGCTCGCAAGACTCGGCCATGGATCGGCCACACCAGCCACACACGGGGAGCCGGTTCGTGTTCGATTCTGTGACCATCAACGCGCTGACGAGTGCGCTCGACGGCCTCGCGCTGCGCCAGCGCGCGATCTCCGACAACATCGCCAACATCAACACTCCGAACTATCACGCCAAGCGCGTGCAGTTCGAAGATGCGCTCGCCCGCTCGATCGATGCGGGCGACGGGCGGGTCGGGGCATCGGTCGGCACCTCCCTCGAGCCGACGCGCCTGAACGGCAACAACGTCAACCTCGACACCGAGACCCTGTCCAGCATCGACACGATGCTGCGCTACCAGTTCGCCACGCAGGCCGTGAACGGTTCGTTCACGTCGATGCGCACCGCGATGAGGACCTCATGACCTTCGACGCGATCGGCATCGCCGGCACCGGACTGACCGTGCACCGCAAATGGCTCGACGCCATCAGCGACAACATCGCCAACATCAACACCGCCGCGCCGAGCAACGGGGCCGCTTTCCGCCAGCGATACATCCTGGCCCAGACCAGCGACCAGTCACCCGGCGTGTACGTGGCAGGCACCGTGCAGGGCAGCGCGCAGGGACGCCTCGTGCACCAGCCCGACCACCCGCTCGCGGACGCGGACGGGTATGTGCGCTACCCCGACATCGACCTCGGCGACCAGATGAGCCAGCTCATCCTCGCCCAGCGCGGCTACCAGGCCAGTGCGGCGATCGTCGACCGCGCACGCAACTCCTACGAATCCGCACTGCAGATCGGACGCAGCTGATGCCCCCCATCTCCGGCATCGAGGGCATCTCCTCGGCGTTCACCCTCGCCCCGCCGACGGGCCCCGCGAAAGCGACGGACGACACCGCCTTCGCGAACAGCGTGACCGGTGCGATCGACGAGCTGCGGTCGCTGCAGTCCGAATCCGACAAGCTCAAGGTCGCCGCCGTCACCGGCGACCTCGACGACATCCACTCGGCGATGATCGCGTCCTCGCGCGCGTCGGTCACGCTCGAACTCGTCGCCGCCGTGCGCAACAAGGGCGTCGACGCGTTCAACGAGATCATGCGGATGCAAGCCTGATGCCCCAGGCCGTCACGAACGTGTTCCAGCGGATCGGACGCGTGATCGCGGGCTTCTCGCTCGCGCAGCGCACGATCGCGATCATCGGCGTCGCCGTGCTCGCGCTCGGGATCGTCGCTCTCTCCAGCTGGCTCAGTCGTCCCACCTACACCCCGCTGTTCTCCGGCATGAGCGCCTCCGATGCGAACGCCGTCGTCGAGCAGCTGCGGTCGTCTTCGGTCCCCTACGAACTGGCCGACGGCGGGGCGACCGTGCTCGTTCCCGAGAAGGACGTCTACGACCAGCGGCTCGCCGCCGCCTCCGCAGGGCTTCCCGGCGCCAGCTCCGGCGGGTACTCGCTGCTGGACAAGATGGGCGTCACGACGAGCGAGTTCCAGCAGTCCGTGACCTTCAAGCGCGCGATCGAGGGTGAGCTCGCAGCGACCATCTCGTCGATCAAGGGTGTGACCGCGGCATCGGTGCAGCTCGCGATCCCGGAGGAGAGCGTCTTCGTCTCGGAGACGGTCGATCCCACCGCATCCGTGTTCGTCGAGACGTCCGGCAGCTCGACGCTCTCGCCGAAGCAGGTCGAGGCGATCGTGCATCTGACCTCAGCGGCGGTCAGCGGCATGAAGCCCGAGAACGTCGCCGTCGTGGATCAGAGCGGTCAGACGCTCTCGGCTGCAGGCGTCGGGACCACCGGCGGCATGGACCAGCAGGCCAGCGACTACGAGGCGCGGGTGACGGCGAGCGTGCAGCAGATGCTCGACACCGTCGTCGGGCCGGGCAACGCCAAGGTGACGGTGGTCGCCGAGATCGATCATTCAGCCAACGAGCGCGTCGAGGAGACCTACACGCCGGCCGAGGGCGCTCCCCCGCTCACCGAGCAGACCAGGACCGACCGGCAGAACGGCTCGAGCTCGAACGCCGGTGTGCTCGGTCCCGACAACATCGCGGTGCCATCGGCCGACGGCGACGGGACGTCGGAGTCCACCGAGACGTCGAAGACCAACGCGGTCAACAAGAGCACGCAGAGCACCTCCACTCCGGCCGGATCGCTGCTGCGCCAGTCGGTGTCGGTCGCGATCGACTCCGGTGCGGGCGGCGACCTGAGCACCGCGCAGCTGAGCGACCTGGTCGAGACCGCTGCCGGGATCGACACCGATCGCGGTGATTCGATCGCCGTCGAGCTCGTCTCCTTCAACCAGACCAGCTCCGAAGCAGCGCAGACCGCACTCCAGGCGGCCAAGGAGGCCGAGGGCGCTGAGCGCCAGGCGGGCCTGCTGAACACCATCATCATCGCCGCGGCGATCGCCATCCCGCTGCTCGCAGGTCTCGCAGCCCTCATCATGCGCGCGCGGCGACGCAGCAGTGCCGCCACCGAGTTCGACCAGCTCTTCGGCGATCGTCCGCCCGCGCTCTCCGCCCTCGACGCGGGCGCGACCGCGGCGATCGATCAGTCCCCCACGACGCCCCTGGCGTTCCTCGAGACGGCGCCCGATCCGGAGCCTGAGCCTGACCCCGAGCCCGCACAGGTCAGCCTCGAGCGCCGTAGGGCGGAGATCGACTCCCTCACCCGGCAGGACCCGAAGCGCACCGCCGACCTGCTGCGCACACTCATCGACGACAGGCAGCAGGTATGACCGCACTGACCGACCGGCAGACGGCGGCCGTCGTGCTGATGAACCTCGACCGCGCCCAGGCCATTGAGGTGATGAAGCACCTCACGGAGGCGGAGGCGGAGGCCGTAGCCGCCGAGATCATCGACCTGCAGAATCTGGATGCGGCGACCACCGCCCAAGCCCTCGGACAGTTCCACCGGATCGCGTCGGGGCACCTGCCGCCGGCACGTGGCGGACGCGATATCGCCGCCGGCCTGCTGGAGGCCACTTTCGGCGCCGAGCGCGCCGCCGCTGTGCTGGGCAGAGTCGGCTCCTCCTCGATGGCTTCCTCCTTCGAGTTCCTCGGATCCGCCGATCCGGCGCAGCTGGCGACGATGCTCGACGGCGAGCTCCCCCAGACGGTCGCCCTCGTGCTCGCGCACCTCCCCACCGATCGGGCCGCAGCCGTGCTTGCCGCACTCCCCGACCCCACCCGCACCGATGTCGCCCACGCCATCGCGACGATGGGGACCGCATCGCAGGAGGCGATCGCGATCGTGGCCGACGCGCTCAGATCACGGACCGGAACCTTCGCCACCCGAGATGCACCCGAAGTGCTCGGCGGCGTCGAGCCTCTGGTGGAGATCATCGCCCGTTCCGGCGCGACCGTCGAGAAGGCGCTGCTGGCGAGCATCGAAGACCGGGACAGTGCGCTCGCGGAGGACATCCGCTCGCGCATGTTCACCTTCGCCGACATCGTCAAGCTCGACGACCGCGACACCCAGCGCGTTCTGCGGGGCATGGACATCCGTTCGCTGGCACTCGCGCTGAAGGGCGCACACCAGCCGATCGCCGACCTCATTCGTCGCAACGTCTCCGAGCGCAACCGGGAGAACCTCGACGAGGAGGCCCGCACGATCGGCCCGGTGCGCGTGTCGCAGGTCGAGGAGGCCAGAGCCGAGATCGTGCGCACGATCCGGGCTCTCGAGGCCGCAGGCGACATCACGGTGCAGCGAGCCGACGAGGACGAGTATGTCTACTGACGCCTTCTCGCCGGTGCTGTTCCCGCGTCTGGACGCAGGCGGGGGCGGCGAGGAGCATGCCCGCGCTCGGATGCGCGGCTACGCCGACGGGCACGCGGAGGGCTTCCGCGCCGGTCTCGCCGAGGCCGAGTCGGCGCAGCGCCTCGCCGAAGACGAACGGAACGTGCGCGCGAGAGCTGCAGCCGACGAGCTCGAGCACGCGATCGCGACGCTCCACGCGGCGGCCCACTCCCTGGGTGATCGGGAGCGCGAGCTGACATCGGCAGCGCAGGAGCAGGTGCTGAGCTGCGCGATCGAGCTCGCAGAGCTGATCATCGTCGGCGAACTCTCCGACGCCGGAGCCTCTGCGGCCGCTGCGGCCCGACGTGCGATCGCCGGCGTCGACCCCACCGAGATCCGCGAGGTGCGCCTGCATCCGGACGACCTCCGCACGCTTCAGGCATCCGCTGACGGGCTGGCCGCCTTCGCCCTCATCCCCGACGACACACTCGCGCGCGGCGACGCGGTTGCGACACTGGACCACGGCCACATCGATGCCCGGATCGGGAGCGCACTCGAGCGCGCCCGTCTCGCTCTGACCGAGGCCGGTGCATGAGCGCCTGGGGCGCGGTGCGCGAAGCGGTGCGACCGGAGCGGGTCGGTGCGGTCTCGCAGGTACGCGGTCTGAGCGTGCAGGTGCGCGGACTCGAAGGCGCGGTCGGTGATGTCGTGACACTCGACGGGGTCGATGCGGAGGTCGTCGCCATCGGGGAAGGGGGACTCCGGTGCATGCCTCTCGGAGCAGTCGCCGGCCTCACGGTCGGGGCCCCGGTGCGCGGCCGCGGAGGTGCACTGCGCGTGCCCACCGGAAGCGCCCTGCTCGGACGCGTCTTGGACGGTCTGGGACGACCGATCGACGGCAAGGGACCGCTCACCGGCGCGATCCCGGTGTCCCTGGACCACCCCACGCCCTCGATCATGGGGCGCGACCGGATCGACTCGCCGCTTCCGCTCGGAGTGCGCGCTCTCGACACGCTCGTGAGCGTCGGGCGCGGCCAGCGCGTCGGACTCTTCGCCGGCTCCGGAGTGGGAAAGTCCTCTCTGCTGTCGATGATCGCTCGGGGAACCGAAGCAGAGGTGACGGTGATCGCGCTCGTCGGCGAGCGCGGCCGTGAGGTGCGCGAGTTCATCGAGGACGACCTCGGGCCCGAGGGACTCGCCCGCTCCGTCGTGGTGGTCTCGACCTCGGACCAACCGGCCATGGCGCGCATCCGTGCGGCCTACACCGCCACGCGGATCGCCGAGGCCTTCCGCGATGACGGCGCCCACGCCATCCTGATGATGGACTCTCTCACCCGCGTGGCGATGGCACAGCGGGAGATCGGCCTGTCCGCCGGGGAGCCTCCGGCCACCCGCGGGTATCCGCCGTCGACGTTCTCGCTCCTTGCCGGACTGCTCGAGCGGGCGGGTACCGACAAGCGCGGCTCGATCACAGGTATCTACACCGTGCTCGTCGACGGCGATGACCACAACGAGCCCATCGCCGACACCGTCAGGTCGATCCTCGACGGTCACGTCGTGCTCGATCGTGCGCTCGCGCTGTCAGGTCACCATCCCGCGATCGATGTGCTCGGCTCCGTGTCACGAGTGGCCGGCAAGGTCACCGTCCCCGAGCGCAGGGCGCACGCGGCGACGCTGCGTGCTGTGCTCGCGGCCCGGCGCCGCGCGAACGACCTCATCGACATCGGCGCCTATCAGCCCGGCGCAGACGCCCGTATCGACGCCGCGATCGCCAACGAACGGGCGATCAGCGCCTTCCTCACCCAGCCCCTCGACGAGACGAGCGAGATCGGCGAATCATGGCGGCGACTGGACGAGCTCGTCGCAGCCTTCGGAGGAGTCTCATGAAGCGGTCCTTCTCTCTGGCCGGTCTCCTGCGCGTGCGCGAGATCCAGGAGCGTGCAGCGGCGCAGCGGCTCTCCCGTGCAGTGCTCGACGCCCGACACACCGAGGCCCGGGACCGATCGCTCCGCGCGCACCTGTCAGGAGTGGGAAGCGAGGCCGTCGATGTCCGCTCCCTCGCCGCCCTCGCCGCGGCCAGAGTGGCAGGCCGGTCCCTGCTCGCCGACCTCACGACACTGTCTGAGCTTCAGGAGCAGATGGTCGACCAGGCTCGCAGCGAGCATGCCGAGGCAAGGAGGGCGATGCGCGGACTCGACCGCCTCGCCCAGGCGCACGCCGTGCAGGTGCGCGCTGCCGAGCTGCACGCCGAGCAGTCGGAGCTCGACGAGATCGGATCGCGGACCAGCGCGGAGGGCCAGCAATGACAACTCTCGGCATCATCGACCTGCTCGACGCGCGGGGGCCGCGACTGCCCGGATCGGCGTCGTCGTCGCGGAACGTCACGCCCGGAGCTGCGGCCTTCGCCGACGTCATCCAGGACGCCTCGCGCGCCTCAGCCGAAGACACGGATGGGGCTCCCTCCGGCACGACGACCGATGATGCCTCGGCTGATTCGGCGAGCACACCCCCGGCCACCGCCGCACCGGTCCTGCCGACGATGCTCCCGACACCGGGCACCGCACTCACCACCGGCGCGCACGGGGTCGCAGAGGCACCCGACGACGAATCGGCAGCCATCCTGCCCGCTGTTCCGGTGGAGTCCACGGCCGAGAGCACCGGTTCGACGAACGCCGAGGGGAAAGCCGCCTCGGTCATCGCCGACGCCGCGGGGCTCACCGCTGCCACGACCGGATCGACCAGCTCGCCGGCGAACGCTACGGGAGCGGCCGCCGCGGCCACGCCAGTCGAGGCCACCCGTATGCAGCCGCCGCCCGAGTCGGCACTGAACCGCGCCCCTGCGACGACGAGTGCTGCCGCGCCCGCTGGAGTCACCGCCGCCGCTGCCGCCACCGCTCGCGGTGCAGCTCCGGCCACCGAAGCAACGCCCCTCGTCGGCACGGTCGACGACGACGCAGAAACCGCCGCCGCTGCCCCGCGCCTCGCCGTCGACAGCTCGACGCCCAGCGGCGCGGTCGCATCCGGACGGCCAGGCATCCGGACGGAGGCCGACCGACCGGGAACACTCGATGCGGCGACGACCGGCCCCGACGCCTCGCCGGATGCTGCATCCACACCTCTGCCGGCCGGCACGACATCCGCTCCGGCCCCCGTCTCCGCGCCGACGCAGACCGCCACCACGGGCGGAGAGCTCACCCCGCCGCCCGCCGTCGGCAGCACCGCTGCGTCTACGGCTGCGGCACCAGCAGCTCCTCCGGTCGCCGTCTCCGTCGCCCGCCCCGTGCTGCTCCCCCAGATCACGGCGCCCGTTGTCTCGCTCGCGCAGGCTCCGGACGGCGACCACAGTCTCACGCTGACCGTGTCACCGGAGAACCTCGGTCCCGTGACGGTGCGCGCACACATCTCGGGCGGCGCCATCCACATCGAGCTCCACGCCCCGAACGAGCTCGGCCGCGAAGCGCTGCGTGCGATCCTCGTCGACCTCCGGCGCGACCTCGCCGCGGCAGCACCACACGCATCGCTCCTGCTCTCGACCTCGGATGACGGCCCCGGCTCGTCGAACCCGCAGAACTCCGCGAACGGCGGTTCTGCGAACGGTACGGCGACGGGAACGGCCGGTGGCCAGCCCCACGGTAGAGCAGCCGCGGGCCGAGGGGGCACCGGCACCCATCCCGGACCGGACGGCGACCCGCCCCTCCCCGACGGGACAGCTCCCGCCCCCTTTGTCTCGCCGCACGGCGGCATCGAAGTCTTCGCCTGATCCGAGAGGAAATCCATGACCGCGGTCGAACCCATCTCCGGCACCATCCCGCCCACCGGCGTGCAGACGGGCAGCACCACGCCTCCTGCCGAGCGCAAGAAGACACTCGACTCCGAGGTCTTCCTGAAGCTGCTGGTGACGCAGTTGACCAATCAGGACCCCAGCTCGCCCATGAACACCAACGAGATGATCTCGCAGACCACGCAGCTGGCCTCCATGGAGCAGCTGACCGCGCTCACGGCGACCTCGACCGAGAGCTTCGCGCTCAGCATGCGTCAGACCGCCGCCGCGCTGATCGGCCACGAGGCGCAGTACGTCGATGAGAAGGGCGTGACGCAGAAGGGCATCGTCACGTCGGTCTCGTACGCCGGCCCCATCCCGCTCGTCACCATCGGCGAAGCATCCATCCCCCTCGATGCCGTCTCCGGCGTCTCCGTCGCTCCCCGCCCGCAGTCCTGACCAGCCCCCTTCCAGAAAGGCATCACCATGCTCCGCTCTCTGTTCGCCGGAATCTCGGGTCTGCGTTCGCACCAGACCATGCTCGACGTCACGGGCAACAACATCGCCAACGTCAACACGACCGGGTTCAAGGCCTCGGCCGTGCAGTTCCAGGACTCGCTCTCCCAGCTCGTGCGCAACTCGATGATGCCGCAGCAGGCCGCCGGCGGTCAGAACCCCGCCCAGGTCGGTCTCGGCGTGCAGGTGGCCGGCATCAGCACGAACTTCGCCTCCGGAGCTCCCCAGCCCACCGGCGTGCCGACCAACCTCATGATCTCGGGCGACGGGTTCTTCGTCGTCCGGTCGGGCGGCGAGACCCTGTACACCCGCAACGGCGGCTTCTCGTTCGACGCGAGCGGCAAGCTGGTCTCGGCCGACGGCGCTCTCGTGCAGGGGTGGACTGCACAGAACGGCGTCATCGTCCCCGGTCAGGGCATCGGCGACATCCGGCTGCCCGTCGGAGCCCTGAGCCCCGCCACGGCCACCACCACCGCCCGAGTCACCGGCAACCTGCCCTCCGGTGCCGCGGTCGGCGAGCAGCTGGTACGCGACATCAAGACCTACGACGCCGAGGGCACGGCCACCTCTCTCCGCCTCACCTTCACCCGCACCGCCACGGGATGGAACGTCACCGAGCCTGGCGGCACGAACACCGCCCTCACGTTCGTCGACGGCAAGCAGGCCGGTGCCTCTTCCATCGTCTCCGGCGGCGTCGCTGTCGACCTCTCGGCGGTCACCGGGTTCGCGGATGTCAGCGACCTCGCGATCAAGGAGCAGAACGGCAAGCCCGCCGGCACCCTGAGCTCGTACGCCCTGATGAACGACGGCAGCCTCGTCGGCACGTTCAGCAACGGCGACACCGAGGTGCTCGCCCGCGTGGCGCTGGCAGGCTTCGTCAACCCGGGCGGGCTCGAGAAGGCCGGCTCCTCGCAGTTCCGCCCGAGCGGCAACTCCGGTGAGCCGACGCTCGGACAGGCGGGCACCGACGGCCTGGGCGGCATCATCAGCGGCGCGCTCGAGATGTCGAACGTCGACCTGTCGCAGGAGTTCACCAACCTGATCGTCGCGCAGCGCGGCTTCCAGGCGAACGCCCGCATCATCACCACCAGCGACGAGGTGCTGCAGGAGCTCACGAACCTCAAGCGCTGAGTCGTCGGAGGCCGCGGCAGTTCGTGAGATCACGAGCCGCCGCGGCCTCCGTGCTGTCAGACCAGTTCGCTCACCAGCTGCTCGATGCGCGCCCTGATGTCGTCGCGGATCGGGCGCACGGCGTCGATCCCCTGGCCTGCCGGGTCGTCGAGCTTCCAGTCCTCGTAGCGCTTGCCGGGGAAGAACGGGCAGGCATCTCCGCATCCCATGGTGATGACGACGTCCGATGCCTGCACCGCTTCGGTCGTCAGCACCTTGGGCTGTTCGGCGGTGATGTCGATTCCGAGTTCACTCATGGCCTCGACGGCGGTCGGGTTGATCTGGTCGGCCGGCATGGAGCCTGCGGAGCGGACTTCGATGCGGTCTCCGGCTATGTCGCGGAGAAACCCTGCGGCCATCTGTGAGCGCCCGGCGTTGTGCACGCAGACGAAGAGGACGGAGGGTTTGGTGGTCGTGTCGGTCATGATTGCTCCTGGTCGGAGGGCGGTCAGGCGGGCGGTCAAGGAAGAAGGTCGTCGACGAGTGCGCGCACACGTCCGGCGATGTCGTCGCGGATGGCTTCCACGCCTTCACGAGAGGCGAGTGCAGGATCACCGACCGCCCAGTCGTCGTAGCGGACGCCCGGGATGATGGGGCAGACGTCGCCGCAGCCCATCGTGATGACGACGTCGGCGGCGCGGACCGCGTCGTCGGTGAGCGGCTTCGGGAACCTGTCTGCCGCCCGGTCGCCTTCGATCTCGGCGAGCAGCGAGCGGACGTGTGGGTGGATGACGTCGGCAGGAGCAGACCCTGCCGAGCGCGCGACGACCTTGCCGGCTGCGAGTTGGTTCACGAGCGCGGCGGCGAGCTGCGAGCGTCCGGCGTTGGCGACGCAGACGAAAAGCACCTGTGGCACGGAAGCATCGCGGTCGCGGGTCAGGTCTGCGAGGCGCTGACGGGCGAAACGCTCGGTGAGGGGAACGAGCGCTGAGGTGACGCGGGCGGTTCGTGCCAGTGCGGTGTAGGACTCGCGGACGGTCGTGAGGACGACGTCGGCCTCGAGCTCAGGAACTTCCACTGCCAGCTCCTCCGCGAGACGGGTTATCCGGGCGTCGAAGTCTGGCCGAAGCTGATCTTCATCGGAATCGCTCCACGGTGAGACCGTAGCCGGAGCGAATGAATCCAGCAGGGCCGTGACGGCGCTGCGACGACTCGGGTCGATTCGGTACCAGACCCAGGTTCCACGGCGCTCGGAGGTGAGGACATCGACGCCCTTGAGCACCTTGAGGTGATGCGACACCGTGGGCTGCGAGACGTCGGCGAGCTCGGCGAGGTCGCACACGCAGGACTCTCCGCGCGGGTCGGAGGCGATGGCCGACAGCATCCGCAGGCGGAGCGGATCCGACAGCGCCTTCAGCGTGGCCGCTACGGAGGTGGCAGCTTCCAGCCCGATGGCGTGGGTGGCGACGGGACTGCAGGTGTCGGTGTCGGTCGTGACGGTGACGTTCATGACAGCATCCTCTCAGCGGTGTACGGGTCGGTGTGGAACCAGCGACGAGCGGCCCAGAGCGAGACATAGACGAGTCCGACCAGGACCGGGACCTCGATCAGCGGGCCGACGACTCCGGCGAGGGCCTGACCGGAAGTCGCCCCGAAGGTGCCGATGGCGACGGCGATGGCGAGCTCGAAGTTGTTCCCGGCCGCAGTGAACGCCAGCGTCGACGAACGCGCGTACCCGAGCCCGAGCGCCTTTCCGATCAGAAGGCCGACGAACCACATGACCGCGAAGTAGACCAGCAGCGGGAGCGCGATCCGCGCAACGTCCCACGGCCGGCTGGTGACCTGTTCGCCCTGGAGGGCGAACAGCAACACGATGGTGAAGAGGAGGCCGTAGAGCGCCCACGGGCCGATCTTCGGCAGGAAGCTGTCTTCGTACCAGTCGCGCCCCTTCATCCGCTCACCGATGAGGCGAGAGGCGAAGCCGGCGACGAGAGGGATACCGAGGAAGATCAGGACATTCAACGCGATCTGCCAGACCGAGATCTCCAACCCCTGCGAGTCCAGCCCCAGCCACCCGGGGAGGACTGTCAGGTAGAACCAGCCGAGGAATGAGAACGCGACAACCTGGAAGACCGAGTTGATGGCGACGAGGACCGCTGCGGCTTCGCGGTCGCCGCAGGCGAGGTCGTTCCAGATGACGACCATCGCGATGCAGCGCGCGAGCCCGACGATGATGAGTCCTGTCCGGTACTCGGGCAGGTCGGGCAGAAACACCCAGGCGAGGGCGAACATGAGCGCCGGGCCGACGAGCCAGTTGAGCACCAGCGAGGAGGCGAGGAGCTTCTTGTCTCCGGTGACCGCAGCGACCTTGTCATAGCGGACCTTCGCAAGCACCGGGTACATCATCACCAGCAGGCCGAGGGCGATGGGGATGGAGATTCCACCGACCTCGAGGCGGGCCAGAAGGTCGGAAACGCCAGGGATGAAGCGACCGACGACGATGCCGCCGACCATTGCCAGACCGATCCACAGCGGCAGCCAGCGGTCGAGAGCGGACAGGCGGCGGGTGGCCGGCGCGGCGGTGGGCACGGTTGCGGTGCTCATGCGAAGGCCTTCTCGTTCTCGGTCGTCGCCACCGGTGCGGGCTCGTCAAGCGCGGCCAGGTAGTGCTGGGCATCCTGAGCTGCGGCGCATCCGGTGCCGGCTGCGGTTATCGCCTGCCGGTAGGTGTGGTCGACGAGGTCGCCGGCGGCGAACACTCCTGCGAGGGTGGTGCGGGTGGAGGGGTGCTCGACGAGCACGTATCCATCGGCGTCGGTGTCGACGAGCCCGGCGACGATCTCGGAGCGCGGGTCGTGACCGATGGCGACGAAGACGCCGGTGGCCGCCAACTCGCACTCATCGCCGGTGACGGTGTCGCGCAGGGTGACCGCTTCGACCTTCTCGGCCCCCACGAGGCTTGCGACTTCGCTGTTCCAGGCGACGTCGATCTTCGGGTGATCGAGCACACGCCGGGCCATGATCTTCGAGGCGCGGAACTCGCCGCGGCGGTGTACGACCGTGACTTTCGATGCGAAGCGGGTGAGGAACAGTGCCTCCTCCATCGCGGAGTCCCCGCCGCCCACCACGACGATCTCCTGCTCACGGAAGAAGAAGCCGTCGCACGTCGCACACCAGGACACGCCACGACCGGTGAGGCGCTCCTCATCCGGCAGCCCGAGCTTGCGATAGGCGGAACCCATCGTGAGGATGACGGCGCGGGCGAGGATGGTCTCTCCGGCGCCGGTCTCGATGGTCTTGATCGGTCCGTCGAGGTCGACCCGAATCGCGTCGTCGAGGAGGATGCGTGCGCCGAAGCGCTCCGCCTGCGCACGCATCGACTCCATCAGCTCAGGCCCCTGGACGCCATCGACGAACCCAGGGAAGTTCTCGACCTCCGTCGTGGTCATCAGTGCCCCGCCCGCAGTCACGGAACCGGCGAGCACCACGGGCGCGAGGCCGGCGCGAGCAGCGTAGACGGCTGCGGTGTACCCCGCAGGACCGGACCCGATGATCGCGAGCTCAACTTCTTGAATCGACATGTATCTATATTGACATTCATCGATACTGTGGGCAAGTGGGACAGGACACGGGATCCCCCATGGACACACAAGAGGGAGCCTGTCCGCGTCCGGCGAACAGGCTCCCGCAACACTCCTGACGGCTAGTTGGCCGAGACGCGGGTGGGCTGAAGCTGCACAAGCGGGGTCGTACAGCAGCTTCCGCCGCCGCTCGTGTCGAAGTCGCCCGCTCCACCGCAGACGCCGGTGTCCGGGAGGACGAGTTGGTTGCTCTGGGCGGCGATCACGTCGCCGGCGAGATGCGCGGCGACGCTTCGCGCCTGCTCGAAGCCGGTGAGGGCGAGGAAGGTCGGAGCTCGTCCGTAGCTCTTCGCCCCGATGATGAAGAAGCCCTCTTCCGGCTGGGTGAGTTCGCGCGCTCCCGTGGCACCGATGGATCCACAGGAGTGGATGTTCGGATCGATCTCAGCAGCTATCCCGGCCACCGCTTCCAGCGAAGCATCCAACGCCACTCGCAGCTCGGACAGGATGCTGAGGTCAGGGCGGAAGCCTGTCAATGCAAATACGCGAGAGACGCCGGTCACCTCATTCCCGTTCTCCGCCGTGATCGTGAGCGCGCCTCCCACGTCGCGAATCTCGGACACGCGGAAGCCGCCGACGACTTCCACGAGTCCGGACTCGATGGCCTTTCGTGCTCGCCCGCCGAGGGCGGCACGTTCCGGGAGTTCATCCGCAGCACCGCCGCCGAACGCGTGCATCGTCGCCCCGCGGCGCATCAACCAGGTGATTCTCGTGTCCGGGTTTCGCCGAGCGAGTTCGCTCAGCCGGAGCACGGCATGGGTGGCGGAGTGCCCGGACCCGATGACGACGACGTGCTGTCCCGCACATGCAGTCGCATCATCGGGGATGCGATACGAGATCCGAGATGCTGCACGCTTCTCTCCGAGCGCGGGGAAGCCATCCGCCCCCGCAGGGTTCGGAAGCTCCCAGGTACCGCTGGCGTCGATGACGGCGCGGGCGACGAGTCGGGCCTCGTTGCCGTCGGCGTCGACGGTGTGCACGATGAACGGCTGGCTCTTGCGGCCTCCATCGACGACCTTGTCGCGGCCTTGACGCGCGACTCCCGTGACGGTCGTCGCGTAGTGAACCCGCTCGCCCAGCGCATCCGCGAGCGGGGCCAGATAGCCGCTCACCCATTCCGCTCCGGTCGGATACCCCGAGGACGGCGCAGCCCATCCCGTCGGCTCGAGCAGGCGGCGCGCGGCTGTGTCGGTGAGCTCCGGCCAGGCCGAGAACAGGCGCACGTGTCCCCATTCGAAAACCGCGGCGGCAGGGCCTTGCCCGCGCTCGACGACGATCACGTTCTCGTCGCGTTCGACAAGATGCGCCGCTGCGGCGAGACCCTGCGGGCCCGCTCCGATGACGACGACAGGAAGCTCAGACATCACATCTCCTCAAATTGAAAAACTTCAATATGAAGACTGTCGTTCATCTATCGAAGATTGTCAATACGTGCCAGAATAGACCTGTGCGCTTGCCAATGACGATCGAATCGACCAGTTGCTGCGTCCCGCCGATCACCCCTTCGATGACGGTCGAGGATGCCGAACGCGTCGCCCGGGTCTTCAAAGCGCTCGGCGATCCCACACGCGTCCGGTTGTTGTCACTCATCGCCGCCGGAGCGGGCGGAGAAGCGTGCATCTGCGATCTGACCGAGCCCGTCGGCCTCTCCCAGGGCACGGTCTCCCACCACATGAAGCTCCTCGCGGAGGCAGGCCTCGTCACCCGTGAGCAGCGCGGCAAGTGGGCCTACTTCGCTCTCAACGTCGACGCGATGGATGCTGCCGCCGGCGCCCTCCGCGCGGTGTGAGCCCAGCCAGCACTCCGCCCTACTGGAAGCCGCGCCAGGGGAAAAAGGCATCGACCGCTTCACCCGATGAGGGTGATTGACGGGCGACGGACGACGGACGACGGGCCGAGACCGCACCATTGGCTATGGAGAAAGAAGCCCCCGCGGAGACGACCCGCACCTCTCGTGTCGTCGACATCCTCACCGTGATCCTTCTCTCGGTGACAGCGGTGTTGACGGCCTGGTGCGGATTCGAAGCGTCGAAGTGGGGCGGCGAGATGTCGATCGCGTTCAGTCAAGCTTCCAGCGCTCGGATTCAGGCAGCCTCAGCGGAGTCGACGGCCCAGGCGGCACGTCAGTACGACCTGACGCTCTACACCGAGTGGGTACTGGCAGAAGCCAACGGGCAGGACGACCTGGTGCGCTTCGTCGAGGAACGCTTCACCGAGGAATTCGCCGTCGCATTCGACGCGTGGAACGCAGAAGGACGCGCCTCACGCGGCCCTCTCGCCATGTCGGAGTATGTGCCGCCCGGCACAGTGGAGGCCCAGGAACTCAGCGCACGCGCCGATACGAAGTTCGATGAAGCCCTCACCAACAATCAGCGTGGTGACGACTACTCGCTGTTGACGGTGCTCTTCGCGCTCGTCCTGTTCTTCGCCGCGATCTCGCAGCACCAATCCGCCCCGTGGCGACGCCGAGTATTCCTCAGCCTGGCCGGCGTCATCGCCATCGGCGGGATCGCCACGTTGCTGACATTCCCCATCAAGATCTGAGCGCCATGTGGTTGCGGAACCTATCCGAACTCGCGAAGCTCCGAAGTCATATCGCCACCGGCGTCGCCCGTGTTGACGGTGCCCTTGGGCTCGAAGAGGATCGCATGAACTTCTTCGTCGGCGCGTGGGCAGTGCTCGACGCCCTGGGGAACGACGAAGACATCGTTCGGTCCGAGCACGACATCGCGGTCGCGGAACTGGATCGTCAGCTGCCCCTGCACCACCATGAAGAGCTCGTCGGTGTCGGGATGGGTATGCCAGACGAACTCTCCGAGCAGCTTCACGACCTTGACGTCGTAGTCGTTGATGCTCGTCAGACGGTGCGGCTGCCAGTGCTCGGTGATGTCCGCCAGTGCCGCCTGCACGTTCCGCATGCCTTCATCCATATCGCCAGCCTACGGGCGTGACATCGAGCGTTGCGGGGCCGGTACTGTCGTCTCTGGGAGAAACGGAGCCGGTCATGAATGCGGTCGACGCTGTCGGAACCATCGCCGAGGTCCTCTCGTGGATCGGCCTCGGGGTCGGGCTCCCTCTGCTCGCCATCGTGCTGCTTGTGAAGGTGCACGACGACTCCTGGCTGCCGCAAGAGGTCGTGGTCGTCGAGGACGAGAGCGGCCGGGCGCGCGCCCGCTGGTTCGCCGCGGGCGACTTCCGCGAACGCCCGCTCCGTGCGGACGAAGCCCACCACTGGCACGGACGCGAAGATGTCGATGCCTTCGTCAGTGAGCGGCACCCCTCCCTGATGCGATTCGAACCCCGACGGCCACTCCTGCATGCGTTCCAGGTGCTCGGGATCACGCTGGCCGGCGTCGGTGCTGCCGCAGTCGCCCTGTCGATCGTGCTCCTGTTCGTCGGTTGACGGGTGCGGTGTCCGTGGAACGCGATCCCGGGCAGGATGGAGACATGCCTGAATCTCCGCTCGCCGCTCGCCCCTGGCTCGACTCCTATGCGGAGGGCGTCCCCGCCGAGATCGAGGATCCGTCGCAGACGTTGCCGGAGATGCTCTCGGCGAGCGTGAAAGCTTTCGGCAGGCGTCCGGCACTGGACTTCTTCGGTGCTGTCACGACCTACCGGGAGCTCGGAGAGCAGGTCGAGCGCGCCGCCGAGGGTCTGCGGCGGCTCGGGGTCGGCAAGGGCGATCGCGTCGCTCTGGTGCTGCCCAACTGCCCGCAGCACGCCGTGGCCTTCTACGCGATCCTCCGACTCGGCGCGATCGTGGTCGAGCACAACCCCCTCTACACCGCCCGCGAGCTGCGGCACCAGTTCGAGGATCACGGTGCGCGCATCGCCATCGTGTGGGACAAGGCCGTCGACACGATCGCCGGCTTCCCGGCAGACGTCAGGGTCGAGCACATCGTGAGCGTCGACATCACCGCGGCGATGCCGCTTTCGAAGCGCCTCGCTCTTCGCCTGCCCGTGCCCAAGGCACGCGAGTCGCGCGCGAAGCTGACCGGTGCCCCGAAGGCTCGGCATCTCATCGCGTGGAAGAGCCTTGCCGATCACCGGCGGATCTCACGGCGGGTGCCGGGACCGACGCTGGACGACACCGCCCTGCTGCAGTACACCAGCGGTACCACGGGTTTGCCGAAGGGGGCGATCCTCACTCACTCGAACCTCCGCGCCAACGCGATGCAGGGACGAGCATGGGTGCCCGGCCTCGTCGACGGCGAGGAGACGTTCTACGGCGTGCTGCCGTTGTTCCACGCCTACGGAATGACCCTGTGCCTGACCTTCGCGATGAGCATCGGGGCGAGACTCGTGCTCTTCCCCGCGTTCGATCTGGGTCTGGTCACGGCGGCGACACGTTCGGCTCCGCCCACCTTCCTCCCCGCCGTCCCGCCGATCTATGACGCTCTGGCTCGCGCGGCCGCCCGCGGCACGATCGACCTCTCGACGGTCCGCTTCGCGATTTCCGGAGCCATGAGCCTTCCGGTCGCCACCGTGCAGCGCTGGGAGGAGGCGACCGGAGGCCTCCTCGTCGAGGGCTATGGAATGACCGAGAGTTCACCGGTCGCGCTCGGCAACCCGATGGGACCGACGCGTCGTCCCGGCACGGTCGGCGTGCCGTTCCCGAGCACGGAGATCCGTGTCGTCGATCCCGCAGACCCGACCGTCGACAGGCCGGCCGGCGAGGCGGGCGAACTCCTCATCCGCGGACCGCAGGTCTTCCAGGGCTATTGGGGGCGTCCGGGCGAGACGGCGGATGCCCTGCTGCCTGATGGCTGGCTCCGCACCGGCGACATCGCTCAGGTCTCGCCCGATGGATTCGTGAGCATCGTCGACCGCCTGAAAGAGCTCATCATCACCGGCGGGTTCAACGTGTCGCCCAGCGAGGTGGAAGACGTGCTGGCTGCGCACCCCGATGTCATCGCCGCCGCGGTCGTCGGCCTTCCGCGACCCCATGGTGGCGAAGACGTCGCCGCCGCGGTCGTCCTCCGCGACGGCGCTGCCCTCGACGTGGAGGCACTGCGCGACTTCTGTCGCACGCGGCTCACCCCGTACAAGGTGCCCCGCCGCATCAGCGCCGTCGACGACCTTCCCCGATCGCTCATCGGCAAGGTGCTGCGTCGTCAGGTGCGGGATCGACTGCTCGCCGATCGCTGAGGGCTGCAGCTGCTTGTGGCGCAGACTTACAGTTCACGGCAAGTGTGTTTCTGCGCCACGAGATCGAACTTCGAGCTCCTCCGCCATCCGCCTGACTAACGCCCAGCGACCTCCGGCCGACAGTCACCCCCGACAGCCCAGGACGGGCCGTCGGGTCCGTGCTCCCCGGAACGCGGACGGATCTTTCCAGGATGGAGCCCATGATCGTCCTCACGCGCCTGAACCGTTCTCGGTTCGCGGTGAATCCCGACCTGATCGAACGTGTCCAGGCGACGCCGGACACGACGCTGATCATGGTCGATGGCGCGACCTTCGTCGTCACCGAGACGATGGACGACGTGATCGCGCAGATCACCCGCTTCCGCGCCGGAGTGCTCGCCGCAGCCGCCGCCATGATCAACGCTGCCGGAACGGATTCCGCGGCCCCCGCTTCTGAGGCCGGTCTCTGATGGATCCGTCTCTCATCCTCGGGCTGGTCCTCGCGTTCGGCGCCCTGATCGCCATGATCAACCTCGAAGGCGCGACCATCGGATCGCTGCTGATCCCCGCCCCGATGGTGCTGGTCTTCGGAGCCACGATCGCCGTCGGCATCGCGAGCGGCACCGTGCGCGATGCACTGCATGCGGTCAAGTCGCTCCCCCGCGCCTTCCGCGGCGAGCGCCGCACCGCGTCGAGCATGATCGACACGGTGGTCGGCTACGCCGAGAAGGCGCGCGCCGAAGGGCTCCTCGCCCTCGAGCAGGGGCTGGAGGACGAGAAGGATCCGTTCCTGCGGCAGGCTCTGCAGAGCATCGCCGACGGCACGGATGCGGAAGACCTGCGGACCCTGCTGGAGGATGAGCTCACCTCGACCGCCGCCCGCAACCGCACCGCCTCACGCTTCTACATGACGCTCGGCGGCTTCGCGCCCACGGTCGGCATCATCGGCACCGTCGTCTCCCTCACGCATGTGCTGGAGAAGCTCGACAAGCCCGACACCCTCGGTCCCATGATCGCGACGGCATTCGTGGCGACGTTGTGGGGTCTGCTCTCGGCCAACTTCATCTGGCTGCCCATCGGCGGACGCCTCCAGCGTCTCGGCGAGCTCGAGCTCGAACGCATGACCGTGCTCATGGAGGGCATGCTCGCGATCCAGGCCGGCGCCCCGCCGCAGTTCGTCGGAGAGCGCCTGCGCGCCCTCGTGTCCGAGCGCCCCTCCGCCCGCTCCGGCCGTCACGCCCGCACCCGAGCAGCCGAGGAGACGGAGCAGGCGTCATGAGCGTCCGTGCCCGTCGCCGCGTGCCCCAGGAGGAGCACAGCGGTCCGGACGAGCGGTGGATGGCGTCCTACATGGACATGGTGACGGTGCTGATGTGCATGTTCATCGTGCTGTTCGCGATGTCGACCGTCGACCAGGAGAAGTTCGAGGCCCTCAGCGCCTCCCTCGCGACCGGCTTCGGCCAGGAGCCGTCCGACGACGTCGATGTCACGACGGGTGTGGTCGTGCCTCCTGAGCTGGTCGACGAGAAGGGCGAGGACTTCGCCGACGTCGACCTCGCCGCGGCGCAGACCGAGTTCAGTGAGCTCTCCGCCCTCCGCGAGCGGTTGCGCCAGGTGCTCGCCCAGAACGGACTCGAAGCCGATGTCACCTTCACGATCGACGAGCGGGGCCTCACGATCGGACTCGTGAGCGCCGAGACGTTCTTCACCACGAACAGCACGACCCTCAGCTCCACCGCCGTCCTGGTGCTCGATGCGCTCGGGTCGGTGCTGGTCACCACCCCGAACGAGATCTCGGTCGAGGGCCATGCCGACGTCCGCGGATCGGTCGCCCCCTACCCCACCAACTGGGAGTTGTCGTCGGGCCGTTCCACCCAGGTGCTGCGGCATCTCGTCGAGGCCTCGGGACTCCCGCCTGCACACCTGAAGTCGGTCGGATTCGGCGACACCCGTCCGGTCGCCGCGGGCGACGCGCCCGAGGCGCTGGCGCAGAACCGCCGGGTCGACATCGTCATCCTCTCCGATGCCAAAGAGGAGGTGCGCGCGCTCATCCCCCAGGCCCAGGCGGGAAAGCCGTCTTCCTGACCCGCTCTTCCACCTAACGCACGCCGATCACCGCCCGATAGTCCGGTTCGTGGTGATCGAGGACAGCGTGCGCTCAGATGTGCGCGCAGGGACGGCGACGAAGACCGCCGAAGTCGAGGTGTACGACTTCGGCCGCTCGGCGACCCTCTCGCGAGAGCACACCCGGTCCCTGGAACTCGCTTTCGAGACGTTCTCCCGGCAGTGGTCCGCCCAGCTCTCGGCGAAGATCCACGTACGCGCCACCATCGCCGTCGAGCACGTCGGCATGATGACCTACAGCGAGTACGCCCAGTCGCTGCCGACGACCACCACCATGATCGTGTGCGCGCTGCCGGACTCCGAAGAGCGCCTCATCGTGCAGCTGCCGACCTCCGCCGCAACGGCCTGGATCGTGCAGATGGTCGGCGGGCGAGCAGCGTCCGCCTCAGAGGAACGCACGTTCACCCCGATCGAGCAGGCCCTGATCAGGTCGCTGATCGTCGACGCGATCGACCACCTCACCGGAGCGCTGGACGGCCTGCTGCCGGTCGGGGTGACCGTGAGCGGCATCCAGTACAGCTCGCAGTTCGCCCAGGTGGCTGCGGCCGGCGAACCGGTCATCGTCGCGCGATTCTCGATGCGCCTCGCCGGCCGGACAGTGCCGACGAGCGTCATGCTGCCGGCCTCCGTCATCGCCGGCTTCACCGTGCGCCCCTCCGACACCGACCGTTCGGCGGCCCCGGGCCTCGTTCGCCGCCAGGTGGAGGTCACACCGGTCGAGCTCGCACTGCGACTGGCTCCGCGTGCTGTGCTGCCGCGCGAGGTGCTGGATCTGGCAGTCGGCGACATCATCGCGTTCCCGCACTCGGCCGACCGGCCGATGGTCCTCGCCGTCGACGACCAGATCGTCGCCACGGCCGCCGTCGGCAGCGCCGGGGCGCGACTGGCATGCGTCGTCACCACCACCGTTCCCGATCCCGCCTTCGCCGAGGAGCCAGCGTGACAACCACCACCACCTACGAAACCGCCGTCGCGGCCGCCTTCGCCGCGTCGCTGCCGACCGCCTCTCCTCTCGTCGCCCGCGCCTCGCAGGTCTCCGGCGACACCGGCGACGCCGTGATCGTGCAGTTCGTCGGCGAGGCGAGCGCGCAGTTGGCCGTGCAGCTGTTCGAACCCGAGATCCTCGTCGACGGCCTCGGTGGCACCCCGCTCACCGACCGGCTCCGCGATGCCCTCGACGCCTCGACGAGCGCTCTCGGATCCGGTGCCCTCGGCGACGCCACGATCGGCGATGCCTCGGCTCTCTTCGCCGACCCGGCAGCGCAGCTCTTCGACCTGCAGGACGACGCTGATCACACGATCGGGCGTCTCGCCGTGATCGTCACCCGCGCTCCGGCCGGAGCCTCGAACTCCTCGCGTCGGCTGCACCGCATCGCGGGCGTCGAGATGGAGCTCACGGTGGAGATCGGACGCACCAGGATGGCGGTGCGTGACGTGCTCGATCTGGAGCCTGGGCGCATCGTCGAGCTCGACCGCTCTGCCGGCGCTCCGGCCGACATCAAGCTCAACGGACGCATCATCGCGCACGGCGAGGTCGTCGTCGTCGACCAGGACTACGCGGTGCGCATCACCCGCATCCTCGAGAACGTCGAGGCCTGACCCTGGACGACCTCATGCTCGGCCTCCGGGTCGTGCTCTCGCTCGCGGCCGTGCTCGGGGTGCTCTGGTTCCTGCAGCGCCGCATCGCACGCACGCAGGCGCGCCGTCGCGACGGTGAGGTCATCACGGTGCTCGGACGCCAGGGCGTCGGCCCGAAGGCGCAGATCGTGGTCATCCAGACCGATGACGCCCGGTACGTCCTCGGCGTCACCGAGCACGGCGTGAGCGTCGTCGATCGACTGCCGGTCAAGGCCACCGGCCTCGCGGACGAACAGGCTCGTCCTGCGTGGTCGGAAGCCACATCGGACGCGGCCTCCGACGCCGAGGAGTTCGACCGCATCCTCGCCGCCACCGCCCTGACCGAGACGGCGCGCACCACGTCGATGGAACCTGCGCCTCAGCGCCGCGTGCGCCACCGCAACGATCCGCTGCGCGGTTCCATCCTCTCCCCCGAAACCTGGCGGCAGACCGCCGAGGCCATCCGGCGCACGCGATGAGCGCTCCCCGTGGGGTCGTCGACGGGCGAGCGCTGCGAAGAATCGCGCTGATCCTCGCCGCCGCATTCGCGCTGGTCGTCGTGATGACGCTCCTCACGGGCACCGCGGCCCACGCCCAGGTGACGCCGGATGATCCCGGTGAGGGCGTGACGATCGACATCAACGGGGTCGACGGCGGTCCCTCAGGATCGATCCTGACCCTGCTGGGCATCACCCTGCTCTCGGTCGCCCCGGCTCTGCTTCTGATGATGTCGTCGTTCACGAAGATCTTCGTCGTGCTCGCGATGACCAGGAACGCCCTCTCGCTGCCGACCATCCCGCCGAACCAGGTGCTGGCCGGCCTCTCGCTCTTCCTGTCGTTGTTCATCATGTGGCCGGTGCTCACCGAGATCAACACGGTCGCCGTGCAGCCATACATCGACGGCACCCTCACCTTCACGCAGGCGATCGACATCGGTCAGCTGCCGCTGCAGGAGTGGATGCTCCGCTTCACGCGCGAAGAAGACCTCGCCCTCATGACGCGGATGGCCGGTCAGCCCAACCCCGAGGACCCCTCGAGCGTTCCGATGTACACGCTCATCCCCGCGTTCATGATCTCCGAGCTGCGGGCCGCGTTCATCATCGGCTTCGTGATCTTCATCCCGTTCCTGGTCATCGACCTCGTCGTGGCTGCGGCCCTGATGTCGATGGGCATGATGATGCTCCCGCCCGTCATGATCTCGCTGCCGTTCAAGATCCTGCTGTTCATCCTCGTCGACGGCTGGGGGCTCATAATCCGTGCCCTCCTGGAGAGTTACGGAGGGGTCGGATGAGCCCGGAGGCTGTCATCGACATCGGCACCCAGGGGCTGATCATCGCGGCGAAGCTCGCTGCACCGGTCCTCGTCACCGCGCTCGTGGTCGGGTTCGCCATCTCGCTGCTGCAGTCCATCACCCAGGTGCAGGAGGTGACGCTGTCGTTCGTGCCCAAGATCGTCGCGGTCGGAATCGCGCTGCTCATCTCGGGGAACTGGATGATCGCGGAGATGATCGCCTTCACGAACGAGATGTTCGCCCGCATCCCCTCGCTGCTGAGCGGATGACCGCGTGTACATCCCGATCGACTTCGCCTGGCTGGAGGCCACGATGCTCGCCGCCGTGCGCATCACGGCGTTCATCATGATCGCCCCGCCCTTCTCCTACGGGGCGATCCCGGTGCGGGTGAAGGCGATGCTCGCGATCGGTCTCTCGCTCGCCGTCGGCACGGCCGTCGCCCCCGGCTACGAGAATCTCGACACCGGGCCCTTCCTCGGCGCCCTGGTGCTGCAGCTGGTCACCGGTTCCCTCCTGGGCTTCCTCGTGCTGGTGTGCTTCGCCGCCCTCCAGGCCGCTGGCAGCCTGATCGACGTGTTCGGCGGGTTCCAGCTCGCGCAGGCCTTCGACCCGCATTCGCTCGTGAACGGCGCCCAGTTCACGAGGCTCTTCCACCTGACGGCGCTGACCCTGCTCTTCGCCTCCGGGGGCTACCAGCTGATCCTCGCGGGTCTCGCCCGCAGCTTCGAGGCCGTGCCCGTCGACGGCATGTTCGAGATAGCAGGCCCCGCCGAGCTCCTGGTCGACGGTGTGACCCAGCTGATGCTCGCCGCCGTGCAGATCGCCGGCCCGCTCGTGCTCGTGCTGTTCCTCGCCGACGTCGGCCTCGGACTGATCACGCGTGTGGCACCGGCGCTGAACGCCTTCGCCATGGGCTTCCCGGTGAAGATCCTGCTGACGCTGCTGCTCGCCGGCACCGTCTACGCCGTGCTCCCCGGCATCGTCGATGCCCTCGCCGCACAGGCGCTGCGGATGATGCAGGGGGTGCACGAGTGAGCGGCACCGACAGCGGAGAACGCAGCGAGAAGGCGACCGACAAGCACCTCGGCGAAGCCAGGAAGAAGGGGCGTCTGTCGCGCAGCCAGGACCTCACGGCCTGGTTGGGGATCGGCGCAGCGGCCGTCACGATGCCCGCAGCCATCGCCCTCGGCGCATCAGCCGGCACGGAACAGCTGCTCACGCTGACCTCCCTGGTCGACGCCCCCACGCCTGAGGCGGCACTCGCAGCCCTCGGCCGGGGCCTCGCCTCGGTGCTCCCGACGCTCACGGTGATGCTGGCCGCCGTCGCCATCGTCACGCTGATCGGAGCCGTCATCCAGGGTGGCGTGCACCTGAAACCGCTCAACGGACGCTTCGAGCAGTTCAACCTCGTCAACGGGATCCGCCGGGTGTTCGGCATGCAGGCGCTCTGGGAGGGCGCCAAGGCCCTGCTGAAGACCGCCGCCATCGGCATCGCGCTGTGGTTCGTGATCGCGAGCCTGATGCCCGTGCTCACCGCCAGTGGAGCGCACTCGATCTCGCGTCTTCTCGGCACCGCGTCCGAGGGCACGATCGCGTTGCTGCAGACCGCGATCGGCGTCGGGCTCGCTCTCGCGGCGATCGACATGTTCGTCGTGATGCGCCGCAACCGCAAGCACACCCGCATGACCAAGCGCGAGATCCGCGACGAGAACAAGAACTCCGAGGGTGACCCGCTCATCCGCCAGCAGCGGCGTTCGCGTCAGCTCGCCGTCAGCCGCAACCGCATGATCGCCGCCGTCGCCGGCTCCGATGTCGTCGTGGTCAACCCGACCCACATCGCGGTCGCGCTGCGGTACGAGCCCGGCCGCGCAGCCCCCAAGGTCGTCGCGAAGGGCAGCGGCGTGATCGCGGAGCGCATCCGTGACGAGGCCGTGCGCGCAGGGGTGCCGCTGGTGCGCGAGATCACGCTCGCCCGAGCCCTGCACGCCGCGTGCCAGCTCGGCCAGGAGATCCCCGAAGACCTGTACAACGCCGTGGCCCGCGTGCTCGTGTTCGTCGACTCGCTGCGACGACGCGGAGCCGCCCGCGGCATCCACTCCCTTCCCTACCGGAGGACCGCATGAGAGCGCTGCTGACCAAGTTGATGGTGCCGATCGGAGTCGTGGGCATCATCATGCTGCTCGTCGTCCCGATCCCGCCGTTCCTGCTCGACATCCTCATCATCCTGAACATCATGTTCGCGCTCGTGATCCTGCTGACGTCGATGTTCGTGAAGAAGCCGCTCGACTTCTCGGTGTTCCCCTCGCTGCTGCTCGTGGCGACACTGTTCCGGCTGGGGCTCAACGTCGCTTCGACCCGTCTCGTGCTCGGCGAGGCGTACGCGGGTCAGGTGATCGAGGCGTTCGGGGCGATCGCCGTCGGCGGCTCGCTCATCATCGGTGCCGTCGTGTTCCTCATCCTCGTCGTCATCCAGTTCGTCGTCGTGACCAAGGGCGCCGAAAGAGTCGCCGAGGTCGGCGCCAGGTTCACTCTCGACGCGATGCCCGGTAAGCAGATGGCGATCGACGCCGACCTCAACGCGGGACTCATCACCGACACCGAGGCGAGGGAGCGCCGAGCCGAGGTGGCCGCTGAGGCCGACTTCTACGGCGCCATGGACGGTGCTTCCAAGTTCGTGAAGGGCGACGCGATCGCCGGGCTCGTCATCATCATCATCAATATCGTCGGCGGCATCGCGATCGGCATCGTGCAGCACGGCATGACGATCGATGAATCCGTGAGCACGTACAGCCTCCTCACGATCGGCGACGGACTCGTCACGCAGATCCCTGCGCTCCTGATGGCCGTCTCCACCGGCATGATCGTCACCCGCTCCACGGCCGAGGCGGAGATGGGCACCGCGGCATCGGCCCAGCTCGGCCAGTCCCGCAACGCGTTGATCATCGCAGGATGCGCGGCGATCATCATGTCGCTCATCCCGCACATGCCGATGTTGCCGTTCGTCGCGATCGGCGCACTGCTCCTGCTGATCGCACAGCGCATCAAGGCGAACCAGAAGCGCGAGGAGGCGGATGCGGCGCAGAGCCCGACCGTCGCACCGACCGATCAGCCGGAGGAGCTGATCGAGAAGATGCGGGTGCACCCGCTTGAGATCCTGCTCTCCCCCGACATCGTCGACCTCGTCACCGGCGGCCCAGACGACCTGCTGGCACGAGTGAAGGCCCTCCGTCGCCGGATCGCACTCGATCTCGGTCTCATCACCCCGCCCGTGCGCACCCGCGACAGCATCGAGCTCTCGCAGTCGACCTACGTCATCCGCATCGCCGGAGTCGAGACCGGCAGAGGCACTGCACCGGTCGGCTCGGTGCTCGCTCTGGGGCAGGGGCTCGATTCACTTCCCGGCAGCGCGACGCTCGATCCGGTGTTCGGGCTCGAAGGCAAATGGATCCCGATGGAGATGCGTCACAGCGCCGAGTTCTCCGGCGCCACCGTGATCGACCGCGCGAGCGTGATCATCACGCACCTCTCCAGCGTGATCCACGCGCACGCCGCACGCCTGCTCAGCCGTGAAGACGTGCGCCAGCTCACCGATGCCCTCAAGCAGGTCTCCCCCGCCGCGGTCGAAGAACTCACCCCGGCGCTCCTGTCGCTGGCCGAGATCCAGCGCGTGCTGCAGGGCCTTCTCGCGGAGCGCGTGCCGATCAACGACCTCAGCCGCATCTACGAAGCGCTCGCGCTGCGGGCCAGGACCTCCACCGACCCCGAGGGCCTGATCGAGGCGGCCCGCGGCGCACTCGGACCCGCGATCGCCGCCCGGTTCGCAGAAGCCGGCACGTTGCGCGTGGTGATGATCAACCCGCTCCTCGAACAGGCGATGCTCGAGAGCCTGCGTCCCGGCGACGACGGCACCCAGATCGTCTTCGATCCGCAGCGCATGGAGGCCGTGGTCGAATCCGTGAAGCAGGCCGTCTCCTCGGTGCGTGAAGGCGGGGAGCCGGTTCTGGTCTGCGCCCCGTCGCTGCGGCCGGCCGTGCGCCGCCTGGTCTCGGCCCAGACCGATGGGCTTCCGGTGCTCTCGTACACGGAGGCGACGTCCGCAGCCCTCACGATCGAGACCGTCGGAGTGGTGCGAGACATCCCCGCGCCGGCGGTCGGCGTCGTCCCGGCAGCACTAGGCTGAACGAATGCTGGTTTTGACGAGGCGGATCGGTGAGAGCGTACGCATCGACGGCGACATCGAGATCACGCTGCTCGAGATCAAGGGCGACAGCGTGCGGATCGGTGTGAAGGCGCCGCGCGAGACGCGTATCCAACGGACCGAGATCATCGAGGCGGTCGTCGCCGAGAACGTGTCGGCTGCGGCCGAGACCGGTGCCGGTGCGGAAGACGCGATCGCCGCTGCCCTCGCACGCAGTCGCGAGACCCGTACCTCGTAGCCCCAGCGCGTCTCAGACGCGCGTCAGATCCGCTGCCGTGGCCCGCTTCCACTGGTCGCCGCCGGCAGCCCGCGCCCTGGCCGCCGCCCTGCCCGCAGCGGCCACGAGCGCGTCGTAGTCGTAGCCGACGACCGATGCGGTAGCCCAGCCGATACTCGCAGACGACCTGATCCCCGTCACCGTTGTCTCTCTGTCGATCACCGAGATGCGCGTCAGGATCTCGCGCAAGTGGTGGCGCACCGACTCGTCGCCGCCGCGGATGACGACGATCGCGCGGCCGTCAGCGACCCGATCGGCGTCTGCCGACGCCGGGAGGGCCTCCTGGATGTCGTGATGGAACCGATCGACGATAAGGGCGAACGCCGAACCCGTCGACGCCTCTCTGAGGTCCTCGGGGTCGTCGAGGCGGATGTCGAGGATCGACCATGGAAGGTCCTTCTGCTCCTCGGCCTTGCGGAGCCGACGACGTGCCCGGTCCGCGATGTCGTCGGCGTCTTTCTTCTTCTGCTCCGACCGCACCATCAGCACCAGGGTGAAGGCCGCGCAGGTGCTCACCACCACGGTGCCGACGGCGTTCATCCCGCGCAGCGCACTCAGCTGAGCCTCGGTGCCGGCCCCACCGGATACCAGAGCGGATGCCGCGCTCACGACAGCGACCACGACGAAGCCGCATGAGGCGAGAGCCAGCGGAAGCTCGATGTCTCTGACCGCCGTCCTGTCGCGCAGCAGCTCGTAGGCCACCAGCCCCGCGAAGACGGCGCTTCCGAGGAAGACGAGCTGGAACGAGGGCAGGTACCAACCGCTGCCGGCCGTGGCCACCAGGAGCGTGGGGGCGATCAGGACGAACAGGATGACGGGCCACCAGCGCGCCCGCCGCCCCAGATGCATCCGCAGGCCGATCCAGACCAGTGGTTCGAAGCACAGCAGCAGCGCGGATGCCGCCCCTCGCAGCACCGGCTCCTCGGTCTGCTGGCCCGCGAGCCAGAGGTAGGCCCCCAGCATCCCCAGGCCGAAGGCCGCTCCCCAGGTCACGGTCGCCCTGCTCGGGCGCGCGAGTGTGGCGAGGCCGATCACCATGGCCGTGAGCACGGTGACGACGGCCACCATGCTCGTGGTGATGTCGACGTTGACGGGAACGAGAGGGCTCACGCCTGCACCTCCTCGAGGGAACGCGGCGGAAAGCGGAGTGTCACGCGGGTGCCGACCCCGATCTCGCTGGCAACGTCGATGCTTCCCTCGTGCGCGGCGACGATCTCCCGCACGATCCCCATGCCCAACCCCGTCCCGCTGATACCGGCGCGCACGGCGCTCTCCGTGCGGAAGTACGGCTCGAACACGCGTGACAGCTCCTCCGGCGTCATACCGAACCCGTCGTCGGCGATCGTGACCTGCGCCTGACCGGTGCTGGCGGTGTCGAGGCCGACGTCGATGCGCCCGCCGGCCGCGGTGTACTTGGCGGCGTTGCTGAGAAGGTTGTCGAGCACCTGTCGCAGCCGGAAGGGGTCACCGGCGATCACGAGACTCGTAGCGCCTGCGATCTCGAGCTGTTGCCTGTTGCCCGAGATGACCGGCGCATACGAGGCTGCGGCCGCTTCGACGACCTCGCGCAGATCCACGGGGGCGAACGGCTCCTGAGCGGCGCGACTCGTCTGCTGCAGGATGCTCGCGACCAGGTCCTGCATGCGCTCGCCCGCGTGCGCGATGATGTCGAGTTGCGCCGGCACGCGCCCTGGGAGGTCGTCGCGCTCACGGAGCAGTTCGACGTGGCCGATGATCGCGGTGAGGGGGTTGCGCAGCTCATGGGAGACGACGGCGTTGAAGGTGCGCCTCTCCTCGTCGACCTCGAGCAGTGCCGTCACATCATCGATCACGACGAGAGTGATGTCCTCACCCTCTCCCACGCTCGCCATCGGCTGCGTGCTCACCTCCAGCGCACGCCACTGTCCCGTGCCGTCGAACAGCCACACCCTCTCGGCATGCAGCTGCTCTCCGCCGGCGGCCCTGGCCAGCGAGGTGCGCGACGGCGGCAGAGCCGTGCCGCGCCTGGCGTCGTACTCGACCGCGGCCGAGGGCAGCGCGGCGCCGAAGCGATCGCGTCCGTAAAGCGCCCGATAGGCGTCGTTCATCTGGAGGATGCGTCCGCCCGCCGTGACGACGACGAGCGCGATGCTCAGCGCATCGACGATCTGGATGACTCGGTGCTGGTTCGCCTCGGCACGTTCGGCTGCGCGGTTGACCTGCTCGGAACGGCGTTGCAGGAGTCGGCGCGCGGCACGGGAGCGCTGCGAGCCGATGCGGACCGTCACGCCGAGGAAGCCCAGGGTGATCACGAGGGTGAGCAGCCGCAGCAGGATGTCGGCCGGGGTGCCGCTCTGGTCGGCGAACAGCACGAGGGTCGCGCTGATGAAGGCGATCCCGCCGAGAACCCAGGGCATCGTGAAGTACGTGGCCAGCCAGACGACGGGGAAGACCCAGAGGAAGCCGAGCCTGAGATCGGGGGCGTTGGTGGTGAGCCCCACCGCGAGTGCATCCAGGAGCGGCACGACGGTCGCCGCGGTGCGCGGGAGCCGATGCCAGGGCACGGCCAGGGTCACGAGGGTGGTGACGATCACGAGACCGGCACCGGCGACGACGAGCTGGTTCGCGAAGGTCTCCGGTTTGAACGCGGTGAGCATGACGACGATCGCCACGATGCTGCCGGTGAAGACGAGTTGCCAGCGCCAGATAGACACGGTGCGGACCATCAGCGCTCACCCTCTCCGTCGAACCTCAGCTTTGCCGCAAGATTACTCAAAGATCGTTCGAGCCCGCTCTTCAGGCGACCTCGCACCCCTAGCATTCTGAGTGGGGGCCGACACTGCGACTGGGGAACAACGCAGACGCTGGGGCCACGCGAGTGGGGATTCGCAGGCAACCGGGACCGTGGTTGGGGAACCACGGTCCCGCCCCTCGGCGTTCACGGACCATCGGCCGACGTGAGTCGATAGCCGACGCCGCGCACCGTCTCGATATACCGCGGCTGCGTCGTGCTGTCGCCGAGTTTTCGTCGCAGGTTCGCGATGTGCGTCTCTATCGCCCGTTTGTCCGGCTCGCTCACGTAGTCGTTCGACCCCTCGGGGGCGCCACGCAGCCCGCGGGCGAGATCCGCTTTGCTGCACACCCGGAGTCCGGCCTCGAGCAGCATCGCGAGCAGATCGAACTCGGTCGGTGTGAGGTCGATCCGCCGCTGTCCGATCAGGACCATCCGCGTGTCGAGGTCGAGGCTGAGGTCCCGATGCACTCGGCCCCGCCAGGTGAGGACAGTGGCTCCATCCAGCGCCTGGTCGGCGTGTGCCACCGACCGGAGGGCATCCGCGACTCGCGGTCCCGCGACCTGGGCCTCGGGGAGACCGGTGCCGGGAAAGCGAGGATCCGGAAGCCGGTGGCGCCGGAGCAGAGCCTCGATGCGGGCACGGAGCTCGCGCGGCCGGAACGGCTTCACGAGATACTCATCCGCTCCCGAGGTGAGCCCGAGCACGACGTCGGACTCGTCGGACAGCGCGGAGAGCATGATGATGAACGTGTCACTGATCCGCCGGATGCGCTTCGCGACCTCGAACCCGTCGATACCGGGGAGGTTGATGTCGAGCGTCGTGATCACCGGGTGGTGCTCTTCGATCGCCGCGAGCCCGTCCAGCCCGGATCCGGTGAGGATCGTCTCGAAGCCTGCCGCGAGGAAGACCTCGTCCAGCAGCGACCGCACGTCGGAGTCGTCTTCGATGATCACGGCGACCAGCGCGGGGTTCGCTCCTTGGGTCATGAGATGCTCTCGCGCACGATCGTCACGATCCGCGGTGCATCGGCATCGAGTTCCGAGGGGTCGAGTTCCGAGGGGTCGAGGTCCGATGCGCCGATCGGGCGCTCGAGCTCGATGTCCCACCAGGAGTCGGCCAGCTCCTCCGCCATGCCACGGCCCCACTCGATCACGACGACCGAGCGCTCGAGGTCGAGATCGAGGTCGTCGAGTTCTGCCGCCGACCCGAGCCGATACGCGTCGACATGCACGAGCGGCGCCCGGCCGACCAGCGACGGATGCGTGCGGGCGATCACGAAGGTCGGGCTCTGCACGGGGCCGCGCACTCCGAGCCCCTCGGCGAGTCCGCGGGTGAAGGTGGTCTTACCTGCTCCCAGAGGACCGGTGAGGATGAGGAGGTCACCGGGCTCCAGCTGTTCGCCGATCCGAAGACCGAGCTGCTCCATCGCCTCGCTGGTCGCGATCTCCCGGCGTCCGAGGAAAGCGGGATCGACACTCATACGGTCCGCCGGGGTACGCGCGGGCCGATGCGCGTCACGATCTCGTAGTTGATGGTGTCTGCCGCGTCCGCCCAGTCTGCGGCGGACGGCACCCCGAGAGTGGGATCACCGAACAAGACGACCTCGTCGCCGATCGACACCGGGGTGTCGCCGACGTCGACGATGAACTGATCCATCGCGATGCGTCCGACGTTCACGAACCGGCGCCCGCCGATCGAGACGGGAAGCCGGCCGGAGGCGTTGCGCGGCACACCGTCGGCGTAGCCGAGCGGCACGAGCACCAGAGTCGTGTCGCGGTCAGTGCGATGGTCATAGCCGTAGGAGACGCCGGTTCCGGCGGGAACACGACGGACGGCCGCGATCGCTCCACGGAGCGTCATCGCCGGGCGCAACCCGAGCTCGGCGGAACTGCGGTCGTCGAACGGCGACAGCCCGAAGAGCCCGACACCGATCCGCACGGCGTCGAGCCGCATCTCCGGCAGGTCGATCGCCGCAGCAGTGGCGGCGATGTGCCGGATCTCCGGGTGGATGCCGAAGGATTCCGCAGCCACGACCCCCTCCTGGAATTTCGCGAGCGCAGCTCTGTCGTCTTCCACCGAGGTGTTGGAGAGGTGGCTGAAGAGTCCGACGATGCGCAGGCGTCCGATGCGCTCGAGACGCGCGGCCTCGGCCAGCACCCGCCCCCAGTCCGCCGGGGCGATGCCGTTGCGCGACAGTCCGGTCTCGAACTTCAGGTGCACGCCGACCGGACGGTCGACCGCGGCTGCCGTGGCGGCTGCCTCGAGCTGGTCGAAGGATGAGATCCCGACCTCGATGTCTTGCGCGGCGGCATGCTCGAACCGCTCCCCCGGCGCGTGCAGCCACGCCATGATCGGGGCATGAACGCCCTGCCTGCGCAGCTCGAGCGCCTCGGGGATCTCTGCGACGCCGATGCGCGTCGCACCGGCGGAGAGCGCGGCGACGGCAGCGGCAGCCGCTCCATGTCCGTAGGCGTTGGCCTTGACGATCGCGATCACGTCCACGCCGGTGAGCCGGCGGAAGTGCCGCACGTTGTCGGCGATCGCGTCGAGGTCGATGGTCGCTTCACGGAACGGGACGGTCACAGCGGTGCTCCTTCGGCGACGACGAACGCGGCGGCGAGGCCGGCATCGTGAGTGAGGGTCAGATGAAGCGTGAGGATTCCCCGTTCCTGGACGACGGCTGCCGTCGAGCCGGAGAGAACGAAATGGGGGCGACCCGAGGGCTCCGATGCGATCTCGATGTCGGTCCAGTGCACACCGTCCGAGCCGCCGAGCGCTTTGATCAGCGCCTCCTTGGCGGCGTAGCGCGCCGCGAGCGACGGGAGTCGCAGAGCGCGCTCCGACGGGGCGAAGAGTCGCTCTCGCAGTCGTGGCGTCCGTGCCATCGTCCGCTCGAATCGCGGGATGTCCACGAGGTCGATGCCGGTGCCGATGATCACTCGCTCAGCCTATCGAGCATGCTTCCGGTTGAGATCGCCCAAATGGCCCCGTTTCCGGTGGAAACGAGGCCATTTGCGCGATTCGGAGAAGGGCTTACTCGACCGTGACGGACTTCGCGAGGTTGCGCGGCTGGTCGACGTCGAGTCCCTTCGCAGTGGCCAGAGCCATCGCGAAGATCTGGAGTGGGACGACCGCGAGCAACGGCTCGAACATCGCACCGGCGAGCGGGATGTGGATGACCTCGTCGGCGAACGGCAGCACGGCGGCGTCGCCCTCCTCGGCGATCACGATCACACGGGCACCGCGGGCGCGGATCTCCTGGATGTTCGAGACGACCTTGGAGTGCACGAGTGCCGAATGACGCGGAGACGGCACCAGGACGAACACCGGCTGCCCCGGCTCGATCAGCGCGATCGGGCCGTGCTTGAGCTCGCCGGCCGCGAACCCCTCGGCGTGGATGTAGGAGATCTCCTTGAGCTTGAGCGCACCCTCGAGCGCGATCGGGTAGCCGACATGGCGACCGAGGAAGAGCACCGAGCGGGTGTCTGCCATCCAGCCGGCGAGCTGGGTGACGTGCTCGTGCTCGCTCTCGAGCACCTTCGCGATCTTCTCCGGAAGAGCCGCGAGCTCGGCGACATCGACCGATGCGTCTGCCACCGCACCACGCACCCTGCCCATGTGCAGACCGAGCAGCAGCAGCGCGGTGATCTGGGCGGAGAACGCCTTGGTCGAAGCGACCGCGACCTCGGGCCCGGCGTGGGTGTAGACGACGGCGTCCGACTCGCGCGGGATCGTCGCGCCCTGCGTATTGCAGATGGAGAGTGTGCGCGCGCCGCGCTCTCGGGCGTACTTCACGGCCATGAGCGTGTCCATGGTCTCGCCCGACTGGCTGATCGAGACCACCAGGGTGTCGGCGCCGATGACCGGATCGCGGTAGCGGAACTCGTGCGCGAGCTCGACGTCGACCGCGACGCGCGCCCACTGCTCGATCGCGTACTTGCCGACGAGCGCCGCGTACGACGCTGTGCCGCAGGCTGTGATGATGACGCGGTTGATGCCGATGAAGAGCTCGTCGAGGCCTTCGAGCTCGGGGATGACGACCTGGCCGTCCTTGATGCGACCGCGGATCGTGTTGGCGACCGCCTCAGGCTGCTCGGCGACCTCCTTGGCCATGAAGCTGGACCATCCACCCTTTTCGGCAGCAGCGGCGTCCCACGACACGTCGAACGGCTCGGGCTCGACCGGAGTACCGGCGAAGTCCATGACGGTGACGGCGTCCGGGGTGATCGAGACGATCTGATCCTGACCGATCGCAAGCGCCTTGCGCGTGTACTCGATGAAGGCGGCGACGTCGGAGCCGAGGAAGTTCTCCCCCTCGCCGAGTCCGATGACGAGCGGGGAATTGCGGCGGGCGCCGACCACGAGACCAGGGTGGTCCTCATGCATCGCGAGCAGGGTGAAAGCGCCCTCGAGGCGGTTCACGACGCTGCGGAACGCCAGCTGCAGGTCTCCGCCGTTGTCGGCGTACGCCCGGCCGAGGAGGGCGGCTGCGACCTCGGTGTCGGTCTCGCTGCGGAACACGACGCCGTCGGCGAGCAGCTCTTCGCGCAGCGCGGAGAAGTTCTCGATGATGCCGTTGTGGATGACGGCGAGCTTGTCGTCGTCGGCCAGGTGGGGGTGCGCATTGCCGTCGGTCGGCCCACCGTGCGTCGCCCAGCGGGTGTGTCCGATGCCGGTCGACCCATCGGGGAGCGGCGCGTCGGCGAGCGAGTCACGCAACACGGCGAGCTTGCCCGCCTTCTTGCGCATCCCGAGCGAGCCGCCGCCGTCGATGACGGCCACTCCCGCAGAGTCGTACCCGCGATACTCCAGGCGGGCGAGGCCGGCGAGAAGGATGTCCTGGCTGGGGCGCGGGCCCACGTATCCGACGATTCCACACATGCGGTCAAGAGTAAGCCGGAATTTTTGGGAGCCGTCCGTACATTCTCGGGAGGCACCGTCGATCATCGACCGGACCGCATCGGTGCGCTTGCGAGCCGTGTCAGAGCTTGCGCAGCAGCACGGTCTCGACGTCGTGGTCCGCGCCCTTGCGCAGCACCAGACGCGCACGATGCCTGGTGGGCATCACGTTCTCGACGAGGTTGGGCATGTTGATCTCGTTCCAGTACCCGAGCGCCGTGGTGATCGCCTCCTCGTCCGTGAGGTGCGCGAACACGTTGAAGTACGACGAGGGGTTGCTGAACGCGGCCTGGCGCAATGCAAGAAAGCGGTCGACGTACCACTTCTCGATGTGCGAGGTGTCGGCGTCGACGAAGATCGAGAAGTCGAACAGGTCGCTGACGGCGACGTCGTTCGGAGCCGGCGGCGGCTGCAGCACGTTCAGTCCCTCGACGATCACGACGTCGGGGCGACGCACCACGACGTTGGCGTCCGGCACGATGTCATATCGCATGTGGGAGTAGAACGGGGCGCGCACTTCGGTGGCGCCGCTCTTCACCTCGGTGAGGAAATCGATCAGCGCACGGCGGTCGTACGACTCGGGAAATCCCTTGCGGTCCATGATCCCGCGACGCTCGAGCTCGGCGTTCGGGTACAGGAACCCGTCGGTGGTGACCAGCTCGACCCGGGGCGTCCCCGGCCAGCGGCTCATGAGCTCGCGCAGCAGACGCGCGATCGTCGACTTGCCCACCGCCACGGATCCTGCGACGCCGACGACGAACGGCGTCGTGGTGTCATCCTCTTGGAGGAAAGACGACGTCGCGGCACCGAGGCGCTTCGTCGAAGTCGCGTACAGGCTGAGCAGCCGACTCAGCGGAAGGTACACCTCGCGCACCTCGGTGAGGGAGAGGCGGTCCCCGATGCCCCGGAGCTCCACGACCTCGGTTTCGGTGAGCGGCTGATCGAGCCCGGCCGCGAGCCGAGCCCATTCTGCGCGGCCGATCTCCCGGTAGGGCGACAGCGGCAGCGTGGGGTCGGCGGTGGTCACGGAGTACATCGTATCGGGGGGCGAGTATTCTCTTCCCGTGCGCCTAGGAGTCCTCGACATCGGATCCAACACCGTCCACATGCTGGCGGCCGATGTCCGCCCAGGTGGACGTCCGCTCGCGACGACCAGCGACAGGACGGTGTTGCGCCTCATGCGCTACCTCGCACCTGACGGCTCGATCTCCGAGGAGGGCGTGGTCGCACTCGAAGTCGCGGTCGCCCAAGCGCGCCGCGTCGCCGAGAGCGAGCGCGTCGACGCATTGCTCGCGACGGCGACGAGCGCCGTTCGCGATGCACGCAATGGTGCAGACGTGATCGCCCGCATCGAAGCAGCCCTCGGTCAGCCCCTGCAGGTGCTCGACGGCGAGACCGAAGCCGAGCTGACGTTCCTCGCGGTACGCCGCTGGTTCGGCTGGTCTGCCGGGCAGATCCTGCTGCTCGACATCGGCGGCGGCTCTTTGGAGATCGCGGCAGGGGCCGAGGAGATGCCCGACGCCGCGGCATCCGTACCCCTCGGCGCAGGACGCATGACCGTGCAGTTCCTGCCGAACGATCCTCCAGGCGAGGTCGACGTCGAGCGATTGCGCGCCCACGCCGAGACCACTCTCGCGGCAGTACTGCCCCCGTTCGCAGCACTCCCCCGCCCCGACCACGTCGTCGGATCGTCCAAGGCGATCCGCTCGCTCGCTCGACTGGTCGGCTACCCGGTGCCCGGATGGTCGGGAAGCGAACGGATGCTGCTGCCTCGGCCAGCACTCGGCTCCTGGATCCCGCGGCTCGCGCGCCTCCCTGCCTCAGCCAGGCAGGAGCTGCCGGGCATCACGCCGGACCGGACGTTCCAGATCGTCGCCGCTGCGGTGTCGTTGCACGCGGCGATGACCGCGCTGCAGATCGACGAGCTGGAAGTGTCCCCATGGGCTCTGCGCGAAGGCGTGCTGCTGCGATACATCGAGCAGCTGAAGTGGAGCGATACTCGAAGCTGAAGAGCGACAGGGAGCCCGACGCAAGAGGCACTGTTGCCTTCCCCGTCCGCGCCGGTATCCTCTGACGAAGCGAGCACTTCCCCGTCCGCATCATCCGCTGGTCGGTGAGGAACGAGCCCGGCGAGCACCGGCCATGGTCGGTGTCGTCCCCACGGTCATCAGCGTCGGGGGGTGCTGCATGGGTCAAGGCAACATCAGAGAGATCAGCACTGCGGAGTTGATCGCCCACGGCGTCCGCGCCGTCGGCGCCCGCTCGCCGCTTCACGCCTTGGAGCGGACGCCGGGCCCGGTGATCCTGCTGTCACTGCATGGCACCACCACCGAGTTGGCGATCGACACCACGACGGCTCACCCCGAGCACGCCGTCTTCGCGTTCGTCGACGCAGCAGGACTGTCGACGAAGACACCGGACGGGCCGTGGACGCAGATCGAGGGCGGAGTCGTCCTCGCCGCGCCAGGGGTCACCCACCACGTGCGCTGCGAAGGCGCCTGGCGCGTGACAGCCGCCTACGTTCCTCGCGCCGCGCTGGGGGCCTTCGTCGCTGCTCTGCCGACTGTCGCCTGGATCCTCACCGAACGTCGGCCACTGGATCGGGCGATGCAGGCCTTCATCGAGCAGATCCTCGACACCGATGACCCGGCGACGTCGATCGAACGGTATGCGATCGAGCACCTGATCGTGGAGATGAGCGGTGCGATCCTGCTCGACCGTGTCGGCGCGGCTTCCGGTCAGCGCTCCCCGAGGGCTGCGCTGCGCGACCGAGCCGTGGCGGTCATCGCGCAGCAGTGCGGTGACCCCGCTCTGAACCCGACGCTGGTCGCCCGTGAGGTGCAGTCTTCACTGCGTCAGCTTCAGCTGGTCTTCGCCGAGGCGGAGAACAGCGTGGCGGGCGAGATCCGGCATCAGCGCGCACGCCTGGCCAAGTCTCTTCTGATCGACAGCCGATTCGACGTGCTGAGCATCGAGCAGATCTCGCAGCGTGCGGGATTCCACTCGCCGATGAGTCTGCGCCGCGCACTCGACGACGACTACGGCACGACGCCGCGGGCACTTCGCGCGCACCGCAGCGAAGAACGCGAAACGGCCGTCCGCTGAGATCAGCGACCGGCCGTTTCCGAAGCACTTCAGGCGTCAGAGCGCGAGGCGCTCCTGCACGACCTCTGCAAGGCGTCCGGCGTAGGCGTGCACGGACTCCGCGTCGGCAGCCTCGACCATGACCCGCACCAGAGGCTCGGTGCCGGACTTGCGCAGCAGCACCCGTCCGGAATCGCCCAGCTCGGTCTCGATTTCGCGCACGGCCTGCTGCACGACCTCGTCGTCTGCGACGCGGTCCTTGTCGACATCGCGCACGTTGATGAGAACCTGCGGGTAGATGGTCATCACCGAGGCGAGCTCGGCGATCGTCTTCTTCTGACGTGCCATCTCGGCCACCAGGTGGAGGCCGGTGAGGATGCCGTCGCCGGTGGTCGCGTACTCGCTCATGATGACGTGACCGGACTGCTCGCCGCCGAGGGCGTAGCCACCCTCGTTCATGTCTTCGAGGACGTAGCGATCGCCGACCGCGGTCTGACGCACCGTGATCCCGTGCTCACGCATCGCGACATGCAGACCGAGGTTGCTCATCACGGTCGCCACGAGGGTGTCGTCGGTGAGGTGACCGCGCTCCTTCATCGACACAGCGATGATCGCCATGATCTGATCGCCGTCGATGTGCTTGCCTTCGGCGTCCACAGCCAGGCAGCGGTCGGCGTCACCGTCGTGGGCGATGCCGATGTCGGCCCCCAGACGCACGACAGCCTCTGCGAGGTTGTCGAGGTGCGTCGAGCCGACGCCGTCGTTGATGTTCCAGCCGTCGGGGTCTGCCCCGATGACCGTGACCTCGGCGCCCGCATCGCGGAACGTCTCGGGAGAAACGCCTGACGCTGCGCCGTGGGCGCAGTCCAGCACCACGTGGATGCCGTCGAGGCGGTTCGGCAGCGAGCCGAGGAGATGCACGACGTAGCGATCCTCCGCGTCGGAGAACCGGTCGATGCGACCGACACCGGCACCCGTCGGGCGCAGCATCTCGCCGGCCATCGCCTCTTCGATGCGCTGTTCGACGACGTCGGGAAGCTTGCGGCCCCCGCGAGCGAAGATCTTGATGCCGTTGTCGGGCGCGGCGTTGTGCGACGCCGAGATCATCACGCCGAAATCGGCGTCACGGTCGGCGACGAGGAAGGCCAGCGCGGGTGTGGGGATGACCCCCGCCTCGAGCACATCGACGCCCGAGGAGGCGAGCCCTGCGGAGACGGCTGCGGTCAGGAAGTGCCCGGACACCCTGGGGTCGCGGGCGACCACTGCGAGGAGTCGTTTGCCTTCTGACTTGCGAGCCTCCGCAGTACGCCCCTGGCCCAGGACGACAGCAGTCGCCTGGGCCAGGGTGAGCGCAAGATCGGCGGTGAGGACGCCATTGGCGAGTCCTCGCACACCGTCCGTGCCAAAGATCGGCATCGGAGCAGTGGACCTTAACGCTTCGAGTACTGAGGCGCCTTGCGGGCCTTCTTGAGTCCAGCCTTCTTGCGCTCCTTGACGCGAGCGTCGCGCGAGAGGAAGCCGGCCTTCTTCAGAGTCGGACGGTTGTTCTCCTCGTCGATGCCGTTCAGCGAACGGGCGATGCCGAGACGAAGCGCACCGGCCTGGCCCGAGGGGCCACCACCGGAGATGCGTGCGATGACGTCGTATGCACCGGTGAGGTTCAGCACCGTGAACGGGTCGTTGATCAGCTGCTGGTGCAGCTTGTTCGGGAAGTAATCCTCGATCGTGCGGCCGTTGACCGTGATCGTGCCCGAGCCGGGGACGATGCGCACGCGGGCGATGGCCTGCTTGCGACGGCCGACAGCGGCGCCCGGGACGCTGAGGACGGGGCGGGGAGCCGCCTCGACCACGTCGGTCTCGGGAGTCGACGTCGAGAAGTTCTGCGGGGTTTCGGTGGTGTCCTGGATGTCAGCCACGAGTATGTCCTTAAGTCTTTACGGCGCTTACTGGGCGACCTGGTCGAGGGTGTACGTCTGCGGCTGCTGAGCGGCGTGCGGGTGCTCTCCACCGACGTAGACCTTGAGCTTCGAGAGCTGCTGGCGGCCGAGGCTGTTCTTGGGGAGCATGCCACGGATGGCCTTCTCGACAGCGCGGACCGGGTTCTTCTCGAGGAGCTCGGCGTAGGTGACCGACTTCAGACCACCCGGGTAACCGGAGTGGCGGTAGGCCAGCTTCTTCTGGAGCTTCTGACCGGTGAGCGCGACCTTCTCTGCGTTCACGATGATGACGAAGTCACCCGAGTCGATGTGGTTGGCGAAGGTCGGCTTGTGCTTGCCCCGCAGGAGCGTAGCGGCGTGCGAAGCCAGACGGCCGAGAACGACGTCGGTGGCGTCGATGACGACCCAGTCGCGCTGGACTTCGCCAGCCTTGGGGGTGTAAGTGCGCGTCACGATAGTGCTGCTTTCTTGTGTCGAACGGAGAAGTTCGTGAATCCCACTCCGGGGTGGTTCTTCCCGACAGGGAGGAACACGCCAGTGGAGGGCTCACGTTCGGACGATGCCCCTTCACCGCGAACGGGAAAGGCACCAAAGAGAGATCATACGCCACCCGACGCCTGATGCCCAAACCACCGGCTCAGTCGGGCTTCACCGTGACGAGGATCGGACGGTGATCGCTCGCTCCCTGCGGCAGGGTCGTGATGCGTTCGATCTCGAATCCGGTCGAGGTGGCGAAGTCGTAGTGCCCACGGAACACCCGGTAGCGCGTGTAGGTGTGATCGTCGCTGAGAGACAGCGCGTAGCCGTGGTCGCGCACGGCCTGACCGAGGTTCTCTTTGAAGATGGGGTAGTTGTAGTCCCCCACCATGAGCTGCGGCAGCCCCTCCCCGAGCGCTGCCAGCTCGGTGAGCGCGGCGCGGATCTGGTGGCGTCGCAGCGAGTTCAACGCCGTCAGCGGAGCGGCGTGGAACGAGGCGACGATGAAGTCCTGGCCGTCGTCGATGTCGCGCAGCCGCGCCCCGAGCACGCGCTCGTGCGCCGGCTTCGCGATGCGGTCGTGCAGCGACTTCTTGAGACCGAGCATGCGGATCGAGTGCAGGTGGAACCTGCTCGCGCGATGGAACAGCGCGAGCCCGAGCCGATTCCCTTGGGTGGCGTCAGCCAGCACGAGGTCGCCGATCTGCGCGGGTAACTCCGGGACGTCGCACTCCTGCAGGCAGAGGATGTCGGGGTCGTGCTCGCGAACGAGGGCCGCGAGCTCGCCGGCCGCTCGATGCTTCTGGAGGTTGTACGAGATGACCTTCATGACCGTCTTACGCTACTCGTCCCTGCTGTGTCCCGGCTCCGGATCGCCGTCATACCCCCAGCGAATGCCCAGCACGCCAGGGCCGAATCCATGACGGGACACATGGACGGATCCGCTGCGCACCGACCGCATCACGCACACGTAGTCGTCTTCCGTCTCCACGTACTCCTCGCACCAGCTCGGCTGCGCGTCCGGATGGAACCGCACCCAGATGAGGGTCTCGCGTGCCGGACGCGAGGTCGCGTGCCACGCCGACTGCCGCGGCGGGTACCCGGGCGGGAACGTCTCGGTGAACTCGACGAGGGTCGTGTCTCCGACGGTGATCGGCTCGTCGAGCGCGATCACCACGCCGGAGAGCAGACGCCCCGGGTGCAGGTACTCCCTGTCGATGCGGCCGCCGACGACGTCCGAGATGACGGAGAGCGCCTCCGTCTCCTCGGGAGCGACGTCGACGAGCGGGAGCTCGGTGATGATGCCATGGGTCGCCTGGACGAGAGATCGCATGACGATGCTCTCCACCGCGCCTTCCGCGCCCACCTGCACAGTCATCTGGGTGGAGAGATCTCGCAGAACGTCCTGAGGTGAGGATCGCAGGGCGGCCAACGTCTCCGCAGTCTCGCGGTTCTCGCGCTCCTCGTCGAACGGCAGCCGCGGCGGCGGCACGGCACCGAGCCGAGCGGAAGGGCCGAGCAGTGCGCTCAGATGACCGCGGCGAAGTCGAAGGCGATCCTCGATGCCCTCGACCACGCCCAGGGACTGCGCACCTTCCGGCTGCCGGGCTCCCGATCGCCAGTAGCTGAGCGTCGCCATGGATACGGCGTTGCCATCGTCGGCGAGCTGTTGCCGCAGACGTGCGAGGGTGATGCCGCGCTCGGAGACCGCCGCCCGCAGAGCCGCCGCGAAGGCGTTCGGCCGGTCGCCGGTCGGCGCGGTCATGTCAGCTGCTCGCTCCGTCACGGCGTGCGCGGGTCTGCGTCGCCCGCGCCGCGAGCAGCTCATCGACGGGGTACCCCACCTCGGTGAGGATCAGTCCGCGCGCCGCCAGCACCTTGAACTCGCTGGTACGCGTCACGGCGTCGCGCAGGACCACGAGGTCGTCGACGTCGAGGCGCCCCTCCCCGACGGCCGCGCAGGCGCCGACGAGAGCACGCACCATGCTGTGGCAGAACGCATCGGCTTTGACCTCCGCGACGAGCACGCCTTCGGCGTCGCGCTCCCAGCGGTAGTCGAGCAGGGTGCGGATCGTCGTCGCCTCCTCGCGGGGCTTGCAGTACGACGCGAAGTCGTGCAGCCCGATGAGGGTGCGGGCGGCGGCATCCATGGCCCGTTCGTCGAGGCGACCGCGGATGGTGGTCGTGTCGTGGCGGCGCAGCGGATCGAATCCGGCCTGCGCATCGGCGAGACGGTAGCGGTAGCGGCGCCAGACGGCGGAGAACCGTGCATCGAAGCCGTCGGGAGCGATGGACGTTCGGGTGACCGCGACGTCGGAATAGGCCCCGAGCACGCCGCGCATGCGGCCGGCGATGGTCTCGGCGGGCTCCAGCGGTGCGCGTCCTTGTCTGGCCTCGATGCGAGACCACTGCTTCTCGTCGAGATCGACGTGCGCGACCTGCCCGCTCGCGTGCACGCCGGCATCGGTTCGGCCGGCGACGACGAACTGCACGTCGGAGCCCACGATTCGAGCGAGGGCGGCCTCCAGCGTGCCCTGCACTGTGCGCAGCGTCGGTTGCTTCGCCCACCCGCGGAAGTGGGTGCCGTCGTAGGCGATGTCGAGCCGGATGCGCACGGAGCAAGCCTAGGACAAGCACCCCCACCCCACCGGGCGACCCTCAGTGTTCGACGAGGATCCCGTCTTCGTCGCTGTACAGGTGCGCACCGGGCCGGAACACCACTCCCCCGATCACGAGCGTGACATCTACCTCGCCGGCGCCGAGCCTCGTGCTCTTGCGCGGATTGGTGCCCAAGGCCTTGACCCCGAGGTCGAGCGCATCGATCGCGACCCGGTCGCGGACCGCCCCGTTGATGACGACGCCCGCCCAGCCGTTCGCCACCGCCGAGGCGGCGATCATGTCGCCCATGAGCGCTCTTTCCAGCGACCCTCCCCCATCGACGACGAGTACGGCGCCCTCGCCGGGCGAGGCCAGCACGGACTTCACCAGCGCGTTGTCCTCGAAGCAGCGGACGGTGCGGATCGGACCGTCGAACGCCGGCCGCTGCCCGAACGAGCGCAGCTGCAGCGAGAGCGACTGGATTCCCTCTTCGAGTTCGTCGTACAGGTCGGCAGTGGCGACCGGCATCCTCAGATGCCTCCGTCGATCGAGCGGATCGTCACGGCGGGCTCATCCGGCACCATCACCTGGGTCTCGCGGTTCAGGCTCTCGCCGCGGAAGAACCGCTTCGACCGCGGGAACAGGTACCAGACGAACATCAGCACCAGGCCGAACGCCAGCGAGCCGACGCCGATCACGAAAGTGCCGCCGATGCCGAACAGGACCGTGTATCCGTAGTCGACGTCCCACATGTCGATCGCGGACTGGATGAACGCCCACGCCAGCATGAGACCGCCCAGCAGTGGGAACAGGCCCTTGAAGAAGAACTCGCGGGCGGAGTTCGTCAGGTCCTTCCGGAAATACCAGACGCACGCGAAGCCGGTGATGGCGTAGTAGAACGCGATCGCGAGGCCCAGCGACAGGATCGAGTCCTGCAGGATGTTGTCGCTGATCAGGGTCATGCCGACGTAGTAGACCGTGGCGACGACACCCATCACGATGGTCGAGAAGGACGGCGTCTTGAAGGTCGGGTGCACTTCTTTGAACTTGGCGGGCAGAGCCCGGTACACCCCCATCGCGAGCGTGCCGCGGGCCGTCGGGAGGATCGTGGTCTGGGTCGACGAGATCGCCGAGATGATCACCGACACCACGAGCACCCAGCCGAACGGGCCGAGCAGTCCGTCCTTGATCGCGAGGAAGAAGTCGTCGGCGTTCGCCTCGTTGCCGAGGCCCGTGCCGTCTTCTCCGAGACCGGCGTACATCATGGCCGCGATCGTCACGGCGACGTAGGTGAACAGCAGGATGACGGTGGTCAGCAGCGCTGCGCGACCGGGGATGCGCTTGGGGTCCTTGGTCTCCTCATTGAGGGCGAGGCAGGTGTCCCAGCCCCAGTAGATGAAGAGTGCGAGCAGGATGGCCTCGGTGAAGCCCGACCAGTCGGTGAACGCGAAGGGGTTCACCCACTCCCAGTCGAAAGGAGTGGGGTTCGGTGCGGTACCGGCGAAGAACTGCCAGAGCGCTGTGACGACGAAGATCGCGAGAGCGAGGTACTGGATGCCGAGCAGGATGTTCTGGATGCGTTCGCCGATCTCGACGCCGCGCCAGCTGACCCAGGTCATCGCGGCGATGAAGGCGACCGCGACCAGAACCACACGCCAGTCGTTGTTCTCGAGGTCTTGGCCGATCAACGACCAGAAGTACACCGAGGCGATCTGGGCGAGGTTGGCGAGCACGACCATGCCGGCGACCGCGACGCCCCAGCCGCCCATCCATCCGACCCAGGGGCCGAAGGCCTTGGTGCCCCAGGTGAACGTCGTCCCGCAATCGGGCACCGCGTTGTTGAGCTCCCGATAGGCGAAGGCGATCAGGAGCATCGGCACGAAGGCGATGATGAAGGCGATCGGTGCCTGCGCACCGACCGCGAGCACCACGAAGCCGAGGGTCGCGACGAGCGAGTAGACGGGAGCCGTCGAGGCCAGACCGATGACGGTCGACCCCCAGAGTCCCAGTGTTCCCGCAGCCAGACCCTTGCCGTCGGGTCGTTCCAGATGAATCGGCGTCGTTGCTGCCATGTCAGAACAGTAGAGCCACCACGGTTATCGCGTCAACGGCTTTCTGCGACAGCATGAATCCGAAGCCCAGAACAGGCCCTGACGACGGAATCCGCAGAATCAGGGTCTTTTGAGCATGCCGTCGGCGTGGTCGGCCACCCACTCCATCAGGGGCAGCATCCGCTCCATCAGATCTCGCCCGAGCGGGGTCAGGCTGTACTCCACGTGCGGGGGCACGGTCGGGAGGGATTCCCGGTGCACGAGTCCGTCGTCGACGAGGGTGCGCAGCGTCGAGGCGAGCATCTTCTCGCTGATGCCGTCGACCTCACGACGCAGCGCGCCCCAACGATGTGTGCCGTCGGACAGGCACGAGAGCACCAGCACGCCCCACTTGCTCATGATGTGGTCGAGCACCACCCGCGTTCCACAATTCTGATCGAAGACGAACGGTGTGGATTCCTTTATCTGCGCGAAACTAACCGTCATGTGGGTACCTTACTCCAAAGTGGGTACCCACAGATTGGAATGCTAAAGTCCCCGCCGCGGGTTGTCGAGGATGTCACTTACGAAAGGACCCCTCATGACCATCCTCGTCACCGGCGCGACCGGCAACCTCGGACGCCTCATCATCGCCAGCCTCATCGAGCGCGGAGCCGATCCGCAGTCGATCGTCGCCGGAGCCCGCGACACGACCAAGGCCGCTGATCTCGGCGTGCGCGTCGTGCACCTCGACTACACCGACCCCGCCTCGGTCTCCGCAGCCGTCGAGGGCATCGATACCGTGGTGCTGGTATCCGGGTCCGAGGTCGGTCAGCGCGTCGCCCAGCACCAGGCGGTCATCGAGGCGGCCAAGGCCGCCGGCATCTCCAAGTTCGTCTACACGAGCGCCCCCAAGGCGACCACGAGCGACCTGATCCTGGCGCCGGAGCACAAGGCGACCGAAGAGCTGATCACCGCCGCGGGTCTGCCCGCCGTGATCCTCCGCAACAACTGGTACACCGAGAACTACGCCGCCGACCTCACCCGCGCCGCCGAGACGGGCGTACTCGCCGCCGGCACCGGCGAAGGACGGGTCGCCTCGGCCAGTCGCAAGGACTTCGCTGACGCCGCCGCCGTCGTGGCGCTGGAAGACGGTCACATCGGCGAGGTCTACGAACTGGGCGGCGACGTCGCCTGGACCTACACCGATCTGGCTGCGGCCTTCGCCGAGGTCACCGGTCGCGAGGTCTCCTTCGTGCCGGTCGGCTTCGAAGACCAGATCGCAGCGCTCCGTGACGCCGGCCTCGACGAGGGAACGGCCGGATTCGTCGCTGCGCTCGACGCCGGCATCAAGAACGGCGCACTCGCCGACACCGACGGCACGCTCGCACGTCTGATCGGCCGCCCGACGACACCGCTCGTCGAAGGGCTGCGCGCCGCCTCCGCCTGATCGCCGCAGGAAGACCGAGTGCCGCCGTCCCCCCGGACGGCGGCACTCAGTGGTTTCAGGACCGGATCATGAGGTGCCGCTGGTCTGCACGTGTGCGACGGTCAGAGTGATGCTCTCCCGCCGCACGCCTCGTGCTCCCAGCAGCGCATCGATCGCGGTGTGCACGTCACGAAGGATGTCTGCCGACCTCGCGCCGGAGTCCACACCGAGCGTCGCTTCCACCGCCACTGCGTCGCCGGCCGCGACCACCGAGACGATCGGCTCGTCGTCCTTGCGAACGCCGATCGCCTCAGCCCCCACGCGCAGCAGGTTGGAGATCAGCGAACCGGATCGATAGACGCTGCGGACGCCAGGAGTAGACCGCAGGGTCGCTTCGACCGCCGCTGCGAGCTCTTCGCGCTCTTGTGTCCCCATCAGCTCTCCCCCGCCCACGATGACACCTCACGGATGTCTCGGATCGCGATGTCGATCGCGACGACGTTCAACTCGGTGTGTGCGCGAAGGCCCCGATCCACCTCGGCTCGCAGCTCAGCGGCGACCTTCGGGATCGACTGTCCGTGCAGCGCGCTCGCCTCGATCGCTACCCGGATCGGGGTTCCCGGCTGGGTCACGTCGCCATCGAGTCGGCACCGTCCGATGAGGAGTCCCGGCACGGCGTTCTCCGCAGAACGGATGAGACCGCGCACGGCTCCCTCGGTGATCGCGAGATCCGCCTTCGGGTCGGGAGAGCCGAAAGGGATGCGCCTTCCGGCGCGGGCATCCATCGCGATGCCACTGAGGATGCGATCGACCCAGTTCTCGTCGACCGCGGGTTCGGCGGCAGCTTCCGCGGCGATGAGCTCAGCGCCGAGCCCTTGCAGCCGGGTCAGTGCGTCCAGCGCCAGCTGGCAGCCGGGCGACTCGTCGATCGAACGATCGGCGGGCTGTCGCCCCGCGTCGAGATAGTCGGTGAGCTCGTCGAGCGTGTGCCCGTCGAGATCGGTCGGTTCCAGGCCGAGCCGGCGGACGTCAGGTGTGTCTCTCTCGTCGGTCATCGCCACTCCTCCATCCGTACGATCATGTATTTTCGGGCCCGGGCGAGCAGCCCGCGCGCGGTCGAGACGGGGATGTCGAGTTCCTCGGAGATCTCCTCGTAGGAGTACCCGCCGATCTCGCGCAGCACCCAGCATTCGCGCTGCGCATCCGGCAGCTCGCGAAGCGCGGCTCCGAGGGCGGCGACACTCGCTCGCGCCTCGACGACCGCGGTCGGCGAGGCATGCAGCGGGGCGGGACGGTCGATCGAGTCGATGTCCACCGCCGGGCGGATCGCACGGATGCGATCCACCGCCTTCCGACTGACGATCCTCATCAGCCAGCTCTTGACCTTGGCCGGGTCTTCGAGTTCGCCGAACCGCTGCCAGGCGGTGACGAACGATTCCTGCACGATGTCGTCGACGTCGGCCGATGCATTCAGCATCCGCTGCGTGTACGCGCGCATCATGGGCGTGTACCGGCGCACGAGGACCGCGAACGCCTCGACGTCGCCGTCCATCGCCCGACCGGCGACGATCCCGTCGTCCGCCTGCTCGAGCGCTGTGCGAAAGCGTTGGTCTTCCATCTACCCCACCCCTCGATCCGATCTCCAGAGAGATTCGGAACAGATGCCCCACCGGATCGGATCATTTCTCACGCACCTGTGAGAGATCGGGGAGAGGCCGCACGGGCCTCTCCCCCGCCTCATCACTTCTTGAACGCATCCTTCACGTTCTCGGCGGCATCGCGGACGTTGCCCTTGGCCTGCTCCGCCTTGCCCTCGGCGACGAGCTTGTCGTCGTTGACGACCTTGCCGACGGTCTCCTTCGCCTTGCCGGCGACCTTCTCCGCTGCGGCCTTGATCTTGTCTTCAGCGCTCATGGCTTCTCCTTCTCCCATACCGGCCCCGGGTCTCGGGGCCGAGTCCTCGACGAGGCGTCTATGCAGTCGGCGCCTCGTCCGTGTCGTCCTCGTCGTCCGAGGGGACGTGCACGTCGTCGATGGTGACGTTCACCTCGACCGCGGCCACCCCGACCAGCTCGACCATGTCTCGATGGATGGCCGCGCGAACGTCGTCCGCGACCTTCTGCAGCGAGACCGGGTACTCGGCGACGATGGTGACGTCGACCGTGATCTGTGCTTCGCCGACCGCGACACTGATCCCCTGCGAGAGGTCGGTCGTGTTGAGCGCATCCCGAATAGCGCCCACCATACGCGCGGCACCCCCGCCGAGCGCGTGGACCCCACTGACGTCACGCGCGGCGATGCCGGCGATCTTCGCGACCACCGCATCCTCGATCGTGGTCGTTCCCACTGCAGCCCCCTGCAGCGGGGCGACGACCTGGATCTCGGGCTGAGTGCCATCCGTCGTGTTCGCCATCGTGAGCTCCTTCATCCGTATGCCGCCCGCAGTGCGGACGCAGGTCGCGGTCGGCGACGCCATCACTAGGACGGATGCCGGACGGCGAATGTCACAGATTGATCGAAAGAAATCTTCGAGCAGGTGCCATGAGTCGCTCTCAGTGCACTCCAAGGTTAAGAGTGCAATATTGCACTCCATGAGCGACAGTGCAGATTCACTGCGAGAGCAGCGCAAGCGCGAGACGTCTCGTGCACTCACCGACACCGCCCGCCGCCTCACCACCGAGCTGGGCTTCGCCGGGTTCACGATCGAGGAGTTGTGCAGCGAGGTCGGAGTGTCCCGGCGCACGTTCTTCAACTACTTCGAGAGCAAAGAGAACGCGGTCTTCGGGTTCGCGACGATCGACTCCCGGCAAGAGGCACTCGAAGAGGAGTTCGCCACCGAGCACGGAGACCTCCTCGACGACTTCATCCAGTTGACGATCCGCAGGTTCGAGCTCTTCAACCCGGTCGAGGACGCTCCGGCCCTGTTCGCCGTGATCGAGCAGGAGCCTCGGCTGGTGAAAGCCGCCTTCGAGCAGCTCGCGAAGAACGAGCGACGTGACGTGGGGTTGATCCTGCGCCGCACCGACGACGCCCCTGACGCCGAGCTCCGGGCAGAGGTGATCGTGCACACCGTCGGCGCGCTGGTCCGCATGAGCATGGACCAGCTCCTGCACCACCAGTCCACCGAGCCGTTCGCCGACCTCATCACCCGACGCCTCGAGCTCGCTCGCTCCCTCTACGCACCGTCACAGAAAGACCACTGAATGTCCGCCACCGCCACGAAGGATGCGCCCTTCCTGCTCACGAAGCGCCGCATCTGGATCATCTTCAGCGCCCTCATCGCGGGCATGCTGCTCTCCAGCCTCGATCAGACCATCGTGTCCACCGCCATGCCGACCATCGTCGGACAACTCGGCGGCGTCGACCACCAGGTCTGGATCACCACCGCCTACCTGCTGGCCACCACCATCGTCATGCCGATCTACGGCAAGTTCGGTGATGTCCTGGGCCGACGCAACCTGTTCCTGATCGCGATCGCGTTGTTCACCCTGGCTTCGGTCGGCTGCGCCTTCGCCACCGACTTCTGGATGTTCGTCGTGTTCCGCGCCCTGCAGGGACTCGGCGGCGGCGGTCTGATGATCCTGTCGCAGGCGATCATCGCCGATATCGTCCCCGCCAACGAGCGCGGCAAGTACATGGGCCCGCTCGGCGCCGTCTTCGGGCTGTCGGCCGTCGCCGGCCCGCTGCTCGGCGGCTACTTCGTCGACCACCTGACGTGGCAGTGGGCGTTCTACATCAACATCCCGGTCGGCATCGCGGCGTTCATCATCGCGCTGGTCGCCCTGAAGCTGCCGAGCAAGAGGGCTCAGAAGCCGATCGACATCTTCGGCGTGATCTTCCTCTCGACCGCCACCACCTGCCTCATCTTCTTCACCGACTTCGGCGGAGACAAGGAGTTCGGCTGGGATTCGCTGGCCACCTGGGCCTGGGGCGCCGGGCTCGTCGTCGCGGCGACCGCGTTCGTGATCACCGAGTCGCGTGTGCAGGACCCGATCATCCCGCTGAGCCTCTTCCGCAACCCGATCTTCGTCAATGCCACAGCGATCGGGCTCGTACTCGGGATCGGGATGTTCGCCGCGATCGGGTTCGTGCCGACGTTCCTGCAGATGTCTTCCGGCACGTCAGCCGCGGAGTCCGGCCTGCTGATGATCCCGATGATGGTCGGACTCATGGGCACGTCGATCTTCTCCGGTATCGCGATCTCGAAGACCGGCAAGTACAAGATCTATCCGATCCTCGGCACGATCATCACCGGCATCGCGATGGTCTCGATGACCACGCTGTCGGCGGCCACCCCGATCTGGCTGATCTGCGTGTTCCTGTTCGTGTTCGGAGCCGGGCTCGGCCTCATCATGCAGGTCGTCGTCCTGGTCGTGCAGAACGCGGTGCCCGCCGGCGAGATCGGCACCGCGACCAGCACGAACAACTACTTCCGCGAGGTCGGTGCGTCGCTGGGAACCGCGGTGTTCGGCACCATCTTCACCACACGGCTGACCGAGAACCTGCTCGGCGTCTTCGCTGGAGCCGGAGCCTCGCCGGACGCCGCATCGCTAGCCGCATCGACGATCGACCCGTCGACGCTCAGCTCGCTGCCCGACGAGGTCCGCGAAGGCATCGTCACCGCCTACGCCGACGCACTGGCCCCGGTGTTCTGGTACCTCGTACCCTTCATCGTGCTCGCGCTGCTGCTCTCGCTGTTCCTCAAGCAGATCCCGCTCTCCGACACGGCGGGACTCGTCGCACGCGGCGAAGCCATCAGCGGCGAGGAAGCAGAGCGGCTGGAGGCCGAGCAGCGCGGCGGTGGGCGGGCAGCGGCGGTCCTCACGGATACGGGCCCGGTGGATACCGACTCCACCCCCGCAGCTCGCTGACGACCGAGGCCTCCACCCCTTCCCTGGGGTGGGGGCCTCGATCTGTCAAGGGGCTCCCTTTCGGCGGACGGATCGATCATCATTCACCGTGGGGACAGCTAGGAGAATGATGGAGCACGATCCACATCGGAGGTTCACGTTGGTGGAGGTCAGCCCGACCGACTGGGCGATCCACGATCTGCAGTACCCCGAAAACGACCACCGCAGAGTCGTCTGCACGATCTTCGAGGATGCCCCGACCGAGGTCGAAGTCCTATGGCGGCGCGACCTTCCGCTCGCGCTGCGCTACTCCTCCGCCGGCGATGTCCTCGACGCCGTTCGAACGTTCCAGGACACCTCGCGCGCCACGCGTCCGATCCCGATCCCGCACCTTCCGCCGGCACGCGGCTCGAAGGGATTCCGTGGGTGACACCTCCGACACTCCCCAGATTTTCCGGATGGACACCGCCCGCCGCCGTGCGCCAAACTGACGGGTAGTCGGCCGCCCCCACCCGCCGACAGTCTGGAGTTCCCCATGTCTGCACCCGCGACCGCCCCCACGTTCTGGAAGCGCTTCTGGGAGAAGGGCGGCTGGTGGAGGGCGCTCCTGCTCACCGCCGTGTACTTCATCCTCTTCCAGCTGCTCTCACTGCTTTTGACTCCTCTGGCCGTGCAGATCGAGGAACCGGCGAGCGCGGCCGGCATCGCCGTGTTCTATGTGCTGCCCGAGCTCCTGGGCGCCATCGTCCTGACCGCCTTCACCCTCTCGGTCGGCTGGTGGCGGCAGCTCTTCGCTCGACAGCCGATCACCGGTCGCGGGTGGATGTGGATCGCCATCGTCGTCGTGCTGCTGTTCAACATCCTGCGGTTCGCGACGATCGACTACGGCAAGGCCGGCTTCGACGTGGTCCTCACCTGGCTTCTCGCCGGTCTTCTCATCGGATTCACCGAGGAAGTCCTCACGCGTGGCCTCGTCGTCAACCTGATGCGCAAGGCCGGCTACCGCGAGATCGTCGTCGCGGTGATCTCGGCGACGCTCTTCGCCGCCCTGCATGCCGGCAACCTCCTGAACGGACAGCCGCTGCTCGCAACCGCGTTCCAGATCGTCTACACCTTCGCATTCGGCATCCTGATGTACCTGGCGCTTCGCGTCACGGGGACGATCATCGCGCCGATCCTCCTGCACGCCAGCACCGACCCGAGCATCTTCCTGCAGACCGCGTATCCCGCAGAAGGCGCACTCACGGGTATCGCCGGTCTCGGCAACATCGCCGTCATCGCCGCTGCCGCGGTGCTGATCTTCTTCATCCGCGGCCGCGTCGGGGAAGCGCAGCCCTCCTTCTCCGAGGAGCGTTCCGCGTGACGGCTTCCCCGCTCCGGGTCGCCCCACGGGTCTGGATCGGCCTCGTGGTGTAGGTGCTCATCGGCATCGTCGGGCTCGCCGTCGTCGCCTTCGTGATCCGGGGAGCGCACGAGCGCCTCCCCTCGATCGGAGCGACACCCGCCTGACCCCGGCTCAGGCCCGACGCGGGTGGTCGTCGACCGTCACCAGGGTCCGACCACGAAGCGTGTAGATCACACCGTCGTCATCGACGTTGAGGTGGGGACCGCTGTACCAACCGCCGTTGATGGCGGGGACGACGGTGGTGACCTCGAAAGTGCGCGGGTCGATGCGGAAGAGGGTGGTGTCCGAGACGCCGTAGATCACTCCCCTGGCCGCCTTCATCGCGGCGAACCCTGGCACGAGCGCGGCAAGATCGCCGGTGTGCACGATCGCGCGGCGGCGTAGATCGATCACCACGAGAGCGCCCTTGATCGTGAGGGCGAAGAGGTGCCGTCCGTGGCTCGCGAGAGCGGCGATGCCGTTCGGCTGGTTCGTCTCGACGCGCCACAGCTCACGATGCGCGATCGGATCCCACGCCACGATCGTCCCTCGCCGGCCGGTCTTCTGGGCGTTGTCGCCGCCGAGGTAGGCCACGCCATCCACCGAGACGACGGCACGGACGAGCTGCACCCCATCGATCGGGTTGATCACATGCGTGCTCTTGTTCCGCCGGGGATCGTAGGTCCACAGCGAACCGCCGCCCTCGGTGTCGGCCTGTGCCGCGACGAGCAGTAGCCGGTTGCAGTCGTCCCAGTGCGTGTCGAGCGGGCGGTTCTGCGCCGAGGGGAACTCCGCGACGCGATGGATGGGATCGCCGGAGCGCGGGTCGTACGACCAGATGCCCTGCGAGCTGTACTGCCCCGTGTAGAGCACGCCGCGGACGACCTCGGCGTCCTTCGCCTCGCCGGGTGCACGCAGGTTGATCACCCCGCCACGTCGCAGATCGTGCCGGGCGATCCCTCCGTTGCCGCCGACGTAGGCGTAGCCCGCACCGACCGCGATGCCCATGCACGTCTGGGCGCTGACGGGTGCGCCGGCCTCACCGAGGTCGTACTCGCCGCGGACACCGCCCTCCGCGTCGAGCACAGCCACGAAGCCATAGCCGGAGACGACCACGAGCCCGTCCTCGTGCGCGTCGAGCCCCCACACCTCACCGAGGTCGATGGTCAGGGGCAGCTGCTGCACGGCAGCCTCGCCGGGAATCCATCGCAGCACGCCGGTCTCGTTCGCACAGTAGACGGCACCGGCGATCACGGCGAAGTTCTTGGCGGTCTTCCCGATCGAGGTCACGATCTGCACCGACGAGTGGTCGGCGAGCGCGACGGTGGCGAGCTTCGACGACTCGGCCGATCCAGCGGTCGACACCAGCAGCCGGTCGCCGTCGATGTCGAGCTCTCGGATGCTGGGGTCGTTCACCATCGCGGCCGGTGTGATGTCGCTGAAGGAGCCCGCTGCGCGGTCGAATGCGTAGAGCGCCGCCCTGCTGGTGCCGGAGCCGCCGCCGAGCGTGCTGCCTGCCCCGAAGTACACGGTCGCATCGGTCGCGGCGACCGCTCTGGCGAGCGTGGCCTTCGCATCCGGCACTCCCAGGCTCGTGATCGCTCCCGTCGCCGGGGTGTACTGCCAGAGGGCCGGAGCGCCGGTACCGCCGCCGCCCACCGCGAACAGCGTCCCGTCGGGTGAGACGGCGAGGTCACGCACATCACGGTCCCCGATCTTCCCGATCGCGACAGCGGGCGATCCGAGATCCGACAGATCCCAGCGGTAGAGGTTGTCGCCGCCTGCTGCCTTCTGCAGGATGCCGGCGTAGAGGAGCTTGCGCACCGGATCGACCGCGAGCGCTTGAATGCTGTGGCCGGTCGCCAACGTGGTGGAGTGCACGACAGTGCCGGAGGCGATGTCGAAGGCGATGATGCCGGTGGGTTCCAGGTTGCGCGACCCGATGTACGAGATGCCGTCGAGGACGACACCGCTCATCAGCGAGTACTGCATGATCCCCGGTCCGATCTCGGTGATCGTGGTCGCCTCGCGTCCGGTGCGCAACAACGACGATGCCGCCTGCGCAGGCTGCGCCGCAACCACCCCGGAGGCTGCGGCGAACAGTCCGCCTGCGCCTGCGAGGAGGACGGTCCGTCGGGAGATCTTCGGGGAATCTGACATGGGGATGCTCCTTGTGTCGTCGTTGAACGGGAGTGGGTCAGGGTCGTCGGCGAGTGGTGCGAAAAGGGGGAACGAGTCAGGCCGTGATGGCGAGGAGCTCGGGTTCGATCTCGTGCGCGAGCGGCTCTCCGCGGGCGATGCGGCGCAGCTCGTCGAGCATCGCCCCGGACAGCCTTCCGAGTTCGACACCGAGAGAGCCCGCGATGTGCGGGGTGAGGAGCACGTTCTCGGCCGTGTACAGCGGATGCTCCGCCTCGAGGATCCAGGGCACCGTCACGTCGAGGATCGCGAACAGCTCGCCCGCGACGACCCTGCGGGTCAGAGCCTCCTGGTCGATGATCTCGCCCCGCGCCGTGTTCACCAGGGTCGCCCCCGTCGGCATGAGGTCGATGCCCCGCGCGTCGAGGAGGTTCCTGGTGGAGGGCAGCGACGGCGCATGCACTGACACCACGTCGCTCGTGCGCAGCAGCTCATCGAGCGACACGGCAGCGACACCGAGATCGGCGGCTTCGCCCTCCGTCAGATACGGGTCGTGGACCACCACCTCGAACGAGTACGCCTTGAGCATGTCGATCACGATCCGGCCGATCTTCGACGCGCCGACGATGCCGATGCGCTGGCCGAAGTTGCCCATGCCGGGGAACGTCGCCTCGACGTCGAAGTCATCCTGGAGCTCGCGGTACCTGCGGGCGATCGGAAGCACCCGCTTGCCGGCCAACACGATCATCGCCACGGTGTACTCGGCCACAGGCACCGCGTTCGCCGCGGCGGCCGAGCTCACCCGCACCCCTCGGGCGAGGAGCTCGGGCGTCAGATACGGCTTGACCGTTCCGGCTGCGTGGAGCACCGTGACGAGGCGGGGCGCCGCGTCGAGCAGCACAGCATCGAGGCGCGGTGCGCCCCACCCGGTGACCAGCACCTCGACGTCGGCGAGGATCGCCCGTGCCTCTGCGGACGCGAACTCGGTGACGAAGCCGGCGACATCCGCCGCTGCCTCGAACTCGCCCATCAGCACCTCCGGGAACACGCGCTCGCGCACGGATGCCGCCATCGCGAAGGCGATCACCGGACGCCGCGCACTCACTTGACGCTCCCTGCGGAGAGGCCAGCCCGCCAGAACCGCTGCAGCATCACGAAGGCGATGATCAGGGGGACGACCGACACGAAGGATCCGGCGATGACGAGGGTGGCGAACTCGGGGTTCTGCTGCACCTGGCTCTGCCAGAGGGCGATGCCGACACTCGACGGGAACAGCTCCCGGTTCTGCAGCATGATCAGCGGCAGCATGAAGTTGTTCCAGATGCCGACGAACTGGAAGAGCGCGATCGTCACGAAACCGGGAACCAGCATCGGGAATCCGACCTGGAGGAAGCTGCGGATCGGCCCGGCTCCATCTACGCGAGCCGCCTCGAGCGTCTCCCCCGGCAGGTAGCCCGAGGAGAACACCCTGGCGAGGTACACGCTGAAGGGGTTGCACAGCGTCGGGATCACGACAGCCCAGATCGTGTTCGTCAGCCCGACCGATGCCGCGAGGAGGTAGAGCGGGATCACCGTCGCCGTGTTCGGGATGAGCACGCCGACGAGCACCGACGCGTAGAGGCCGCGCTTGCCCCGGAACTCGAACTTGTCGAAGGCGTAGCCCGCCATGAGCGAGACGAAGCCGCCGATGATCGCTCCGATACCCGCATACAGGATGCTGTTGCCGAGCCAACGGAGGAAGATGCCGTCGTCCTGCGCGAGCAGCCGCTGCATGTTGGCGAGGAAGTCGGTCCCGAAGGCGAAGGCGTTGCCGGAGTACAGGTCGCCCGCGTCCTTGGTCGCGGCGAACACGAGCCACAGCAGCGGCAGCACCATGTAAGCGGAGCCGAGGATGAGCAGCCCGTTGACCCCGACTTTGGCCGGGAGATTGCTGCGGCCGCCGGCACCTCGGGTCCGAGGAGTGCGCGGTGGTTTGGCAGATGCCGGAGCGTGCGGCACCGGACGATCGATCACGGCGGTCATCGCGTCGGCTCCTTCGAGGTGAATCGTGTGACGACCCAGGACAGCAGGCCGGCGAGCAGGGCGAGGATGATGGAGGCTGCTGCGGCTTGCGGCAGGTTGTTGCGGTTGAACGCCGCGTCGTAGGCCCACATGTTCGGCACCCAGGTGCTGGTCACCGCCGTCGTCGCCGAGGAGAGGATCTTCGGCTCGGTGAACAGCTGCAGCGAGCCGATCACCGTGAACAGCAGCGCGACGCCGATCGCCGGCCAGACGAGCGGGGTCTTGATCGAGAAGGCGGTGCGGATCTCCCCCGCGCCGTCGACCTTGGCCGCCTCGAGGATCTCGCGGGGCACGGCCTGCAGAGCGGTGAAGAGGATGATCACGTTGTAGCCCGCCCACTCCCACACCGCGATGTTGACCATCGAGGGGAGCACGAGCTGCACCGAGAGGAAGTCGATGGCGATGCCACCCGACTCGAGCGCCTTCACGATGGGGCTCACCCCCGGGGTGTACAGATAGGCCCAGATCAGTGCCGCGATCACACCGGGCACCGCATGCGGGAGGAACAGCAGCAGCTGGAAGGTGCGTTTGGCGTAGGCGACCGTCGCATCCAGCAGCAGGGCGAGCACCAGCGCGACGATGAGCAGCGAGGGGACGTACAGCAGGCAGTAGAGCGCGAGACGTCCGAAGCCGTCGGTGAACGTGCGGTCCGACAGCACTTCGAAGTAGTTGCCGAGGCCGACGAACTCGGTGGTCGCTCCCCCGAAGCCGAGGCCGCTGCGCTTCTCGGCGAACAGGCTCATCCCGATCGCGTAGATGACCGGAGCGATCATCGTCAGCGCGAACAGGGCGAAGAAGGGGATCAGGAAGACGGAGGCCGTGCGACCGCCCGTTCCCGGGATGGTCTTCCTCGTCCGCGTCTTCGCGGGTGCGGGAGCTGTCATTCTCGTTGTCCTTCGGTCTGGTCCGTCGGGCGGGCGGGGTGCCCACCCGCCCGACGCATCCGTCATTCCTTGATGTCGAGGCCGAGCTTTCCGAGCCCGTCCACGGTCGCCTTCTGGGTCACCTGAAGCGCGTCGCCCAACGTGGGAGAAGCGGTGACGGCATCCTTGAGCGCAGTGGCCGTGAGGTCGTACTTCGGCCCCCAGGCCCACGGACCGAGGTTCGCCGACGCCTCGTCGAACACCTCGTAGATGTCGTTCGCGTAGTAGTCGGTGGGGGCCACGGAGGCCGCGACATCATTCAGCCCGGGATAGGCGAGGTAGGCGGTGCCGACGGCACCACGTGCCTCGATGGCCTCGGGCGACGTGACGAGCCATTCCAGGAAGACGGCGGCCGCGGCCGCGTTGTCGGAGTTCTCCGGAATCGCGAAGCTCGTTCCCCCGCTCAGCGCCCCGGTGGGCTTTCCGTCCCATGACGGCGGAGCGGCCGCGATCCACTTGCCCTGCTGACCCGAGGCCTCGGTCCGCGTCTTGAGCGCGGAGGCGCTCCAGGATCCACCGACCCAGGCGTTGACCACGCCGCTGTTGAGATCGGCGGTCCACTCGTCACTGAATCCGAGCTGCTTCTTGACCAGGCCCTCGTCGATCAGGCGCTGCCAGTAGTCGGCGACCTTCTGCGACTCCTTGTCGTCGATGGCCACCTTCCAGCTGTCGTCCTCGACCGTGAACCATTCGGCGCCCGCCTGCCACGACATCGGCGCCAGCTGGGGCTCGTTCGTGAAGAAGCTCGTGAGGTAGGCGTCAGGGTTCACGGCCTTCACCGCACGGGCAGCCTCCTCGAACTCGTCCCAGGTCTTCGGAACCTCCACGCCTGCGGCCTCGAGCACGTCCTGGCGGTACCAGATGACCATGGGTGGCGCATCATAGGGAAGCGCGTAGGCCGCGTCGCCGAACGAAACCAGGCTTCGCACCTGCTCGTCGTACTTGCCGAGCAGGTCGCCCGAGACCAGGTCATCCACCGGGGCGAGCTGTTCAGCGGCGACGAAGCCGGGGAGCCGGTCGTACTCGATGCCGACGACGTCGGGGCCGCTGCCGGACTCGATCGCGGCGGACAGTTTCGTGTAGCCGCCGTTCGCACCGTTCGGGATCTCCTCGAACTTGACGGTGATGTCGTCCTGGCTCGCGTTGAACGCGGCGGCGACATCGGACATGCCACTGAGGAAGGACCAGAAGGTGACCTCGCCCTTCGGGGCGGCCGAGGGCTTGTCAGGTTCGGCGGTCGCACCGCCGCCGGCGCAGCCTGCGACGAGAGCGGACGTGGCGACCAGGGCCGCCACCGAGAGGGAAGTTCGACGCAGGGACATCGCGGGTTCTCCTTTGAATCGTTGACCGTGCGGATTCGATCTTTCGGCACGCCGCGCGATTCACCAACACCAGGGCCCGAGTTATAACAAAACCTAACAATCAGTGCGGGCGAACGCTGGAGTCCCTGACGACGAGAGCGGGGAGCAACGCCATCCGCACGGGCGTGTGCGTGGCACCGGTCGCCTGCTTCAGCCGATCGACGCACAGGCGCAGCGCGGCGTGCCCCAGCTCGTGCTTCGGTGGGGCGACGGCCGTCAACGGCACGGTCGCGAAGGCTGCGACCTCATCGTCGTAGGCGACGACCGCGAAGTCGTCCGGCACACGCAGACCGCGCTCGAGCACCAGATCGAGGAACGCCATCGCATCCGCGTCGCCGAGCAGGATCGCAGCCGTCACCCCCTGTGCGATGCAGTCGTCGAGCAGATCGTCGAGCTCGGCGATGTTCGCGTTATCGCCGAGTTGAGGGTCGGAGAGCTCGCGGCGGAGCGCCACGGCGGAGACGGGATCCATCGCGGCCATCGCCCGTCCGAACCCCGCATCCAGTCCGGCGGCGGTCGCAGCGGGACGCGCAGCCAGGACGATGCCCGTATGCCCCTGCTCCGCCAGATGTCGCACAGCCACCTCGGCTCCGTGGGCGTGATCGGTGCGGACCCATTCGAGCCGCCCGGCGTGCCGGTCCTCGACCGAGCGCTCCACCATCACCACCGGGACACCCACCTCAGCGAGCATCCGCTGCAGAGGCGAATCCCCCGCGAGGGTGTCGTGCGGAGTGATCATGAGCGCGTCGACGCCACTGGCGATGAGCCGCTCGGCCTGCCGGAACTCCTCCTGCGGCGAGTAGTTCGAGGCGCCGACCACGAGCCGGCAGTTCGACTCGTGGGCAGCCTGGCTCGCACCGCGGATCACTTCGGGGAAGTAGTACTGCGTGGTCGGAACGATCATCCCGATGGTGGCCACCGGGCGCGGCCTCGCTCCCACGGCATCACGCGCACCGCGCGACTGCTGCTGTGCCACCTCGAGAGAGACCGCGCCGCCGTGCACGCGCACCAGGAGTTCGCGCTCCTCCAACGCGACCAGGTCGCGCCAGAGCGTCATGGGCGTGATCCCCAGCCGGGCGGCGTACGGGGTGCTGGAGAGCGACCCCCGCAGCTCCAGCTCGCGGAGGATCGCATCGTGACGGGCAGCGGCGGTCATATCGCTTTCACGATAGTTGATGCGCCTCCGGCCAGTCGGTCACGACGACCTTGCCGATGGTGCGGGACGCCTCGACGATCTCGTGGGCTCGGCGCAGGGTCGCCGCATCCAGTGGGGTGAGATGGGTCGTGAGCGTCGTGCGGATCACGCCTTCGTCGACGAGTTCGGCGACCCGTTCCAGCAGGTCGTGCTGGTAATCGTCTGCGGGATCCGTCACGGGCCTGGTGAACATGAGCTCCCAGTGCCACGTCACGCTCTTCGCCTTGAGCGCGTCGATGCTGCCACCGGTCTCGTCGATCGACACGACCTGCCCGCGCGGACGGATGACCTCTGCGATCGACTTGACGTTGCCCGGCGTGAACGAGGTGAACACGTAGTCGACGCCGGCAGGCGCGATCGCCGACACCTCTGCCGCGAAGTCACGGCCGACCACGTGGTCGGCCCCCATCTGCCGTACCCAGTCCGCCGTCTCGGGGCGTGACGCGACGGCGATGACCTCCAGGCGCGTGAGGGCCTTCGCGAGCTGGATGATCAACGAGCCGACGCCGCCCGCCGCACCGATCACGAGGAGGAACCCCTCGCTCTCGCGGCCGAGGGCGAGCCGATCGAACAGGCTCTCCCATGCGGTGATGGCCGTGAGCGGCAACGCGGCCGCCTCGGCGACGGAGAGCGTGCGCGGCGCATGGCCGACGATGTTCTCGTTCACGAGGTGATAGCGGGAGTTCGTACCGGGGCGATCGATCTGCCCCGCGTAGTACACGTGGTCCCCCACCACGAACCGGCTCGCCTGCTCGCCCACCGCGACCACGACGCCCGCGGCGTCGTAGCCGAGGATCCGCGGCGTGCCGGTGGTGGACGCTCCGGCTCGGACCTTCACGTCGACCGGGTTCACCGAGACCCCCTGCACCTCGACGAGGAGGTCTCTCCCGCTCGGAGTCGGCACGGGCAGGGAGATGTCGACGAGCGCGTCGGGGTCGGTCACGGGGCGCCGTCCGCGCGCGCCGATCGCGGACATGCGGTCAGGGATCGACGCCTGGGAGGAAACGGGTTCCGGAGTGTTCGTGGTTGCCATGCGCGTCACGCTATCCGAAGGCCTCTAGTTACCCGCAAGGGCATCTGGTATCCAAAAGATACTGCCCGCCCGTGTCAGGCTCCGCTCTCGGCACCTCGCTGCGTCGAGAGAGCCCAGACCTGCTCGATCGGAGTGAAGCCGTCTTCGCCGTCCGGCCCGTGGAATCCCTCGACGAATCGGCCGATATCGGCCTGCCAGGCGTCGTTCGCCGGCGAGGCGTTCACCACCTGCATCGCCGCATCGAAGTCGTCGCACTCGACGAGGTGGAACAGGTTGCGCCCGGAGCGCCAGATGGTCCAGTCCTGGATGCCGGCTACGCCGAAGAGTTCCCGCAACGACTCAGGGACCCGGGCGTGATGAGTCCGGTAGTCGTCGATCGCACCTTCTGCGATCACCGAGTGCAGTGCGATGCGCATGCCGCTCCTTGTCCGTTCACGATCGATGTCAGTTCACAATCGATTCCACTGCCACGATATGCCCCGCAGCGGTCAGAGCAGTCCACAGCTCCTCGGGGATCTCAGCGGTCATCCGAGCTGCCGCTTCCGCGGCCTGCTGCGCCCCACGCACCCCCACGACGGATGCGACGACCTGCGGCATCCGCAGCGGGAACTGCACGGCCGCGGTCGGGAGCGACGTGCCGTGCTCACGGCAGATGCGCTCGATGTCGCGAGCTCGCTCCACGATGCCGTGCGGAGCTTCCGCGTAGTCGTACGTGCCCCGATCGGGCACGGTCTCCCGTGCGAGTAGACCCGAGTTGTAGACCGCGGCCGCGACGACGGCGACATCGCGCTCGTGCGCGGCCGCCAGCATCCCGAGGCTGCTCGTCTGCTCCAGAAGAGTCAGACGTCCGGCGCACATCACGATGTCCGCATCGGTCTGCTCGATGAGGTCCACGAGCATCGCGGCCTGATTCATCCCGGCGCCGTATCCGCCGATCACACCCGCGGCGCGCAACTCCGACAGCGTCCGCGCTCCCGTCGTGAGTGCAGCTTCCACGTGATCGTCCGGGTCGTGCATGTAGACGATGTCCACGCGGTCGAGTCCGAGCCGCTCGAGACTGGCTTCGACCGATCGCAGCACACCGTCGCGGCTGAGGTCGTACACACGGCGCACGTCGGACGGCACGTCGAAGAGATTCGCCAGGTCGCGCTCGTGCGCGGTCTCGGGGCTCGGCACGAGCAGCCGGCCGACCTTGGTGGAGACGACGTAGTCGTCGCGTGGATACGCGGCGAGCGCGCGGCCGAGTCGGCGTTCGGAGAGCCCGAGCCCGTAGTGGGGCGCGGTGTCGAAGTGGCGGATCCCGGCGTCCCAGGCCGCGTGGACGGTCGCCTCCGCCTCGTCGTCGGTCAGCACGCTGCCGAGGTTGCCGAGCTGCGCGCACCCCATGCCGAGCACGCTGACGTCCATCCCACGATGGGTCCTGCGCGGAATCACCGCGCCGGCTCCGAGGCGCCATGGATGTGGCCCATCACCTCCGCGCTCATGGGCTGGTAGTCGTGCGTGTTCTCGACGACGCCACGGACGATGTACTGGTCCATCACGACGATCCGGTCGGCGAGCGTGACCATCTCGGCGAGGTCGCTCGAGATGAGCAGGATGGCCATGCCGTCGTCGGCGAGACGCCAGATGAGCTCATAGAAGGCGCGCTTGGTGCGCACGTCGATCCCGACCGTCGGCTCGTCGATGATGAGCACCTTCGTGCGAGCGGCGAGCCACTTCGCCAGTGAGACCTTCTGCTGGTTGCCGCCGGAGAGCTGCCCTGCGAGCTGCTCCTGCGAGGAGATCTTGATGTCGAGCGCATCGACCTGGGCCTGCACAGCTTCGCGCTCCTTGCGCCCCGGCACGAAGCCGAGCACCTTCGCGAGCTCCGACCAGATGGTGACCGCCACGTTGCGCGTGATCGACTGGAGGAGGAAGACGCCCTCCTCCTTGCGGTTCTCGGTGACGTAGCCGATGCGGAACCTGCGGAGGGCATCGCGGACGGAGCGGATCCGCACGGTCTCGCCGTCGATGCGCACCTCTCCCCCGGTGACCCGATCGAGGCCCAGCACAGCGCGCGCGAGTTCGGTGCGTCCGGCGCCGACGAGTCCGTACATGCCGAGCACCTCGCCGGGATGAACCGCGAGCGAGATGCTCCGGTGCCCCGCGGCTGTGCTGACATCGACCAGTTCGAGTGCCGGAGTGGCCGTGCGGTCCACCTCGCGCTCCTCGACCTCGAGATCTGCGAGCGTGCGCCCGACCATGCGCGAGACGACCTCGTCGCGACTCGTATCCGCGATCGGCTGCGACGGCATCACGGTGCTGCCGTCGCGAAGCACCGTGATCGCGTCGCAGTGCGCGAACACCTCGTCGAGCTTGTGGCTGACGAGCACGATCGCGGTCCCCTCCGCACTGAGCTGGCGGACCACGGTGTAGAGCCGCTCTGCCTCGTCGTTGCTGAGCGAGGCGGTCGGCTCGTCGAGCAGCAGCACCTTCGCGCTCCGGTACAGACCGCGAGCGATCTCGACGAGCTGGATCTGCGCGGCTGAGAGCTCGCGCATCGGGGTGCGCGGATCGATGTCGAGGTCGAGCATGTCCAGGCACCGCTTCGACTCGCGCCACACCCGACGCCAATCGACGGTGCCTGCGCGCCGCGGCATCGCGGAGAGGGCGATGTTCTCCCCCACCGTGAACTCACGGACGACATTGCGCTCCTGGTGCACGACACCGATGCCGGCCGCCATCGCCTCCAGCGGATTCGCGAACGACACCTCTTCACCGCCGAGGATCAGGCTGCCGGAATCGGCGCCCTGCACCCCGGTGACGATCTTGATGAGCGTCGACTTCCCTGCACCGTTCTCCCCCATGAGGGCGTGCACGGATCCCGCCTCCAGGGTGAGATTCGCGTCTGCCAGGGCTGTCACCCCGGGGAACGTCTTCCGCAGATTCCGGATCTCCAGTGCGACGGTCATCGCTTCACCTCCGCCAGTGCGGCTTCCGCGCGCAACGATCTGATCCTGCTGGCATGGCGCGAAGCCTGCACCTCGCGCAGCTTGCCGAGCGCGACTGTGCCGAGCACGACAGCGCCGACGACGAAGTTGACGACCTCCGCGTCGAAGCGGAAGATCGGGCTCGCCGCATCCACGAGCCGCACGACCATCGCCGCGAGAACCGTGCCGAGGACCGCGACCGTTCCGCCGACGAGAGCGACTCCGCCGATGATGGGGGCCGCGAAGCTCGGCAGCAGCCAGTCTCCGCCGACCGTCGTGTTCACGCCGGGCAGGAACGAGATGCTCACCATCGCAGCGATACCGCACAGCAACCCGGAGAGGGTGTGCGCCACGATGAGGGCACGGTCGGTCGAGATGCCGGCGAGCTGGGCCGCGGAAGCATTGCCTCCACTGGCGAGCAGCTTTCGACCCGACACCGTCTGCGCGAAGTAGAGGGCGACGATCGCGGCGACGACGAGCGTCATCAGGAAGATCGTCGGAATGCCCAGGATCGCCGATCGCCCGAAGGCGGCGAGCTCTGGCCACGCCTTGCGCTCGATCGTGCGGGTGCCGACGAGGGCGTACTGCACACCGATCAGGATCTGCGACATCGCGAGCGTCACGATGAAGCCGTTGATCCGGGTCCCGACGACCAGCAACCCGTTCGCAAGGCCGAGGACCGCACCGGTGAGCACGGCCACCAGCGCACCGATCCACGGCGGGACGCCCCAGGACGTGACGATCACACCCGTGAAGCAGGCCGCGACGCCGCCGATGGCTCCGACCGCGAGGTTGAGCTGTCCGACGCAGAGAGTGATCATCTGCGCCAGCCCGATCAGGATCGGCACGCTGACGAAGCGGAAGAAGCTCGTCATCGAGACAGGACCGAAGAACTGACCAGAAGTCGCCATGCCGAGGACGATGGCGCCGACGACGACGATCCCGACGAGCAGGACGTTGTTCGCGCTGATGATGCGTTTCATCGGTGGGCCTCCGCCTCATCCAGTTCGACGGCGAGGGTCGCGGCGGACTCCGTGGCTTTGGCGGGTCGGCGTCGCGCGAAGAGCAGGCGCAGACGGTCCGTGGCGAGTGCCGCCAGGAGGATGAATCCGAGCAGGACGTTGAGAGTCTCGAGGCCGACACCGAACAGCTCGAGCCCCTTGCGGATGACCGAGGTGAGCGTGATCCCGAGTGCGGTGCCCACGATCGACACCAGGCCGCCGGCGAGGAGCGTGCCGCCGAGGATCGGTCCGAGGAAGGAGGAGAGCATGAACTCGCTTCCGATCGCCGGGGTGAACGAGCCGGTGCTCGCGGCGAGCAGGAACCCGGCGATCGCGGCGAGGAGTCCGGACAGCGCGTGCGCCAGGATCGTGCGGCGCGCCGTCGGCACTCCGGAGAGCTCCGCGGCCCGCACGCTGCTGCCGGTCATCAGCACCTCACGACCGCTGCGGGTGCAGGTGTAGAAGTACCAGATGACCGCCATGCAGCCGAGGGCGGGGAGGACCATGAGCGGAACCGCGTTCGATCCGCAGTAGCCGAACATGCACACGTCGGCGAACGTGCCGCGGCCGATCGTCTCGAACCCCGCCGGTGCCACCGTGAAGGCCTGGCCGGTGCTCCACGACTTGTAGAGCGTGGGGATCAGCCCGAGCAGGGTGAAGCTCATCGCCAGGGTGACGATGAACGAGTTCACCCCGGTCTTGGCGATGATCCACCCGGCGAGGGCGCCGAGCGCGGTGCTGGCGAGGATTCCCAGAGCCAGCCCGACGAGCAGCGGCATCCCGAGGTTCTCGAACGATGCCCCCATCACGAGGGCACCGATCCCGGCCAGCTGCCCGACCGCGAGATTCATGTGCCCGACCGAGAGCACGACCATCTGGGCGAGGCCGACGACCGTGAAGATCGCGATCGAGGTGAGCAGCGGTGCGATGACGAACGGTCCGTTGAGGAACGCCGGTTTGAGGGTCGCGATGATGACGACGAGGACGATGATCAGGATGACGAGGAGCGCACGAGGTGAGCGGAGTTCGGCGCTCACGGCGTGACGCACGCGCGACATCAGAGGACCGTCCTGTCATCCATCGCATCGCGATCCCAGTCGATGCCGAGCCCGAGCGTCTCCGGGGCGAGTGCACGGCCGTCTTCGATGGTCATCCCGGTGCGGGTGATCGCCCGCAGCTGAGGGATGTGCTCGACATACCGACCGTTGGGGACGGCGGCGACCAGGCTCACGTGCAATTCCATGAGGAAGTGCGGGCAGACGTGCACGTTGAACGACTCGGCGAGATGGGCGACCTTCAGCCAAGGCGTGATACCGCCGATACGAGCCACGTCCACCTGGACGATTCCTGCGGCACCACGGTCGAGATACTCCCGGAACTGCGCGATCGAGTACATCGACTCACCGACCGCGATCGGCGTCGAAGTCGACGCTGCGAGCCGCACATGCCCTTCGATGTCGTCGGCCGGGAGGGGTTCCTCGATCCAGCCGAGGTCGAGGCCGTCGAAGAGCCGCGCCCGACGGATGGCCTCCGCGCTCGTCATCGACTGGTTGGCATCGACCATGATGTCGAAGTGCGAACCGACGGCTTCGCGAACAGCCGTCAGGCGCTCGCGATCCTCCTGGCCGCTCGGCTTGCCGATCTTGACCTTGACGCCTTTGAGGCCTGCCTCTTTCGAGGAGAGAGCGCCCTTGACCAGGTCGTCGGTGCTCAGATGCAGCCAGCCGCCCTCGGTGTCGTAGAGCGGGATATCGCGGCGGAAGCCCCCGGCGAGGCGCCAGAGGGGCAGGGCCGCGCGGCGGGAGGCGATGTCCCAGAGAGCCGTGTCGACCGCGGCGAGCGCGAGCGAGGTGATCGCGCCGGTCGTGGTGGCGCGGGTCGAGGAGAAGAGGCGGTACCAGACAGCCTCGATGCGGTCGGCGTCCTGGCCGACCAGGATCGGGAGCAGGTGGTCGCGCAGCATCGACAGCACGGCGCGACCTCCTGTCCCGATCGTGTAGGAGTACCCGAGGCCGTGCAGGCCATCGCTCGTGGTGAGTTCCACGAAGATCGTCTCCTGCGAGACGAAGCTCTGCACGGCGTCCGTGCGTTCCGTCTCCACGGCGACGTCGACGAGGAACGCGCGAGCATCGGTGATCGTACTGGCCATCGGGTACATCTCCTGGGGTAGGTCAGTTCACTTGCAGGTGAGCAGGTCGTCTTCGAACTTCTTCTTCACCGTCTCGGCGAAGGTGTCCTGCTCATCGCCGTAGGTGTCCACGTTGTCCTTGGTCACGACGAACGATCCGGAGTCGACGATCACGCCGGGGTCTGCCATCTCGCATGCACCGCTCGCGAGCTGCCCGAGGACCCAGCTGCCCACGTAAGCCTGTCCGACCGGGTTCTGCGCGACGGTGCCGTAGATCGAGCCGTCGCGGATGCCGTCGAGGATCGTGGGGTCGTCGTCGATGGCGATGAGCTGGATGTCGAGGCCGGACTCGGCGATGGCCTCTGCACTCGCCACCGCGGGGTTGTAGGCGGTCGTGACGATCGCGCCGATCTCGGAGCCGCTGGCCGCCAGCAGGTCGGACGCGGCCTTCTGCGCCGTGGCGAGGTCGGTGTCGACGTCGGTGATCGTCTGCAGCAGGGTGACGGCACCGTCGGTCTCGTCGATCGCGCGCTGGACGCCCTCGATGCGACGCTGCGTGTTCGAGTCGACGTTGTTGCCGGTCATGTGCACGATCGTGCCCTTGCCACCGATCGCGTCGATCGCCGCGGCGGCCGCCTGGTACGCGGCCTCTTCGGTGTCGGTCGACAGGCAGAACGCGGCGAGGTTCTCGTCGCCGGCCGGGCACGAGGCGATCGATCCGACCGCGATGCCCGCGTCCGTGAGCTTCTTGAACGTCGAGTTGATGTCGGTCGGCGACACCCCGAAGATGCCGAAGGCGTTGTACCCGTTCGCAACGAGTGAGTTGATCACGTCGTTCTGCTTGGTCTGGTCCCACTCGGAGGTCTCGTTGAAGGTGACCTCGCCGAGGCCGAAGTCTTTCGCGGCCTTCTCGCCGGCAGCGATCCACGGCTGGAAGTACGGGTGCGCGCCACCGGGCACGAGGGCGACGCGGACGTCGGAGAGGTTTCCGCTGCCACCGTCGCCACCATCGGCGGAGCCGGAGTTCTGCGGGGTGCAGCCGCCGAGAGCGAGAGTGAGCGCGGCGGCCGCCGCGATGACGGCGCCGAGCCGCACGTGCTGTGTGATGCGCATCTTTGAGCCTCCAGTGAAGAATTCAATCTGAAATATCGTATTTGATCTTTCAAAGGCTATGATGGGCCGCACACACTCGTTCTGTCAAGCAGGAGGTCGGATGTCTGCACTCGATCAGTTGCCCTCCTTCACGCCCGGAGCCCGCACGATGCTCGGCGACGAGGTGTACGGCTCTCTGCAGCAGTCGATCCTCGACGGCACCTTCCCGCCCGACGCGCGCATCAACGCGGGCGAACTCGCCCGACACTTCGCGGTCTCCCCCACCCCCGTGCGCGAAGCCCTGGCGCGGTTGGAGTCCGACGGCCTGGTCGAGAAGCTCCCGCTCCGCGGCTATCGCACGACAGATCTCCTCGACCGCCGACGCCTCGGTGAGCTGTTCGAACTGCGCCTCCTGCTCGAGCCCGGCACAGCGGCCAGTGCCGCGGAACGCCGCTCAGCGTCCGACGTCGCTGATCTCACGAAAGAGGTCAAGGCAGGCCGTTCGGCCGTCGGCGAAGACGACGCGTACCGACTGCTGTCGCAGCACGATGTGCGTCTGCATGACCTGGTGTTCCGTTCGGCGCAGAACGAGACGGTGCGGCAGGCCTATGCACGCACCCACTGCCACCTGCACACGTTCCGCCTGGCCTACACGGGCGCGTACGTGACGGACACGGTCGATGAACACGCCGCCGTTGCCGAGGCGATCTCCGCCGGCGATGCGAACGCTGCGGCCGACGCCATGCGCACACACATCGAGCACTCTCGCGACCGCCTGATGCGCGTCATCGATTGACACCGGCCGCGCGTCTCGGCGCCCTGCGTTCGTCGTCGTAGTCTCGAACGCATGACCGTCGAGTATCTCGGGACCGTCGTGTCCGCGATGTGGCTGACCGTGGCGATCCTCGCGGGCGGATTCGCTCGGACCCGGAACAGATCCGCATGGGCGTGGTTCCTGCTGACGCTGCTGCTCGGCCCGATCGCGGCTTTCCTCCTCGTCGTGTGGCCTCCGCTCCCCCGGGCTCAGCGCCCGTAGTCGCGCCCCAGCACCTCTCGGATACGACAAAACCCCCGGGAGAACCGGGGGTTTTCATCTGTAGCAGGAGCGGGGCTTGAACCCGCGACCTCACGATTATGAGTCGTGCGCTCTAACCAGCTGAGCTACCCTGCCGCGAGGCATCCGTCCGCGTGAGAAGAATGCTGCGAGCCCCGAGTCAGGATTGAACTGACGACCCCTTCCTTACCATGGAAGTGCTCTACCACTGAGCTATCGGGGCGTGCTGCCCCTCGCGGGGCAACCGTACGAGAATACCATCACAGTGGCGTCCTCATGAAATCGAGCCGGTCAATACGAGGTGCGGCCCGCATTCTCTTTGAGCCACGGCATCGGATCGATGGTCGTTCCGTTGACGATGAGCTCGAAGTGCAAGTGTGCGCCGTAGGAACGGCCGGTGTTTCCGGTCTTGCCGACGATGGTGCCGACCTTCACGGTGTCGCCGGCCTTGACGTTGAGCGAGCCGTACTGCATGTGCGAGTAGTGGCTCGTGATGACCGAACCGTCGATGACGTGATCGATGTAGACGGTCACGCCGTAAGCGCCGCCCTGCTCGGTCGCGATGCGGACCGTGCCGTCGGCGATCGCCTGGATCGGTGCACCGTTGCCCGGCACGAAGTCGATGCCCTCGTGCAGGCGACCGCTTCGCATTCCGTAGCCGTAGCTCATGCCGACACCGACGAGGAACGGCCACTGGATCGCCGCATCGGGATCGTTCGTGAAGATCTCACCGGAGTAGTTGATGCCCTGCTCGGCTGCGACCTCGGCCAGCGAGACCGTGCTGAAGTCATCGGCACGAACGAGCGATTCGCTCTCGACGCCGGAAGGCGCGACGAATGCCTGGATCTCTCCGGCGGCACCGCCCTTGGCCTCGTCAGCGGAGGCCGAAACCAGAGACATGGAGGCGACCGATGTTCCCTGCACGCCGGCGACAGCCTCAGCCGGAAGCGTCATCGACACCGCAAGGAGGCCCGCGAGGCTCATCACGCCGACTGTCGCACCGACGGTCACGACCTTGCGGATGCTGCGCGGACGGCGGGGAGCGACATGCGCGGGCGCTTCGGCCTCTGCGGCATTCGTCGGCTCGGCCGGAACCTGCTCGGAAGCAGTCACGGTCGGGATCGATCCCGTGATGCGGAAGGCACGAGAGGCGCGTTCGAAGGCGTCGGCACCGTCATCGACCGGCGGATCCTGCTGCGGGCTCTGAGCTGATGCGGAAGACCCAGCGGGTTCAGCGACCTCGACGAGCTCCTCGATCGCTACCTCGACGATCCCTTCGACGTTGTCCGCAACGGCGGAAACATCGGCGATGATCGGCTCGGGCGAGGCGATGAAGGGCTCGGCGGGTGCCTCCACGGCAGCTTCGCCGGAGGATTGACGCTGACGGGTGGCGCGTCGCGAAAGAGGGGCGACTGCGGCGAAAGCGATGGCGGACTCTGCGGCAGAGATAGGAGCCGTCGTTCCCGCCGCGGGGGCCTCAGAGGCCGCTATGCGGTGTCGACTGGAACGGCGCGTGGGCGCAGAGGCAGCCTGGGAATTATCGAAGGGCAAAAGGTTTCTCTCGGTCGTGCGTCAAGCTCGGGGGGCGCAAACTTAGACTTTCACCTTCGGGTGGCGAAAGTAACGATCGCATAAACCATACCTTGATCAGTCTGGGAATGCCATGAATCGTTCAGTGTTTCTCGTCGAGGATCGCGACCAGCTGCGCGTGCACATCGGGCCCGCCCGCGATCAGCATCGGACGTGACGAGTCGACGTCGATCCGCGAGACGACACCGCCCGCTTCCTCGACCAGGAGTGCGCCTGCGGCGAAGTCCCAAGGACGCAGACCCCGCTCGAAGTACCCGTCGAGGCGTCCTGCCGCAACGTAGGCGAGGTCGAGCGCCGCGGCGCCCATCCGCCGGAGATCGCGCGCCATCGGCATCACCCGACCCACGGTGGCGAGATCGCCTTCGTGCGTCGCGGGGTCGTAGCCGAAGCCTGTCGCGAGGAGCGCGCCGGCCGGAGTCTCGTCGGTGACCGCGAGGCGATTCCCGTCCGACCACGCCCCGTGACCTCGCGCCGCCGTGAAGATCTCCCCGAGGGCCGGTGCATTCACCGCTCCGGCGAGTGCCTCCCAAGACCGCGGGTCGGGTTCACCACGAACAGCGGCGATGCTCACGTTGTACGCAGGGATGCCATATGCGTAGTTGACGGTGCCGTCGATCGGATCGACGACCCATGTGATCCCGCTGCTGCCGCCCTCAGCACCCGTCTCCTCGCCGAGGAAACCGTCCTCTGACCGTGCGGCGCGCAGGCGTGCACGGATGAGAGCTTCGACCTCTCGGTCGGCATCCGTCACGATGTCAGCGAGAGACGACTTGGTTGCGGCGAGGCGCACGCCTTCCTGCCGACGTGTGCGTGCGAGCTCCCCGGCTTCACGAGCGATCTCGGTGGCGAGCTCACTGAGCTCGAGTGCGAGGCTCACTGCGCGGACTGCTGCGGCGCGGGCGGCGGCGCCGGGAACGCAGGGGGTGATCCCTGCGGGGCTGCCGGCAGTGTGGGGGCAGATGGCGGCACCGGGTGCTCGCCAGGAGCGGCCGGCTGCGCGTATTGCACAGCGGCGGGCTGCGGAACCTCGGGGAACCCCGGGAACGCCGAGGTCGGCGTCTGCGGAAGCGCCTGCTGGGGCGGAGCGACGGTCGGATAGCCCGTGTAGTAGGCGTTCCAGTCGGGGCTCGCATCGGGCAGCGCCGGGAGGGGGGTGATGCCATCGGCGTATGTGGGCCACGACGGCGCCACCGCAGCTCGGTCGGCCGGGGTCTTCTTTCTCGGCGCGAAGAGTGCGTTCAGCAGCGGGATGAGCGTGGTGCCGACGGCTACGAGAATCGTGAGTGCGACCACGATGCGCCAGTACAGCTCGCCGTAGAAGAAGGTGTTCGGGAACGCGAGGAAGAACACGAGCATGCCGACGAGGCCGCCGAGGAACACGATCGTCACGATGTAGATCACCCGCGTGAAGGTGGTGACGTATCGCTGAGCGGCAGGCGTGAACAGGCGCACGTGCACGAGGGCGAGCTGCAGGATGCCGATGACGAGGAGCAGCTGGAAGAAGCGCTCCGCACCGAAGTAGAAGCCGTCTTCGGGGAGCCAGATCTTCACGGCGCCGACGAGGAGCGCGATGATCCAGCTCACCATGCTGGCCAGTTGCAGCCAGTCGGGGCGGTTCGGCGCGAGGCCGGCTTCGAGGATCGCGATACCGGCGAAGGCCGCGAGCAGCAGGATCGTGAGGAAGGCTCGACCGATCAGACCGTCTTGATCTCCGATGAGCACCCAGACGACGCACACGAGTGCCGCGGCGATCAGCGCTCCGATGGCGATCCAGAGGGACCCCCTGATGAGCAGCGACATGTTCTTCTTCTCACCCTGCGTCTGATGCGTGGTGATGTCCGGCTGGGACATGGCGATCCTCTCGTCGAGCGGCGATGCCCTCATCCTGCCACGCGCGCTGCCGGTTACCAGGGCCGCCGCCCCGCCTGGGGAAACCTGCGGCCCCAAACCCTGTCCGGGCAGGAAGAGTCAGCCTGCCTTCTTCGCCGATGCTGCAGCGAAGGCCGCGACTCTGGCCTGCGCATCCGGTGTCTCCAGAGACGCCCCGATCGAGCGCGCCTCTTCGCTCAGCTGCTCGACGAAGGTGCGCTCGGGCTGCGAACGCACCAGGCGCTTGGCCTGCCCGTACGCATCCGCAGCGCCCGCAAGCCAGAAGCGGGCGATCTCCTCGCCGCGTGCCCGTACGAGCGCCGCCTCGGCCGCGGCATCCTCACCTTCGACAGCCTCTGCGACGAGCCCCCACTCCACGGCTTCCGCCGCCGACAGCAGACGGTCCTGCAGCACGAGCTGAAGCGCGCGGCGCTGGCCGACGGCGCGTGCGAGCTGTGCGGAGACAGAGAGATCCGGGGTCAGACCGATGTTCGCGTACAGACTGCCGAGCTTCGACCGCGATCCGACGACGGCATAGTCGCTGGAGAGCAGGACGCCGAGTCCGCCACCGGCCGTGGTGCCGTGCGCGGCCGCGACGACAGGAACAGCCGACTCCGTGAGCGAACGGATCCCGGCGTTGATGACCTCGGCGAGGGCAGTGATCTCCGCACCGGACGCACCCATCGTCGTCGCCATGTCGATCACATCGCCGCCGGCGCAGAAGGCCGGGCCGGCGGCATCGATCAGGATCGCCTTGACGTCCGCTCTCGAGGTCGCCTCCGCCGTGGCATCTCTCCAGGCGTGAGCGAGGTCTGCGTTGAAGGCGTTGAGACGAGCAGGGCGGTTCAGAGTCAGCCTGGCCATCCCCTCTTCGACGGCGAACAGGATGGCATCACTCATGGCTTCTCCTTCGAGCACAGGACGTTCGTCCAGCGTAACCGCGATCAGGCGTCAGCCCAGACCTGCGAGACGAAGCTCTCCATCCGGCGCCGCGTGCCGTCCAGACGAAGATCGGCCTGACCAGGTGCCCTGACTTCGTTCGGCGCGAGCGGGTGCGCCAGGCGCACATTGTCGTGGCAGGAAAGGTCGGCGCACATGTAGGTGCCGAACGAGTCACCTCGTCGACCCGCCTCGCCGGATCGACGTGCGGAGAGGAGCGCGATCTGGTTGCCCGGCTGCATCGTGTGGCAGATGTTGCACATCCCCGATCGACCGCGACCGGGTTCCGTGGCACGCAGCACGATTCCGACCACGCCATCGTCATGCGGGATGAGCACGTAGCCACGGCGACCTGCGCCGGGATCCTGCCAGGCGAAGAAGTCGAGATAGTCCCAGTCCACGAGCAGGAAGTCGTGAGGCATCTCCATGAGCCGCAGTTCGTCGGCATCCGCGTTGACGAACGATGCCCGAACGTCGGCTTCGGTGAGCGGTCGCATCGTTCCAGTCTAGGAACCGGGGGCGGGTGCGGGTGCATTGACGCCCTCAGCGGACTCGTCCGTGCGATCGCGGATCAGGAAGCCGAAGCCGAACGCGATGAAGAACATCAGCACGCCGTACACGGCCGCAGGCAGACTCAGCTCCACCGAACCGAGGACCGACTGTGCGATCACGATCGCCAGTGTGGCGTTGTGGATACCGATCTCGAATGACGTCGCGATCGCCTGCCGCTTCCCGACCCGGAGCATCCGCGGCACGAGGAAGCCGATGGCGAGGCTGATCAGGCAGAACAGCACGGTGATGAGAGCGAGCTGCGTGAAGTTGGCGACCAGCAGGGTCCAGTTCGAGGCGACGGCGCCCGCGATCACGACTATCAGGATCACGACGGAGGCGATCCGCACCGGCTTGTCCATGCCGGCCGCGAATCTCGGCCAGAAGCGTCGCACGATCATGCCGAGCGCCACCGGCAGGAGCACGATCGCGAACACCTCGAGGGCCTTCGACCATTGCAGCCCCAGACGGTTGTCGAACGGCTCGAAGTAGGCGATCGCGAAGTTGGTGATCACCGGGAGCGTGATCACGGCGATGACCGAGTTCACCGCGGTGAGCGAGATGTTGAGGGCGATGTCGCCGCGGAACAGGTGGCTGTACAGGTTGGCGGTCGTGCCGCCGGGAGACGCGGCGAGCATCATCATGCCGACCGCGAGGATCGGCGGGAGCTGGAAGGCGAGCACGAGGCCGAAGCAGATCGCCGGCAGGACGATGAGCTGGCAGAGCAGCGCGATGATCACCGCCTTCGGCTGCTTCAGCACCCTCGCGAAGTCGGCGAGCGTGAGGCTGAGCCCGAGCCCGAGCATGATGATCCCGAGAGCGACGGGCAGTCCGATGGTGGTCAACGCTGATCCCATGGGACTCAGTGTGGCGGATGGAGGGCCCCGGTGTCACGGGATCCCCAGGTATCGCGGCTGCGCCCCGCTCTGTCAGTTCATCTCGGTGCGATCATCGCGGCGGGATCATCGAGAAGACGGTCTCGAACATCTGGCTCACGAAGACGGACACCCAGACGGTCAGCGCGATGAGGGTCACGACCTGGATCGCGATGGTCACGATGAGCGGCGCCGAGCCTCGCCCTCCCCGTCGACGGATCACGACGTGGCGACCGATCACGTAGACGAGCGGCGAAAGGAACGTCCACGCCCAGTGGAAGGGACGAACGAAACCCCGCGCCTTGAGATCACGGACGTCGAGAGCGGCGAACCAGGCCGAGAGCCCGTAGATCGCCCAGCCCAGCAGCAGCAGAACCAGGTACCACGGGGTGAGGAACATCCCGAACTCTGCGGCGATGAACCTCTCCACGTCCAGAGACGTCGAGCCGTCGAGCGGAATGAGCGCGAGCATGTCGAACATCCCCCGCTGCATCTGTGCCAGGTAGCCGATGGCGGCGATCGTGCTGAGCAGCGGCAGCAAGACGATGAGCCACACCCAGACCGTGCTCGAGCTCGTGCCCGGCGATACCTGTGGCGGCTCCGGCGACGTCGCGGGGACAGGAGCCCCATCCACCCATCGGTAGCCATCCCACCAGCGGGTCGCGCCGGCGTCGTCGACGTACCACCCGGCAGGCGCACTCATCGTCGGCTTTCGGGGCCGACATCGGTAGGGATCGCGTAGAGCATGGGTCCACCCTATTCACCGCGTCAACCGTTCCGGCGCCGGCGTGATCGCCAAGGCCAATACCAAGGCTGGAACCGAAGCGGGCGTCGGGCCGCCGTCGGCCTGAACGTCGGTCGAGACGCCGCAGAGACGAAGGAAGGCCCCCGCGTGATCGCGTGGGCCTTCAGTTTCCGCAGTGCTTCGCGGAAGTGGTGGCGAGTGAGGGATTCGAACCCCCGAATGCTGAGCAGTCTGATTTACAGTCAGATCCCTTTGGCCGCTTGGGTAACTCGCCAGAGCGCACCCGTCCGACTTGAACAGCCAACCGGGGGCACGATAGACAAGCATACCTGTCCGAGGCAGGTGCAAGAAATCGAACAGTCAGCTGCCGTTCACGCCGCGCCCGGCATCGGCCAACGACTCGGGTGTGCGCAGCAGACCGCCCTCAGCACGACACGTCGCAGCGGCAACATCCATGGCTCGCAGCAGCAGCGTGCGCCACTCCCCCAGCTCGGTCGGCGACTCAGAGACCAGGCCTTCCGCAACCGCGGCGAGTGTCGCGTCTCCCGCCCCGACCGTGTCGATCACGGCTCCGTCGAGTTGCGAGATCGGCGCGGAGGCGACGCCGTCCTTCGTGTCTATGGTTGCGCCCTCGGCACCGGCCGTCGCCAACACCGCAGCGGCGCCGAGTCCGCGAAGGCGCAGGCGCAGGGCATCGAGATCACCGTCGTAGAGGATCGCCGCGTCATCCGCTCCGACCTTGACGATGGCCGCCGAGGCAGCGAGCCGCTCGAACCCGCGGACGAACTCTTCGCGATCGCTCAGCATCCCGGTGCGCGGGTTGGGGTCGACCGCCACGCGCGCATCGCCCAGGGCCTCGACCAGTGCGTCGACCTCGGCCGGAACGTCGAAGGGGAAGCAGCTGATCGCGACGAGCCCGGCCGCGGCGATCGCCTCTCTGGCCTCGTCGGAGTACCGGATGCTGCGCTTCTGCGCGGCCTCGTTGAAGACGTACTGGGGCTCGCCGTTCGCCGCCCGCTGCACGATGGCCCGTGAGGACCCTCGCGGGGCATCACTCGAGATCAGGCGCACGCCGTGGTCGGACAGGTACTCGCGGATGTGCGCCCCGGCCTCGTCGTCACCGACCATCGCGATCAAAGTCGTCCCGACCCCCAGTCGGCGCAGACCGACAGCGACATTCAGCGCCGCACCGCCGACGAGCTCGCGCACACCGGAATCGTCACGGATCTCATCGATCAAGGCGTCGCCGATCACGACCACGGAACCGGCAGAAGTAGTCTCGTTGCTCACTCGCTGACACTACCGCGCCCGGCAACCGCCGCGGCGGCACCGCGATCCTCCCGCACACTGTTGCGCCTGAGCACTACGGTGTGGCTATGAAAGCTCGACTCACCGGCGCTGCTGCGGCTCTCATCATCCTCGCTGCCCTGACGGCCTGCACTCCGCAGTCAGACGCCGGCGGTGATCCCGCTCCGAGTCCTACAGGAAGCGCGACCTCCAGCGCCGAGCCGACCGATACGCCATCGCCCTCCGCGAGCCCGACCAGCGCTCCGGTCGCGCTCCCGACGGACTGCCGCGCGATCCTGTCGGAAGCCGTCCTCGCCGAGCTCGGCGACACCCCACTCAACGACGCTGCTTTCGGCCCGTCCGGCGTCGCTGCCGATGGGTCGCTCACCTGCAACTGGGCCGACCCTCGCGCCGACACCACGAGACTCACGACGAAGATCTCTCACATGAACCGCGGCCCCGCACTCGACATGCTCAACGCGTTGGCCACCACCGAGGGCTTCTCCTGCTTCACCCCCGATGGCGGCACCCGCTGCGAGAAGACCTGGCCGAACGAGCAGTACCCGGTGACCGACGGCCGCACCTTGTTCTGGCGTGACGACGTGCTCATCGACACGCGCTACTCGAACCTCGCCCCCGCCGGCTACACCTCCAGCATCGTGGAGCACATCTTCGACTGACGCCCGGCGCGGTTCCCTCGTCGAGTGAACGTCGAGTGCACCGCTTCTCGCCGAGTGCACGGCTTGGCGGCGCACGTAACCCGTGCACTCGGCGGCTTCCCGTGCACTCGCGCCACTTCCAACGCACGCGGGCACGAAGAAGGCCCCAGGCGAATCGCCTGGGGCCTTCTCAGTCACTCAGTACTCAATCAGTTGTAAGTACCGGGGGTGATGTCGTCCGTCGAGAACGCGTCGAAGTCGACGTAGCCGAAGTCGCCGTCAGCGTACGCGCCGTCGGATGCGAAGATCCGGTTCGGGTAGCGCTCGCTCTTGGCTTCCTCGGTGGCCTCGACCGTGACGTCGCGGTACTTCGAGAGACCGGTTCCGGCGGGGATGAGCTTACCGATGATGACGTTCTCCTTGAGACCGACCAGCGGGTCACGCTTGCCCTGCATCGCAGCCTCGGTGAGCACGCGGGTCGTCTCCTGGAAGGAGGCGGCCGACAGCCACGACTCGGTCGCGAGCGACGCCTTCGTGATACCCATCAGCTCCGGTCGGCCGGACGCGGGGCGCTTGCCCTCTGCCACGGTCTCGCGGTTGATCGACTGGTAGCGCTTGAGGTCGACCATCTCACCCGGCAGCAGGTTCGTGTCGGCGTGATCGACGACCGTGACCTTGCGGAGCATCTGACGGACGATGACCTCGATGTGCTTGTCGTGGATCGGCACACCCTGCGAGCGGTACACGCCCTGGACGCCGCCGACGAGGTAACGCTGCACCTCGCGAGCACCCATGACGCGCATGATCTCCTTGGGGTCGAGCGTGCCCACCAGGATCGGCTGACCGACCGTGACGTGCTGGCCGTCCTCGACGAGAAGCGTCGCACGCTTCAGCACCGGGTAGATGACGGGCTCGTCACCGCTGTCGGGCGTCAGGATGACCTTCTTGCCCTTGTCGGTCTCGTCGATCGCGATGCGGCCATCGGCCTCGGCGATCGGCGACGCACCCTTGGGGGTACGCGCCTCGAAGAGCTCCTGCACGCGGGGAAGGCCCTGCGTGATGTCATCCGCCGATGCCGAACCACCCGTGTGGAAGGTACGCATCGTCAGCTGGGTACCGGGCTCACCGATCGACTGGGCCGCGATGATGCCGACGGCCTCGCCGATGTCGACGGTCTTGCCGGTCGCGAGCGAACGGCCGTAGCACTGCGCGCAGACACCGACGGCGGAGTCGCAGGTCAGGACCGAGCGCACCTTGATGCTCTCGACACCCAGACCGACGAGCTTGTCGATCAGCACGTCACCCACGTCGTCACCGGCCGAGGCGAGAACCTCGCCCGACTCGCTCACGACGTCGGAGGCCAGCGTACGAGCGAACACCGAGTTCTCGACGTTCGCGTCGCGCACGAGCTCACCCTGCGAGTTCGGAGCGGCGATCGGGAGCTCGAGGCCCTTCGACGTGCCACAGTCCTCTTCGCGGATGATGACGTCCTGCGAGACATCCACCAGACGACGGGTCAGGTAACCCGAGTCGGCGGTACGCAGAGCGGTGTCGGCCAGACCCTTACGGGTACCGTGCGTCGCGATGAAGTACTCCGCAACCGACAGACCCTCGCGGTACGAGGAGATGATCGGACGCGGGATGATCTCACCCTTGGGGTTGTTCACGAGCCCTCGCATACCGGCGATGTTCCGGATCTGCAGCCAGTTACCACGAGCACCGGAGGACACCATGCGGTTGATGGTGTTGTCCTCGGGGAAGTTCGCCTTCATGGCGGCCTGAACCTCGTCGGTTGCCTCGGTCCAGATCTTGATGAGCTCCTGGCGACGCTCCGAGTCGGTCGTCAGACCCTTCTCGTACTGCGACTGGACCTTCGCGGCCTGCTTCTCGTAGCCGGCGACGATCTCCGCCTTGTTCGGCGGGGTCAGGATGTCGCTCAGGGCGACGGTCACACCGGAGCGCGTTGCCCAGTAGAAACCGGCGTCCTTGATGCGGTCCAGCGACGCAGCCGTCTCGACCTTGGGGTACTCCTCGGCCAGCTTGTTGACGATCTGCGACAGCTTGTTCTTGTCAGCCTGCTCGCGGACGAACGGGTAGCCCTTGGGCAGCGTGTCGTTGAAGATCGCCTGACCCAGCGAGGCATCGACCAGACCGTGGCGCTCGTAGCCCTCGGGAGCTTCGCCCTCGAGGAACGTCAGACCGGGGATGCGGATGCGGATCTTCGCCTGCAGGTCGAGGGTGCCCTCGTCCTTGGCCAGGATCGCCTCGCCCACCGAACCGAACGCGCGGCCCTCACCGGCTGCCCCCGCCTTGACCGTGGTCAGGTGGTGGAGACCGATGATCATGTCCTGCGAAGGCAGGGTGACCGGACGACCGTCAGACGGCTTCAGGATGTTGTTCGACGCGAGCATCAGCACGCGGGCCTCGGCCTGAGCCTCGACCGACAGCGGCAGGTGCACAGCCATCTGGTCACCGTCGAAGTCGGCGTTGAACGCCGCGCAGACGAGCGGGTGCAGCTGGATGGCCTTGCCCTCGACGAGCTGAGGCTCGAACGCCTGGATACCCAGACGGTGCAGGGTGGGTGCACGGTTGAGCAGCACCGGACGCTCGCGGATGATCTCCTCGAGCACGTCCCAGACCTCGGGACGGGTGCGCTCGACGGCGCGCTTGGCAGCCTTGATGTTCTGCGAGTGACCGAGGTCGATCAGGCGCTTGATGACGAACGGCTTGAAGAGCTCCAGAGCCATCTGCTTGGGCAGACCACACTGGTGCAGCTTCAGCTGCGGTCCGACGATGATGACCGAACGGCCCGAGTAGTCGACACGCTTGCCGAGCAGGTTCTGGCGGAAACGACCCTGCTTACCCTTCAGCATGTCGCTGAGGGACTTCAGGGCACGGTTGCCGGTACCGGTGACGGGGCGACCACGGCGACCGTTGTCGAACAGTGCGTCGACGGCCTCCTGCAGCATGCGCTTCTCGTTGTTGACGATGATCTCGGGGGCACCGAGGTCGATCAGACGACGAAGACGGTTGTTGCGGTTGATCACACGGCGGTACAGGTCGTTCAGGTCGGAGGTCGCGAAGCGGCCACCGTCGAGCTGGACCATCGGGCGCAGCTCCGGCGGGATCACCGGGACGACGTCGAGGACCATCGCGGCCGGGCTCATACCGGTCTCGAGGAACGAGCTGACGACCTTGAGGCGCTTGATCGCACGGATCTTGCGCTGGCCCTTGCCCTCGGAGATCTGCAGACGCAGGTTCTCCGCCTCGGCGACGAGGTCGAACGCCGCGAGGCGACGCTGGATCGACTCGGCGCCCATGTAGGCCTCGAAGTACTGACCGAAACGGTCCTGCAGCTCGTGGAAGACGTCGTCCTCCGGGCGGAGTGCGCCGACCTCGAGCGTGCGGAAGTCTTCCCACACGCGCTCGAGCTTGGCGATCTGCTCGTCGGCACCCTTGCGGATGAGGGACATCTCCTTCTCGGCGGCGTCCTTCACCTTCTTCTTGACGTCGGCCTTGGCGCCCTCTGCCTCGAGAGCAGCGAGCTCCTCCTCCAGCTTGGCCAGGCGCTCCGCGATCTTGGAATCGCGGCGGTCGCCGAGCGTCTTCAGCTCGAGACGGACGTTGTTCTCCTGCGTACCCAGGTCGCGGTGACGAGCATCCTCATCGACCGAGATGACCATGTAGGCGGCGAAGTAGATGACCTTCTCGAGGTCCTTCGGCGCCATGTCGAGCAGGTAGCCCAGACGCGAGGGCACGCCCTTGAAGTACCAGATGTGGGTGACGGGAGCGGCGAGCTCGATGTGACCCATGCGCTCACGACGGACGGAGCTCTTGGTGACCTCCACGCCGCAGCGCTCGCAGACGATGCCCTTGAAGCGGACACGCTTGTACTTGCCGCAGGCGCACTCCCAGTCGCGGGACGGGCCGAAGATCTGCTCTCCGAAGAGACCATCCTTCTCCGGCTTCAGGGTGCGGTAGTTGATGGTTTCGGGCTTCTTGACCTCACCGTACGACCACGCGCGGATGTGGTCCGCGGTGGCCAGGCCGATGCGAAGCTCATCGAAAGTGTTTGACTCGAGCACTGATTCTCCTGTGTCGGAATTCTTTTTGAGAAGTCTGCTTCAGTGTGCTCGGGAGTTGCCTCCCGAGCACACCAGCGGATTAGATCTCGTCGATCGAGGCGGCCTCGAAGCGGCTGGAGATGTTGATACCGAGCTCTTCTGCGGCGCGGAACGCCTCGTCGTCGGTGTCGCGGAGGTTGACCAGCGTGCCATCGGCCGAGAGGACCTCGACGTTCAGGCAGAGCGACTGCATCTCCTTCATGAGCACCTTGAAGGACTCGGGGATGCCGGGCTCCTGGATGTTCTCGCCCTTGACGATCGCCTCGTACACCTTGACGCGGCCGAGGATGTCGTCGGACTTGATCGTGAGGAGCTCCTGGAGCGCGTATGCGGCGCCGTAGGCCTCGAGGGCCCACACCTCCATCTCACCGAAGCGCTGTCCACCGAACTGCGCCTTACCACCGAGCGGCTGCTGGGTGATCATCGAGTACGGACCCGTGGAACGTGCGTGGATCTTGTCGTCGACCAGGTGGTGCAGCTTCAGGATGTACATGTAGCCGACCGAGATCGGAGCCGGGAACGGCTCGCCGGAGCGGCCGTCGAACATCTGGGCCTTTCCGGTGGAGTCGATCAGACGGACACCGTCGCGGGTCGGGGTGGTCACGTCGAGGAGACCGGCGATCTCCTCCTCGCTCGCACCGTCGAACACCGGGGTGGCGACCTTCGTACCGGGAGCCGCCTCGAAGGCCTGCTCCGGCAGACGAGAAGCCCACTCCGGGGTGCCCTCGACCTTCCAGCCCTGCTTCGCGATCCACCCGAGGTGGGTCTCGAGGACCTGGCCGAAGTTCATTCGACCCGGGATGCCGAGCGGGTTCAGGACGATGTCGACCGGGGTGCCGTCTGCCATGAACGGCATGTCCTCGATCGGGAGGATCTTCGCGATGACACCCTTGTTGCCGTGACGGCCGGCGAGCTTGTCACCCTCGGTGATCTTGCGCTTCTGGGCGATGTAGACCACGACGCGGCGGTTGACGCCGGAGCCGAGCTCGTCATCGCCGTCTTCGGCGTTGAACTCCTTGACCGCGATGATCGTGCCCTGCTCGCCGTGAGGCACCTTCAGGGACGTGTCGCGAACCTCGCGGCTCTTCTCGTTGAAGATCGCGCGGAGCAGACGCTCCTCGGCCGACAGCTCGGTCTCGCCCTTCGGCGTGACCTTGCCGACGAGGATGTCGCCGGGGCGGACCTCGGCACCGATGCGGATGATGCCGCGCTCGTCGAGGTCCTTCAGCAGCTCCGGGCTGACGTTGGGGAGGTCACGGGTGATCTCCTCCTTGCCGAGCTTGGTGTCGCGGGCGTCGACCTCGTACTCCTCGATGTGGATCGAGGAGAGGGTGTCGTCCTTCACCAGGTCCTGGCTCAGGATGATCGCGTCCTCGAAGTTGTAGCCCTCCCACGTCATGAAGGCGACGAGGAGGTTCTTTCCGAGGGCCAGCTCACCGTTCTCGGTGGCGGGGCCATCGGCGATGACCTCTCCGACCTCGACGCGCTCACCGGCGTTGACGACGACCTTCTGGTTGTAAGACGTGCCCTGGTTGGAGCGGTCGAACTTGCGCAGGTGGTATTCCTGCGTTCCACCCTCGTCGAGCATGACGACGACGCGGTCTGCGGAGACCTCGGAGACGACACCGGGCTTCTCGGCCGTGAGCACGTCACCGGCGTCGATGGCCGTGTAGCCCTCCATACCGGTTCCGACGAGCGGCGAGTCGCTGCGCAGCAGCGGCACAGCCTGACGCTGCATGTTGGCACCCATGAGGGCGCGCTGTGCATCGTCGTGCTCGAGGAAGGGCACGAGCGAAGTCGCGACCGACACCATCTGGCGCGGGGAGACGTCGATGTAGCCGATGTCCTCCGGCAGGAACATGTCGACCTCGCCGCTGCCGCCCTTGGGGCGGGCCAGGACGTGGCTCTCGATGAAGCGACCCTTGGCATCGAGCGGGGCGTTGGCCTGCGCGATGTTGAAGTCGACCTCTTCGGAAGCCGTGAGGTAGTCGATGTGCTCGGTGACGACGCCGCCGGTGACCTTGCGGTACGGGGTCTCGATGAAGCCGAACGAGTTGATGCGCGCGAAGGTCGCGAGAGCACCGATCAGACCGATGTTCGGGCCTTCAGGAGTCTCGATCGGGCACATGCGGCCGTAGTGCGACGGGTGGACGTCACGGACCTCGACGCCGGCGCGGTCACGTGAGAGACCACCGGGTCCGAGCGCGGACAGACGACGCTTGTTCGTCAGACCAGCGAGCGGGTTGTTCTGGTCCATGAACTGCGACAGCTGCGACGTTCCGAAGAACTCCTTGATCGCGGCGACGACGGGGCGCACGTTGATCAGGGTCTGCGGCGTGATCGCCTCGATGTCCTGCGTGGTCATGCGCTCGCGGACGACGCGCTCCATGCGGGACAGACCGGTGCGGACCTGGTTCTGGATCAGCTCGCCCACCGCGCGGATGCGACGGTTGCCGAAGTTGTCGATGTCGTCGGTCGCGAGACGGATCTCGGCCTTCTTGCCACCGCGGATGCCGCTGAAGGTCTCCTCGGTGCCGGCGTGCAGACGCACCAGGTACTTGATCGTGGCCACGATGTCCTCGACGGTCAGGACCGACGAGGACATCGGCTGGTCAAGGCCCAGCTTCTGGTTGATCTTGTAACGACCCACCTTGGCCAGGTCGTAGCGCTTCGGGTTGAAGTAGAAGTTGTCCAGCAGCGCACGGGCGGCCTCGGCAGCGACCTGCTCGCCCGGACGGAGCTTGCGGTAGATGTCGCGGAGCGCATCTTCCTTCGTGACGATCGTGTCCTTCGCGAGCGTCTCCTCGATCGAGGTGTAGCCGGCGAACTCGGCGAGGATCTCCTCGCTGGTCATGCCCAGCGCCTTGAGGAAGACCGTGACCGACTGCTTGCGCTTGCGGTCGACGCGCACGCCGACCTGGTCGCGCTTGTCGATCTCGAACTCGAGCCATGCACCACGGCTCGGGATGACGCGCGCCGACACGATGTCCTTGTCGGACGTCTTGTCGGGGGTCTTGTCGAAGTAGACACCCGGCGAGCGCACCAGCTGCGAGACGACGACGCGCTCGGAGCCGTTGATGATGAACGTGCCCTTGCCCGTCTGGAGCGGGAAGTCGCCCATGAAGACCGTCTGGGTCTTGATCTCACCCGTGAGGTGGTTCATGAACTCGGCCTCGACGTACAGCGGAGCGGCGTAGGTCTTGCCACGCTCCTTGCACTCCTCGATCGAGTACTTCTCCGGCTCGAGGTACGGGTTCGTGAACGAGAGCTGCATCGTCTCGCCGAGGTCTTCGATCGGAGAGATCTCCTCGAAGATCTCGCCGAGACCGCTGTTCTCGTTGACGTCGGTGCGACCGGCCTTCTTAGCCTCGGCGACGCGCGCCTTCCAGTCGTCGTTACCGACGAGCCAACCGAAAGACTCGGTCTGCAGGGCGAGAAGGTCTGGGACAGTCAGCGTGTCGGAGATCTTGGCGAACGAAAGACGGGAAGCTCCGCGTCCGTTCTTGGTGGTGGTGGATGTGGATGCGTTGCGAGCAGCAGCCAAGGGAATAACCTCCGTGAGCCCCGCAGGGCTTCTCGATTCCTTTGTCGTCAGGTGGAGTGTGCGCCCGGGAACTCAACAATGCCGACCACCATATGAGGGCAGGGAGAAACGAGCGCAACTACCAACTATACGCACGATTGTGCGACATGGCAAGCGCAGTCCTTGACCAATCTTGGAAGCTGCGGTATGAGTGCCCGATCACCGGGCCGGATCGCGTCCGGCCCGGTGATCTCAGGACGCGATGCCCAGCTCGTTGCCGGGGATCGAGGCCAACAGGCGCCGCGTGTACGGGTCTCGCGGATTCGTGAAGATCTCCTCCGAGGTGGCCGCTTCCACGAGTTTGCCGTCTTTCATCACGCACACGTAGTCGCTGATCAGTCGCACCACCGCGAGGTCGTGCGAGATGAACAGGTAGCTCAGGCCATACTCCCGCTGCAGGTCGCCGAGCAGCTTCAGGATCTGGTCCTGCACGAGCACGTCGAGCGCCGACACCGGTTCGTCGCACACGATCAGATCGGGCGAGAGGGCGAGGGCACGGGCGATCGCGACGCGCTGCCGCTGGCCTCCCGAGAGCTCGGACGGGTACCGCCGCAGCATCGACTGGGGCAGCGCCACGTCATCGAGCAGCTGCCGCACGCGCGTGCGACGATCGGCGCCGCTCCCCCGTTTGTAGAACTCCAACGGCTCGGCGATCAGCCGTTCGATCGTGAACATCGGGTTCAGACTCGAATACGGATCCTGGAAGATCGGCTGCACCTGCTGCCGGAAGTTCCTTGTCTCCGCGCGGGAGAGCGTGGAGATGTCCTTGCCCTCGTAGCGGATCAGACCCTTCGTCGGCTCGATCACCTTCAGCAGCATCCGTGCGGTCGTGGTCTTGCCCGAACCGGACTCCCCCACGATCGCGACGGTCTCCCCGCGCGGGATCACCAACGACACGTCGTCGACGGCGACGAAGTCCTCGCCTCGTCCCCGCACCGGATACACCTTGGTGAGGTTCTCGATCTCGACGATGTTGTCGGCCGGCGCGACCGGAGCGGCGGGGTCAACCTCGGCGGGCCGATCCTGCACCCGGAACGCCTCCGGCTGCAGGCGGGCCGCAGCCACCGACGGCGCCGCCTTCACGAGCGACTGCGTGTACGGGTGCTGTGGATCCTCGAGGATCTGCCGCGCGTCGCCCTGCTCCACGACCTTGCCGCGGTGCATCACGATCACCCGCTCCGCCCGCTCGGCCGCGAGCCCCAGGTCGTGCGTGATGAGCAGCACGGCCGTTCCCAACTCGCGCGTCATCTGTCCGATCTGGTCGAGGATCGTCTGCTGCACCGTGACGTCGAGGGCGCTCGTGGGCTCGTCGGCGATCAGCAGGCGCGGCTTGCAGGCCAGACCGATCGCGATGAGCGCGCGCTGGCGCATGCCACCGGAGAACTCATGCGGATACTGCTTCGCACGTCGCGCCGGATCGGGGAGGCCGGCGGCGGTCAGCGCCTCGACCACCTTCGCCTGCACGTTCTGTCGCGTGGCGAGGCCGTGCGCGAGCAGCGTCTCCGCCACCTGCGTGCCGATCTTCGCGACCGGGTTCAGGTTCGACATCGGGTCCTGCGGCACGAGGCCGATGTCGCGACCGCGGATCGCGCGCAGCTCGTGCTCCGACGCCCGAGAGATCTCCTTCCCGTCGAGGCGGATGCTGCCGGCGGCGATCTTGCCTCCGCCGGCGAGCAGCCCGATGATGGCCATCGCGGTGGTGGACTTGCCCGAACCGGACTCCCCCACGATCGCGACGGTCTCACCGGGGCGGATCTCGAGGTCGACACCCTCGACGGCGTGCACGACGCCGTCCATGGTGGCGAAGTCCACGGCCAGCCCTTGTACCGACAGCAGCGGCTCGGTCGACATCTGATTCTCCTTCGCGGCGCGCATCGCGCCGTCGTCGCGCGCGTTCATCGCGCCCTCGTCCGTGGATCCATCGCCTCGCGCAACGCCTCACCCAGCAGGGTGAAGCCGAGCGCGGTGACGGCGATGCAGATGCCGGGGAGGAAGGCGAGCCACGGTGCGATCGCGAGCTCGGACTGCGCGTAGGTGAGCATGCGCCCCCACTCCGCCGTCTCCGGGCGTCCGCCGCCGAGGCCGAGGAAGGACAGTGCCGCCGCATCGATGACCGCGGTGGCGAGCGTCAGGGTCCCCTGCACGATCACGGGACCGATGGCGTTGGGCAGCACGTGCGACATCGTGATCTTGCCGCGGCCGAGACCGAGGGTCTGCGCGGAGAGCACGTAGTCGCTCGAACGCTGCTGCAGCATCGACGCCCGCAGCAGCCGCGCGAAGATCGGCACCTGCGACGCCCCGATCGCGATCATGATCGCGAAGGGGGTCTGCCCGAGGATCGCGGCGATCGAGACCGCCAGCAGCAGGTTCGGCACCGAGAGGATGATGTCGACGATGCGCATGATGAGCGTGTCGACCCATCCACCGAACGTGCCGGCGAGCAGTCCGAGGATCATGCCTCCGACCAGGCCCATCGCGGTCGAGATGACACCGATCATGAGCGATGCCTGCGCACCCCAGATGAGCTTGGAGAGCACGTCGCCACCGAACCGATCGAGGCCCAGCGGGAACTGCGGAAGCTCCCCGGGGCCTGGGATGTAGGTCGGGGTGATGTACTTCGCTCCCGGCAGAGCCGTCTCCGGATAGGGCGCGAGCAGTGGGGCGAGGGCTGCGACGAGCAGGAACGCCACGACGATGGCCGCGCCGATCCACGCGGTCGGATTGCGGCGGAGACGGCGGAACACGTCCCGCCAGAATCCGCCGGAGCCGTTCTTCAGATCGGCCTGGGCGATGGCGACGGTGTCGATGCTGCCGCCGCTCTCCGCCGACGGGCCCTGAGCGGGCGGGAGTGCGATGGTCATGCGACCGACTCCTTTCGGACGATGGGGAGGGACATCACTGCACCCTCACTCTCGGATCGATGAAGCTGTAGGAGACATCGACCGCCAGGTTGATCAGCGCGTACGCGATCGCAATGAAGATGATGAAGCCTTGGAGGACGGGGAAGTCCCTGGTGAAGATCGCCCTCGCCAGGAACGAGCCGATGCCCGGGAAGGCGAACACCGTCTCGGTGAGCACCGCCCCCGAGATCAGGAGTCCGGTCTGCAGACCGATCGTCGTGATGACGGGGAGCATCGCATTGCGCAGGATGAAGCGGTTGCGCAACGTCGGCGAGCCCACGCCCTTGGCACGCCCGGTGCGCACGTAGTCCGCGTTCTGCACCTCCAGGACACTGGCCCTGGTGATGCGGACGATGATGGCGAGCGGGATCGTGCCGAGCGCGAGCGCCGGCAGGATCAGGTGCAGGATCGCATCCCACGCGGCATCGAACTCGCCGGTGATGATGCCGTCCCACACATAGAACCCGGTGGGATGGGTCGCGTCTATTCGTGGGTTCTGGCGTCCGTCCGACGGCAGCCAGCCCAGTTGCACCGCGAAGACGTACTTCAGGATGAACGCGAGGAAGAACACCGGGATGGTGATGCCGATCAGGCTCAGAACCACCGAGGCGTGGTCGGTGAACTTGCCGTGGCGGCGGGCGGCCCAGTATCCGAGCGGGATGCCGATGCCGACGGCGAAGATGAGCGCCATGACGCTCAGCTCCAGCGTCGCGGGGAACCGGCGGAGGAACTCCTCCGTCACCGGCCGGTTGGTCTGGATGGACGTGCCGAAGTCGCCCTGGAGGAGGCGGCCGATCCAGATGAAGTACTGCTCGATGAGGGGCTTGTCGAAGCCGTAGAGCTGGTTGACTCTCGCGACGGCCTCGGGTGTGGCCTTCTCTCCGAGCAGGGCGACCGCGGGGCCGCCGGGGAGGGCCCTGACCCAGGCGAACAGCAGGATGCTGAGCCCGAACAGGGTGGGGATGAGGAACAGCAGTCGCCTGCCGATGGTGCGCAGCACGAAGATCTCCGTCGATCAGAAGGTACGCCGTTCCCCGGTCCCGCAGATGGCGCGGGACCGGGGTCGGGCATATCAGGTGGTCAGGCCTACTTGGTGAGGACGATGTCTGTGAAGACCTCGTCGTTCACCGGGCTGGCGGGATAGCTCTTCACGCGCGGGTCGAACGCCAGGGTCGGCGCCGGGTGCGCGAGCGGGACGCCCGGGATGAACTGGGCGACCATCTCGTTGATCTCCTCGTACAGCGCCGTCTGGTCCTCGAGCTTGGAGACGCCGCGCGCCTCGTTCAGCTTCTGGAACAGCTCGGGGTTGTCGAAGCCCCACTCGGAGCTCTGCTGGCCGAAGAAGACGCCGACGAAGTTGTCGGTGTCATTGTAGTCACCGGTCCAACCGAGCAGGTGGATGCCGTGATCCGAGGTGCCGGTGGTGCGGTCGAGGTACTCGACCCATTCCTCCGAGACCGGGGTGGTCTCGACGCCGACCTCGGACAGCTGCGACGACAGCACCGTGAAGATCTGCTCGGGGTCCGGCATGTAGGGACGCGAGACGTTGACCGGGTAGTTGAAGGTGAGCTTCAACGGGTTCGCCTCGGTGTAGCCCGCCTCGGCCAACAGCGACTTGGCCTTCTCGGGGTCGTAGTCGTACGTCGTGACGTCGGGGTTGTAGCCGTTGACGACCTCGGGCACGAACTCGATCGCCTTCTGCGTGCCTTCAGGCAGCACCTGGCTGATCAGCGCGTCCTTGTCGACCGCGTACGACAGAGCCTCGCGGACCTTCGGGTCCTGCAGTTCCGGGACCGCCTGGTTGAACGCGAGGTAGAGGATCGTGAACGGCGGACGCGACACCATCGTGAAGCCGTCGTCCTCGAGTGCCTTGGTGTCGGCCGGTCCGACGAGGTCGTAACCGTCGATCGAGCCGGACTCGAGCGCCTGGCGGCGAGCGGTCGGGTCATCGATCGTGCGGAAGATGATCTCGTCGACCTGCCCCTTGTCGCCCCAGTAGCCGTCGTAGGACTTGAGCGTGACCTGCTCGCCCGGCGCCCACTCGTCGAACGCGTAGGGGCCGGTGCCGACCGGGTGTCCCATCGCGTACTCCGACAGCTGCGGGGCCTCGGCCGAGCCGCTGACCTCGTCAGCACCGAACTCCTGCATGGCCGAGGGGCTCTGCATCGCGAACGACGGGAGCGACAGCGAAGCGACGAATCCGGCGAACGGCTTGTTCAGCTCGATCGTGACGGAGTTCTCGCCGTCAGGGGTGCAGGACTTGTACACGGCGTCGGCCGCATTGGAGGCGTACCCCTTGAAGAGCTTGTTGTAGTAGTAGCCGAACGCCTCGGACGCGGCGAGGCCGGTCCAGTTGAACCAGCGGTCGAAGTTGACGCACACGGCCTCGGCGTTGAACGGCGTGCCGTCCTGGAACGTGACGTCCTTCTTGAGCTCGAAGGTGTGGGACATGCCGTCCTCCGACGACTCCCATGACTCGGCGAGGAGCGGTGCGGGGTCGGCGGTGCCGGGTTCGGTGCCGACGAGCCCCTCGAAGATCTGACGCGAGACGCGGAAGCTCTCGCCGTCCTGCGCGAAGGCGGGATCGAGGCTGGCCGGGTCCGATGATGCCGCGAAGACGAACGTTCCGTCGACATCGCCTGACCCTTCGGAGCCCTCATCCCCTCGCTCGCTGGCGACGCACCCCGCGAGGGCGAGAGCGGCGATCGTGGCTCCGGTTACGGCGATGAGTCCTCGCCGACGCTTGACTGATTGGTGCATTGTGTGACCTTCCCTGTCGGGCGCTTCTTTGCGCGTCCCGAGGCTTCTTCGCCTCGGGGCGGTGATGCATCGACGGTACCCAGCAGATCCTCAGATTCCAAACGGATCCAGGTTGCAATCCGGTATCGGCATGAGCGGCACTGATCCGGTAGTGTCCAGATCGTGCCCGACTCCACCCCGCTCGCCGTCTGCTTCGGCGAGGGCATGGTCGCCCTCGTCGCCGCCACCGCAGGACCGCTGGAGGACTGCCGCAGCTTCCATCGCTCCCTGGCCGGAGCCGAGTGGAACACCGCGATCGCTCTCGCGTCTGCCGGCATCCGCACGTCTGTCCTCTCGCGCGTCGGAGACGACGGCTTCGGGCGGTTCCTCACCGCCGAGCCGCGTGCGCACGGCGTCGACGACTCTGCGGTCGAGGTCGACGACGGTGCGCCCACCGGCCTCTACGTGAAAGAGCTCTCGGCGCGAGACGACGGCGCCGTCGACGGAACCATGCACTACTACCGCGCAGGCTCCGCCGCTGCGGCCCTGTCGCCGCAGACCCTGGCGACGCCCGTGGCGTCCGGCCTCCTCGCCGAAGCGGCCCTCGTGCACACCTCGGGCATCACTCCTGCGCTCTCGGCCTCGGCTCTCGCGGCTCAGGAGGCGCTGTTCGCGCAACGGTGCCCCGGCCGACTGCTCAGCTTCGACCTGAACTGGCGACCTGCGCTCTGGCGCGGACGCGAGGCGGAGGGCCGGAGGATCGTCTCGGACTTCGCCGCCCGCGCCGACATCGCGTTCTGCACCCGCCCCGATGCAGAGGCCGTGTTCGGCACGAGTGATCCACAGCAGTTGCGCGCCCTCTTCCCGCAGCCGCGGTACCTGCTCGTCACCGATTCGAGCGGCGCCGTCGCGTTCGACGGCACGGAGACCGCGGAGAGCGACGCGCTCGACGCCCCGGTGGTGGAGACCATCGGAGCGGGAGACGCCTTCGCGGCCGGCTTCCTCGCCGGAGTCCTCACCGGGCTGTCGCTCACGGGAAGCCTCGCGCGAGGACACCGCATCGCGACACGCGCCCTGGTGAGCACCCGCGACCACGTCGACTGAGCACGCCGCCCCGGGCGGAGAACTCGCCGTGGGGAGGAGTGTCTGCGCGCGCATCTCCGCCTGACACGGAGATCTCCGCTCAATGAAGCGGATGCCGAGCCTCAGGTGCGACGGCGTGCGGGCACTGCGTCGTGGGTCCGCTGCAGCGAGACGGCGACCGGCTCGCCACGGTGCTGCACCACACGCACGAACAGCACATCGACGAGGGCGAGCTGCGCGATGCGACTCGACATCGCCGCCATCCGGAACGGGGATTCGTGCGCATGCGTGAGCAGCACGACCTCCGCCGCCAGCGCCAACGGCGAGTCGGGCGCGCTGGTGACCGCGACGGCGAGTGCTCCGGCATCTCGCGCGACCTCGAGCGCACGCAGCGTCTCCGCGGTCTCGCCACCGTGCGAGAAAGCGATCGCCACGTCGTCGGCGGTCCGCAGCGAGGCGGTGGTGACTGCGAGATGCGGATCCGGCGAGTGCGACACCGAGCATCCGATCCGCGAGAGCTTCAACAGCAGATCCTGCGCGGTCAGCGACGACGCCGCCTGTCCGAAGAGGTCGATGTGCCGCGCGGCGACGACCGCACGGGCGACCCGGTCGAGGGCGACCGCGTCGAGGGCGAGTGCGGTCTTCTCGATCGCATCGATCTCCTGCGCGGCGAGCTTGGCGGCGATCGCCGTCGGACCGTCGTCGGGATCGATCGCCGTGGTGTCGAGACCGAACCGCGCCTGCTGCGCCTGGGCGAGCGTGATCGCGCGGGCGACCGCGACGCGGAGCTCGCGATAGCCGGTGTACCCGAGTGACTGGGCGTAGCGGGCGACCGTCGACAGCGAGGTGTGGCAGAGCTGGGCGAGATCGTTGATCGCGAGGTCTACGACCAGCGTCGGGTCTCCCAGGATCGTCTCCGCGACGCGCGCCTCGGCAGCGCTCACCTTGGGGAGCGAGCGTCGCACCCGAGCGAGAACGTCATCGTCCATGGAGGGATCCTGTCTCAGCCGGCGCTGGTCATCCTCTGCTGCACCGTGAAGTGCCCCAGGAGTGCTTCGCGCGCCATCTGCGCACCGAGCCTACTGGCTGCGGCGACCTCGATCGTCGGCAGCGGCAACGGGTTCACCGTGGGAAGGCCGACATTGACGACGACCGCACCGGGATCGCGCAGAGCAGCACGTTCGACGAGCGAGCGCTGCGCGGCGTCCGTATCCGGCCTGTCGATCAGCAGCACGGTGGTCCCGGCAGCCGCCGCGACCTCGTCGAGTACGCGGTCCTGTTCGGACACCGGGGTGGAGGCCACGTCCAGGCGCTCGCGCAGACCGTCGCCCGCAAGCGCACTCGCGACGTAGGAACCCGCACTGTCCACGGCGAGCGTCGACCGGCGACGAGCATCGATCACGGCGAGCTCGGATGCCGCTTCCGGCGCTTCGCCGGAGACGCGGACCACACGACGCACGATCTCGGCGGCGTCGAAGTCGTCGGTCGGCTCGTGGTCGCGGTCAGCCGCGGCACGGAGCTTGACCGCGAGATTCGCGACCCGGCCGGCAGCTTCCTCGACGCGAGCCCTGGAGAGCGAGCCGTCACGGAGAGCTGCGACGATCCCGTCCCTCGCGGCACGGAAGTCCTGCTCGTCCTGATCCGGGAGGGCGGCGTCGCCAGGATTGGTCGGGTTGCCGATGCAGAGGAGGTCGGCTCCGGCAGCGAGTGCCAGGGCTGCTCCCCCGCCGAGTCCGACGGTCTCGCGGATGGCGGCCATGTCGAGCGCGTCCGTGATGATGACGCCGTCATAGCCCCAGTCGCGCAGCATGCCCAGCACGCGCGGATTGAGGGTTGCGGGCTGCTCGCCCCATGCCGGGACCACGATGTGCGCGGTCATCACGGCATCCACACCCGCGTCGACCGCGGCGCGGAACGGCTCCAGGTGCACGCGTTCGAACTCTTCGAGGTCGAGCGTGATCTCCGGAAGCGAATGGTGCGAGTCCATATGGGTGTCGCCGTGGCCGGGGAAGTGCTTGACGCAGGCAGCGACGGCCTCATCCTGGATGCCGTCGATCGTCGCGACGACGTGACGTGAGACGAGCACCTCGTCGTCGCCGAACGCCCGCACACCGATCACCGGGTTGCGGGGGTCGGTGTTGACGTCGGCGACCGGGCCGAGCACGACGTTCGCACCGGCCGCACGCACCCGGCGAGCGAGCTCCGCGCCGGTCCGCTCCGAAGCGACCAGATCATCGAGCAGACCGAGCTGGGCGGCTCCCGGCACCGTGGAACCGGTGGCGGACTCGAGCCGGGTGACGCTGCCACCCTCCTCGTCGATGCCGATGAGGGCAGCGGGGTTCGCGTCGAGGATCGCCGCGCTCAGCGCCGGGAGCCCCTCGCCGACGTTCTGCCCGAAGTACACGACTCCGGCCAGGCCGTCACGCAGTTCATCGCGCAGCCACTCGGGCGCTTCGGTGCCGAAGAACCCCGGCCACAGCACGCCGTTCGCGAGGCGTTCGAGCTCGTCGGTCATCCCTTCACCGCTCCTGCCACCATGCCGGAGGCGAGCTTGCGCTGTACCAGCACGAAGAAGATCATGACCGGGACGGTGATGATGGTCGACGCGGCCATGATGCTGCCCCAGTCGTTGGAGTGCAGACCGAAGAACGACTTCAGACCGATCGAGACCGTGTACTGGTCGGTCTGGGCGCCGAGGATCGTCATCGCGAAGATGAACTCGTTCCACGCGGTGATGAAGCTGAAGATGCTGGTCGCGACGAGGCCGGGCATGACCAGCGGCAGCAGCACCGAGCGGAACATGCGCCACCAGCTCGCACCGTCGATGTAGGCGGCCTCTTCGAGCTCGACCGGAACGGCGGCCACGAAGCCGCGCAGCATCCAGATGCCGAACGCGAGCGAGAGGGCGACGTAGACGACCATGAGGCCGAGGATGCTGTTGAGCAGACCCAGGCTCTTGACCTGCAGGAACAGCGGGATCACGAGCGCCTCGAGCGGCACCATCTGCACGATCAGGATCATCATCAGGATCGTGGTGCGGAACTTGAACTTGAAACGCGCGACCGCGACCGCGGCGAGCAGACACACGAGGGCGCTCACGAGAACCGTGACGAGGGCCACGATCGCCGAGTTGCGCAGGTATGTGCCGAATCCGCCGTCGGTGAGCACGAACGCGAAGTTGTCCCACGTGAACTCCTGCGGGATGAGCGACTGCCCACCGCTGGAGGCCTTGCCGTCGAAGGCGCTGGAGACCATCCAGTACACGGGGAACAGCGTGAAGATCAGGACCGCGGCGACCGCGATTCCGATTCCGATGCGGGAGCGGAGCCTCGGACGCGGGTTCACAGCTCATCCTCCTTCATGAGGGAGCGGATGTAGACGATCGTGATGCCGATCAGCACCAGGGTGAGCAGCACGGCGAGCGCGGCACCGAAGCCGTAGCGGTTCTGGCCGAAGGACTCCACATACGACCAGACGCCGAGGTTCAGCACCTGACGGTTGCCACCACCACCGCCGGGCATGAGGTACACCTGGGCGAAGACCTTGAAGTCCCAGATGGTCGAGAGGATGATCACGACCGAGAAGACGGGCTTGAGCGTCGGGAAGATGATCTTCCAGAAGCGGCGCCAGGCGCCGGCGCCATCGAGGGCTGCCGCTTCGAGCATCTCCTTCGAGACGCCGAGGAGTCCGGCGAGCACCGTGATGGCGACGAACGGGAAGCCGTGGTGCACCACGTTGAGGAGCACGATGGCGTAGAAGGACCACTGGTTCGTGAACCAGTTGACCGGGTCGTCCATGAGGCCGAGGTCGCGCAGGACAGCATTGAAGATGCCGCGGTCGGCATCGAAGATGAAGGTCCAGACGTATGTTCCGGTCACGGCGGGCATCGCCCAGGCGACCATGATGCAGCTGGAGACGATGACGCGCCACGTGGTGCCGAGGCGTGCGAGCAGCAGCGCCACGAGCGTGCCGACAGCGACGGTGACGAAGACCGCGACAGCGGCGAATCCGACCGTGTTGGGCAGCACCACCGTCCAGAGAGTCGGGTTGGTGAGCGCCTCGACGTAGTTGTCGAGACCGATCCAGTTGCTCTCACCCGTGTTGATCTCGCGCAGACCGTAGTCCTGCAGCGAGTAGATGACCACCTGGATGAGCGGCCAGAGCATGAGCACCGCGAGGATGGCCAGCCCGGGCGCGAGAAGGAGCCAGGGGCGGGCCGCGACGACCGAGAGGCCGCGTCGCTTCCGGCCGCCGGCCACGGAGGCGGAGGTGGACTCCGCCTTCGTGGCCGGCAGTGGCGCTTGCACCATCGACATGGAAGGAATGCTTCCTTACTTCTGGTTGAGCAGATCGGTCATCTCGGCGGCGGCGTCCTTCGTCGCGGTCGCGACGTCCTTCTGCCCGCTGAGGATGGCCTGGATCATGGAGTTGGTGGTCTTCTTCGCCTGCACAGCGCCGAAGTTGGGCGTGACGGGCACGGAGGCGCCGCCGTCGACCATCTGCTCGGCGAACGGTGCGACCAGCGGGTCGGTCGAGGCCAGTGCCTCTTCCATCGCGGACTGGACGCCCGGGAAGTAGCCGGTCTCGTCGGACCACTGCTCGGCGAACTCGCCGGTGCTCATGAGCTTGACGAACTCCCACGCCAGGTCGGCGTTCTTGGTCGTGTTGAAGACCGAGAGGTGCGATCCGCCGAGGACGGACGGAGCGATGCCGCCGTCTTCGCCGGGGATGACCGCTGCGCCGATCTTGCCCTCGAGGTCGGGGTTCGCCTCGATGAGCGACTTCGGCGTCCAGGAGCCGGAGAGCATCATGGCGACGTTGCCCTGCGTGAACGCGTCACGGAGGTCGGTCTCCTTCCAGGTGGTGGCACCTGCGGAGGAGAAGCCGTGCTCGGTGGCCAGGCCCGTGTAGAACTCGATACCGGCCTGCGACTGCTTGCTGTCGAGCTCGCTGGTCCAGGTCTTGCCGTCCTTCGTGGCGATCTCGCCACCGGCGCCCCAGACCCAGGGGTAGACCTGGAACTCGGCGTCACCAGGAACCGGGAAGGGGAGCATGTCGGGCTTGGCGGCCTTGATCGCATCTCCAGCGGCGACGATGTCATCCCACGTCTTCGGAGCCTCGAGACCGAGCTCCTCGAACACGTCGGCGCGGTAGACGAGCGAGCGGACACCCGCGTACCACGGCATGCCGTACAGCTCGCCGTCGTAGGTGCCGGCGACCTCGAGGCCCTCGACGAGGTCGTCGCGGAGGCCCTTCTCGGCGTCGACGTACTCGTCGAGCGGCTCGAGCGCGCCGGCGTCGGCGAACTCAGCGGTCCAGGTGGTGCCGGTCTCGGCGATGTCGGGGGTCGTGCCACCGGCGATGGAGGTCACGAAGCGGTCGTGGGCGTCGGCCCACTGGATCTCCTCGATCTTGACCGTCGCACCGGTCTCCTTCTCGAAGGCGTCGGACACCTTGTCGTAGAAGGCGGACGCGTCGGGGTTGGTGCCCTTCATGATCCAGACGGTGAGCTCCTGGCCCTTGCCGTCGGCAGAGCCGGTGTCGCTGCCGCCGGCGCAGCCGGCGAGGGCGAGCGTGGCCACGGCGCCGAGCGCCACAGCCGAGAGAATGCGCTTGTGCATTGCGGGGATCTCCTCTTTGAAAAGTCCTGGCAAGCATCGGGTACTCACCGGGGGTTAGGAAAAAGTATCCACGACTAACTAATTACCTGCAAGTTCCTCCCACAATCGTCATGCGGCCGTAACATCAGGTTCCCCCGATAGGCTCCCCGGATGGCTCGCCGCACCCCTGACAAGGACCGTTCGACGGTCGCCCGCCACGCGACGCTCCCCTCTCCAGGGCCCGCCAGAGGATTCCTGAAGATCGCCGGAATCACGCTGGGTGTCGTGCTCGTCTCCGCGATCGCCGTCGCCGCGTTCGTCGTCACCGACTACTTCAATCGCTTCAACGAGGGCGCTGTCGAGCTGGAGGGCGCTCCCGAGGTCGAGCCGCCCTCGATCAGCGCCTACCCCGGCGAGTTCAGCATGCTCATCATCGGCACCGACGAGTGCGGTGCGGTGTCGACGGGCCTGCTGGGCGAGCGCTGCTCCGAGGCCGACGGCGGGATCCTCAACGACGTGAACCTGCTGGTGCACGTGTCTGCGGAGCCGCGCAAGGTCACCGCGATCTCGTTCCCGCGCGACCTGATGATCGAGACTCCTGAATGCAACCTGGCTGACGGATCCGTCGCCTCGGCGACGAGCAAGACGCAGATCAATTCGGTCTTCCAGCGCGCCGGCCTGTCCTGCGTGGCGAAGACGGTGACCGCGCTCACGGGCGTCGAGATCCCCTTCGCCGCGAAGATCGACTTCGACGGGGTGATGGAGGTGACCGATGCGATCGGCGGGGTCGAGGTGTGCATCGGCGGCGACGGCATCCGCGACAGGCACACCAACCTCGACTGGGCACCGGGCCCGCGCACCGTCTCCGGCTACGAAGCCCTCCAGTTCATCCGCACGCGGCACGGCGTCGGGGATGAGAGCGACATGGCGAGGGTCTCGAACCAGCAGCAGTACATGTCCCGTCTGGTGAAGAAGATCATGAGCGACGAGGTCCTCACCGACCCCGGCAAGGTGCTCGGGCTCGCCAACACCGTCGTCGACAACATCGACCCGAGCGACCAACTCGCGAACCCGGTCCGTCTCGCACAGCTCGCGCTCTCCATCAAGGATGTGCCGTTCTCGGAGTTCGTCTTCCTGCAGTACCCGGTGTTCGAAGACCCGGATGATTCCGACCGCGTGATCCCCAACCGTGCGGCTGCAGCGACGATCTGGGACGCGCTGGAGGCCGGCCAGTCCGTGCAGCTGACGGGCAAGGCCAGCAACAACGGCGGCGTCGAGCTCGTCGATCCTGCTCCGGGAACCGATCCGGAGGCACCGACGACAGAGGCTCCCACCACCGACGACCCGTCGACCGGGACTCCGGCGCCGCGTGCGACACTCGACTCCGCCATCTCAGGTCAGACGGCCGAGCAGGAGACCTGCGCCAACGGCAAGCAGCGCTGAGCACCGATGACCTGCGCGTAGGCTCGTGCCATGGGCCGGACGAGATCGCGTGACACGGAGCATCCCCAGGCCCGACTAGACCACGGCGGCATCGCGACCATCGTGCCGTCGGAGTTCACGAGCGGCTTCGAACTCGTCGTCGACGGCACCCCGCAATCGCATGTCGACCTCGACGACCCGACCCATCTGCACTTCGAGTACATCGTGCGGATGGGAGCGGTGATCGACCAGCTCGCTCCCGGCCCCCTGACCGCTGTGCACCTCGGCGCCGGCGCGCTGACGATCCCCCGCTACATCGATGCGACGCGCCCCGGCTCCCGCCAGCAGGTCATCGAACTCGAGGCCCCGCTCGCCCAGTTGGTGCGTGAGCATCTCCCCGTGCCGAAGGGCGCGCCGATCCGGATCCGGATCGGCGACGCGCGTGAAGGAGTGCGCAAGCTACCGAGTGCTCTACACGCGAGCTGCGACCTCGTCGTCTCCGACGTCTACTCAGGGGCGCAGACGCCCGCGCACCTCACCAGCGTCGAGTTCTACCGTGAGCTCGCCGAACTGCTCGGATCGGGTGGCGTGCTGCTCGTCAATGTCGCAGACGGGCCAGGACTCGCGTTCGCCCGCCGCCAGGCCGCGACGATCGCGGAGGTTCTCCCCGAGATCGGCATCCTCGCCGATACCCAGGTGCTCAAGGGCCGGCGGTTCGGGAACCTCGTGGTCGCGGCGTCCGCCTCTCCCCTGCCGACCGAATGGCTGCCGCGGATGCTGGCTGCGGGCCCCCACCCCGCGAAGATCGCCCAGGGCGCCGAGGCGCATGCCTTCATCCAGGGCGCACGGATCGTGACCGACGCGGATGCCGTCGCCTCGCCCCGCCCTGACGCCTCGCTCTTCCTGCGCTGAACGATTCCTCCGCCCTCGAGTCGACGTGCGGGGAGCCCATCGGCGACCCGCGCGCCTGGTCCTCGGCGTGTCGAGAGCCGGATGCGGCGACCAGGGCGCGCCGCCCCGACGACCGTGCGACCGGAAGGCAGACTGGATGGGCACGCTGCGGAAGGAGAGCAATGAGTTTCATCCGGGGATACGACCAGGAGACCCTCCGCGAAGAGGTCGATCTCGACGAATGCGCGACGCGTCTCGCAGAGATCGAGTCGCAGCGGAGTCTGCCCGCTCTGCTGGAGCGCGTATGGCTGCTCAAGGTGCTCGATCGGCTCGACGAGTCGCTCGCACTGGCAGACGAGACGGTGCGTCAGGCGCGCATGGCCGGGACCCGCAAAGACGTCCTCCGCGCACGCGTGCTGCATGCGACCGTCCTGCAGTACCGCGGTGCGCACGCCGCCGCCGAGCAGGAGCTGGCGACCTGCGCGACCGAGGCCGAGGGCCAGCGGTGGGCGTCGATCGCGGCTTTCGCGTATCAGCACCACGGCAAGAACGCCTATGACGCCGGCGACTACGAGACGGCGCGCGAGAGCTTCAAGCAATCGTTGTTCCTGCGTCGCGAGTCCGGTGCCGAGGACAGCGAACTCGAGACCGCGCTGCTCGCGATCGAGGCGGCCGAACGCCGCCGCCCGCCGCAGCTCATCGCCGGCTGAGCCTGTCGACGACCGGGATGTCGGTCGTAGGGATTAGCCTTGGCGCATGGCGGAACTTGACCGTGTGCGCGTCTGGGGCGAGGCACTGATCACACTGCATCTCGACGACAGCTGGTCGTTCGGATTCGACCATGCCAAACGTCGGGCCGGGCAGTGCGACTACACGAAGAAGCGCATCACGGTGTCGCGCTACCTCGCAGCGCGCTTCGACGACGACGAGATCCATCAGGTACTGCTGCACGAGGTGGCACACGCTCTCGCCGGGCACAAGGCAGCGCACGGTCCGGCGTGGAAGCGCGTCGCCCGAGACCTCGGCTACGTCGGCGGCACGACGCACCACGGCGAGACCGCCGTCGAACTCGCCCCCTGGGTGGGCAACTGCCCTGCCGGGCACGTGACCTATCGGCATCGCCGGCCGACGAGAGCAACCTCGTGCGCACGCTGCTCACGTACGTTCGATTCGAGGCACCTGTTCGCGTGGACCCGCCGAGAGATCTCGACCGACGCGCGCCTCTCGGCGCAGATGCCGCGCTGACCCCGGCTCAGCTGATCGAGTCGTCGAGCCCTTCCGGGTCGTTGGCCGCAGCCGCTTCATGGGTTCCGGCGGATCGACGTCGTCGCAGCAGCGCCGCGATCGCGCGCCAGCCGACCAGGAAGACCCCGAGCACGAGGGTCGCCACGATGATGAACGGCACCTCCGCCGTGTCGCCGCTGAGTACGCGGATGAGCATTCCCCCCGCGACCGTCACGACCCAGACCACAGCTCCCCACAGCAGAGACCATGGTCGTCGGGGCCGACCCGGAAGCAGGGCAGCGACCAGGTGACCGATGACCAACGCGATCAGGAAGGGCCACGCGGTGAGCAGGAACCCGGCGGGGTTCTCGTCATGCGAGGCGCGACCGATCGCGGCGAAGATCAGCACGAGCACGACGTCGACGATGACAGCGGGGAGGTACCTCATGCCACGACCCTACGTGCCCGGAGCCGCAGCCACGCCTCCCCCGCGGCATCCGGCGGATATCGACGTCTCGAACGGGCTCGGTCGCTGATCGCTCAGTCGAAGCGAACGAATGAGCCGTCGCGCAGCACCGGGACGACGTCGACGGCGTCGACCGCAGCGGCATCCTTCACCTCTGTCGGCACCAGGCCCGCTGCCTCGATGCCGGCGGTCGCCGCGACACCTTCGGCGAGTTCACGGCCGGATCCACTCGCACCGACCATGTGCCGCAGCGCGCTGCGAAGGGCACGGAAGCCCTCGGCGGCCACAGCGGCGTCCGGGGCCGTGTGATCGATCCCCCTGTCCGAAAGAGCCGACACGATCGCACCGGCTCCGAGCTGGTCTTCGACCGCGAACCGCAGCACGCCTGCGTCATCGAGCTCTCCTGCCGCGATGACCGCGACCGCGGTTCGTGCCTGTCGACGCTCCTGGATCGTCTGCACCACCCGCGCGACGGCCGAGGCGTTGCGGAGGCCGCCGACGAGCACGATCGCACCCGACGAGGCCGCGGCAGCCACGGCCGCACCGTTGCGCGACCAGGTCTCCGCCTCGCTCAGCACGACCTCGACACCGGATGCTGTGGCATCGATCACCGTGGAGGAGAAGCGCAGCACGTCCACGACCACGACGACGTCGACGGGGGCGAGACGGGCAAGACCCGCCGTGCCCCAGTCGAGGCGGACCTGATACGTGGACTGATCGAACGGCGAGGGCACCCGACCAGCCTAGAGGCGTCAGTCCGCCGCGAGCGCCTCGACGGGGGCCACCCTCGTGGCCAGCCGCGTGGGCGTCGCCGCTGCGACCAGAGTGAGGACGGCTGTCGCGACGACGATGATCGCCACCGGGATCCACGGGATCTGCGGGGCGACGAGCCCGGCCGGAGTGAAGTCAGGCAGGGTCGGCACCGAGCCGAGGAGCGACTGCGCCGCGACCCAGCCGTACAGGACACCCAGTACGAGCCCGGTCAGTGTCGCCGCCACCGTGATGTGCGTGGCCTCGAGCAGCACCATCCGGCGCACCTGGCGGTTCGACAGGCCGATCGACCGCAGCAGCCCCAGCTCGCGGCGACGCTGCACGACGCCGATCGTGAGCAGGTTGACGAGACCGACCGCCGCGATCACGGCGGAGACGGCGACCAGCACCATCATGACCGCCGCGAAGGCATCCATCGGGGCGAAGAACTCCTCCGGCACCTCCCCCGTGACCTGGCTCATCATCAGACGCTTGGCAGACTCGAGCGCCACGGCGAACATCGTCACCAGCGTCACGCCCATCACCACGCCGATCGCCATCCTGGATGATCGCTCCGGGTAGCGCAGCGCGTTCTCGGCGGCGAGTCGCGCGGTGGCGCTCGACCCGAACATCCGCCCGACCAGGCGCAGCACCGGCGGCATGAACAGCACGGATCCGAGGGCGAGCCCCGTGAACGAGAGCACGCCTCCGACGAAGGCCACCACCACACCGAGCGGCGTCATGAGCCCGACCAACACGCCACCGACGAGAAGCACCGCACCGGCGATCAGCAGTACCCAGGCGCCGATGTGCCGCCCCTGCTTGCCGGAGACCTCGTCGTGCGTGCGCTCGACCGATCCACCCAGCGCCTGCAGCGGGGTCACCGAGAGCACGCGGCGGGATCCGGCCCACGCTGCAGCCCAGGTGGTGAGCGCCACCCCGACCGCCGGCAGCACGACGAACGGCTGCGCGAGCGAGAAGCTCGATGGTGCGTTCTCGATCAGCTGCGCCCCGATCTGCACGCCGAGCGCCGCAAGCCCGAGGCCGGCGAGCACACCGATGACCGCCCCGAGGAGCCCCACGACGAGTCCCTGCTTTCCGACCTCGGCCCGCTGCGAGCGTGCCGTCGCCCCGATCAGTCGCATGAGCGCGATCTGGCGGGTGCGCCCGGCGATGATCGTGGAGAAGGTGTTCGCGGTGACGATCGCCGCGACGTACATCGCGACCACAGTCAGGAGCACCGACAGCAGCGCGACGACGAAGGCCAATGTGCCGCTGTCGCCGATGAAGGGGTCGGCTTGCAGCACCGCGCCGATATACGCCGTGATCTCGACCAGGAGCACGCCGAACCCGGCCGACAGCGCGGCGACCAGGATGCTGGCGCCCATCCCGCGATCACGCAGCCACCCCAGGCGCGGTCCGGTCGCCCGAGTCTCGGGAACGACCGTGGCGATGGCGGTCATGCTGCCACCTCTGCGGCGAGCATGTAGGCCGAGATCTCCTCGGCGCTCTGGCGCGGGTGGTCGGCGACGATGCGTCCGTCGCCGAGGTACAGCACGCGATCGGCGTGGCTCGCGGCGATCGCGTCGTGCGTGACCATCGCGATGGACTGACCGTGCTCCCTGCTCGCGGTGGCGAGCAGACGCAGCACTTCGCGGCCGGTCTTGGAATCGAGGTTGCCGGTGGGCTCATCCGCGAACACGAGATCCGGAGCGGTGGCGAGGGCGCGGGCGATCGCCACACGCTGCTGCTGCCCGCCGGACAGCTGATGCGGGCGGTGGTTCAGGCGCGAGCCGAGTCCGAGCGACTCGATGAGCCCGTCGATGCGCGCACGCTCGATCGCACTCGGGCGGCGGCCGTCGAGCTCGAACGGAAGCATGATGTTGCCGAGAGCATCGAGCGTGGGAACGAGGTTGAAGGCCTGGAAGATGAACCCGATGCGACGTCGCCTCAAGATCGTGAGGTCGATGTCGCCGAGACCGGTGATGTCGGTGTCGCCGATCCACACCCGTCCTTCGCTGGGGCTGTCGAGGCCCGCCATGATGTGCATCAAGGTGGACTTGCCGGATCCGGACGGCCCCATGATCGCGGTGAACTGTCCGCGACGGATTCCCACGCTGACATCGTCGAGGGCGCGCACGGTGCTTTCACCCGAGCCGTAGGTCTTCTTCAGGTGCTGGACACGGGCGGCGAGCCCCAGGTCGGTTGTCGTGATCTCCATGACTCCGACGCTATTTCCGCCGCCCCTCGCCGGTCATCGCCCGGGGGAATCATCCGCGTACATCGCAAGGATGATCTGCTCCACGCCTCGCAGAGGCTCGATGCTCAGGCGAGGCCGTGCTCGAACGCGAAGACCACCAGCTGCACGCGATCGCGCAGTGCGAGCTTGCTGAGGATGCGGCTGATGTGCGTCTTCACCGTCGCCTCACTCAAGTACTCGCGCCCGGCGATCTCTGCGTTCGAGAGTCCGCGGGCAGCGAGCGCGAAGATCTCCCGCTCGCGGTCGGTGAGATCGGCGTACTGCGGGGGAACGGGCTTCGGCGCCTCGGCGAAGTGCTCGAACAGGTCGCGGGTGGCCGAGGCTGCGATCACGCTCGACCCCGAATGCACCGTGCGAATCGCGGCGAGCAGGAACTCCGGGTCGGCGTCCTTGAGGAGGAAGCCGCTCGCTCCCTGGCGGATGGCGCGCGCCGCTGCCTCGTCGAGGTCGAACGTCGTGAGCATGACGATGCGCGGCGGTTCCGGTCGCGCCAAGATCTCCGCGGTCGCGGTGAGCCCGTCCATGACCGGCATCCGAATGTCCATGAGCACCACGTCAGGGCGCGTCGTGCGCACGACCTCGAGCGCCTCCTTGCCGTCGCCGGCCTCTCCGACCACATCGAGATCGGGCTGCGAAGCCACGAGCATCCGGATGCCGGCGCGGAAGAGTGCCTGGTCATCGACGAGCACGACTCTGATCATTCCGAGACTCCGATCGGGAGCGTGGCGTGGACGACGAACTGTGCCCCTCGACGCTCGGCTTGCAGACTACCGCCGACGAGTTGCGCACGCTCTCGCATCCCGATGACGCCGTGTCCACCGGGTGCGACCGACACATCTCGTGCGACCGTGTTGCGCACATCGACGTCGACGCGATCCCGCAGCCAGGCGAGGTGCACGTCGACCGCGCCGTCGCCGTGTCGGATCGCATTCGTGAGGGCCTCCTGAAGGATGCGGTAGACCGCGAGCTGGATGGCGGCGGGGGGTTCTCCCGGCGGCATCGGGTCTACCGTGACCCGCGGTTCGATGCCCGCCTGTCGCACCTGCGCGAACAGCGCTTCGAGGTCGGCGAGAGTGGGCTGCGGCCCTTGGCCCTGTCGGTGCCGGAGTTGCGTGAGCAGCATCCGCACGTCGCTCAGCGCCCCGCGTGCCGTCTGCGCGATCGTGCCGAGCGCTTCGGTCGCGACGTCCGGATTCACCGCGGCAGCATACCGAGCACCATCGGCTTGGGCGATCACGACCGCCAGGGAATGGGCGACGACGTCGTGCATGTCGCGCGCGATGCGCACCCGCTCCTGCTCCTCCGCGGCGAGGGACTCGGCCTGCAGCTGCGCCGCTCTGGTGCCGCGAGCACGCAGGATCACTCGCCAGAGCAGCCCGCACACCCACGCGAAACCGAGCGCCATCACCGAGACGATGAGGAGGAGCGTACCCGCCGTGACCTTCTCCCACCCGGTGCCGGTGCCGAAGGCGACGCCGTTCACGATCACCATGAACACGGCAGCGACGAGCCCGCCGAAGAGCGCGGAGCCGAATCCCCACCAGAGCACGCGCCTCGTGCCCCAGGCAGCGGTGGCGTACAGCACCAACAAGATCGCGAAATCGATCGGCAAGGGCCCGAATCCGGCCAGCATCTGCAGCACTGCACCGGCCCACGCCGCGGCGAGCGCCCATCCCGGCGCGAGCCGGCCGATGGCGACACCTGCGGACATCAGCACGCTCGCGAAGACGACGAGCGCGATCGAGACTCCTCCGATCGGCGTGTCCGTGGTGCCGTAGAAGACGATCGATATCGGCGCCAGGACGACTAAGAGCAGCGCCGCCCCGACGATGTCGAGGGTCAGCGCCGTGCGGGAGAGCGGGCGGATCACTCCCCCACGCTACGCGAGGGCTCCGCAGCAGGCATCCGTCGCAGGATGTATCCCTGCCCGGTCAGGCGCGGGCGAGGATCTCGCCGTGCGGCACCAGATACCAGCCATCGCCGTCGTCGGCCCAGCGCTTCCACGCGTCACTGATCTCCTGCAGATCGGCGCCGGTCGCCATGCCGCTGTCGACGAGCTGCCGCGCGAGCGCGGACTCGAGGATGCGGTCGGCCCACATCCCTCCCCACCACGCACGCTCCGAGGGAGAGGCGTAGCACCAGGTGGATGCCGTCGCCGTGACGTCGGTGAAACCCGCGGCGCGCGCCCACGACAGCAGCCGTCGTCCGGCATCCGGCTCGCCTCCATTGGCCTGCGCGGCCGCACGATACAGGGCAAGCCAGCGGTCAAGCGCAGGCAGCACGGGGAACCAGACGAAGCCCGCGTAGTCGGCGTCGCGAGCGGCGACGATCCCGCCGGGCGCGGCGACACGGCGCATCTCGCGAAGCGCCTGTACCGGGTCGCCGACGTGCTGGAGCACCTGATGCGCGTGCACGACGTCGAAGGAATCGTCGGGAAAGCTCAGCGCGTGCACGTCCTCGACCGAGAACGCGAGGTTCGTGTGGCCGCGCTCGGCCGCAAGGCCTCGTGAGAGCGCCAGGGCGCCGTCATCGATCTCGGTGGCGGTGACGTGCGCGACGACGCCGGCGAAATCGACCGTGATGCTGCCGGGGCCGGCTCCCACGTCGAGGAGACGCGTGGTGGCCGTGAGGTGCGGGCGAAGGTACTCGGCGGAGTTCGCGATGTCGCGCACGTTGTGCGACCGGAGGACGGATTCGTGGTGTCCATGCGTGTACGAGGCCATGCGGTTCAGTCTGGCAGAGGGCTCAGCGCAGGTCGGCGACCATGCGGCGGATGGCCTCGCGATCGGGCTTGCCGGAGGAGAGGACGTCGAGCTCATCGACCAGGATCAGCCTCGCCGGGCGGGCGTGTCTGCCGAGTTCCTCCTCGACGGCATCGCGAGCGTGCGCGAGCTGCTCGGACTCGCTGCGCCGCAGCACCTCGCCACGGGCCGCGACGATCACGGACGCCTCGCCCCAGCGCTCGTCATCCACCCCGACCACCACGGCCTCATGCAGGCCGGCGATCCGGCGGACGGCCCGTTCCACGCGGTCCAGCGAGATGTTGATCCCGCCGGAGACGATCACGTTGTCGGCGCGGCCATGCACCCGCACCACCCCGTCCTCCACGAGACCGAGATCACCGGTGCGGTACCAGCGGATGCCGTGCTCATCGCGGACGAAGGTGCGCGCGGTCAACGAGCCATCACCGAGATATCCCTCCGCGAGCATGGGGCCTGCGATGCGCAGCTCGCCGTCGACCGTGCGCACGCCGACCGTGTCGAGGGGAACGCCGTCGTAGACGCACCCGCCGCTGGTCTCGGTCGAGCCGTAGGTGCGCACCAGCCGCGCCCCGAGGTCGGCTGCCCGTTCCCGCAACGGCTCCGGAAGGGACTGGCCGCCGACCAGGATCGCGCGATAGGCCGTCAGCGCGGCGCGGACGGCGGTGTCATCCGCCGCGTCGAGCAGCGTCGCGACCTGCGCGGGTACGAGCGAGGTGTAGAGCTCGGGGATCCCCGCGCCTGCCGACGGCCGCAGCATCGAGAATGTCGCCTCGGCGAACGACAGCGGTGAGAATCGTCCCTCGAGCACGGTCGGCCGGGTATCCGCGAGGATCGAGCGCACGATCACCTGGAGTCCTGCGACGTAGCTCGCCGGAAGCGCGAGCAGCCAGCGTCCGCTGCCGATGCGCGCCGCCGTGGCCTCGGCACTCGCCCGCAGAGCCTCGCCGCTCAGCGCCACCCGCTTCGGGATGCCGCTCGATCCGGAGGTCGCGATCACGGCAGCGAGTCCGTCTGCTACGTCCTCGGGAGCACCGGTCACCATCCCGAGCCCCAGAGCGGGACCACCGTCGAGCGCACGTTGCAGGGCCTCCCGCAGCAGCACCGGATCTTCGGCATCCGTGGGGATCAGGGCGGTCATGCGCGTCTCCGACTCAACGGTGCGGCGGGCTCAGTAGTGCCAGGGGAACGATGACCAGTCGGGGTCACGCTTCTCGAGGAACGAGTCGCGGCCCTCGACGGCTTCGTCGGTGCCGTAGGCGAGGCGGGTGGCCTCACCGGCGAAGACCTGCTGGCCGACCAGCCCGTCATCGACCGCGTTGAAGGCGAACTTCAGCATCCGGATCGCCGTCGGCGACTTGGTCAACACGGTGCGCGCCATCTTCAGCGCCTCGCGTTCGAGTTCGGCGTGCGGCACGACCCGGTTCACGGCGCCTGCTTCGTAGGCGCGCTGGGCCGAATACTCCTCCGCGAGGAAGAACACCTCGCGGGCGAACTTCTGCCCGGTCTGGCGCGCCATGTACGCCGAGCCGTATCCGGCGTCGAAGCTGCCGACGTCGGCGTCGGTCTGCTTGAACTTTCCGTGCTCGGCCGAGGCGATCGTCAGATCGCACACGACATGCAGCGAGTGCCCGCCGCCCGCCGCCCATCCCGGTACGACCGCGATGACGACCTTGGGCATGAAGCGGATGAGTCGCTGCACCTCGAGGATGTGGAGGCGTCCGACCGCCGCGCGGCTGGCCCCGTCGACGATCCCGGTCTCCGCGTCGGAGTACTTGTACCCGTCACGACCTCGGATGCGCTGGTCGCCACCCGAGCAGAACGCCCAGCCGCCGTCCTTCGGGCTCGGACCGTTCCCCGTGAGCAGCACCGCACCGATGTGCGCATCCTGTCGGGCGATGTCGAGCGCGCGGTAGAGCTCGTCGACCGTGTGCGGTCGGAACGCGTTGCGCACCTCGGGACGGTTGAACGCGATGCGTGCGACCCCGCCGTCGTGCGAGACGTGCGCGGTGATGTCGGTGTAGTCCTCGGCGCCGGGCGCGAGCACCCATTCGGCCGGGTCGAAGAGATCTGAGACGAATGCGGTGGTCACGGCGTCCAGCCTATTCCTCGGCTCGTCTCGTCGACGGAGGAAGCGCCGCCCCCGAAGGGACGGCGCCTCCTCGACTGCGGTCAACTACGACGGGCGCGGACCGTCTTGATCCAACCGTCGACGATGTCCCACACGACTCCGGCCGCGACGCCGAAGCCCAACAGCACGGCGAGGATGCGGAACAGTCCGCCTTCGCCGGCCGATTCGACCTGCCCTGCGGCGAAGCCCTCTCCGCCGGCCGCTGTGACGTAGGCGAGGAAGTCCGGATTGACGAGTTCGCCGCTCAGCAGCAGCACGAGCACCCACGCGAGGAACGCCAGCGCGAGGATCGTGTTCGCCACAGCCAGGCCCGTGTTCCATCTGCCCTTGCGGTAGAGCACCACGGCGAACACGGCCTCCGCGGCGATCAGCAGGAACAGGACGCCCATGCCCCACGGCCACAGCTGCGGGTCGAGGAGGGGAAGACCCTCGCCCTCGACGACGACGAAACCGCGGAAACGGTCCCAGAGCAGTGCGCCGACGGTGATGCCGAGGAAGACCAACGAGGCGATCAGCTCGCTGCGGCCCGCGGCGTTCTGCGTCGGCTCCGGGAGCTGATCGAGATCCCACTGCTCGATCGCCGTCGAGCTGTTGCTGCGCTCCAGGATGACGAACACGAGCGTGGTCCAGAAGCAGATGTGCAGGATCGCGCCTCCGGTCGCGAGGAGCGACGTGGAGATGATCTCGCCCACGGGCGCCCCGGAGATGGTCTGCCCCAGCGCGACACCGCCGAGCACACAGACCGGGACGATGATCAGCAGCAGCTTGAGCAGTCGCCACCAGGTCAGGTAGAAGCGCGGACCGATGAGGTACAGGGGGCGGTCGGCGTATCCTGCGGCGAGGACGCCCGGATCGCCGAGCTCGGTGAGCACCGCGCGCTCGGCGGCATCCGCCGTCTCCCCCTGGTCGACCCGCGCCTCGATCGCGTCTGCGATGGAGGCTTCGAGCTCGGCGCGGACGTCGTCCTGTGCCTCTGGGCGCAGGCTGCGGATCGTCGCGCTGACGTATCGCTCGGTGAGCGTGGTCGTCGTGGTCATGTCAGATCTCCTCTGTCGTGAGGGATGCGATCGCCGTGGTGAGCGAGCGCCATTCGTCGGTGAGGGTGTCGGCGAGGCGGATGCCGGCATCCGAGGTGCGGTAGAACTTGCGGGGCCGTGCCTCGTCGGTGTTCCACTCGCTCGTGAGGTACTCCTGCTTCTCCAGCCGTCGAAGCAGCGGATACAGCGTGTTGGCGTCTGTCGCGAACCCCTGCCGCTCGAGCTGCTCGAGCAGTCCGTAGCCGTAGCCCGGCGTGCGCAGCAGCTGCAGGCACGCGAGCACGATCGTGCCGCGACGCAGTTCCTGCAGATGCGTGTCGAGGGTCTCGTTCATGTCGATCACATTACTGTGTGTAACACACTATTGTCAATCACACGTTTATGCGTGGTTCAAGATCCGGATGGCAAGTACCGTGGAGCCATGACGCTCGAGATCACGCGCATCGACCCGTTCGACTCCGCCGCAGTGGACGCCTGGTGGGATGCGTATGCGGCCGCCGAGTGGGCCGACCGCGGACTCGACGTCCCGGTCTGGTCCCGCGAGGAGACGCGCAGCGCGATGCAGCAGCAGTCGCAGGTTCTCGAACGACGCCCCCACCTGGTGCGTGACGGCGACGAGGTCGTGGCGGCGGCGGGGCTCGCGCTCCCCCTGAAGGACAACACGCACGTCGCGCATCTCGCCATCCACGTGCCGCCGGGGCATCGACGACGAGGGGTCGGCTCCGCCGCCCTGGCATTCCTCGAGGAAACAGCGATCGCGGCCGGACGCACCGCGGCGCAGGGCGACACGTCCTGGCGGTACGAGCTCGGAGCCGATGGAGACGGCGCACCCGGCCGCGAGTTCGCTCGGCGTCACGGCTACTCGCTCGCGCTGGGCGATCTGCAGAATCGCCTCGCGCTCCCGGTCGAGCCCACCACGCTCGACCGGATCGACGCCGACGTCGCCGCGGCGATCCGGGGCTACACGATCCGGAGTTGGAGCGGCCCCGTGCCCGATGACGTCGTCGAAGGCTGGACGATCCTCGACGCCTCGATCGATACCGAAGCCCCCAGCGGTGATCTCGACATCGAGCCGGCGAAGCCCGACGTCGACAGCATCCGCGAGCAGGAGGAGCTCCTCGTCCGACAGAACCGGCGCTCCTTCGGCTCCGTCGCGCTGACGACGACCGGCCAGGTCGCCGCGTACACCCAGCTCGTGGTGTCCGGCGACGACGGCAACGCCTACCAGTGGGGCACGCTCGTGCGCACCGCCGACCGCGGTCACCGCCTCGGCACGGCTGTGAAGATCGCAAACCTCCGTCTGCTGCAGCAGGAGTCGCCGCATGCACGAGCCGTCTACACGTACAACGCCGAATCCAACGCGCACATGCTCTCGGTGAACACCCTGCTCGGGTTCGTTCCGACCGAGCGGATGGGCGAGTTGCAGAAGCACCTCACCTGAGCGCCCGCGACTCACCCGACCGACGAGCGGCGCTCCGAGGCGCGCACGGAGCAGAATGGGCACATGATCCCGCCGCTCGCAGACCTGCTCGACTCGGCCAGGGTCGTCGCCCTCCCCATGCACAGCCGCTTCCGCGGCATCGACGTGCGGGAGGCGCTGCTCTTCGAAGGACCGGAGGGATGGGCGGAGTTCTCCCCGTTCCTCGAGTACGAAGACGCGGAGGCCGCCACCTGGCTCGCCGCCGCGATCGACTTCGCCTGGCACGAGCAGCCGACGCCGTTGCGCGACCGGATCGGCGTCAACGCCACGGTGCCGGCGATCGAGGCGGCGCGCGTACCCGAGCTGCTGGCGCGCTTCCCCGGATGCCGCACGGCCAAGGTCAAGGTCGCAGAACCCGGCCAGACGCTCGCCGATGACGTGGCCCGCGTCCGGGCCGTGCGCGAGGTGATGGGCCCGGAAGGACGCATCCGCATCGACGCGAACGGTGCGTGGAACGTCGACGAGGCCGAGCATGCCGTCCACGCGCTGGGCGAGTGCGACCTGGAGTATGTCGAGCAGCCGTGCGCGACGGTGCCGGAGCTCGCCGATCTGCGCAAGCGCGTGAAGTACATGGGCATCCCGGTAGCCGCTGATGAGAGCGTGCGCAAGTCGTCCGACCCGCTCGCGGTCGCGCGCGCGGGTGCTGCCGACCTCCTCGTGATCAAGGCGCAGCCGCTGGGCGGCATCACGCACGCCTTGCAGATCGTCACCGCCGCGGGGCTCCCCGTCGTGGTCTCGAGCGCCCTGGACACCGCGATCGGCCTCTCTCAGGGAGCCGCGCTCGCAGCGGCGCTGCCGACGCTGGACTACGACTGCGGGCTCGGCACGGCCTCGCTGTTCCTCGACGACGTGGCCGACCTGCGCCCCGTCGACGGCTCGATCCCGGTCGGGCGCCTGACGCCGGATGCCGAAGCGCTCAGCCGTCTCGCCGCCTCCGACGAGCGCCGCGAATGGTGGCTCGCCCGCCTCGCCCGCTGCCACTACGAGCTGACGGCAGCCACGCACTGAGCCGGACTACGGCGCCGCTGCCACCTCTGCTGCCTGCCGGAACCGCGGGTGCAGCCAGACGAAGAGAGTGACCAGCCCCATGATCACAGCGCCGATGATGATCGGCAGCGCCGGCCACACCCCGTAGAGCGCGGTGCCGAGCGTCGGCGCGACGACGAACGTGAGTCCCGTTGTCGCTCCGATGAGTCCGGCGAGTCCGCCCTGTTCGTCACGGCGCACAAGCAGGGTAGGGCCTGCCGTATAGCCCGGCATCGCGGTGCCGAGGCCCAGCCCGATGATCAGGATCGCCGCGAACAGAGCCACGGCGCCGAGATCGACGATGAGCAGGCCGAAGCCGACGAGGGCGGTGAGCCCACCGACACGGAGCAGGGTCGGCGGCGTCCATCCGCTCCTCGGAACGATCACGGCCTGAGCCGTGACCATGCCCACCCCGGCTGCGAGGAGCGCCCCACCTGTGACCAGACCGGTCTGCGCCGCGGCGAGGTGCAGCCGGTCCTGGACGATGAACCCGGTGATCACCTGGATGAACCCCAACGCGGTGAACATCCCGAACCCTGCGACCAGGAACGGCCAGACGCGCGTGTCGAACGGACGGACCCTGGCGGGCTTCTCGATCAGCTCCGTGCGGGTCTCCCTGCGGAGCCGAAACGCCACGACACCGAGGCCGGCCAGAAGCAGGAACGGGACCACGATCAACGGGGTGATCAGCCCGAAGGCCGAGAGCACACCACCGACCACGGATCCGGCGATCATCGCGATCCCCTGCACCGCACCGACCCCGGCCATCCCCTTCACGCGCGCCTGCTCGTCGGTGGTCACATCGGCGATGTATGCCTGTGCGGTCGGTGGAACAGCCGCGATCGCCGCGCCGAACCCGATGCCGCGAAGCAGGACGAAGAGGAGGAAGAGCACCGTTCCGCTGATCGCGCCGCTCATCCCCCAGAAGGCGGCGAGCGCGAAGAGTGCCATCGTGACCACCGCCAGCGTGAAGGCGAAGACCAGGACCGGCTTGCGCCCCCACGACTGCGAACGCCGACCCCAGAACTGGCTGGTCAACACGATCATCGCCGCGGCGACGCTGATCGTGACGCCGATCTGCCACTCCGCGAGTCCGACCTCGCGGGAGAGTGGCGCAATGATCGGGTTCAACGTCATCTGTGCGAGGTAGGCGAGGAACACCGCCCCGAGCAGGAGCGGCACCTGTGAGCGCGGCGCCCCGTCGACTGTGGGGACGGATGCGGTGTCGGGACTGGTCATCGGGATGTTCCTGTCGTTCTGGTCGATTCGTCATCGTGAGACCGCTCGCCGTCGCCGGCCAGCTCGTGTGCGATCCCTGCGAGTACCACCCGGAGCTTCCCGCGGAACCAGTCGAAGGGATCGGCGGTGATGGCGAGGATCATCTCGTCGTGCACCTGCGCCTCGACGCTGTCCGCCCGCTCTGTGGGCGGTGTCCGCCACTGCTTCTCGAGGACCTCGCGGACCCTGCCGTCCTGAGTGACCATGGGAGCGTCGAGGATCTCGACGCCTCTCCTGCTGTCCGCGGTGAGATCGAACACGAGGTCGACGGCCTGCACTGCGGCGCGAGCGGTGAACCCGCGCTCCACCAGTGCCGTACCCACTCGGTCCGAGAGCATCACGATGGACCACGGCACCACGCCTCTGGTCAACTCCAGCACGGCACCCGGGTGCTGTTCCCAGACGTGCCAGGCAGCGACGGCCCACCGTTCGAGCAGCGGACGCCACTCCCCGTCCACGTCGGGCCATTCTGCGGTGCGCAGCACCTGATCCAGCCCAAGCCGCACGAGCTCGTCGCGGTTGCTCGCATGCCGATACAACGTCGCCTGCCCCACACCGAGCTTCTCGGCGACGGCAGCGAAGGTCAGGTCACGGAAGCCCACCTCGATCACGGCGGTCGCGATCGCCGCAGCATCCACCGCCGGCGGTCGCCCGGGGCGTCGACGTGGCAGGGGCTGGTCATCCGGCGCGGTTAGGGTCACCTAACCATGTTATGAGAGTTAACTCTCATAATCAAGGATTCCCTACGTCCCCACCGAGAACCTCGGCGAGATGGCGCGTCGCCAGTGCGGCGTCTCGGGCGCCGTGATCACCGTTCGTCCCGAAGATCGTCAGGATCTCCGCATCATGCTCCCCGTCGGCTCCGAACCAGTGCGGCGTCCGCGTATCGAACTCGGCGACCTCGCCCGCCTCGAGCATCACGTCACGATCGCCCACGATGAGCCGGATGCGACCGGCGAGCACGTACATCCAGGAGGCGCCTTCATGCGACGTCAGCTTCGGCTCCGACGCATCTCGGGGCACGATGATCTTCCACGCATGCCTCTCGCCGGGCTGGCGGGTCAGCGCCACCACCGTGCGGCCGTTCACACGGCGCGGACGCAGCCGCACCCGCGGGTCACCCATCTCGGGCGCACCGACGAGGTCGTCGAGCGACACCCGGTACATCCGCGCGAGCGGCAGGAGCAGCTCGAGGCTCGGACGCCGCTGACCGGTCTCGAGGCGCGACAGCGTGCTCTTCGAGATCCCCGTCCCCGCGGCGACCTCGGCCAACGTCGCTCCTCGGCGAGCGCGCAGCGCCTGCAGTCGCGGACCGACCTGTTCCAGCGTGACTCCGACGACCACGTCCTGCTCATCCATGACCTCATGACACCACGTCCATCCCGGTTTCAGCAACGCGAGTTGCCATTCGAACGCAACGAGTTCGATGCTGAAGACATGACGGAGATCCCCCGCACCGCGTCCCCCCTTCGCTCCGGAACGGCCGGGCTCGCCCTCAGCGTGCTCGTCGCGTCCATCGGGACCAGCGCTGCCAATGTCGCCCTCCCGACGATCGCTCGAGACCTCGACGGGACCTTCGCGCAGACGCAGTGGGTGGCCCTCGCGTATCTGCTGGCGATGACGGCGACGAGCCTCACGGTCGGACACCTGGGAGACCTGCTCGGTCGACGCCGCGTGCTGTGGATCGGCATCGCCGTCTTCACCGTCGCCGCCGGCCTCTGCGCGCTCGCGCCGACGCTGTGGATGCTGATCGCCGCACGCGCCCTGCAGGGCATCGGCGCCGCGGTCATGATGGCACTCCCCCTGGCGCGTGCTCGCGACATGGTCGCCCCGGAACGACTCGGCCGGGTGATGGGCCTGCTCGGCACGACAGCCGCTGTCGGAACCGCTTCCGGTCCCGCGCTCGGTGGCCTGCTGATCTCGGCGGCAGGGTGGCCGACGATCTTCGCCGCCATGGTGCCCCTCGGCCTCCTCGCCGCAGCCCTGACCGGCGCCACCGATCGCGATGCAGACGGCGAGCGCGCCTCTCGTCGCGCATTCGACGTCGGCGGCGTGCTGTTGCTCACAGCAGCAGTGGCCTTCTACACCCTCGGCGTGACCGCACCCGGTGCCGAAGGGTCCTGGCCGACATTGCTTCTCCTCGGCGGCGCTGTCGTCACGGTCGCCCTGTTCCTGCTCCGCGAGAGCCGCGCCGCTCACCCCCTGCTGCCACCCGCGCTGCTGCGGAACCGCAGCGTCGGCGTCGGTGCGATCCTCAACCTCATCGTCGGCACGGTCATGATGAGCACGCTCGTGGTCGGCCCCTTCTTCCTCGCGGGCGGACTGCACCTCGCCCCGGCCGCCATCGGCGCGACGATGGCGGCAGGACCCGTCGCATCGATCTGTACGGGAGTCATCGCCGGCCGCGCGGTCGACCGGTTCGGCACGCGCCTGATGACCACGTTCGGGCTCACTGCCATGATCATCGGCGCGCTCGCCCTCGCCCTGCTGCCCGCGTGGTGGGGTCTGCTCGGATACATCACCGGCACCGTGCTGCTTGCGCCCGGCTACCAGCTGTTCCTCGCCGCGAACAACACCGGGGTCCTGAGCGCGACGCCCGCCGAGCGACGAGGTCTGACCTCGGGGCTGCTCGGCCTCTCCCGCAATCTCGGGCTGGTCACCGGCGCCTCCGTGCTCGCGGCGCTCTTCGCCGCGGCCTCCGGTTCGCCCGACATCACGACAGCCTCGCCGGAAGCACTCACCTCCGCACTGCAGGCGACATTCCTCGCGACTGCCGCACTCCTGACAGCCGCCGCCCTGCTCTCACTCGCGGCGAACCGCGACGGCTCGAAGGCTCGGGAATCGGCGGTACCGACTACGGCTCGATGAGCAGCTGCACCAGACGGCCGAGTTCTTCCCCACCGGAGTGCCGCAGCTGCGCGTCGTCCTGGCCGGCCATCGCCCCTCGCACGGTCATGCCCTCCCAGATGATCATGAGCATGCGCGCCGCGGTCTCCGCCGGCAGGCGCAGACGCAGCAATCCGGCGGTGACGATGTCATCGACGATCTGGGCGATGCTCGAGACCATCTCGCGCTCCTGTGCGAGATACGCCTCGCCGAACTTCGCATCACGGAGCGCGCGGATGCGGATCTCGCTCAACAGCATCACTCCGAGGCGGTCGTCGCCACCCAGCTCCATGATCTGCTGCACGAGATCGATCGGATCGCATCCTTCGACCAGGGCGCCCGCAGCGGTCAGCTCCTCGACGCGGGTGCGCACGGCGCTCACGCGCACCTCGGAGACGCTGGCGGCGAGCATGAGGAACAGCTCGTCCTTGGACTCGAAGTTCGAATAGAAGGCACCGCGGGTGAAACCGGCGCGCTCGCAGACGGCCTCGACCGACGCTCCATCGAGGCCGACCTCGGCGAAGACCTGCGCTGCAGCGTCGAGCAGACGGGCGCGCGTGTTCTCGCGACTGCGGGTTGCTGGTGTCGACATCGAAACCTCCTGACCCTTCACTCTCGCATGATTCACACCCCGCACACAGGCTTGGCCGGGCGGGTCACCTTACGATACATCTATGTATTGGATACACCTGTGTATCCACCTCGTACCCCTCGGAGGAACGCGTGTCCACACTCCTGTCGTCGCTCGGACGCTGGTCCTTCCGGCACCCCTGGCGGGTTCTCGTCTCCTGGCTGCTCGCGCTCGGCATCGCCGGCGCGGGAGCACTCGTCCTGGGAGCGGGAACGGACAACACGTTCTCCATCCCCGGTACGGAGTCGCAGGCGGGGCTCGAGCAGCTCTCCCGCTCGTTCCCGCAGGTGAGCGGCACGAACGCGCAGTTCATCGTGGTCGCCGCCGACGGCGACAAGATCACGGATGACGAGTACCGAGACGACATCGAGGGGGCGGTCGACGAGCTCGGCGACCTCGACGGTGTCCTCGCAGCCACATCGCCGTACGACGAGATGGTCAAGGGCATGATCAACGACGACGACAACGCCGCCATCGTGCGCGTGCAGTTCGACGGCGAATCCACCGACGTCTCGGACACCACGAAGGATGCGCTGCGCTCCGTCGTGAGCGACCTCGACGCAGAGCTTCCCGCAGGCTCGCAGACCTCCCTCGGCGGCGACCTCTTCGCGATCTCGATCCCGGGGGTCACTCTCACCGAGGCGGTCGGACTCCTGATCGCACTCCTGGTGCTCATCGTCACGTTCCGCTCGTTCGTCGTGGCGGGCCTCCCCCTGCTCACCGCGATCCTGGGCGTCGGCATCTCGATGGCGGGCATCTTCACCGCGACCGCGTTCGCGACCGTCTCCTCGACCACCCCGCTGCTGGCGCTCATGTTGGGCCTCGCGGTCGGCATCGACTATGCGCTGTTCATCATGGCGCGACATCAGGATCAAGTGCGCGAAGGCATCGATCCTGAGGAGTCCGCCTCGCGCGCCGTCGGCACCGCAGGTTCCGCCGTCGTGTTCGCCGGTGTCACGGTGCTCATCGCGCTGATCGGCCTCGGCTTCGCGGGCATCCCGTTCCTGACCACGATGGGTATCGCCGCCTCCGCCGCAGTGGCCGTCGCCGTGGCGATCGCCGTCACCCTCACCCCTGCCCTGCTCGGATTCATGAAGGGCAAGGTCGTCGGCCGCCCGAAGAAGGTCAAGGCGCCGAAGACGAAGAAGAACACCGACGGCTCGACCGACGAATCCGCCCCGTCGAAGCCCGCCGCTCCGATCAAGGGCAGCGCCCGCTGGGTCGGCGGCGTCATGAAGCATCCGGTGCTGGTCTCGATCGCCGTCGTCCTCGGACTCGGGATCGTGGCCGTCCCCGCCCTGAGCCTCGACCTCGCACTGCCGAACGCCGGAGTGCTTGCGAAGGACTCCGAGGCCCGTCAGAACTACGACCTCGTGGGCGAGGAGTTCGGGCCCGGTTTCAACGGCCCGCTGATCCTCACCGGCACGATCGTCACCTCCACCGACCCGCTCACCCTGATGGAAGACCTCGGCGACGCGGTCGCGAAGGTCCCCGGTGTCAAGGAGGTCGCCCTCGCGACCCCGAACGAGACCGCCGACACCGGCATCGTGCAGATCATCCCGGAGACCGCCCCCGACGACCCGGCGACCGCCGACCTCGTGCGAGAGCTGCGCAGCCACCACGACGAATGGCTCGACGAATTCGGCATCGACCTGAAGGTCACCGGGTTCACGGCCGTCGGGATCGACATCTCCGATCAGCTCGGCAATGCGCTCCTGCCGTTCGGCATCTTCGTGATCGGCCTCTCGCTGATCCTGTTGACCATCGTGTTCCGCTCGCTCTGGGTGCCGATCACCGCGGCTCTCGGCTACCTGCTCTCGATCGTCGCCGCCTTCGGTGTGGTCGGCGCCGTGTTCGAGTGGGGCTGGTTCGCCGACCTCCTGCACGTCGCCAAGGTCGGACCGATCATCAGCTTCATGCCGATCATCCTGATGGGCGTGCTGTTCGGTCTCGCGATGGACTACCAGGTGTTCCTCGTCTCCCGCATGCGAGAGGACTTCGTGCACGACAAGGAATCGACGAGCCCGAACCGTGCGACCAGACGTGCCGCCGCACTCCGCGCCGTGCGCAGTGGCTTCACAGGATCGGCGAAGGTCGTCACCGCGGCCGGACTCATCATGTTCGCGGTGTTCGTCGCGTTCGTCCCCGAAGGCGACTCGTCACTGAAACCGATCGCGCTCGGCCTCGCCGCCGGCATCGCGGTCGACGCCTTCCTGGTGCGGATGACGCTGATCCCCGCGCTCATGGCGATCCTCGGCGAACGCGCCTGGGAACTCCCCCGCTGGCTGGAGAAGATCCTCCCCCGTGTCGACGTCGAAGGCGAGGCCGTGGAACGCGAACGCCACCTGGCCGCCTGGCCGGGCGACGGATCTGTCGTAGCCGCCGACGACCTCGAGATCAGCGCCGATGCGCCCGTCATCGAGGGACTGTCGATGCGCATCCCTGCCGGCGGTGCGGTCATCGCGACCGGCAGCGACCTGCGGACGCGCCGGGCTCTCGCCCTCACGGTCGCGGGACGCCTGACCCCCACCGACGGACGCCTCCGCGTCTCGGGCCACCTGCTCCCCGGCCGTGCCGCCTGGGTGCGCTCGCACGTCGGCTGCGTGCTGGTCGACGACGCGGATGCCGCGCTCGACGACCTCGCCGAAGCCCTGCGCGGAAAGTCGCAGATCGTCGTGATCGACGGGATCGACCGCCTGACCGGCGGACAGCGTGACCAGGCGACAGCGATGCTGCGCGATGCTGCGGCCTCCCGCACGCTCGCGGTGTTCGCCACCGCCTCCGATGCCGATTCGGCACGGACCACCCTCGCCGAGGCCGGATGGCCCGACGCACAGACTCTCGACACGCGTGCTCCTCGCCGGAGCGCCGCAGAATCCACCGAGGTGACCGCATGACCCTCCCCATCGAGCGTGCGCGCTCCCGCAAGCCCATCACGTGGCTGACCATCCTCGGCGTGCTGCTGCTGCCGGCGGCGGTCGGCGGCATCCTGGTCGCGGCCCTGCAGAACCCGACCGAGCGTCTGGACTCGATGACCGCGGCCATCGTGAACCTCGACGAGCCGGTGACCATCGACGGACAGCTGACCCCGCTCGGACGCCAGCTCGCCTCGGGGCTCGTGGAGGGGTCGGACGACCTCGATTCGAACCTCACATGGGTGATCTCCAACAAGGACGACGCCGCCGACGGGCTCGCCGACGGCTCCTACCAGGCCGTCATCACGATCCCCGAAGAGTTCTCCGCAGCAGCCACGTCGGCCGGCACCGCGATCTCCGACGGCGGCGGCAAGGCCGAGCAGGCCACCATCACCGTCACCACTCCTGACGACGGACTCGTCGCCGACGACCTCATCACGGGTCAGATCGCGGACGTCGCCGCCTCGACCATGGGCACGATGCTGTCGGAGGCGACGACCGAGAACATCCTCGTCGGCTTCACCACGATCGGCGACCAGATCGGCGATGCGGCGGACGGCGCCGTGAAGCTCGCGAACGGCGCGCGTGATGCCGCGACCGGAGCCGCCGCGATCCCTGACGGCGCCACGAAGCTGGCATCCGGTGCGGGTGAGCTCGGCGCGGGTGCGTCGTCGCTCGCCTCGGGACTCGACACGATCTCTGGCAAGACCCGTGAGGCCGCGGCCGGTGCGGCGCAGATCGGCTCGGGGCTGACCGCCGGCGGAGCGACACTGCAGCAGAACGTCGGCGGCACTCAGAAGCTGGTCGAGGCGATCCAGGGCGCATCCGCATCGGCACAATCGGCTGCGAGCGACTCGGTAGCGCTCGCGCAGCGACTGGGCGGCCTGGCTCAGACAGCATGTACGCCGCCCATCACCGACCAAGCGCAGTGCGACCTGTATTCCTCCCTCGCCGCCGACGCAGGAGCCGTGGCGACGAGCGCAGGCACGGCATCCGGCATCCTCAGCAACGACGATGTCGCCGGTGGCGTCGCCGCGCTTCCCGGCACGTTCAGCACTCTCGCGTCGAGCATGACCCAGGCCGGCGCCGGCGCCACCCAGCTCTCCTCCGGCCTCACCCAGCTGGCCGATCAGGGCATCGGCGCATCCGCCACCGGTGCGCGCGGCCTGGCCTCCGGTGCGACGCAGCTGTCCAGCGGAGCGACCGCTCTCGCCGACGGCGCCACCGAGCTCACGACCGGGCTCGACACCCTGGCGACCGGCACCGGCGACCTCGCTGGCGGGCTGCGCACGGCATCGGACTCGCTCCCCTCGTTCAGCGACAACGAGTCGAAGTCGATCGCCTCGGTGATCGCCGACCCCGTGTCGTCGAACTCGTCGATGAACACGATCTTCGGCCCGACCGCCATCCCGCTGCTCGCTGCCGTGGTGCTCTGGTTCGGCGGACTCGCGACGTTCGTGGTGATGCGCGCCCACACCGCTCGCACCCTCACCTCTCGACGGTCGTCGGCCACCCTGACCCTGCGAGCCTTCGCGCCCGCCGCACTGATCGGTGCAGGACAGGGTCTGCTGGTGTCACTCATCGTGCAGATCGTGGCGAGCTACGACGCGGGAACCTGGTGGGCGTTCGCGGGCACAGCAGTGCTCGCCGGTGTGGTGTTCGCGGCAGTGAACCAGGCACTCGTCGCCCTGTTCGGCGGCGTCGGACGCTGGATCTCCGCCCTCGTCGGTGTCCTCGCCGTCGCGACCGGCCTGATCTCGACCGTGCCCGGCTGGTTGGCCGGGATCGGCGCCGCCCTTCCGACAGCCCCAGCCTTCGCCGGCCTGATCGCGGGCAGCGGTTCCGCGGTCGCGGCCCTGGTCGTCTGGGGCGTGCTGTCGCTCGTGGCCACGACGCTCGCGGTGACGCTGCGACGCACCACCTCGGCCAAGGCGGTCCTGGCCACGGCCTGACCCGCCCGCCCTCTGCCCTCCAGCCGCCCTGCCAAAGCGGCAGTCCATCCACTTCCGGTCCGGCGCATCGAAGTATGACGCGCCGGGCCGTTCGTGTGTCGGTCACTGTTTCGCGCGCACGACGCCGCGTCCTAGGCTCGGGCCATGCGTCGACCGTTCATGGACACCCCCGACCAGCTCGCGAGCCTCGAAGGTCAGCAGTACCTCGTGCTCCGGCCCACCGCCGACGTCGGCACGGTGTATCGGGACGTCCAGGACGCCGCGCTCGAACGCCTCGGCATCCCGGCGCGGCGTCCGCACACCGGACACGTCACGCTCCGTGGGTTCTACGAGCCGGAACGGCGCGAGGAACTCGCCGAGCTGATCCGCACCTGGGCCGCACAGCAGTCGCCGATCGAGGTCAGGGCCGAGGCCGTCGACGAGTTCCCCGCGCCCTGGCAGATCCTGATCGTGCGCCTCGCCCGCAGCGCCTCGCTGGTATCGGCGTATTCGAGCCTGACCGCCGCGCTGGATGCCACGGACTTCCGACGCCTCGGCGAACTGCCGTTGGAGGACTGGACCTTTCACCTGTCGGTGCTCTACGGCAAGACGCTCGACCCAGCGGAGTGGTCGCGATTCGCCCAGGCCGAGACCCGCACCTTCGCCTCAGAGCCGGCCGAGACCATCACCGAAGCCGAACTGGTCTGGTACCAGGGCGGCATCGAGCACGCCGAGATCCTGACCTTCGGCGGCTGACAGCCGTCGGGAACCCGACTCAGCTCTCGCCCGAGGCTCAGCTCAGGCCGGAGTAGGCGTGCAGGCCCTTGAAGAAGACGTTCACGATCGTGAAGTTGAAGATCACGGCGGAGAAGCCGACGATCGCCAGCCACGCCGAGGGGTTGCCGCGCCAGCCGCGGGTCGCACGGGCGTGGATGTATCCGGCGTAGATGACCCAAATCACGAACGTCCAGGTCTCCTTGACGTCGAAGCCCCAGAAACGGCTCCAGGCGTAGTACGCCCAGATCGATCCGGCGATGAGCGTGAAGGTCCAGAGGATGAAGCCGATGATCGTGAACATGTACGCCAGGCTCTCCAGGCGCACCGAATTCGGGAAGGTGCGGAGGAAGCCGGGACCGGTCTTCGTCGCACCCTCGCCGAGGAGACGCTCGCGGCGCGACTGCATGAGCTGGATCACCGAGAGCGCGAAGGCGAGTGCGAAGAACGCGGTCGCGAGCGAGGCGACGAACACGTGGATGACGAGCCACACGCTCTTCAGCGGGTCCATCAGCGGCGAGACCTCGACGTAGAAGTTCGTCGCCCCGAGGCCGAGCAGCACCACGACGAGACCTGTGATGAACGTGCCGAGGAACCGCAGGTCGATGCGGGTGAGGACCACGAGGTACACCGCGATGATGAGCAGGGTGCCCATCATGGCGAACTCGTACAGGTTCGCCCAGGGCACTCGTCCCGCTGCGAGGCCACGGGTGACCGCGGCAGCGAGGTGGAAGAGGAAGCCGAGCACGGTCAGCGAGGTGCCGATCCGGGCCATCACGAACCGTTGCGGAGCGGGGGTCGCGTCGGAAGACCCGGCGGAGGCGGTGACGCTCCCACCGCCTGCCCCGACGAGCACCGACTCCTTGACGGTCTGCGCATCGGCCGTGGCCTGCGAGCGCCGCGCGAGATCGAAGGCGTAGGCCACGAAGGCCGCCGCGTAGATCGCGATCGCCGTCCAGAGCAGGACCGGCGAGATCACGTTGAGCTCGAGCATGGTGTCAGTCTACTTTCCGGGTGTCGGTTGCCGGGGCTTCCGGCTCGGCGGACTCGCCTGCAGACGTGTCGGCGGTGTCATCGATCGTGGGGCGCACTGTCGTGCCGCCGGCCGCGTCGAGCAGCCGGGTGTGACCGGCGACGAGGTCTTCCACTGCTGCGGCGAGAGTCGGGTCTTCGCCGCGAGCGAGCGCGGCGTACTCGAGTGAGACCGCATCGTCGTGCGCCGTCGCCTTGACCCACACCCGTCGACGGGGCACGAACAGGGCGATCATCAGGCCGCCGAGCGCCAGCAGCGCGAAGCCGAGCACCCACACGCCGGACTCGTCACGATGGATCTGCAGCGAGGCGAAGCGCTTCACCGACTGCGAGGCGTCGGTCGCGCCTGCCGGAGAGTCGTCCTCGAAGGTCACCGACCCGAGGCCGTTCGGGAGCTGGGCCGTCTGGCCGGGGGCGAGCTCGATCGACTCGACATCGGTGCTGCGACCGGTGAGCTTGGTCATCCCGGTGGTGTCGAGCACGTAGACCGAGCGCGGTACTCCCTCGTTGATCCCGAGGTCTCCCGTGTACACGTCGAGCGTGAGCGTCGGGTTGGTGAGGTCGCCGTAGGCGGAGAAGAACGCGCCAGTGTCGAGGACGCCGGTCGTCGGGTAGAAGAATCCGACCAGCCCGACCTGCTCGGCCAGTCCGTCCGGCACCTTGAGCACACCGAGCGAGGTCATGTTGTTGTCCTGCGGGAGAAACGGCGTGCTGTTGGTGAACACGACGTTGCCCTCCGGATCGCGCACCGTCACGGTCGGCGCGTAGCCGTTGCCGAGCAGGAACACGTCGTCGTCGGCGACCCCGAGCGGCTCGTTGACCTTGACGGAGCCCGTACGCTCCTCGCCGTTCTCCTTCACCGTGACGTTCGCGGAGAAGTTGCCGGCCTGGCCGGAGCCCGGCTCACCGAACGGCTGGTACGTCACGTCGAACGAGTCGAGGCGCATCGAGTACGGCGAGAAGGCGTCGTCGCTCACGAAGCGACCGCGGTTCATGGAGTCGTAGTCGAGGAGCGTGTTCGCGAAGGTCTCGCCCTCGACCAGCACGCGCTGGCCGGTGTACGAGAACCCGCCGCCGATGCCGACCGTGACCAGCACACCCACGAGCGCGAGATGGAACAGCAGGTTGCCGGTCTCGCGCCAGTAGCCGCGCTCTGCGGAGACCGAGAAGGTGCGCCCACGGTCATAGCGCTCGACACGATAGCCGAGCGCTTTGAGCTGCTTCGTCGCTATATCGATCGACGCCGCGGCCTCCGCCTCGGCATCCCCGGTCTTGGTGCCGGAATCGGCCGTGGCATCGCGCGTGATCGCACGGTAGTCCTCGAGCCGCTGCAGGCGCGCGGGAGTGCGGGGCGGACGCGCACGCAGCGCCTTGGCGTGGTGCCTGATGCGCGGGATCACGCAGCCCACGAGCGAGGCGAACAGCAGCAGGTAGATCGCCGAGAACCACGGCGACAGGTACACGTCGAACATCTTCAGCCCGTCGAGCACCGGGAAGAGATCCGGGTTGTCGCGCTCCCACTGCGTGACGCCGTTCGGGTCGGCCATCCGCTGCGGGAAGATCGAGCCGGGAATCGCCGCGATCGCGAGCACGAGCAGCAGGATCAGCGCCGTGCGCATCGAGGTCAGCTGACGCCAGCCCCAGCGCAGCCAACCGACGAACCCGAGCCGCGGCTGGGCGATCGAGTCATCGCCGTCGACGTGGTCGGACGGACGGAGCGGATCGCTGGAGTCGCTGTTCGCGTCACCCTTGTTCTTGGTCATGGCCTTCTCAGTGCGGGGGTTCTTCTCAGAGCCGGTGGATTTCACGGGGCGGTCAGAGCGGGAGGAGGACACTGCCCATCACCGCCGTCAAGCGCGACATGATGTCTGTCCAGAGCCCGGTGACCATCAGGATGCCGAGCGCGATGAGCAGGATTCCACCGATGACGTTGACGATGCGGATGTGACGGCGGAGGAAGCCGATCGCCTTCGTCGCCCACCCGAAGCCGAGGGCGACGAGCAGGAACGGTATGCCGAGCCCGAGCGAGTAGGCGAGCCCGAGGAAGCCCGCGCGCACGGGGTCGCCGGCGTTGAAGGACAGCGCGAAGATCGCCGTGAGCGTCGGGCCCAGGCACGGCGCCCACCCGATGCCGAGCGCGATGCCCAGCAGCGGGGCGCCGATGATGCCGGCTTTCGAGTCCACATGGAAGCGGAGCTCGCGCTGCGCGAACCCGAACAGGCCGAGGAACACCAGGCCCATCACGATGATGACGACGCCCAGGATGCGCGTGATGAGTTCGCCCCATTGCAGGAGGAAAACGCTGGCCACACCGCCCAGGGCCGTGATGGAGACGAAGACCAGGCTGAAGCCCAAGATGAACAGCAGCACGCCCAGCACGAGTCGGCCGCGTGTCGCGGTCTCAGTGGTCTGGGTCGTCGTCTGGCCCGGCGCTCCGGAAACGGCGGCCGCCCGCGGCGCGACCGCACCGCCGAGGAAGCCGAGATAGCCGGGAACGAGAGGCAGCACACACGGAGAGAGGAACGAGACGAGTCCCGCGAGCATCGCTACCGGGATCGCGATCCAGAGGGCCCCGGAGCCGATGATCGCTTCGGGATTCATGAAGTGCCCTGGCCGCTCACGAGTCCTCCGCCAGCGCGTCCTTGACGAGCGTGGAGAGGATCGACTTCCCATCGATCGGGCCGATGATGCGCGCGGCGACGCGGCCCTGCTTGTCGAGCACCAGCGTGGTCGGCGTCGCGGCGATCGGCGTCTCCTTGGCGAAGGCGAGCTTGGCCTGGGCTGTGTCGACGTCGATCAAGCTCGGGTACGTGATGTCGTATTCCTTGGCGAACGCGACGGCGGTATCCGCCTGATCGCGGGTGTTGATGCCGATGAATGCGACGTCCTGATCGCTGAAGTCCTGCCAGACGCCTTCCAGATCGGCGGCCTCGAGACGGCACGGCGCGCAGCCGGCGTACCAGAAGTTGATCACGGCGACCTGTCCGGCGATGTCCTTGCTGTCGAACTTCTCGCCCTTCTCGGTCACCCCGCTGAAGACGACGGGTTCGCCGCGATCGGCGACGGGGATCTCGACGATCGCACCGTCGGCTGCGACGTAGCCGGTGTTCTCGCCGTTCAGGAAGGATTCACTGACCGGATCGGGAGCGCACGCGCTCAGACCGATGGCGAGCACCGCAGCGAGCGCGGCACCGACCGCACGACGCGAACGCCGGGTGCGGGAGGAGCGGCCGCTGCGGATAGGACGGACCGTCGAATCGCTTGGCACGACTCCGAGTTTACGCAGAAGATCCTATGCACGAGCCGGAAACGAGCCCTCCGCGGAGGGGGCGTCAGAAGCGCGCCAGAACGTCATCCACACCTGCCCGGAAGCGCGGGCAAGTGGCGATGTCATGGGCCCGGCAGCCCATCGCGTGCTCGGTCATCTCTCGGGATCTGCGCATCTCCTCCATGCGTCGATCGAGGTCGTCCAGGTGCTGCTGCAACACCTGGTGCCGCCCGGCGCTCCCGTCGTCGAGCAGCACCGCGATCTGTTCGAGGCTCATCCCCGCGGCCTTGCTGCGTTGGATCACGGCGATGCGTACGACCTCGTCCTCGCCATAGCGCCGTCGCCCCGCGGAGTCGCGAGGAGGAGTGAGCAGCCCCACCGACTCCCAGTGCCGCAGCACGTTCGTCGGCAGCTCGAAACGGGCCGCGACATCACCGACGGACCACGGATGCTCAGAACTTGACTTCATGTTGACATGAAGTCACAGACTGGCGTGGAACGCAACATCCAGCGGGAAGGACCACCCATGTACGACGCCATCGTGATCGGCGCAGGACCGGCAGGACTGCAGGCCGCCCTGACCCTCGGACGGATGCATCGATCGACACTGCTCCTGGATTCCGGCGAATACCGAAACGGCAAAGTCCTGCACATGCACAACATGGTCGGTGCCGACGGCGCTCCCCCGGCCGAGTTCCGCGCGACCGCCCGAGCGGAGCTTTCCGCCTACGACGATGTGGAGATCCGCGACGCGGCAGCGACGAGCGTCTCGGGTGTCGAGGATGCGTTCGTGGTGGGCATCGCCGACGGGTCGGTGGTCGAAGCGCGCAGGGTCATCATCGCCACGGGCGTCGCCGACGACCTCCCCGACGTGCCCGGACTGCAGGACTTGTGGGGAACCCTCGCGTTCAGCTGCCCGTTCTGCGACGGACACGAGCATGCCGGCAAGCCGATCGCCATCGTCGGCGCAGCCGCGAGGGCTGAGCACCTCATCGGCCTCCTGGGCCGGATCGTCGGCGACATCACCGTCTTCCCCGTCGCGGAGTTGTTCGCCGATGACGACATCCTGATGCTCCAGGCGAAGGGTGTGCAGGTGAGCTCCGCCCCGGTCTCCTCGGTCGAAAAGGTCGATCACGGGGTCAGCATCCGCACGGATGACGGTGAGCGTGTGGTCGCCGGCGTCTTCGTGGCGGCGGGATCGATGCGTCAGCGGTCATCGTTCGCCGCGCAGCTCGACCTGCAGATGCTCGCGTCCGGCTGCATCGAGATCGACGAGTTCGGGCGCACCTCCGTGCAGGGCATCTTCGCCGCGGGCGACCTCGCCCACCGCGCGACGCTCCCTGGCCCGATGGCGTCGGTGCTGCTGGCTACTGCCGCCGGTCAGCTCGCCGCGGTCGGCATCATCCAGTCACTCCTGGCCGCCGAGCACTGACCTCGGCCGTTCGAATCGCGCAATTGGTCGCATCCATCGTGGAGATGGGGCCAGTCGCGCGATTCGAAGGCCGGGAGCGGTTCAGACCGCGCCGACGTCGACCGCGCCGCCGGTCGCCGCGGGCTCCGCGTACGCGACCTCGCGCCAGACGTCGCCGACGCGCTCGAACGAGGTCACACTCGACAGAGCGCAGCGACGGGTGCGGGGATCGTGCCGCAACGGCAGGCCTGCCACGCGCAGGTGGGTGATCCAGATCGACGCCTGGTGCGACACCATCACGACGTCGCCGTCGGCTGACGCATCCCACGCCTCGTCCATGATGCCGAGCATCCGCTCCGCGATGGAGGAATACGGCTCACCCCAGCTGGGGACGGACGGCTGGCGCAGGTGCCACCAGTTCAGGGGGTTCATCAGCGACCGGCGCATCTGCGTACCCTCGAACACGTTCGTCGGCTCGATCAGACGGATGTCGATCTCGGGGACGAGGTCGAAACGCTCGGCGAACGGTTCGGCCGACTCCTGCGCACGCTCCAACGGCGAGGCGTACAGCGCGGCGATCGGCCGATCCAGCGAGGCCACATGGTCGGCGGCCGCTGCAGCCATCTCCCGGCCCGCGTCGCTCAGGTGGTAGTCGGGAAGCCGACCGTAGAGCACGCGAGCCGGGTTGTGCACCTCGCCGTGTCGGACGAGGTGCAACCGCGACGCCGTCATCTCACGCCTTGCTGTAGCGCGCGTCCCCGAAGCCGAGGATCAGGTACCCGATGTAGGGGAAGAGGAGCAGCAGGAAGAACGAGAAGACCCCGCCCTTTCCGAAGCGCGCACCGAGCTTGAACGCGACGATGATCGCGAGGACCAAGTTCACGATCGGGACGAGGTACAGCAGCGCGAACCAGCCGGACATTCCGGCGATCTTCACCAGGAAGACGAGGTTCACGAACGGGATGATCGCGAGGATGCCGGGGTAGCCGGCCTTCGTGGACACCTTCCACAGCCCGACCGCGACGAGGATGTAGAAGACGAGCGCGATCAGACCGGTGGTGCCGGAGAAGATCGATGCATAGAGATCGGAGATGCCGTTGTTGTCCATGGGGGTGCACGCTTTCTGTGTAAAGGCTGTGTCGTGGCGATCATACTGATCCGGCGACTCCGGCACCGCCAACGGGGCCGATGGCGTTCTGCCCGCCCCCGTAGAATGGGCGGGTTCCCCATTTCCCAGATCAGAAGGAATACTCCGTGCTTCGCACCCACTCGGCAGGCTCACTGCGAGCCGAGCACATCGGTCAGACCGTCACCCTCGCGGGTTGGGTCGATCGCCGTCGTGACCACGGAGGAGTCGCTTTCATCGATCTGCGGGATGCCTCGGGCATCGCCCAGGTCGTCATCCGTGACGAGGAGATCGCCCACCCGCTGCGCAACGAGTTCGTGCTCCAGGTCACCGGTGTGGTCTCGCAGCGCCCTGACGGCAACGCGAACCCGAACCTGCCCACGGGCGAGATCGAGCTCATCGCGAGCGACGTCGAGGTGCTCAACGAGTCCGCGCCGCTGCCCTTCCAGGTCTCCACGGCTCTCGCCGAGACCGAGACCGTCGGCGAAGAGGCACGCCTCAAGTACCGCTACCTCGACCTGCGCCGTCCCGCGCCGGCATCCGCCCTGCGCCTGCGCTCGAACGTCTACAAGGCGATCCGCGACGTGCTGCACGCCGACGACTTCACCGAGGTCGAGACTCCGACGCTCACCCGCTCGACCCCTGAGGGCGCCCGCGACTTCCTGGTGCCCGCCCGCCTGAGCCCGGGCAGCTGGTACGCGCTGCCGCAGTCGCCGCAGCTGTTCAAGCAGCTGCTGATGGTGGGGGGCGTGGAGAAGTACTTCCAGATCGCGCGCTGCTACCGCGACGAAGACTTCCGCGCCGACCGTCAGCCGGAGTTCACGCAGCTCGACATCGAGATGAGCTTCGTCGACCAGGAAGACGTCATCGCACTGATGGAGACGCTCATCCAGGCGATGTGGGCGACGATCGGCGTCGAGGTCGCCACCCCGCTGCCGCGCATGACCTACGCCGAGGCGATGGCCAAGTACGGCTCCGACAAGCCCGACCTTCGCTTCGGACTCGAGCTCGTCGAGATGACCGAGTACTTCAAGGAAACCCCGTTCCGGGTGTTCCAGGCCGAGTACGTCGGCGCGGTTCGCATGCCCGGCGGTGCCTCGCAGCCGCGCAAGCAGCTCGACGCGTGGCAGGACTGGGCGAAGCAGCGCGGCGCGCGCGGTCTCGCCTACGTCCTGTTCAACGAGGACGGCTCCCTCGGTGGCCCCGCTGCGAAGAACCTCTCCGAGGCGGAGCAGGCCGGACTCGCAGCGTTCGTCGGCGCTGAGCCGGGCGACTGCGTGTTCTTCGCTGCCGGTTCCACGAAGGAGAGCCGTGCGCTGCTCGGCGCTGCGCGCGTCGAGATCGGTCGTCGTCTCGGCTACCTCAACCCCGACGAGTTCGCCTTCACCTGGGTCGTCGACGCCCCGATGTTCGAGCCTGCGGCGGATGCCGTGGCATCCGGTGACGTGGCCGTCGGCGCCGGCGCCTGGACCGCAGTGCACCACGCGTTCACCGGTCCGAAGCCGGAGTTCCAGGACACGTTCGACACCGACCCCGGTTCGGCCCTCGCCTACGCATACGACATCGTGTGCAACGGTTCCGAGCTCGGCGGCGGGTCGATCCGCATCCACCGCGAAGACGTGCAGAAGCGCGTGTTCGAGGTCATGGGCATCAGCGACGAGCAGGCCGATGAGCAGTTCGGCTTCCTGCTCGACGCGTTCAAGTTCGGCGCACCGCCGCACGGCGGGATCGCGCTCGGCATGGACCGCGTGCTGCAGCACCTGACCAAGACCGAGTCGATCCGCGAGGTCATCGCATTCCCGAAGTCGGGCAACGGCTACGACCCGCTGACCTCCGCCCCGGCACCGATCACCGACGCGCAGCGCGCCGAGGCCGGAGTCGACTTCGAGCCCGAGGACGACGAGGCCTGACCTCCCCGCCCTTCGCGGGCACAGGCACACGCGCCGGATCAGGCGGTTCCGCGAGGAACCTGCCTGATCCGGCGTTTCTGCCTGATCCGGCAGGCCGCGCGCGCGGCCTGCATCGCGCGCGGTAGAGCATCGCGCGCGGCAGAGCATCGCGCGGCTAAGACGAGAGCGCCGCGAGCGCGGGCACGATGTTCTCGTTCCACACATCGACACCGAGCTTCGCGATCAGTGCGATGACGACCACGAGGAACACCACGCGGATGAACGTGGTCCCGCGCGAGATCGCCATCCGCGACCCCAGGTAGCTGCCGGCGACGTTCGCGACCGCGAGGATGCCACCGAGCAACCACAGCACCGCGCCGTGCGGGATGAACAGCATCAGGGCGCCCGCGTTCGTCGCGAGGTTCACGATCTTGGCCTTGGCGCTCGCCTGCAGGAAGTCGTAGCCGAGCAGGGCGACCAGGGTGATCACGAGGAAGGTTCCCGTTCCCGGCCCGATCATCCCGTCGTAGAAGCCGATGCCGAGTCCCGCCACGCCCGCCATGATGTGGTGCTTGTGCCCATGGAACCGCAGCTGGGTCGCCGCGCCCATCTGCGGCTTGAACGCGGTGAACAGCGCCACCACGAGCAGCGCGATCACGATGATGGGTTTGAACGCGGCCGGCGGCAGCACGGTCGCGACCGCCGCTCCGCCGAAGGAGCCGATCAACGCGATGATCGCCATCGGCAGCGCGGTGCGCAGGTCGGGTTTCGCTCGGCGATAGTAGGTGACGCTGCTGGTCGCGGTACCGAAGACCGAGGCGAGCTTGTTCGTCGCGAGCGCCTGCACCGGGGAGATACCGGGAATCAGCAGCAGAGCCGGTAGCTGCAGCAGCCCTCCCCCACCGACGACCGCGTCGATCCAGCCGGCGCAGAACGCGGCGATGACGACGAGCAGCAGCATCCCCCAGGTGAGCTGCTCGAGTCCGAGCACGGCGCCGATATCCACCTCGCCATGATTCCAGAGAGTCGACGTTGCCCTCGCATCGGCGCCGGGAGCCACAGCGCGCGCTGGCAGACTGGAGCCATGCTCGATGCCCTCCCGCTGCCCCACTCGTTCGAATCGCGCATCGGAACCGCGCTCCTCCGCCGCGCGACGGCCGACGACACCGATGCCGTGATCGCTCTGCTCGCCGACGACCCGATCAGTGCAGCACGTGGTGATGTGGCGTCTGACGAAGACCGTCCCGCCTACGAGCAGGGGCTCCTCGAGATCCTGGCCGAGCCGTCGAACGACCTGCTCGTGGTCGAACTCGACGGTGCGATCGTCGGCACACTGCAGCTCACCTCGATCCCGGGGATGGCGCGGCGCGGCGCACGGCGACTGCTCGTCGAGGCCGTGCGGGTGCAGAGCAGCCTGCGCTCGTCGGGCATCGGCTCCGCCGTGATGCGCTGGGTCGGCGAAGTCGCGGCCCCCGCAGTCGGCGCGACCATGGTGCAGCTCACCTCCGATGCCGCCCGCACCGACGCCCACCGCTTCTACGAGCGCCTGGGCTACGTCGGCTCGCACCGCGGATTCAAGTACACGGTTCCCCAGGGCTGAAACCCGGCGGCCCCGACCGGCCACCGCCTCGCCACCATCCGTTCACCAGACCCGCGACGGGCGGCAACCTCCGCCTCATAGTGTCCTCTCGCAACCCGAAACCGGCTCACAGCGCCGGACACCGAGAGGACACTCATGGCTCGCTTCACCCGCCGCGCGCGCATCGGCGCCGGCATCGCCCTGGCCACCACGGCCGTACTCGCGCTGACCTCCTGCGCAGGGGCGACCGACGCTCCCGCTGCCGGCGACTCCGACGTGGACGCTTCCGCCGCGACCGCCGTCGCCGACTTCGGCACGTTCGCCGACCTCGAGGCCGCCGCCAAGGCCGAGGGCTCGCTCAACGTCATCGCGCTGCCCCGTGACTGGGCGAACTACGGCGAGATCCTCGATCTCTTCGCCGAGAAGTACCCCGAGATCACGATCAACGAGGCCTCCCCCGACGTCTCGAGCGCCGAGGAGATCCAGGCCGCGAAGACGAACGAGGGCCTGGACACCGCCCCCGACGTGTTCGACATCGGCCTCACGGTCGCCCTGCAGAACACCGATGTCTTCGCCCCTTACAAGGTGCAGACCTGGGATGACATCCCCGACGAGCTGAAGGAGCCCACCGGTCTCTTCGTCGGCGACTACGGCGGATACATGTCGATCGGCTACGACTCGTCGAAGTTCGAGGCTCCCGCCGAGCTCTCCGACCTGCTCTCGGCCGACTACAAGGGTGCCGTCGCGATCAACGGCGACCCGACGCAGGCCGGTGCCGCGTTCGCCGCGGTGGGCCTCGCCACCGTGCAGTCCGACGGCACGCTCGACGACTTCCAGCCGGGCATCGACTTCTTCTCGGAGCTGCAGAAGGCCGGCAACCTGCTCAAGGTCGACGTCACGACCGCGACCATCGCGAGCGGTGAGACCCCGGTCGTCTTCGACTGGGACTACCTGAACGCCTCGCACACGGCCGACAACAAGGACTGGAAGGTCGTCGTGTTCGACGGCACCGGCTACGCCGGCTACTACAACCAGGCCATCAACGCCGATGCCCCGCACCCGGCCGCCGCACGCCTGTGGCAGGAGTTCCTCTACAGCGACGAGGTGCAGAACCTCTGGCTGAAGGGTGGCGCCCGCCCGGTGCGCATGGAGGCCATGACCGACGCCGGCACGATCGACGCCGACCTGGCAGCCGCCCTCCCCGAGGCACCGGAGGAGACGGTCGTCCCGACCGAGGAGCAGTCGACGAACGCCGGCGCGCTGCTCGGCGAGAAGTGGGCCGCGGCGGTCCAGTGACCACCCTCACCGCAACGGGGGCGGATGCTGCGGCGTCCGCCCCCGCCACCCCCGCCGGGTCCTCGCAGCACGCGAGGGCCCGGCGGTCCGCTCCGTCCCTCGCCTGGCTCGGGCTCGTCCCGTTCGCCGCCTATGTCGTGCTCTTCCTGGCAGTCCCGACGATCCTGTCGATCGGCTCCGGCTTCTTCACGAAGGACGGCACGTTCACGTGGGCGAACCTGTCGGCCCTCGCCGACCCCGTCGTGCTGAACACCTTCGCCAACTCCGCCGGCCTCTCTCTGCTCACCGCCGTCGTCGGCGCGCTGGTCGGCGCCCTCGTCTGCTACGCACTGCTCGGCATGGACCCCGAGGGCAGAACACGCTCGGCGGTGGATGCCGCGGCGGGTGTGCTCGCGCAGTTCGGCGGCGTCATGCTGGCGTTCGCCTTCATCGCGACGATCGGCATCCAGGGCGTCGTCACGGTCTTCCTGAAGGACTCCTTCGGCGTCAACATCTTCGAGAACGGCACCTGGCTCTATGAGCTGCCGGGCCTCATCCTCCCCTACTTCTACTTCCAGATACCGCTCATGGTGATCACCTTCATGCCCGCCCTCGCCGCTCTCAAGCCGCAGTGGGCGGAGGCCAACCTCACCCTCGGCGGCACGCGATCGAGCTTCTGGCTTCGCATCGGCATCCCCGTGCTCGCCCCGTCGTTCCTCGCCAGCCTGCTGCTGCTGTTCGCGAACGCCTTCTCCTCGTACGCCACGGCCGCCGCCCTCGCCAGCCAGGGTGCGCAGATCGTGCCGCTCCAGATCCGCACCGCTCTCACGAGCGAGACGGTGCTCGGCCGCGAGAACCTCGCGGGCGCCCTCGCGCTCGGCATGATCGTGATCGTCGGGATCGTGATGGCGCTGTACTCCCTCGTGCAGCGACGCGCTGCGAGGTGGCAGTCATGAACCGCCTCGGTCCCTCGCTCGCAACCCGCTGGATCATCGGCATCCTGGTCGGCGCGTTCTTCGCGATCCCCCTGGTATCGACGTTCCTGTTCACCCTGCGCGACCCTGAGGGCGGATTGTCATTCGCCCGCTGGACTGCGCTGTTCGACCCCGCGGCCGCGGCGACCCTCAAGCCGATCTGGACGGGGCTGGGCAACTCGATGATCCTCGCGGTCGTGACGGTCGCCATCGTCCTGCTGCTGCTCGCACCGACCATGATCCTGGTGAACCTGCGCTTCCCGAAGCTCAAGCCGGCCTTCGAGTTCGCGGTGCTGCTTCCCATCTCGATCCCGGCGATCGTGCTCGTGGTCGGCCTCGCGCCGATCTATCTGCAGATCGGCCGCGCGTTCGGCACCGGCACCTGGACGCTCGCCTTCGCCTACGGGATCACGGTTCTGCCGTTCGCGTTCCGCTCGATCCAGGCATCGATCGATGCGGCGGATCTGCGCACGCTCTCCGAAGCGGCGCGCTCGCTCGGCGCGAGCTGGCCGACAGTCGTCCTGAAGGTGCTCGCGCCGAACCTCCGCCAGGGACTGCTCGCCGCATCGCTGATCTCCATCGCGGTGGTGCTCGGGGAGTTCACGATCGCCTCGCTCCTGAACCGCCAGGTGTTCCAGACCGCCATGGTCGTCGTGAACAAGCAGGATCCCTACGCCCCGGCGATCTTCACCCTGCTGGCGCTGCTGCTCGTCTTCCTCCTGCTCCTCGTCATCGGCCGCGTCGCCCGCGGCTCCGGAAAGGCCCGCTCATGACCCTCGACCACGCGCTCCCGCGCACCAAGGACAACCTGCTCCTCGCCCAGGCCGGCGAGGGCACCCGCGTCGAGCTGCAGGGCATCGTCAAGAGCTACGCCGGCAACCGGGTGCTGCACGGGGTCGACCTCGACATCGCGCCCGGCGAGTTCGTCTCCCTCCTCGGCCCTTCCGGTTGCGGCAAGACGACCCTGCTGCGAGTTCTCGCAGGTCTCGAGGGCGCCGACGAGGGCGCCGTGCTCCTGGGCGGCGGTGACGTGTCGCGAGTGCCGACCAACAAGCGCGACATCGGCATGGTCTTCCAGTCGTACTCCCTGTTCCCCCACCTGCGGGTCGCCGAGAACACCGCTTTCGGCCTGCGTCGACGCGGCGTCGGCAAGGCGGAGGCCGCACGACGGGCCCTCGACGCCCTCGCGCTGGTCGGCCTCACAGAGTTCGCCGACAGGTTCCCGCACCAGCTCTCCGGCGGGCAGCAGCAGCGTGTGGCGCTCGCGCGCGCACTGGTCACCGAGCCCAAGGTGTTGCTGCTCGACGAACCTCTCTCGGCCCTCGACGCGAAGGTGCGGGTTCAACTGCGCGACGAGATTCGCCGCATTCAGTTGCGCCTCGGGATCACGACCGTCTTCGTCACGCACGATCAGGAAGAGGCGCTGGCCGTCTCCGACCGGATCGCCGTCATGAACGCGGGTCGCATCGAGCAGATCGGCTCGCCCGAGCAGCTCTACACGATGCCCTCCACGGCCGGGGTGGCGGCGTTCGTCGGTCTCTCCAGCGTCGTGTCGGGGGTGGCCGAGGGCGATCACGTCATGGTGTGGGGGCAGCGGCTCCCCCTGCAGTCGCCGGCAGACGGTCCGGTCGACGTGTACCTGCGGCCGGAGAACGTCTACTTCGCGTCAGAGGCCGACGCCGCAGCCGACGCCCTGGTCGAGGAGAGCACGTTCCTCGGCAGCATGCGTCGTACGCTCGTGCGCACCGAGTCGGGCGAGCTCGTGCGGGTGCAGCACTCCCCGGGGACCCACCCCGCGTTCGGCGATCGTGTGCGCATCGCGATCGCCCCCGAGCCGGTCGCCGTGCATCCGCGGGGCTGAGTCATCGCTCTTCCCCCGGGCCCGCTCTGAGCGCTAGCGTGAGGCCCGAGGGGCGGGGTTCCCTCTGTTCAAGAGAGAGAAAGGACGCCTCATGGCAGGCAAGTTCGAGTTGTACACCGACAAGTCCGGCGAGTACCGGTTCCGTCTGAAGGCCGGCAACGGCGAGACCATCGCGGTCAGCGAGGGATACTCGTCGAAGTCCGCCGCGCTGAACGGCATCGACTCCGTCCGCCGCAACGCCGCAGACGCCGAGGTCGTCGAGGCCTGACCTCACCGATCCACGTTTCACGACGAGACCCCCTGTCACAGACATCTGCGACAGGGGGTCTCGTCGATTTCGGCTCAGAGCACGCGCGAGAGGAAGTCCTTCGTGCGCTGATGCTGCGGGTTGCCGAGCACCTCGCGCGGATCGCCCTCTTCGACGATGTGCCCACCGTCCATGAAGATCAGGCGGGATCCGACCTCGCGCGCGAAGCCCATCTCGTGCGTGACGACGAGCATCGTCATCCCCTCGTCGGCCAGCGAGCGCATGACCTGCAGCACCTCGCCGACCAGTTCGGGGTCGAGCGCCGATGTCGGCTCGTCGAACAGCATCATGTCCGGGTTCATGCACAGCGCCCTGGCGATCGCCACACGCTGCTGCTGTCCGCCAGACAGGTGCCCGGGGTAGGCATCGGCCTTCTCCGCCAGGCCGACCCGATCGAGCATCGCGTGCGCGATCAACTCGGCCTCCTTCTTCGACCGCTTCTTCACCCGCTGCTGCGCGATCGTGAGGTTGCCCAGCACATCGAGGTGTGGGAACAGGTTGAAGCTCTGGAACACCATGCCGATGCGGGTGCGCACGCGGTCGATGTCGACATCGGGGTCGGTGATGTCGATCCCCTCGATCAGCACCTTGCCGCCGGTGGGCTCCTCGAGCAGGTTGACCGAGCGCAGCAGGGTCGACTTGCCGGAGCCCGACGGCCCGATCACGCACACGACCTCGCCCTTGGTGACGGTGAGGTCGATGCCCTTGAGCACCTCGTTGTCGCCGAACGACTTCACGAGCCCCTGCAGGTCGATCGCCGGAGCATGGACATCAATCAGGTCCGTGATCATCGCTGCCTCGCCATCCGACGCTCCAGCCACGCGCTGAAGCGCGTGAGCGGGATCGTCACGATCAGGTAGAGGACCGCCGCCATGATCAGCGGCGTTCCGTTCGCGTTCTGCGTGCTCGCGTCACGGGCGAAGTTCGTCAGCTCCTTCGACCAGATGAACGAACCCGCGATGAAAAGAAGCGAGGTGTCCTTCAACAGCAGCACGAACTCGTTGGTCAGCGGCGGGATGATGATCCGGAACCCCTGCGGCACGACGATCCAGAAGGTCGTCTTCATCGGCGACATGCCCAGAGAGCGTGCGGCCTCCGTCTGCCCCTTCGGCACAGCCTGGATACCGGCGCGGATCGTCTCGGCCATGTAGGCCGAGGCGACGAGCACGAGGCCGATCAGACCGAGCACCACTGGTCCGCCGAGCTTGGTCCCCGGAACACCCAGGGCGATCGGCAGGATGAATGCGATGGCGAAGATCGTGAGGATCGCGGGAAGCCCACGGAACAACTCGATCCAGCACGTCGCGATCCACCGGAACGGTGCGATCACCGAGAGCTTCATCAGCGCGAGTACGACGCCGAGCAGCAGCCCGCCGGCGAACGCCACGGCCGTGAACCACAGTGTGTTCACCAGGGCGGTCGTGATGATCCCGGGGAACATCTTCGCCGCGACTTCAGGATTGAAGAACAGCGGTCCGATCTTCGCCCAGTCGGTGCTCACGATCGCCCAGACGGCGATCGCGATCAACACCACATAGACCGAGTACCGATACAGCCTGCTCTTGGTGGTACGCCTCAACGCCATCGTCGAGGTCCTCCCGCTCTACCGACGCCGCCGGTCACTTGGCCGCAAGGTACTCGTCGTAGATCTTCTGGTATCCGCCGTCGTCCTGGAGCTCCTTGAGCGCCTTGTTGACCGCGTCGCGCAGCTCGTCCTTCTCGCCCTTGGCGAAGGCGAAGCCATACGTCTCGTCGGTCGGGTACGTCTCGACGATCTTGTAGTCGGGGTCGTCCTGCTCGTGCACGTAGTTGACGGGCTGGTCCTGCAGGATCGCGTCGATCTGACCCGCCTGCATGGCCGGCCACAGCTCGCCGTCCGAGGGGTACTGGACCAGCTGAGCCCCGGGAGCGTTCTCGCCCGCGTAGGTCTCGCCGGTGGTTCCCTGCTGCACACCGACGTTCTTGCCGTCGAGGTCGTCGATCGACTTGATGTCCGAGTCGGCACGCACGAGAAGCGACTGCAGCGAGTCGACGTACGGGTCGGAGAAGTCGATGTTCGCCTTGCGCTCGTCGGTGATCGTCATCGCCGAGGCACCGATGTCACACGTGCCGGCGGCGAGAGTGGTTCCCGACTGCAGAGCGTCGAAGCCCACGTCCTGCACAGCGAGCTTCAGGTCGATCTTCTCGGCGATCGCGCTGAGCAGGTCGATGTCGAAGCCCGAGTAGCCGGTCTCGGAACTGGTGTCCTCGACCTCGAACGGCGGGTAGGGGACGTCGGAGCACACCGTGAGCGTTCCGGCCTCGACGAGACCGTACTTGTCGTCGGCGGCGGGAGCGTCACTGCTTCCCGCGTCGGATGATCCGGTGGCGCAGCCGGCGAGCGCGAGGGTGGCCGTCGCCACGAGGGCGAGACCGGCGATGAGGTTGCGACGAGGCATGTCGGCTCCTGTGAGTCGAGGGCACGGAGGCCCGCTGACGGATAGGAGTTCATCTAAACATGCGGCTCGTCGCGTGACCAATGACATCGGCACCCGCGCGCATTACGTTTGTGTTGCAAGTACGCCCCGATCACACACGGAAACCGAGTTCCGGGGCCGGTGCGACGCAGTCTCAGACCTCGAAGTCGACGGCGACGCGCGAGGCGACCACCGAGCGGATGTAGCCGGCGACCTCCTCATGCGCGGGGTGCACCTGGTACTCCTCGATCGCCGCGACGGACGCGAAGTCCGCGACGAGAGTGACATCCCAGTTCGTCTCGGGGTATGCCACGTTCGCTCCTGCCGAGATCGAGAGGAGCTGCGGCACCACGCCGTCGAGAGCGTTGAGGCGGCGGGCGACCTCGAGTGCCTGCGCACCGCGCTCCGCGGCGTCTTCGGCGGCGAGCTTCCAGGTCACGACATGGCGGATGGTCACAGAGATTCCTTCGTTCCGGTCAGCGCGTCTGCGCGAACAGACTCCTCGAGTGCTTCGCGCAGTCGATCAGGCGCCACGCGCCAATGTGCGTGCAGTTCGCCGTCGATCAGCACGACCGGGATCTTCTCCCACCACAGCTCGTAAAGTGCAGGGTCGTCGTGGATGGAGGCCTCGACGATCTCGATCTTCTCGGCCGCTGCGTCAGGCAGCTCGGCGACGACAGCATCGATGACGTCGGAGGCGACAGCGCACAGGTGACAGTCCGGCTTGCCGATCAGAGTCAGCGTGGTCACGCCGCAGGCACCTCGACCGCACGCCCCTGCGAGATCCACTCGCCGGTGCCGCCTTCGACGTTCGTGGCGTCGAAGCCGCGGGCTTCGAGCGCCTCGACGACGCGTGCCGACCGACCACCCGCTTCGCAGATGACGTCGAACGCCTCTGCCGGAAGATCTTCGAGTCGATTGCCGATCTCAGACATCGGGATGTTGACGGCACCGGGCACGTGGCCTGCGGCGAACTCGTCCACCTCCCGCACGTCGATGAGCGGGATACCGGTGCGCTCGGCGAGCTCGGTGACGGTGATCGACTTCATGACATCCTCTCGGCAGGGCTGAGCTGCGGGCAGAGACACAAAGCGCCCGTCCGAAGACAGGCGCTCGTGTCTGGCCGCTTACTTCTTGTTGCGACGCTGGTGGCGAGTCTTACGAAGCAGCTTGCGGTGCTTCTTCTTCGCCATGCGCTTGCGGCGCTTCTTGATGACAGAACCCACGGAAACCTCACTAAGTCAGTGGCTGGGTGTCGCCGAAATCGGACACCCGGGTACGGGCACGGAAAATGCCTCGGGTCAGTCTAGCAAACCCGGCGGCCTCGGCTGTCACACTCATCGACCGCCCGAAGGCTGTCGAACGGTGAGACAGCTGCCGACGTCAGCCGACGTCGGCGATCGGGCGCTGCAGCGCGTCGGCCACAGCGGACTCTGGAACGCGATAACTGCGTCCGAAACGGACGGCTGGCAGCTCCCCAGCATGAACCAGCCGATACACGGTCATCTTGGACACGCGCATCAACTCTGCGACCTCAGCAACGGTGAGGAATCGGACGTCTGGAACCTCGGGCATCCCACGTACCCCTTTCTCGATGTGCACACTCTATGTGGTAGCTGGGACGCGTGTAAACCCATGTGGCCCATGTGATCAGTGAGGCGCCGACACGGTGGCGAAGGCCCGAACCGGGAACGTGCCGAACCCTCGCACCGCCGGCGGCGCCGCAGTGAACCTCGCTCCGCGCGCCGGAACCTCGTCGAGATTCGCCAGATGCTCGACCACATGCACCCCTCCGGCGAGCAGGATGCTGTGCGCCGGACGCTCCCCTCCACTCTCGGTGTCGTCGATGTTGAGCGAGTCGATGCCGACGAGACGTACTCCGGCATCGACCAGGAAACGGGCGGCGTCCTCGGTGAGGAAAGGGGCGCCAGAGGCATACTCCGGCCTCCCGAAGTACCGATCCCACCCGGTGTCGAGGAGCACGGCCGCACCATGAAGCTCCCGATCCGCAAGGGTGGTCGCCTGGATGCCGCGACGCTCGGGCGCCCACGCGTCGCGCAGATGGAACACCTCGGCCGGCAGGCCCACCAGGGTGCGCAGCTCCAGCGAGGCGAGATCGCCACCGTCTGCATATCGGTGGAACGGAGCATCCAGGTAGGTGCCGGTGTTGCCGATCATCGTGATGACATCCATCTCGAACTCGGTTCCCGGCGCGTATCGCGCGCGAGAGTCCTCCCGCGTGAGGTAGGGCGTGATGATCGGCGCCGGGAGACCGGGGTACGTCACGAGTCCGGCCTCGATCGGATGGCTGAGATCGATCACGCTGTCCTCGACTGCGTCGCCGACAGCATCCACGCCACGGCTCCCCCGGTGCGGCTCTTCGACTATGCGGAGATCGTGGAGTTCGACGGTGCTCACCAGCGCCAGCCCGAGGTGCCGGATGAGGAGCGCACCGATCTCCTGCGCCGACACGTCCTCGCGAGGGAGGTCGAGGCGGAAGCCATCGCCCTGCATACCGCCGCCGTTGGCGAAGGCGATCGTGAAGTCGAAGTGCGCTCTGCGGTCGGCAGTCATGCCCACATCATGGCAAGAGTCGACGACGTCGAGGCCGAATCAGCCGGACTTCTTCGCCTTCGCCAGTCGATCCCCGGCTTCGCGCAGGGTCTGCCGTTCGATCTTGCGTGCCGCGCGAAGCATCTTCTCGGCTTCGCGCACCGCCTTCTGCGCCTCTTTGAGTCGACGGTCGCCCGCCAACTCGGCCGGATCGATGCCGATCCACTCGGTCACCTCGGCGTGAGCTTCACCGCGGTCGAGCCCCGCGATGTATCCGGCGACACCGTCGAGAGTTCGCTCGACGGCGAATCTGAACGGATCGGCTTCGGAGAGAAAAACGTCGTCCTCGATCGCGCGCCGCAGGGCAGGGAACTCCTCTGCCGTGATCACCCGATCGAAGAGAGCCGCTTCGCGCGCCGCCACTTCGTCAGCGGTGATCCCGCTCCGCCGGGACTCCTCGGTGTAGCCGGCCTGCACGATCCCGCACCAGCGGGCATGCCCGGTCACCGCGAGCGCGACAGCCATCCGCTCGTCCGCCGACAGCGGGGTCTCCTCGAGGGAGGCGAGGCCGGCATCCAGCCACGCCGAGCTGTTGGGCGTGATCGGAGAACCTGCGATCGGCAACGAGAGCATCCATGGATGACGGAGATACAGCAGGACCTGCGCCTCGTACAGGGCGAGCATCCGTCCACGCCAGCCGTCGACTTCGAGGTGGCTTGCCGGAGGGAGCCCGGTCGCCTCTTCCTGCATGAGCAGCAGCAGGTCGTCTTTCGCGGTCACGTAACGGTAGAGCGACATCGGGGTGAAGCCGAGGCGCGCGGCCACGGCGGCCATCGACACGGCGCCGATCCCCTCGGCATCTGCCAGCTCGACGGCAGCGTCGACGATCTTCTCGACGCTCATCTCACGCTTCGGTCCGCGCTGCGGATTCGCGGCGACTCCCCAGGCGAGCGCGATGCCCCTCGGCAGCTCCGGCGGCTCGATGTCAGTCATGCGATCATCCTACTTCTGTTTATTAAGTAAACAGTGTGTTACGGTCATACACAGTTGCGTTGGTCATACACAGTTTCTCACATACACAGAAAGGGGCACCGTGATGGAGACAGCAATCGAGGTGCAGGGTCTGCGCAAGGCCTTCAAGGAGAAGACCGTCGTCGACGGGTTGGATCTCACGGTCGCACGCGGCGAGGTCTTCGCCCTGCTCGGGCCGAACGGAGCCGGCAAGACGACGACGATCAACATCCTCACCACCCTCGCCGCCGCCGACGCCGGCTCGGCGAGAGTCGCAGGATGGGATATCCGGACCCAGGCGATCGAGGTCCAGCGACGGATCAGCCTCACAGGTCAGGCCGCCGCGGTCGACGACGCGCTGACCGCGACCGAGAACGTCGTGATGTTCGCCAGGCTGGCCGGTCTCGGCCGGGCGGCGGCGAAGCGGCGTGCCGCAGACCTCATCACCCAGTTCGACTTGACGGATGCCGCATCCCGCATGGTTCGCACCTTCTCCGGAGGCATGCGTCGTCGCCTCGACCTCGCGCTCAGCTTCGTGGTCACCCCCGAAGTGCTGTTCCTGGACGAGCCGACCACGGGTCTCGACACCCGCAGCCGCCGCGCGCTATGGGACATCATCCGCATGCTCGCGAGCGCGGGGACCACGGTCTTCCTCACGACGCAGTACCTGGAGGAAGCCGATCAGCTCGCCGACCGGATCGCCGTGCTGCACGACGGCAGGATCGCCGCGCTCGGCACCCCAGCGGAGCTGAAGGCGCGAGTGGGGGGCGACACTGTGGAGCTGCACGACGACCACGGCGACCTCCTCAGGGAGATCCCCACCGACGGCACGGTCACCGACCTCCGGCGAGCGCTCGATCTACTGGACGAAGCCGGAGAAGACGGCGTCGTCACCCTGCGCCGCCCCACCCTCGACGACGTGTTCCTCGCCGTCACAGCCCCCGCCGACAGCACCCGCCCCATCAAGGAGCTCGCATGAACGTCACCGTCGCCGCGCCTCGAGCCACGGCATCCGCCCTTCCGACTCCCTCACCCCGTCCGCGCCTGCGCGGCATGACCGCCGAGGCCGTCTTCGTCGGCCGCAGCCTCCGGCACTCGTTGCGCGACGGTGAATCCCTGCTCATGGCGATCATGCTCCCCGTGATGCTCATGCTCATGTTCACGTGGGTGTTCGGCGGGGCGATCGATCCATCCGGCGCCTACGTCGACTATGTGGTGCCGGGCATCATCCTCACGTGCGCCGGCTTCGGCGCCTCATCCACCGCCGTGTATGTCGCGAACGACATGCGCACGGGCATCATCGACAGATTCCGCACCATGCCTCTTCGAGCCGGCGCCGTGCTGACGGGGCACGTCGTCGCGAGCGTGCTGCGCAACCTCATCGCCACCGCGATCGTGATCGGCGTCGGGGTGCTCGTCGGTTTCCGTCCGAGCGCGAACGGCTGGGAGTGGATCGCCTTCACCGGCCTCATCGCGCTCTACATCCTCGCGATCACCTACCTGTTCGCCGCGATCGGCCTCGCGGCGGGGAGCCCGGAGGGCGCGAACGGCTATGGCTTCGTGCTGCTCTTCCTCCCCTACCTGTCCAGCGCATTCGTCCCGGTCGCGAGCATGCCTGATTGGCTGCAGCCCGTGGCAGCCAATCAGCCGATCACGCCCATCGTCGAGACGATCCGCGGGCTGCTCATGGATGCTCCGCTGCAGGGCGAGGCATGGTGGGCGATCGGCTGGTGTCTGGCCATCCTCGCGATCGCGGCGACTTGGGGCGCGTGGCTGTTCCGCCGCAAGGCCGGACGCCGCTGACTGGGCCGGAGATGGCCTTCATCACAGCTGAGGCATAGACGTTCTCCGGCTTTCGCCCATCCGGGACTGCCAGTGTGCAGGAAGGACTCGTGTCGGCACCGCCGAGTCCGCCCCCTGGGTCTGGGGACCCGCACCTCGCCCCTGACGACAAGCCCCCTGTCGTCAGGGGCGAGTCATGCCCGGCGCCTGCCAGGTCACGGGGATGTCGCGCATCACCAGAACGCTGTCGATCTCGGCAGACCCGCTCGGAAGGCGATCGAAGAACGAGGAAGACACCTCTCTCACCCGCCCGGCCTCGACCTCCCACCGCGTCGAGGTCAACTCCAGCGCTTCGGCGCCTCGGTCGTCACGGCGCGGTGACCAGCCGATCGCACCAGCCCGATAGAACTGCGAGGCGTCATCGATCGTGGAGAAGAGCGTACTCTCCCACTCCTCGGTCAGCTCGATGTCGGCCTCGACGTGCGCTCCCGGTGCGTCCATTCGAACCTGGAAGCGCGATCCGCTCTCCTCGACATCGAATCGTGCTCGCTGCTGCACCCCGGGGAAGAACCGGCCTCCCCCGATGACAGGAACGACGCCAGAGGTGTGGCGTTCCATGACGTAGACGCCCGTGCGAGTCTCTTCGCCCTCATCCCATTCGACCGCGAATCGGTGCGCGGCATTTTCGGCGGAAACACCGATTCGCGGCAGGACCCAGCCAGGACGGAGCTCGGTCAGCGCGATCAGGCAGACGCCTCCTACGGCGCTCCCGTCGACGATCTGCGGGCGGAACGGCGCGGGAATGACGCTCCGCGCCACTGTTGGATCCACTCGAGACGTCAACAGCAGTCGACGCCGCATGCGGCCACGGATCGTGCTCATCGAAATACTCATGAGCTCAATTTAACAGTTTCGCTAAATAGCTACAAGCCTCTGCGAGTGCTGCTCTCCGACATTGCGATGGGTCAGGCGCCCAGCCTCTTGAGGGCGGTCGCGACCACATGTTTGGCCGAGGCTGCCGCACGACCGACGACCTCAGCGGCATGCGCCGCGCTGTCGGGGAGCGGGATGCCCGGGTAGTCGATGTCCGGCGCACCGTTGCCGAACGCGTCGACCAGGAACGGCACCAGCCAGTCGTCGACGACCTCGAGCGGCTCGACGGCGAGACTGTAGAACCGGCGTTGCCCGTCTTCGCGGACGGTGACGAGCTCGGCATCGCGCAGCACCTTCAGATGCTTCGACACCGTGGGCTGACTGATGCCGAGGTCGGCCACGATCTGGCTGACGCTGGTGCCGGTCTCGCCTTCGGCCGTGCGTCGCAGCAGGAGCTGGAGGATGTCTCGCCTCGTACCGTCTGCGATCACGTCGAAGATGTCCGTCATGAGATCAGGGTAGTCGTCCCCGGCACGGAGTACCATGACGAAGGCTCGGCGACAGACGTCGCGAGACCGCTTGCGCGGATGAGGCAGGAACGAAAAGGGGGGGAAGCGATGTCGGGCATCGTTTCGGCGTCGTCCCCGCGGCAGAGCCTCAAGAGCGCCGCCGGCTGGGCGAAGCACCTCGTCACCTCTTCGCCCTCGCGCTTCGCGATCGTCATCTTCGCTCTGCTGATCCTCGTCTTCACAGTCCTGCTCTCGCTGCCGATCGCCTCCGCCAGCGGCACGGTCACCCCGCTGAGCGACGCGCTCTTCACGGCCGTCTCCACCATCTGCGTCACCGGGCTCGCGACGGTCGACATGGCGAACTACTGGTCACCGTTCGGGCATGTGCTCATCTTCCTCGGCGTGAACATCGGCGCCCTCGGCGTCCTCACCCTCGCCTCCCTCATGGGCATGCTCATCTCGAAGCGCCTCGGGTTGCGCGCCAAACTGATGGCAGCCGGCGACACGAATCCGATGCGCGCACACGGCGGCGTGGTCAACGAGAGTCAGACCGTGCGGCTGGGCGAAGTCGGCCAACTGCTGACAACGGTCGCCGTCTCCGCGCTGATCATCGAAGCCTCGCTGGCGATCCTCCTGTACCCCGCGCTCGTGATGGCGAATGTCCACCCGATCGCGGCGCTCTGGGAGGCCCCCTACTTCGCCGCGATGGCTTTCACGAACACGGGCTTCGCCCCGAACGACGGCGGCGTCGCCGTGTTCGCCGACGACTACCTCGTGCTCTCCCTCCTCATGGTGGGCGTCTTCCTCGGCAGCATCGGCTTCCCCGTCATCTACACCCTCGCCAAGCACGTCTGGCACGTGAAGCGCTGGTCGCTGCACACCAAACTCACCCTCGTCACGACCGTGCTGCTGTTCTTCCTCGGGGCCGTGGTCTTCGTCGTCCTCGAGTTCAACAACCCGAAGACCTTCGGCTCCATGGATGCCGCCGACACCACGTTCCAAGCGTTCTTCCTCTCGGCGATGACCAGATCCGGTGGCTTCAACGTGATCGAGATGGACGACCTGAACGGCTCGTCCCTGCTCGCCGCCAGCATGCTGATGTTCGTCGGCGGCGGTTCCGCCTCGACCGCCGGCGGCATCAAGGTCACAACGCTGGCCGTGCTGGCGATCGCCGTCTGGTCGGAGGCGAAGGGCCGCCAGTCGGTCGAGGCCTTCGGTCGCCGCATCCCGAGCGACGTGCAGCGCGTGGCCCTCAGCGTCGTCGCGTGGGGTGCGACCATCGTCGCGCTCTCGACGATCGTGATCGCCCAGATCACGAAAGCCGACATCAGTCATGTCCTTTTCGATGTCATCTCGGCGTTCGGCACGGTCGGTCTGTCGACCGGCCTCACAGCGGAGCTCCCCGATTCGGCGTCGTACGTCATGGCCGCGACCATCTTCATGGGGCGCGTTGGTACAGTGACACTCGCCGCGGCAGTCGCCGCGACATCACGAACGCAGTACTACTCACTGCCCGTGGAAAGGCCGATCGTTGGTTGAAGTCCTCCGGGGCGATGCGCCCGTCCTCGTCATCGGCCTCGGCCGATTCGGTGCTGCCTGCGCCGGAGAGCTCGATCGCCTCGAGCGCGAGGTGCTCGCGATCGACGACAACCTCGAGCTCGTGCAGAAGTGGTCCGATAGGGTCACGCACACCGTGCAGGGTGACGCGAAGAACATCGATGCACTGCGGCAGATCGGTGCGCAGGACTTCCAGGTCGCCGTGGTCGCGGTCGGCTCCTCGATCGAGGCCTCTGTGCTCATCACCGCGAACCTCGTCGACCTCAAGGTCCCCCAGATCTGGGCCAAGGCCGTCTCGCAGTCGCACGGCAAGATCCTCGCCCGTGTCGGGGCGAACCACGTCATCTACCCCGAGCGCGAAGCCGGCGAACGCGTGGCGCACCTCGTGAGCGGACGGATGCTCGACTTCATCCGCTTCGACGACGACTTCGTGCTGGCCAAGATGTACCCGCCGAAGTTCATCCGCGGCGTCGGCCTGAACGAGTCCGGCGTGCGCTCGAAGTACAAGGTCACCGTCGTGGGTGTGAAGAGCCCGGGCAAGCCGTTCCGCTACGCCGAGGCGAACACCATCGTCACGAACCACGACCTCATCATCGTGTCGGGCACCAACAGCGACATCGAGCGCTTCGCCGGCCTCGACCGCTGACACCGCACCGCCGGTTTCCGCCCTCCCCCTCGCGGCGGATGTGCCGGCTCCCGCCGTCGTGGTGGGATGGGAGCCATGACCGACCCCACAGCGGCCCCACCCGTCCTCGCCCTTCGCGGGCTCCACAAGCAGTACGGGCAGAAGGTCGCCGTCGACAATCTCTCCCTCGACGTGCCGGCCGGGTCCATGTTGGGCCTGCTCGGTCCGAACGGTGCGGGCAAGACGACGACGCTCGCCATGACGACGGGCCTGCTGCGCCCTGATGCCGGTACAGCCTGGGTGCTCGGCGCGGATGTCTGGCACGACCCCGCACAGGCGAAAGCGCGCATGGGCGTGCTTCCCGACGGCATCCGCATGCTCGACCGGCTCACGGGTGCCGAGCTGCTGCGGTACACCGGCCTGCTGCGAGGCATGGCCGAGGCCGAGGTCGTCTCCCGGAGCGGTGACCTCCTCGATGCGCTGGGGCTCGCCGACGCGCGGGACACGCTCGTCGTCGACTACTCCGCCGGCATGCGCAAGAAGATCGGTCTCGCCTGTGCGCTGATCCACGCACCCCGGCTGCTCATCCTCGACGAGCCGCTCGAGGCCGTCGATCCGGTCTCGGGAGAGACGATCCGTCAGATCCTGCGATCGTTCGTCGACGGCGGCGGCACCGTGGTGCTCTCCAGCCATGTGATGGAGCTCGTCGAATCGCTGTGCGATCGGGTCGCCATCGTCGCCGAAGGGCGCTTGCTCGCCCACGGCACCCTCGACGAAGTGCGCGCCGGGCTGTCTTTGCAGCAGCGCTTCCTCACCCTCGTGGGAGCACACGACCTCGGAACGGAGACGCTCGCGTGGTTGCGCTCCTCGTAGGCCTGCGCTGGCGCCAGCTGCGCCATCAGCTGTCACGGAACCCCTGGATGCTGGTCACCCTGATCATCACCGGGATGGTCGCTCTGGGATTCCTGGCCGGTCTGACGGCGGGTCTCGTCGCCCTGCGATTCGCGGCGCCGGATGGTGCGGTCACCGCCATCGTGCTCGCAGGGTCAGTGATCGTGCTCGCGTGGTGGGTCGGCTCGATCCTGGTCAGCGCAGACGATTCACTCGCCCCCGAGCGCTTCGCACTGCTGCCGGTGACCGCACGATCGCTGCTGCCGGGATTCGTGGTGGCTGGGGCGACGACCATCGGCGGCATCGGCACGACGTCCGCTCTGGTGCTGATGCTCCTCGGCTGGTCGGTGAGTTTGCCGGCGATGCTCACTGCTCTGATCATGATCCCCGTCACCGTCGTCACCTGTGTGCTCGGCGCCCGCGTCGTGAGTGGCGTCCTCGCGGGGTGGCTGGCCCGACGCAGCACCCGCGACCTGGTGGTGACGCTCGGCATCGTGCTCTTGGCATCCTCGGGGCTTCTGCTCAATCTCGGAATCGGGGCGCTGTCCAGAGTGGGCGACATCGGCGAAGCGCTCACCAGGATCGCCGACGTCGTCGGCTGGACACCGGTCGGTGCGGTGTTCGGCGTTTCGGCATCCGTCGCGCAGGGCGACCTCCTCGCCGCCGCGTTGCGTCTGCTGGTCACCCTCGCCACGGTCGTCGCCCTGTGGTTCGCAGCGCAGGCGCTGCTCGCCGCACGTCTCGTCTCACCGATCCAGAGCAGCGGTGGCGGACGAGTACGATCGGGCGGTCTGCTCGATCGCATACTGCCGGCCAGCCGGACGGGGGCGATCGCCGCCCGGACCCTCCGATACTTCCGGCGAGACCCCCGGCAGGTCGTGAACATCGTGATGCTCCTGCTGCTGCCGGCGATCTTCATCGGACTCGCCCTCATGAACGGCCTGCAGGAGCCGTCGGTCGGCCTCGGCCCCGCCATCGTGCTGATCCCGGCCATCAACGCCCTGCTCACCGGAACGATCATGCAGATGGCGATCGCCTACGACAACGACGCGATCGCAGCCCACATCCTGGCTGGCGTGAGCGGCGCAGCAGACCGTGCCGGGCGCCTGCTCGGCTTCGGGTTGGTGGCCGTGCCGGTGACCATCGCGCTGTGCGTGGCGACCTGCCTCATCGCCGGACGGCCGGATCTGCTTCCGGGCAGCCTCGGCGCAGGGCTCGGCATGACCGCGATCGCGGCAGCCGCCGGAGTCTGGGTGGGCAGCTTCCTTCCCGGCCGTGCACCCGCACCGGAGGCCAATCCGCTCGGTCGCGGCTCGTCCGGTGGAGTGCAGTCGCTGCTCGCGATGATCATCGTGGGACCGATCACGCTCGCGCTCGGTGCTCCAGCTCTCGGATTCGCGATCGCCTCGATCTGGAATCCCGCCCTCGGATGGGTCAGCCTTGCGTGCGGTGTCGTCTTCGGCGCGCTCGCGCTGTGGGGTGGCACGGTACTCGGCGGAAGCATCCTCGACCGTCGCTGGCCCGAGGTGCTCGCCGAAGTGTCCAGCGAGAGCTGACCGCCAAGCCGGGCGCGACAGGGCGTGCACTCAGGCGTCGATGTCGAGGAGAAGATCCACGACATCATCGACGCCGAGGCCCTCGCGATCCTGGAGCGCCTTCTTGATCGGCACGATGTACCCGCCGTCCTTGGGCCAGAGGGCCGTGGTCACGGTGGTGGAGCCGATCGTGACGGATGCCGGGATCATCCCCCAGCCGTAGGTGACGACCGAGGCGATGTCGTGGATCATGTCGCTCTCGACCGGCGGCACGGTCACGAAGTGGAACGGTGCGGGGCCGCGCCAGAACCAGATCGCCCCCTCGATGCGCAACTGCACGGGCTCAGGATCCGGCGGCGAGTTCCTTCGCCCTGGCGAGGGCGGCGGCTGCGGCATCGGCGAACGTGCGGTCGAGGTGAGCGTCCTGAAGCACGGCGACCGCGCGCTCCGTCGTGCCCTTCGGACTCGTGACACGGCGGCGCAGTTCGGCGGGGTCCTCGCCCGAGGCATCGAGCAGTGCGGTCGCGCCGATGAAGGTCTGCTCCACCATCAGCCGGGCGTCTGCATCGGTGAAACCCATGCCGACAGCGGCCTTCGTGAACTCCTCGATCAGCAGGTACACGTACGCGGGGCCGGATCCCGAGATCGTGGAGAGCGCGTCGATCTGCGACTCCGGAACCTCGACGACCGCGCCGACGGTCTCGAACAGGCGGCGGACGAGAGCGAGGTCTTCAGCCGTCGTCGCGGCACCGGCGGCGAGACCGGTGACGCCCTTGCGCACGGTCGACGGAGTGTTCGGCATGGAACGGATGACACGGGCCTCCGCCCCGAGCACATCGGCGAAGGTCTGCAGAGTGACGCCGGCCGCGACACTCACCACGATCGCATCGGTCGCCAGGTGCGGGGCGATCTCGCGGAGCAGGTCGGGCACCATCGCCGGCTTCACACCGACCAGCACGATACGTGCCCCCGCTGCCGCTTCGGTGTTGCCCTCCGGCTGCTCGGCGAGCGCGATGCTCGTGACGCCGTCGAGGTCGGAGAACGCCTCGGCCTTCTCCGCGGTGCGGTTGGTCGCGGTGATCCCGCCATCGATCCGGATGCCGGACGCGATGACTCCGCGGAGGATCGCACCGCCCATGGAGCCGGCACCGAGGAAAGCGAGAGAAGGAAGCGAGTCAGCCATGTCGTCATCCTACGGCGGGCACTCCCGCATCCTCGGGCACGCGGTTCTAGACTCGTTCCATGAGTGCATCCGGAGGCAACAAGGCCATCGTCGCGGCGTTCCTGGCGAACATGGGCATCGCGCTCGCGAAGCTCGTCGCCTGGGCGCTCTCCGGGTCGGCCTCGATGCTCGCTGAGGCGATCCACTCCATCGCCGACTCCGGCAACCAGCTGCTGCTGATGCTCGGCGGACGCAAGGCCCGCCGTGAAGCCGACCGCGCACACCCGTTCGGATACGGCCGTGAGCGCTATGTGTACGCTTTCGTCGTCTCGATCATCCTCTTCTCCGTCGGTGGCCTCTTCGCGATCTACGAGGGCGTCGAGAAGCTCACCAACCCGCACGAGCTCGACAAGACCTGGTGGTGGCTGCCTCTCGTCGTGCTCGTCGTCGCGATCGGACTCGAATCGTTCTCGCTGCGCACGGCCGTGCGCGAGAGCAACCTCGTGCGCGAGAAGGGCCAGTCCTGGGTGTCGTTCGTGCGTCGCGCGAAGGCTCCTGAGCTTCCGGTCGTGCTGCTCGAAGACGTCGGCGCACTGACCGGGCTCACCTTCGCTCTGCTCGGCGTCGGTCTCACCTTGATCACCGGCAACCCGATGTTCGATGCCCTCGGAACCGTGATGATCGGTGTGCTGCTGGTGCTGATCGCGATCGTGCTGGGCGTCGAGACGAAGAGCCTCCTGGTCGGTGAGGGCGCTACCCAGGCCGACCACGACCGGATCGTCGACGCCATCAACGCGGGGGACGAGATCGAGAAGATCATCCACATGAAGACCCTCTACCTCGGACCCGACGAGCTCATGGTCGCCGCGAAGATCGCCCTCAACGCCGACAAGCCGCTGCGCGAAGCGGCCGACGACATCGACGCCATCGAGGCGCGGATCCGTGAGGCCGTACCGGTAGCGCGGGTCGTCTACATCGAGCCGGACATCTATCGCCCGGCGATCGACCCCGAGCCCTCGACCGACGTCTTCGTACTCAAGTCTTCGGACTGACCGCCAGCCTGCGGGCTCAGCGACGCTGTTCGAAGAACGTGCGCAGCAGCGCCGTCGATGCATCGACCTCGACGCCACCGATCACCTCGGCGCGATAGGGCAGCCGCCGGTCGCGCAGCACGTCGTACATCGACCCCGCGGCTCCCGCCTTGTCGTCCCAGGCGCCGAACACCACACGGCCGATGCGCGCCTGCAGGATCGCTCCCGCGCACATGACGCACGGCTCGAGGGTCACGACGAGCGTGTGCCCCTCGAGGTTCCAGGAGCCTACGGATGCCGCGGCACGACGCAGCGCCTCGATCTCGGCGTGACCGGTCGGATCATGAGTCGCCTCACGTGTGTTGCGCCCTTCGGCGATGATGTGTCCTTCGCCATCGAGCACCACCGCGCCGACGGGTATCTCGGAGGCCGCTGCAGCCTCGGCAGCGAGAGCGAGCGCACGCTGCATCGCAAGGTCGTCGGCAGCGGTCATGCGTCGAGCCTACGACAGCCACCGAACGCGGCAGGGGTTTCCGATGTCGTACCAGGCCGCGCCGCGCATTACCCTGTATCCATGCGTGTTCACGTGGCCGACCACCCTCTCATCACTCACAAGCTCTCGGTGTTGCGCGACGTGCGCACCCCGTCGCCGGTCTTCCGGCAACTGACGGAAGAGCTCGTCACGCTGCTCGCGTACGAGGCGACGCGCAACGTGAAGGTCAGCCCGGTCGAGATCACGACGCCAGTGACCAAGACGATGGGCGTGAAGATCTCGGAGCCGCGCCCGATCGTGGTGCCCATCCTCCGTGCCGGCCTCGGCATGCTCGAGGGCCTCGTCAAGTTGCTTCCGACCGCGGAGGTCGGCTTCCTCGGAATGGTCCGCGACGAGACGACCTTCGAGCCGACGACCTACGCCGAGCGCCTCCCGGACGACCTGAGCGACCGCCAGTGCTTCGCGATCGACCCGATGCTCGCCACCGGAGGCTCGCTCGCAGCCGCGATCCAGTTCCTGTTCGACCGGGGCGCGAAAGACGTCACCGCGATCTGCCTGCTCGGCACCCCCGAGGGCGTCGCGGCGATCGAGGCGATGGCGGGTGACCGCGACGTCACGCTCGTGCTCGGCGCGCTCGACGAGCGCCTGAACGAGAAGGGGTACATCGTGCCCGGTCTCGGTGACGCCGGCGATCGACTGTACGGAACGGTCTGATTCAGACCTACTCCTCGAGAGTCAGGCGGTAGGCGCGCTCGTCTCCGTAGTGGGTGAAGCCGGCGCGCGCCAGAATCGGCGCCGACGTCGAGATGCGTCCTTTGACGAGCGCCGTCTTCGCACCCCAGGCGGCGCTCTGCCGGAGGCGCTCCGCGAGGACGGCGCGGTAGGCCCCGCGACCGCGGTCTCCCTCGAGTGTGGAAGCACCCCAGAGCCGGACGAACCCGTCGTCGATCGTGCACCCTCCCGTGCTGACCGCACGGCCGCCGATCCGCGCGAGGACCCGGAAGCCCTCGCGAGCCTCGAGTGCCGCGGCCACTTCGGCGAACTCGGCCTGAAGCCCTTCCGCATCGAGTGGCTGCTGCTGCCACACCGGCACATTGACGGCGTCGACGTCGAGTACCTGTCCGAGTGTGCGCACGACCTCGACCGTCACATCGTCTGGCACGTCGACCGCTGCGTCGTCGAGAGGACGTGCGAACACCGCCACCGTGTCGATGTGCTCCGCGCCACGCCGGCGCAGCTCGTCTTCGAGGTCCGGCCGGTCAGCAGAGCTCGTCCAGAACGTGAGTCGCGGCGCGCCCCATGCTTTCGTCCTCGCCAGAGCACGGTCGACCACTCCAGCGGGGTCGAGGCGCGAATCCACCTGAGAACCGCGCACTCCGCCGCCGAACCTCTCCGGGTCTCGCACGAGCAACAGATCTTCACGTTCGTGCTCGCTGTCGCGGGGGAACCATACCCACGCCGCCGCCGCGCGCAGGATCTCGTCGACCGTGTGGGCGCTCACTCGGCCGCTCCGACCAGGCGGGCGAAGGCGCTGAGCCGGGCGACTCCTTCCGGCGTGTACGGCAGATCATCGAGCAGCGCCGGCGAATGGACCAGGTAGGCGACGACCTGGGCTCGGGAGATCGCCACATTGAGCCGGTTCTGCAGCAACAGGAACTCCGGGCCGCGAGGTGCATCTCGGCCGCTCGATGCCGCGAGCGACGTGATCGAGACGACCGCCTCCTTGCCCTGGAAGTTGTCGACCGTACCCACGGGCACCTCGGGGAAGCCCGCGTCGGCGAGCGCATCGAGCACCAGTTGACGCTGGGCGTTGTAGGGCGTGACGACGATGATGTCGGACTGCGTCAGCGCTCTCGTCGAGGCCTCTGGGTCGTTGTCGGTGAAGGCTCGACCGATCAGATCCCGCACGAGACGTACGACCTCGGCTGCCTCTTCCGGTGACTGGGTGGCGTTGCCGCGATGTCGGAGCGGCACGACGTGCAGCCCCGGGTCGATGCCGTCGACGGATCGAAGCTCGGTACCGGGTGCCGATGCGAGCTGTCCGGCGTAGGCGAGCTTCGACACCGGAGCGGCCACGAACGGATGCATCCGCCACGACCGGGCCAGGAAGTAGCCGTACTCGGGGCGCACGACCGGATCGCCGTCCATCACCCAGCCGAGGGCGGAGGTGTCGACCGGCTCCGGGTGGGCGCCCTGGCTCACCTGCGGGAGCTGCTGCGGATCGCCGAGGAGCAGGAGCCGCTTCGCCCCTGCCGCGACGGCGATCGTCGACGCGAGCGAGAACTGTCCTGCCTCGTCGATCACGAGGAGGTCGAGTCCTGCGCGGGCAACCCTCTGGATGTTGCTGAAGTCCCAGGCCGTACCGCCGACGACGGCGCCTTCTCCTGGGTGCTCAGCGAGGAAAGACGCCATGCCGTTCTTCGGAATCACCGTGTACGGCGGCTCGGCTTCGGGGTCCTTCGGCGCCTTCGCGACCTGGGCGGGCGCGACACCGTCGGCGACGACGCGCGCGAGGAGCGTCTCGATGATCGCGTGCGACTGCGCGACGACGCCGATCTTGAAGCCGTGCTCGTTCACGAGACGTGCGATCACCCGGGAACCCGTATAGGTCTTCCCCGTCCCCGGAGGACCCTGCACCGCGAGATAGCTGCGGTCGAGGTCGAGGATGCCGCGCACGATCGCGTCGATGGTGTCATCTCCGGCATCGGGCAGCGTGCTCCCCGAGACCGTGCGCGGAGGGAAGCGACGCAGGATGTCGGTCGCAGCATCCGCGGGGAAGTCCGGAGCAGTTGCGTGCACGGTATCGGCCCATTCGTCGATCGCACCCTGCAGCGACACCACGCGCGGAGGGGCAGCCGGCGTGAGTGCGAGCGGCAGCTCGTCCCACGTCTGCCCCTGTACAGCGGACTCGGTGACGAGATAGCCGTCGTCGAGCATCTGGGTCACTGTGACCGTATGCGGAACGTGCACCGCCCGCGACGGCACCTCGGTGTCGAAAGGGGCAGGAACCTCGTAGAGGGCGAAGGGCTGGGCCCCCGGGCCGAAGGTGGTCCCCGGCGACACTTCTCCCCGGATCTCGATATCACGTGAGATCACCCGACGCCCCTCGCCGATGCTCCAGTCACGGCGGACAGTCGACGACGGGCGGTCGATCCGCACCACGTCACGAGTGCCGTCCCACATCGTCACCGGTTCGCGGAGTCGCTGGAAGTGCGACACCCAGAAGCTCTTCGCCTCTCGCGGGAAGTAGTCGATCGCAGCGGCGGCGATCCGGTGCACCAGCCCGTCACCGCCGGCCTCTACAGCACGCTCCGCATCGGCGAGCAGCGCCACCGATCGGGGCGAAGGCTCGTAGATGACCTCGTCGGCATCGTCGGGCGGCGCAGGAGCCACGCCCTTCGCCCTGGCGATGTCGATGAGCCAGTTGCGCAGCCGCCGTGTCGACACGCAGTCATACCTGTTGTAGTCCGCGAGGTCGGCGAACACCGCATCCGCCTCGCTCTGCTCCCCTGCCGCTGCGAGCTCGCGTGCCGCGACGTACTGCACGATCGAGTCATCGCCCTTCTGCACGTCGCTCGTGCGCACGTCTTCGCCCATGTAGAGCGGCTCGAGCTTCTTGATCGAGTAGGACCGGGAACCGACGCGGACGGTGCGCAGCACCAGCGGGTAGAGGTCGACGAACACGCCTTCTCTCAGGAGCCTGTCGACCTCTCCCTCGCGCACGCCGTGCCGAGCCGCCATCGCCACGAGGTGCGAGGTCTCGTACGGCGCGTAGTGGTAGATGTGCATGCCGGGGTGAGCGGCCCTGCGCACATTCACGAAGTCGAGGAAGGTCTCGAGAGCGCGCTTCTCGTCTGCGAAGGTGTGCGCCCACAGCGCCGAGTACTGATCGGCGTTGTCGACCCAGCCGAAGAGGTAGTCGATCCCCCAGTGCGCCTCGCCATCGGGGGCGGGTTCGGTATAGAGGGGATCGCCTTCGAAGTCGAAGAAGATGTCACCGTGACTGGGCAACGGGAGGGTGTGGATCGCCGGGGCGTAGTGCACATCGTAAGTCGGCACGCCCTCTGCATCGGCGCGCAGCTGCAACCGCGCCTGCGCGCGAAGGGTCTCGAACGTGTCGACGTTCATGCCCTCCGGCGCCTCGGAGGCAGCGGCAAGCCCATCGATCGTCTCGATTCCGGCTGCCCGAAGACGCGCCCTCTGCACCGGACGCATGCGTGCGACCATCAGCAGATCCCGGTGCGCGAGCACCTGCTCCTCGCAGGTCGCGCACCGACCGCAGGCCACCACCTGCAGATCGCCCCGGTCGTCGCCCCAGGCGAGTGGAGCACCAGTCGCACCATCGGCGATGCGGCGATCTGCGATGAGGGCACGAAGCCGCGCCCGACGCACCTGGAACAGCGGAAGCAGATCATCGACCGCGTGGGTGCTGAGCGTGCTGTCGCCGAGAATGAGGTCGACCTCATCGGACCGAGGAATGCCCAGACGGTCGAGCTGATCGACATATGCCGCGAGCTGCATGAGTGCGGTGACTCGGGCCTTGCGTGCGAGCTTCGAATCCTGAACCCGCCAGCGCCCGTCGTGGTCCTTACGCAGGAAGTCGGCGAACCCCACGAACTCCTCGGTCGCGAACGCCGCCTGGAAGACCACCTGCACGTCGGAGCGGAGTGCCGTCACCGTCTCGTCGATCGCGGCGGCCAGAGCCTCGGCGTCGACGGAGGACACCTTCTCGACGCGATGGACGTTCTCGTCGCCGAGATCTTCGATGTAGCGGGCGAGCACGTTCTGCTCATGCACGTCACCGAGCTGAGCGGCCCGCTTCAGCGTCGCATCTTCGGGTTCTTCGACGGCGGGCACCCTGCCCAGCTTCGCGTCGATCGCCCGACACCACGCGAACTCGCATTCCGCGGCCGCCTTGAGGTCGCTCGCGCTCCAGATGACGCGCTGCGCCTGAGTGTCGATCCGCACGATGCTCCCGTTCTGTCGGATGCTTCGACACTATCCGCGGCATCCGACACGGGCGAAAGCGTGTGGCTCTCGAAGGCGCGAGGTCAGCGCCACCAGGTGTCGTCGGGAGTCACAGGGAGGTGGCGCTTGTGCTGCGTCGCCAGGTATCTCGCCTCGATACGACCGGCGACCTCGGGGTCGACCTGACGACCTTCGAGGAAGTCATCGATCTGCTCGTAGGTGAGGCCGAGCTCGTCCTCATCAGCCCGGCCGGGCTGACCGTCGAGGAGATCTGCTGTGGGCACCTTGAACGCGAGACGATCCGGCGCGTCGAGGAACTGCAGCAGCGAACGCCCCTGCCGCTTGCTGAGCCCCGACAGCGGGAGGATATCGGCCGCACCGTCGCCGAACTTCGTGTAGAAGCCGGTCACCGCCTCGGCGGCGTGGTCGGTGCCGATCACCAGCATCCCGTCGTGGCCTGCGAGCGCGTACTGCGTGACCATGCGCACGCGTGCCTTGATGTTGCCCCGGTTGAAGTCGCTGATGTCGCTCGTGACCGCGAACTCGATGTCTTCCTCGACACCGTCGACCCCGTTCTGGATGTTGACCTCGACCGAGGAGTCGGGCGCGATGAAATCGAGCGCGGCCTCGGCATCTGCGGCATCGTGCTGCACCCGGTAGGGCAGTCGCACCGCGAGGAACTTCGCCTCTCCTCCCTCGGCTCGCACCCGCTCCACCGCGAGCTGCGCGAGGCGGCCCGCCAGCGTGGAATCCTGCCCGCCGGAGATGCCGAGCACATAGCCCTTGGCTCCGGTCGTGCGGAGGTAATCGGTGAGGAACCCGACCCGGCGCTCGATCTCGGCCTCGGGGTCGATCTCGGGCCTGACGCCGAGGTCATCAGAGATCTGCTTCTGCAACGACATGTCATCCTCCGTCTTGTCCTCGAATCAGTATCACCCTTCCGTGTTACGCCCGGGTGACGCCGCGGCGTTCGTACGCTCCTGCCAGCGAAGACCTGAGAGAATGGGGCAGTGAAACTTCTCGTCGCTGCCCTCGAATCCGAACTGACCGCATTTCCGGAGGAGCTCGACGGCTTCGACCGCCTCGTGACCGGGCCGGGGAAGCTGCAGGCGACGTACGGGCTGACCCGCGCACTCGACGCAAACGTCTATGACGAGATCGTGGTCGTCGGCACCGCCGGAGCGATCGATCCTGACCTCGAGGCGACAGTGCACGAGGTCGGCACCGCGTTCCAGCACGACGTCACCGACCTCGACGGCGTCTCGGGGCAGCACGTCTCTCTGCCGGCGCGCGTCAGCACCGGGCGTGATGGCGTGCTGATCGCGACGGGCGACCATTTCGTCGAGGACGCCGAGGTCACCTCCTTGATCCGTCCGTCAGGCGCGGCCCTGGTCGACATGGAGACCTACGCCTACATCTGGGTGGCCGGGCAGTTCGATGTGCCGATCCGCGTGTTCCGGGCCGTGTCCGACCAGGCCGAGGATGGCGCACTGACGGACTGGCGCGACGCAGTCGCACGCTGCAGCGTTCAGCTGCGTGACTTCATCCGCAGCGAATACGGAGTCTGAGCGGGCGGCGCTCCCGCCGCCCTCCTCGTGACGTCAGCGGGCCTCGATCACGCTGGGCCCATTCGGCAGCGCTCGCACGGTGAGCTGAGCCGGGATCTGCTCCTGCATGGCTTCGACGTGGCTGATCACGCCGACCGTACGACCGCCCTGCCGCAGTTCATCGAGCGTGCGCATCGCCACGTCGAGTGTGTCGCCGTCGAGCGAGCCGAAGCCCTCGTCGATGAAGAGCGTGTCGAGACGGATACCGCCCGCGCGCGCCGTCACGACCTCGGCGAGGCCCAGGGCCAGGGCGAGGGAGGTGAGGAACGTCTCGCCGCCGGAGAGCGACTGCGGCGGCCGCGTCTGCCCGGTGAAGGCGTCCGACACGAGGATGCCGAGACCGCTCGCCGCACCACGAGCGGCGAGCGCGTCGGAATGCTGCAGCTGATAGCGGCCCGTCGACATGTCGTGCAGTCGGCGATTGGCAGCCTGCACGATCTCTTCGAGCTCCGCAGCGAGGACGAAGGTCTCCAGCGTCATCTTGCGGGTGTTCGCTCCCCGGCCCGCGATCGTGTCCGCGAGGTTCTGCAGCACTTCGAACTCGGCGGCATCGCCGGCGGTTCGAGCCTGTTCTGCTGCGGCGGACTCGATCAGTCCTCCCAGTCGCTCGGCGGCGCCGGCAGCCCGAGCCGCCTCGTCGACCGAGGCCGTCCAGATCACCCTGGCGGCAGCCGCGGCCTGCTCGGCGGGAGCGAGATCGATCGGGTCTTCCGGCAGCGTCCGAAGTTCGAGATCGAACAGGACGGCCCGTTCCTTCTCGCGCTGCACGGCGTGCTGCGAGATCCGCGAGTCGAGCGCTTCCTGCGCCGCCGAAGATCGCAGTGCGTGTTCGACGGCGGCCGCATCGTCGAAGGCCGAACCGGCGAGTGCCGCATCACGCTCGGTCTCCGATTCGAGGAGCACTTTGCTCCTGCGGGTGCGCTCCGCGATCGCATCCGCGAGGGTACCGGCCGCTGCGATCCTCGCCGTCGTGGCTGCGAGTCGTGCTGCGACGGTTTCGAATCCGCCGCGGGCTTCGGCTATCAGCGAATGCGCCTCCACGCTCCGCTGTCGCAGCAGCGCGTGATTCTCCCGCGCGTCGGCGAAAGCCGTCGCGTTGTCGGAACGCTCGGCCTCGAGCCGGCCGATACGGGCGACGAGCTCGTCCAGCTGCGCATCGATGGTTGTGAGTTCTTCGCCAGCCGCGAGGCTGCGGGCGTGGAGCGCAGTGGCCTCGGCGCACTCGCGCTCCGCCTGTTCGACGCTGCGCCCATCGGCCCGGGCAGTGACGGCGGCGAACTCGGCGCGCACTGCCGATGCGGTCGACGAGAGCTCCCGCTCTCGCTGCGCCGCCGCATCGCGGGCTTCTTCGGCGTGATCGATGTCTTCAGGCGAGACGGGATCCGAATGCGTGGCGGGAGCTGGATGCTCGAGAGAGCCGCAGACGGGGCAGGGGTGCTCGTCCCGCAAGGTCGAAGCCAGCTCGCCGGCCATGCCGTCTGTTCGGCGCTGCCGCAGTCGAGCGAGCGTCGTCTGCGCCGCGGCATGCCGTGCGGTGGCCTCGGTGAGCTCGACCTCGGCCGACGTCTGCGCCGCCTGCAACCGCTCGCCCTCACTCGCCGCCGCACGTCGAGCCTCAGCCGCCTCGCGCGCCACCTTCAGGTCATCGGCGCGGTCGGCGAGGCGACGTCTCTCGTCACGCTCGGCCGTCAGCGCGGCGGTCGCCGCAGGTAGGGATGCCCGCTCCGCTTCCCCGGCCTCGATGCGTGCGGACACCGCGGCGACGGACTCCTCCGCAGACCGCAGTTCGGCGTCGAGCGTCGGTGCATTCTCCTCGAGCTCGCGCGCCCGCACCCACGAGCCGCTCTCCCTGGTGCGCTCAGCGGCCCAGACCGCGAGATCTCCGTCGACGGAGATCTCGAACACCTCCCACGCTTCGCGCGCGGCATCCTCGTCTGCGGAGGCTTCGAGAAGGGCGGTCTGCGCTCGCGCAGCAGCGGTGATCGTCGCCCGCAGCACCTCAGCAGTACGGGCGGCTGCGAGCTCGGCGCGAGCCTCGTCGATCAACGGCATATCCGCGTCGAGGCGATCAAGGGCCGCTCGTGCACGGTCGCGTTCGCGCTGCGCTCGCTGCTCCTCGCGGGTCGCCGCGAGCACCGCGTCGGCATCCGCCGATCGCTTCTCCGCGTCTGCCCGCTCCGAAGCGCGGCGCTCGGCGCGATACTCGGCACGCGCTTTCGCCCGCCGAAGGGCTTCGAGACGGTCGTCGATCGATGACGGCACCGGCAGCGCCTCCGTCAGTGCCGAAGCCTCGCCTTCTGCTTCTCCCGACAGCCCACCGGCGATCACGAGTCGTTCAGCCTCGTCGACTCGCGCTTCGACTGTCGCCAGCCGAGAGCCGAGCGCCTGCTCCGCGGCCCGGCGATGCTCGTCGAATCGCGCCTGCACGTCTTCGAATCGCTGGGTACCGAACAGACGACGCAGCAGCACCTGACGGTCACGGCTTCCGGCGAGCAGGAACTCCGAGAAGCGGTTCTGCGCAAGCAGGATCACCTGCAGGAACTGCTCGCGGCTGAGCTGCAGGATCTCGTCGAGCTCGTTTCCCACGTCGACCGCTCGCGCGGCCCGCCCGATCCAGCCGGCATCCGTCCACTCGTCGAGCGCAACGGCCGACGCCTGCTTCGTCATCCCCCCGCCACGCTTGGCCGGACGCAGATACTCGGGCGACCGGGTCACACGGAACCGACCGGTCGGGGTGCTGAACTCGACCACCACCTCGGAAGGGTCGTCGGGTTCGCAGTGGTCGCTGCGAAGGCGCTTCTCGCCGCCGTCGTAGCGCGGCACTCCCCCGTAGAGCCCGAAACAGACCGCATCGAGGATGCTCGACTTGCCCGCACCGGTGCGCCCTGCGATCAGGAAGATCCCATCATCGGCGAAGGCATCGAAATCGACCGTCTGCCGAGACCGGAAGGGACCGAAGCCTTCGACCTCCAGGCGATGGAGACGCATCTAGACGAGCGCCTCGGCACGCACGCGCTCATCGAGCACCGCGCGGATCAACTCTGCCTCTGCCTCGGTCGGCCCGTGCCCCGCCCGCACATGCTCGAGGAAGGCTTCGATGCGGTCGGCGTCGGTGACCGCGGCGCGCAGACGCTGCACATACGACCGCTCATCGGCTGGTGCTGCGACCGCGGGCTGGTGCTGCACCATCGCACAGTGCGGGTAGCTCTCGCGAAGGCGTCGCATGGGCTCGGTCTGCGGCACCGCGTCGGTGTAGATCGCGCAGACCCAGTCTTCCGCGTGCTCGGCGACGAGATCGGCGGACAACAGCTCTTCGAGGGTCCCGGTGAGGGTGACGAGGCGGCGCGGCACAGGCAGCTCCAGCCACTCGACCGCGGCGAGCCCCTCGGCGTCGATGTCGACGAGCCAGGAGCCACGCGGCTTGTTCTGCTCTCCGAAGCTGTAGTGCAGAGGCGCCCCCGCATAACGAACCCGATCGCTGAGCTGTTGACGCCCGTGGATGTGGCCGAGCGCTACATAGTCAGGCCCGTCGAAGACGCTCAGCGGCACCACGTCGAGGCCTCCCTGTCGCACCTCACGCTCGAGTCCGGCGGTGGCGTCGACACCCGCGGCGAAGCAGTGCGCGATCGCCACCGAGCGTCCTGCGTGCTGCTCGATACCGGCGCGCACCAGGTCCATCGCGTGAGCCATGGTCTGCGCCTGAGTGCGCAGCTGACGCCCGGAGCTGTCACCCTCGGGCCAGTGCTGACGGACGATCGCCGGCTCTAGATAGGGAATGCCGAAGAAGTGCACCGGGCCGTCGGCATCGGACACCGTCACGGGCACGCCGACCGCGAGCGGGTCGGTCAGCACATGGATACCCTCGCGCAGCAGCCGAGCCTGGAAACCGAGTCGCGCGGCAGAATCGTGGTTGCCACTCGTCACGATGACGCGGGCACCCGTGTCATGCAGAGCCACCAGCGCATCGCCGAGGAGCGTGTAGGCGGCACCCGACGGGGTCGCGGAGTCGAACACATCGCCCGCGACGACGACGACATCGACATCTTTCTCGCGAACCTGCTCGGTGAGCGCCCCGAGCACCTCGGCGAGGGCGTCCATGGTCGAGTTGCCATGGAACGTCCGGCCGATGTGCCAGTCGGAGGTGTGCAGGATCCGCATACTCACACGGTACGAACCCCCTCCGACATTCCGTCCGAGGCGTGCCGCAGCACGCCCGTACAGCCTGCCGAGGAGGAAGCGGAAGGTCCCCTGACCCACCCTCGTCACGATGATCGGCACGCGGTGATGCGAGATGCTCAGTGCACCTTCACCTGTGCGGCATGCGGGGCTGCGCGATGCGATTTCCGGGCTGCCCTCCGCCCAACAGGTGCCGGCTTGCCCCGCCGGCTGAGGGTTGTGCCCGCCTCGTCGTGACTACCGACTTCCGCTCTCCTCCTCGAGGTCGTTCGACCAGTTCGCCTGCTGGATCCGGTTGTCGAGCTCACGCAGCTCCTGCGCGACGGCATCGGCCCTCGAGCGCAACTGCGCGACCGGAAGTGCGGAGACCTGCCGCAGCTCCGAGCGCATCTGACGCATGAACTGGTCGTTCGCCCCGGATGCCGCGACCGCGGCATCGGTCAGTACCGAGTGCCGCAGGCGCAGCACGTCGCGGGCGGCGAGGGCATCGGTCATCGTGCCGTCGGCGCCGAGTTCGAGACGCGCGTTCGTGGCGTTGATGCGCCGGATGAGGCCGCGCAGCTGCGTCAGCGCGGCATCCGCTTCGACGATCAGTGCGGCCGCATCCTCCGCCGGTTCCTCACCCTCCTGGTACCGGGCGTTCGCGACGATGCGCGCCCGCAGCTGCTCGATGCGGCGCTGCAGATCGGCGCGTGCGGTGAGGGCTTCGGCGAGTTTCATGGCCTCATCCTGGCAGGCGGCGGCCGTAACACTTCGTCACATGCCCGGAGAGTCAGCGTGTGCGAAGCAGAGCGGACTTCTCGGGGTGGGCGGAGAACCAGTCGGCCACGTACCAGCACACGGCGTCGACCTTGCGGTCGCCGCGCTCCTCGATGTCGGCGACTGCTCCCTCCACGACCTTCCCCGCATACCCGTTGCCGCGGAATGTCGGGATCGTGAAGGCTCTGGTGAGCGCGATCGTGTGACCGTCGTCGCGGTAGTCGAGGACGCTCACGAGCTTGCCGTCGCGCATGAGCGTGTAGCGCGAAGCATCCTTCTCATCGGTCAGGATGAAACCGCCGACAGTGTGCGAGATCGTCATTCGCCCCACGTTACGCCCGCTGGAGACGCCGGGGCGTTTTGACATGAGGGGTCACGATCGGACATAATCCCCCCATGACCACCAACGCAAGCCCTTTGTCCGCCCAGGAGGCGAACAGGACTGCCGGGATGATGATGCCCGGTCGCGTTGGCATGTGTTGCCGAATGTGTCGCTGAACGAACAGCCACCCCGCCTGACCTGACTTCTCGCGATCTGCGAGGCCAGTGTCACCGAGCATCCACCCTTGCTCGCTTCCCGGCTCCGCCGGTCATTCATGCAACGCATCAGAGCCCCGCTCGATTCGGGCTCACGTCCTGAGGACTTCATCATCATGTCGAACACCGCACTTCTCGAGCGTCCCGCCACCACCGCCGCGATCCGCACGCAGCCGGAGGGCGCAGCACCGCTGGCCACCGCCGGAGCCGACCTCCCCGCCGTCCGCTCTCCCCGCGGCTTCGCCCTCTACGTCGGACTCGACGAGATCAAGGCAGCCGAGGCCGGAGTCAGCCTCCCCCTCCTCGTCGACGCCCTGCGTCGCACCCTCGCCGAGCTCGCTCCGGGCGCCGAGACCCACGCCACGGTCGCTCTCGCGCCTCACGGCTCGGGAGGCCGCGACCTCGATGTCGTCCGACTGGCGCTGCAGGAGCCGGGTGCGATCGCGCGCACCAAGGCCGCCGCTGAAGAGGACATCACCGAAGAGGAGAGCGGCGTCACCGTCGACATCTCCCGCAAGCGCGTGCTGATCGACGGCGAGTCCGCCGCGTTCACCTACAAGGAGTTCGAGCTCCTGCAGTACCTCGTGCTCCGCGAGGGCCGCACGATCGAGCGCAGCGAGCTGGTCTCGGCGCTCTGGCAGGCGCAGGACGACGAGACGCCCGGCGAGCGCACGATCGACGTCCACGTACGTCGCCTCCGCGCCAAGCTCGGTCGCTACGAGGACATCGTCCGCACGGTGCGCGGCATCGGCTACCGATTCGACCGTCACGCCGACGTCGTCATCCGCTACGGTCACGGCACCCCCTCTCCCGACCGCTTCTGAGCCGTCTGGAGCCGGTGTCAGAACCGGCGCGTAGGGTGGGCGCATGACCCTGGCAGCGGACTCGACAGCGGCAGACGCCGCTCGCACGGCCCCCGCTCACGAGACCGTCTACCGCCCGCCGCACGAGCTCGATCTCGGCCGCACCGTCGGCATGCTCCGTCGCGGGCGCACCGACCCGACGATGGTCATCGACGGCGCCGTCATCTGGCGCGCGATGCGTACGCCTCTCGGACCGACGTCACTGGCGCTGCGCATGACCGGCGGCGAAGTGCGCGCGACCGCGTGGGGCCCCGGATCGGACTTCGCGCTCGATCTCGTGCCCGCACTCTGCGGTGCCCGCGACGATGCCGGAGACTTCGACGCGTCGCTGCATCCCCTCGTCGCCGATTCCGCGCGACGTCACCCCGGCCTGCGGCTCACCCGCACCGACGAGGTTTTCGACGCGCTCGCCTGCGCGATCATCGAGCAGAAGGTCACCGGCATGCAGGCCTTCGGCGCCTGGCGATGGCTGGTGTCGCGCTTCGGCGAGCGCACACCCGGCCCGACGCCGCGACCCATGTTCGCTCCGCCCTCCCCCGAGCAGTGGTACCGCATTCCCTCGTGGGCGTGGCACCGCGCCGGAGTCGAGCCGCCGCAGTCCCGCACCATCGTGCGCGCAGCCGAGCGCGGCGACCGCATCGCGCGTGCCGTGCTTGCGGGCGCCACCGGGGTCGACCGCGACCGCATCCTCACGAGCCTTCCCGGCGTGGGGGCGTGGACATCGGCTGAGACCCGCATCCGTGCGCTCGGTGATCCGGATGCGGTCAGCGTCGGCGACTTCCACCTCGCACACGAAGTGGGCTTCGCACTGACGGGGACGCGCACCGACGATGCCGGGATGATCGACCTGCTCACGCCGTGGGCGGGCCAGCGGCAGCGCGTCATCCGCCTCATCTTCGCCAGCGGGGTGCAAGAACCTCGTCGCGGACCTCGGCTCGCCCCCGAGAACCATCGCGACCGCTGACGCGGCCTATGCTGGGGGCCATGTCCCGTACCGCACTGCGTATCTTCGTCACCGTCGGCCTGCTGATCGTCGGCGTCGTTGTCGGACTGATCTTCCAGAACGTCTGGCTCGGCGTGCTCCTCGCCGCGATCGTGTGGCTGGGCTGGTTCCTCGGCTACGAATCGCGCCGCGGCAACAACGCCGGCGTGAACGACGAAGACCACGGCATCGAGCTCTGAGCGAAGACTCCCTCAGTAGTAGACGGCGAGCGGCCCCGACGGCCCGTCGACGACGCGCACCGGGGTCTCGAACACCCGCGTGAGCACATCGTCGGTCATGATCGCGGCGGGCGTCCCGAACTCCACCACCGCACCGTCTTTCATGGCGCAGATGTGGTCGGCGTAGTGACCTGCGAAATTGATGTCGTGCAGCACGATGACGATCGTCCGTCCGAGCTCTTCCGCTGCCCGCCGCAGGTGCTTCATCATCTGCACGGCGTGCCGCATGTCGAGGTTGTTCAGCGGCTCGTCGAGCAGCACGAACTCGGTGTCCTGAGCGAGCACCATGGCGACATACGCGCGCTGGCGCTGCCCGCCGGAGAGCTCGTCCAGATAACGGCTCTCCAAGGCGCCGAGCTCGAGGAAGTCGATCGCCCGACTGATGATCTCCTCGTCGGACCTGTTCAGCCTGCCCTTCGAATGCGGGAAGCGCCCGAAGCCGACGAGCTGGCGCACGGTGAGCCGGGTGACGAAGTGGTTCTCCTGGCGAAGGATGGACACGACCTTCGCCAGATCCTTCGACTTGGTCGAGGCCACGTCGAGTCCCGCGATCTCGATGGCACCGGCATCCATCCCGCTCAGGCGGCCGATCATCGTGAGCAGCGTGGACTTGCCCGCGCCGTTCGGACCGATCAGCGCGGTGATCCCGCCGGCGGGTATCTCGAGGTCGACCGGGCCGATCGCGACCTCGATGCTGTAGTCCCGACGAACGCCTTCGAGTGCGATCACAGCCTGCCCTTTCTGAGGATGACGATGAGGAACACGGTGCCGCCGACGAGCTCGATCAGGATCGACACCATGCCCTGCGCGTAGAACACGTTCTTCATCACGAAGTACGCACCGGCGAGGATCGTGAAGGCGGTGAGCACCGCGACGGGGAAGATCAGCCGGTGGTCGTACGTGTCGGCGAACTGGTACGCGAGTGTCGCCACCAGGAAGCCGAGGAACGTCATCGGTCCCACCAGCGCCGTCGAAGTCGCCATCAGCACGGCGACCAGGAACAGCACGATGAACAGCTCCCTACGGTGATCGACGCCGAGCGAGCGGGCGGCATCGGGACCGAGCGCCATCAGGTTGAGTCTCCGGGAGCGCAGCCACAGCAGCGCGGATGCCGCCACCACGAGCGGGATCGCCAGCGGCAGGTAGGAGGGGTCGGCGTTCGAGACGTTGCCGAACAGACGCGCGGCGAGCACATCGAACTCACTGGGTGTGAGCAGACGCTGCATGAATGTGGCGATCGCGCCGAGACCGCCGCCGATCACGATGCCCACCAGGAGCATGATCTGCAGGTTGCCGTAGCGCCCCGAGAGCAGCCACCCGTACAGCGCCACCGCGAGGGCGACCATGATCGCCACCTGGATCGCGAACTGTCCGATGCCCTGGATCGCCACGATTCCGGCGACCCCGAACAGGTACACGGTCGAGGTCTGCACGACCCGGTACAGCGATTCGAAGCCCATGATCGACGGCGTGATGATGCGGTTGTTGGTGACGGTCTGAAAGCTCACCGTGGCGACGGCCTGGGCGACGGCGACGAGCGCCATCACGGTGACATCGGTCGCGCGGTGCCGAGCGATGCGCCAGAACCCCGTCGAGCCGACCGGCATCGGATTCGCCCACGCCAACAGGCCGAAGCCGGAGACGGCGGAGAGGACGACGAGGATGCCGAGCACGACGAAGTAGCGCCGACGCGCACGCGGGGTCGTGAACGCCCCCGCGGATCGTGTCGAAACCGGAACTTCCACGCCGCTCACCCCGCTAGCCACGTCGACGCTGCCTGAGCAGGAGGAGCACGAACACCACGGCGCCGACGACCCCGAGGATCAGCGACACCGGCACCTCGAACGGCATGATGATCGTTCGGCCGATGATGTCGCAGACGGTGACGATCGCGATGCCGAGCAGGCACACCCACGGCAGGTTGCTGCGCAGATCGTCGCCGCGCACCATCGAGACGATGTTCGGCACGATCAACCCGAGGAACGGGAGGTTTCCGACGACCACCGTCACGACTCCCGTGGTGACGGCGATGAGCACTGTACCCAGCAGGATGATGCGGTTGTAGTTCACGCCGACGTTGGTGGCGATCTCCTCCCCCAGTCCTGCGATCGTCAGTCGGTCGGCGACGACGAAGACGATCACGCCGATGAGCGCCACGATCCAGAGCATCTCGTACTGACCACGCATGACCGATGTGAAGCTGCCGGCGAACCAGACCCCCAGGATCTGCAGCGAGTTGGTGGCCAGGGCGAGGTATGTCGACAGCGCACCGACCACTGCCCCGAGCATGATCCCGACGATCGGCACGATGAGCGACGATTTGAGGGCGACGCGGCGGAGGAACGCGAAGAACACCATCGTGCCGATGAAGGCCGCGACCACGGCGCCCGCCATCCGCAGAGGGAGCGACGGCTGCGGCACGAGGATCATGACCAGGAGCAGCCCGAGCCCCGCCCACTCGGTGGTGCCGGTGGTGGTCGGCTCGACGAAGCGGTTCTGGGTGAGCAACTGCATCACGAGACCGGCCATCGCCATCGAGGCGCCGGCGAGCACGAGCGCGATCGTGCGGGGGATGCGCGTGATCTGGAACATCTGCGCGCCGTCTTCCGCCCCGGTGACGTCGTACACACCCGTGAAGAGCGAGATCACGAGCAGCGCGGCGACGACGAGCACGCCGATGAGCAGTTTCACGTCGAAGAGCCGCCCGGCGTAGCGGGGCGGCTGGGTGATGTCGGTGGAGACCATGATGGCGATGCGGCGGCACCCGGATCATCCGGATGCCGCCGCACGATGTCAGTTCTTCGCGCTCGTCTCGAGGGCGTCGGCGAAGTCGTTGAGGAACGTCGTGTACGTCTGAATGCTTTCGTTCAGGTAGGTGTCGGTGGGCATGTAGACGATCTGCTTCTCCTTCACGGCGGTGACACCGGCCAGCGCCTCGGAGTTCTCGAGGATCTCGGCTGCCTGCACGTAGTCGGGGGTATCGGCGGCGAACACGGCGTCGCGGTCGAGCACCAGGACCCAGTCGGGGTTCGAGGCCGCGATCGCCTCGACCGAGATGTCGTCACCCTGGTGGTCGTCGGTCGCTTCGTCTACCTCGAGCGCCGGGGTGAGGCCGAGAATGTCGTAGATCGGGCCGAGCGAGCGTCCGACGGTCGGCGCGAGGTAGCCGATGGCTCCGCCCGAGGTGTTCACGGCCATGACGGTGTCGGCGTCGTCGTACGCTGCCTTGGCGCGCTCGACGGCGGCATCGAAGTCGTCGACGAGCTTCTTCGCCTCATCCTGCTTGCCGAAGATCTCGCCGAGCACGGTGACCTGACGCTTGAGCTCGTCATCGAAGGGCTCGCCATCGCGCGGCTCGAGGTCGATGATCGTGGCGTCCGGCACGAGGTCGGCGATCGCGGTGTTGTGCTGTGTGAACCGCTGGCCGCTGATGATGAGGTCCGGCTCCACGGCGACCACTGCTTCGAGGTCGGGCTCGCTGTGGAGCCCGATGTCGACGATCGCGTCATCCTTCACGTACGACACGGTCTCCGGCATGAGCGCCACGGCGCCGGCCGAGAGCTCGACGCCCCAGTCGGAGAGCGTCTGGAACGTGCGGTTGTCGAGGGCGACGACAGATGTCGGAGGGGTCGCGATCTCGTGCGTGCCGGTGTTGTCCTCGATCGTGACGGATGCTGCTGCGGGTTCGGTCTTCTCCGGTTCAGCCGTGCTGCCGGACGCGCAGCCGGCGAGGGCGAGGAGGCCGACGAGAGCGACGCTCGTGGCGGTGAGGGTTCTGGGCACGGACATGGAGAGACTCCTGTTCTGCGGGGCTGTGTGCACACGCTGCGGGTGCGGGAACGGCGAAGTTAGGGTGACCTTCCCTCGCTACATTTAGGTTAGCCTTACTTCATGAGCGATACGAAATCCGGTTTCTCGATCGAGCGTCGCGGCCTCGAGCTGCGCTTCCGCAATGTCACACTGAGCGCCCGCGAATGGCTGGCCCCGGACTTCGTACGCGTGCGCCTGACAGGCTCCGACCTCGCCGGCTTCGATTCCCTCGGCTCCGACGACCACATGCGTCTGTTCTTCCCCGCAGGCCCCACGAACTCGGTCGAGGAGCTGCGCGCCTCGCCGAGCCGTGAGTACACCCCGCTCGCCTGGGGTGAGGACTGGCTCGATGTCGAGTTCGCGGTGCACGGAGACCAGGGCGTCGCGGCCCCTTGGGCGGCGACCGCTCCCCTCGGATCCACGATCGGCGTCGGCGGCCCTCGCGGATCAGCGGTGCTGGTGGGCGAGCCCGGGTCTTGGCTACTGGTCGGCGACGAGACGGCCATCCCCGCGATCCGCCGCTTCGCGGCACTCATCCCCGACGGCATCCCCGCCCGCATCGTGATCGAGACCGTGAACCAGGGGCGCGAGTTCGAGATCGAGACTCCGGTGGACGTCGAGTGGCTGCATCGCGGCGAGGCTCCCTCCGGCTCCGCCCTCATCGCATTCCTTGAAGGACTGAGCGCCGAGGACACCGTCGGGGCCGACCCGTTCGTCTTCATCGCCGCCGAGCAGTCGATCGTCAAGCCGGGCCGAGCACTGCTCGAGCGATGGGGCGTCGACACTGCGAACGCGGTCGTGAAGGGCTACTGGAAGCGTGGCGAAGCCGAATACCACGCCCCGCACTAGTGCCTGATTGCTACTCGGTTTGTGCGGCGCACCCGCAGAGGGGAAGCGTGCCGCACCGGGATATCTGACTGAGCCCGGGCTGCGCTCGGTCTACTGTTCCCCGAACACGACGAGCAAATGGCACACCGCCGCCAGAAGCCGTTGCCTGCACCTGCCGCCACCCCGTTGGGCCACGTTCAGACGCGCGTGAGTGGAAAGTGCGGTGTCGGCGGCAGCTCGACCTCGACCGCGTCTCCGGCGGTCACGTGTCCGCCGCGGGAGACGATACCCATGACCCCGGCAAGTCTGACGACTCGGCCCTCATCATCGGTCTTGACCAGTTGCTTGAGCAGGCCAGATTGAAAATCGTTGATCTGCTGGCATGGGTTGCGCAGGCCTGCGATCGTCACCACCGCATCGCCGAAGTACAGTCGAGCGCCGACGGGAAGTGACAGCAAGTCGATGTCCCGAGTGGTGATGTTCTCGCCGAGTTGACCGGGTACGACGCTGTGACCTCTCTCGCGCAGCTCGTCGAACAGCTCTTCATGGATCAGGTGCACCTGTCGCAGGTTCGGCTGTGACGGGTCGGCGGCTACCCGTGAGCGGTGCTGCACTGTCGCACCGCAGTGCGCGTCCCCTTCGACACCGAGCCCCTCGAGGAGCGTGATCGACTCACGTGCCAACTTGCTGAAGGTGTGCGAGGCGTTGGAATGAACAGCGACAACCCGAGGAGCCATACCTCAATCGTTCCACGAGACATCTGGGCTCTCGACCAGCCCGCCTTCATCGCCCCGCACTAGTGCGACGTCGGCCGTTGCTGGAAGACTCGGTGCATGGCTCTTCTCGACCACCTGGGCATCACCGTCGACGACCTCGAGCGCGGACGGGCGCAGTTTCACCCTGTCCTCACCGCTCTCGGGTATCGGAGCGGTGGCGCGAACGACCATTCGATCTCGTGGAACAACGGCGACGAGACCGAGATCATCCTCTACACCTGGGATGAGGACTCCGCCCCGCACCGTCACGGTCGCATCGGCTGGCAGCACATCGCCTTCGCGGTGCCCACACGCGAGCAGGTCGAGCACCTGCACGCGGTCGCGGTCGAGGCCGGGTGGACAGCTGTCCGCGACCCCAAGGAGTACCCGCGCTACTCGGAGCGCTACTACGCCTCGTTCGTCGAGGACACTGACGGCATCCGGGTCGAGTTCATGTACAACCCGCCCCGCGAGACGGCTTGACTCCCGGGCGTGTCGCCCCCTAGGGTTGCAAAGCTGTGCCGATCGGCGCAGCACACCAGCCGAGGAGTCGACGGATGACCGCGCAGCGGAACCTTCCCATCGCAGCGGTGTTGCAGCTTCAGCAGAAGCGCAATGACCGCTACGAGTCGTACCCTCCGGCACGCGCCGTGTGACAGCATCCGCTCTCGCAACGCCCCGTACCGACAGGTCCGGGGCGTTTTCCGTTGGAGACTCCCCTGACCTGTGGCTGGACACCACCACAAGGAAAGGAATCATGGAGAGGCTCTCCACACGGCTGCTGTCGTGGGCATCGCTGATCGACGAGAAGACACTCGCTCAGGCGTACACCACGGCCCGCATGCCGTTCATCCACCCGCACCTGGCGCTGATGCCGGATGCACATCTCGGCAAGGGGGCGACGGTCGGCTCGGTCATCCCGACGCTCGGCGCGATCATCCCCGCGGCCGTCGGCGTCGACATCGGCTGCGGCATGATCGCCGTCCGCACCCGGTTCACGAGGAGCGACCTCGAAGGTCGCGACCTCGCTGAGCTCCGGGAGCAGATCGAGCGCGCCATCCCGCTGTCGGCCGGTCGGTACAACAACAAGGTCGTCGCGACCGCCGAGCCGCGCATCGCTGAGCTCGAAGCACTCGCCGAGAAGAACGGCTTCGACCCAGCGCAGTACGCCGGGAACTGGCGCCTTCAGCTGGGCACGCTCGGCTCGGGCAACCACTTCATCGAGGTGTCGGTCGACGAGCTCGACCGGGTCTGGCTGTTCCTGCACTCGGGCTCGCGAGGAGTCGGCAACAAGATCGCCATGAAGCACATCTCGGTCGCGCAGCGGCTATGCAAGCAGTGGTGGATCGACCTCCCCGACCCCGACCTGGCGTACCTGGTCGAGGGCACACCGGAATTCACCCGGTACATCCGGGAGCTGCGGTGGGCCCAGCACTTCGCCCTGCTGAACCGGGAGGAGATGATGGATCGGGTGATCCGTCAGGTGTCCGAGTTCCTCGGCAGCACTGTCGACGAGCAGGAGCGCATCAACTGCCACCACAACTTCACCGAATCGGAGAAGCACTACGGCAAGCAGGTGTGGGTGTCGCGGAAGGGCGCCATCCAGGCGGATGCCGGTCGGCCGGGGCTCATCCCCGGATCGATGGGAACCGCCTCGTACGTGGTGGAGGGACTCGGCGACCCGCAGTCGCTGAACTCCTCACCTCACGGCGCCGGACGGGAGTACTCCCGGTCGGCGGCGCGACGGACCTTCACGCACGATGAGCTGCGGGAGGCGATGACGGGCATCGAGTTCCGTGACACCGCTGCCTTCATCGACGAGATCCCGCAGGCGTACAAGCCGATCGACCAGGTGATGGCGGATGCCGCGAGCCTCGTGTCGATCCGGCACACGCTGCGGCAGCTCGTCAACGTGAAGGGCGATTGAACAGGACCGGGCGGCGGAGTCCCCGCCGCCCGGTGCTGTTCTCGATGTGCGGAGCGAGTTTCTCGCACAACCCGCAGGGATGGGGGTGACTTCTCCTCCCCCGGGATGCGCGAAAACGTGTTGTCCCCATCTCCTGCGCAACCGATATCTTCGTCTCGCGCGCTCTGGCAGGCTCGCCTGATCGATGCGACGATGAGGGAGTGGGATTCATGAATGACGCGCAGATCTGGACCATGATCGGGTCTTTCACGGTACTGATGTTCAGCACGCTCACGGTCGTCTCGACCCTGTTCGTGCGGATCGTCCGCAGCGAGATCGGCGGACTTCGCACCGAGATGAACGGACAGATCGGCGGCCTGCGCACTGAGATGAACGCGCGCTTCGACGCCGTGAACACCCGCATCGACGGTCTCGATCGCGATGTGCAGGCCATTGTGAAGCGCACGTTCGGGCTCGATCGGGAATGATGGCGGCGCCTGGCCGCAGAACCTCGATCGACCGGGCCGACTCGCATGACGCCTTCCCCGAAGTCGCCTGCGGCACAGCCGTCCTGCTCCTCGCCGGCTCCAGCGGGCGCGTGGAGACCGAACGGGCGGAGCTGCTGGCGCGGCGCGGCGCCCGCGTCCGCGCCATCCGCTGGTTCGGCGGCGTCGGCCAGCGCCCTGCCCCGCACGAGGTGCCGATCGAGACGTTCATCGACCAGCTGGATCTGCTGCGCGCCGACGCCGACCGCGTCGCGGTCTTCGGGACATCCTTCGGAGCTGAGGCGGCCCTGGTGACGGCATCCCTTCACCCGGTCGATGCGACTGTGGCGGTAGCTCCGTCATCCGTGGTCTGGGCGGGGATCGCAGACGGAAACTGGTCGTCGCACTGGACCCACCAGGGTGTTCCACTCCCCGCCGTGCCGTTCGATCCCACCTGGTCGCCGTTGACCGAGCCGCCCGAGTACCGATCACTGTACGCATCGAGCCTCGATCGCGACCCGGACGGCGCCGCCGCGGCAGCGATCCGCGCCGAGAGGATCTCCGGTGACGTCGTCCTGGTCGCCGGAGGCGATGACCGCGTATGGCCGAGTGACAGATTCGCCTCGGAGATCGCACGGCGCCGTACGATTCACGGGCGACGGGCGATCGTCGTCACCCACCCGACCGCCGGACACCGGATGACTCTGCCCGGCGAATCTGCCACCAGCGGCGGCGTGGCGATGGCGCGAGGAGGCACCCCATCGGCCGATGCCGCACTCGGCGCGCTCGCCTGGCCCGAGATCCTGAGGGTACTCGAGCTGCGCGAGTGACTCTCAGAGCGCCGGCGCGGCCTCGGTTTCGACCGACCGGTCGGTGAACGCGGTCTTCGGGACGAACACGAGGATCACCGCGGCGACGAGCGCTGTCACGCCGCAGACGATCCACACGGTGAAGTAGCCGGCGAGCGAACCGGCGGTCCCCTCGGTCGCACCCGCTGTACTCACCACCCCGTGCAGGAGCGCGATGCCGAACACGCACGACGCGATCGCACCACCCACGGTCTTCACCGAGTTGGTCAGCCCCGTCGCGACGCCGGTCTGTGTCGCCGGAGCCGCGGATGCCGCGGCGGCGGGAAGCGCCGCGACCAGCGCGCCGGACCCGAGACCCACGACCACCATGTTCGTGATGACCTGCGCGTAGGTGTCGTGGAACGGGAGGAACAGGAGGAAGCCGACACCGACCAGCACGGACGCCCCCATCAGCGTCAGACGTGGGGTGGCCCACCGCGCGATCGTCGGGAACAGCAGCGCACCCGCGATCATGGCGATCAGATAGACGCCGATGATCAGCGAGGTCGCGAAGCCGCTCGTGCCAAGACCGTAGCCGTAGACCGTCGGATCGGTACGCGCGAACGTCGACAGAGGGGCCTGCGCGCCGAGCACGCTGACTCCGAAGAGTCCGGCCGTGAGGAACACCGGGCCGAGCGCGGGTGAGCGGAACATGCGCACGTCGATCAGCGGGTCATCGCAGCGGAGCTCCCAGAGCACGAACGGGATCACCAGCAGGACGCCGAGGACCACCACCGCCCAGGACCACGGGTTCACCAGACCGCCCTCGAGGCGGAGCAGGCTGAGACCACCGGTGAAGCAGACGAGGGCGAGGGAGATGAGCACGAGGCCGACCGTGTCGAAGATGCCACCCGTCGGCTCCGGCGACTCCTTGACACCGAACAGGATCACGAAGAAGCACACCACGATCAGGACGGCCGGGATCAGCAGCACGACTGTGAGCGGGAGCACGTCGATGAGGGCACCGCCGACGAGCGCGCCGATGATCGCTCCGCCTTCGAGGGCGGCGACGAGGAGACCTGCCGCCTTGGCGGTGATCGTGGAACGGCCCTCCATCCGACGCGAGCGCGACCAGATCAAGGCGATCTCCAGCGGAAGCCACACCACGTAGAAGCCCATCAGCGCCCACGCCGCGAGGAACACGGGGAACGAATCCGTGAAGGGCAGCACCAGGGCGGCCGCTGCGGTGACCGCAGTCGAGATCAGCAGCATCCGCTTGTGCCCGACCATGTCGCCGAGCTTCGCGAACGCCGGGACGACGAGCGCCGACAGCATCAGCTGCGTGCCCTCGAGCCAGTTCACGTCGGCGTCGTGGATCCCGAGGTGACGGGCGATGTCGGTGAGCATCGGGGTGTAGTACCCCTGCAGCACGCCGCTCGTGAATTCCACGAAGGCAAGGAAGCCGACGACGGCGGCGAGGGTGCCCAGGGTGCGGGTGCGCGTCATCGCGTCTCCTGCTTCTCGTACGGGTCCTCCAGCGCACGGCCGGAGGCGGGTGAGATCACCCTAGCCGTTCGAGAAGCGCCCGATGGAATCGCTCCCCGCGCTCCAGGGCGGCGATCTCGACGCTCTCATCCACACCGTGGATCGAGGCGCGCTGCGCGTTCGACATGTCCAACGGCGCGAAGCGGTACACGGCCGGAGAGAAGCGGTGGAAGTGCCGAGAATCGGTGGCCGCCATCATCACGTAGGGCACGGCAGGGACGCCGGGATACGAGACGTCGAGTGCCGCCGCGAGCAGGGCGAACTGCGCGTTGTCGGTCGGCGATTCCGGCGACGGCTCGCTCGCCTCGACGACCTCCACGGCGACGAGCGGATCGCGGATGCGGCGGCGCACCCGGAACACCGTCTGCTGCGTCGTCTCCCCGAGCGCGATGCGCAGGTTGACGGTGGCGGATGCCTGCGACGGCAGCACGTTCGCCGCGGTGCCACCGGACTGCATGGTCGGGGCGACGGTGGTGCGCACGAGGGCCGCCGGCTCGCCGCCGAGTGCGGCGAAGACCTGTGCCGTCAGCAGAGGCGTCGATCCGAGAAGACGCAGCAGATGACGAGCGGGTCCGGGCGTCTGCGCGGCCAGCTGGGACAGCATCCGGAGGATCGCCTTCGAGGCGCGGGGGCGGAACATGGTCGGCCCCAGCCGATCCACGGCCCTGGCGATGCGCCGGACAGCGGTCAGCGACGGCGGCGCGGACGCGTGCCCGCCCTCACCACGCGCGGACAGCCGGAGCGTCATCACACCCTTCTCGCCGACACCGATCATCGCCGCACGACCAGGAACGAAGGGCAGGGGTGCGTCGACGACGGCCCCGCCCTCATCGATCACGAGCCAGGGAACGATGCCGCGTTCGCGCAGCACCCGAGCGATCTCCTCGGCTGCGCGGCCGTAGGTCTCCTCGTTGCCGCCGAAGGAGAGGTACACGTCACGGGGAGGGATGAAGCCGTCCACGAGCAGATTCTCGACCGCTTCGAGGACAACGATCAGTGGGCCCTTGTCGTCGAGGGCCCCGCGCCCGTACACCGAGCCGTCGGCGATCACCCCGGCGAAGGGCGGATGGGTCCAGGCGTCGCTCTCATCGACAGGGACGACGTCGTAGTGCGCCATCAGCACGACGGGTTCATCGGACGCCGGACCGCTCCCCTGCCAATGGAACAGCAGCCCGAAGTCGGTGTGCCGTTCGAGGCGCAGCTTCTCGTGCGTCAACGGGTAGAGCTCGGCGATCAACGCGACGAACTCCTCGAACGGAGCCGAGCCGCGTTCGTCGAGCTCGGCCGAGACCGTCGGGATCCGGATCATCTGCGAAAGCCGCTCGGCGATGCCCGGGCGCACGGTCGATGTGGTCACAGTCGCCATCGTACCCAGCAGGGATCACGTCCACTGCGTGAGCCTGTCCGGATCGTGCAACGGGTGAGCGCATCGCCCTCTTTCGGCCGATACCTCACGATTCGGTCACCTGCATCGCCGAACTAGGAGAAGGATGTACGAGGACGAAGGAGAACACACATGAGGATCGCCGTCGCAGGAGGAACCGGGACCGTCGGTCGACACACCGTCGAGGCGGTGCGCGCAGCGGGGCACGACGCGGTCGTCCTCAGCCGATCGCAGGGAGTCGACCTGGTGACCGGAAAGGGTCTGGACTACGCCCTGGCCGGCGCCGACGCGGTGATCGACGTCGCGAGCATCGAGACCCTCAAGGCGAGCGCGGCCATCGAGTTCTTCACCGCCGCGACCGGGAACCTCGTCTCAGCGGCCGCGAATGCGGGGGTCGGACATGTCGTGCTGCTGTCGATCGTCGGGATCGACCGCATTCCCTACGACTATTACGCCGGCAAGATCGCCCAGGAGAAGATCTTCGAAGCATCGCGCGTGCCGTGGACGATCCTGCGGGCCACGCAGTTCCATGAGTTCGCGGGGCAGATGTTCGAACGCGCGAAGCTGGGACCCCTGCACGTCGCCCCGAACGCGCGTACACAGCCCGTGGCTGCGAGCGAAGTGGGCGAGCGTCTCGCAGAACTCGCCGCTGCCGATCCGCAGGGACGCGTGCGTGACCTCGCCGGCCCTCGGGAAGAGCAGTTGTCTGACATGGTGCGCGCGTTCGCGCGGCGGACGGGATTCCGCGGATGGATACCGAGAATCAACGTGCCGGGGCCGCAGATGGCCGGCATGAGAGCGGGGCATGCTCTCCCCGGTCCTGACGCAGATCTCGGGCGTCAGAGCTTCACCGAATGGCTCGCCGCGCGCTAGCGTTGCCCGCGCTCCAGTCCCCCTCCACATATTGCTCCGAGACAGGTTTCTCCCCGCTCGCCGCATACTGGTTCGCGGTCTTGGCAGGATGAGATCATCCGACGAGAATGAGAGCGTGATCACCATGACCGAGCCGCAGATCTGGACCATGATCGGTGCCGTCATCGCGCTGATGTTCGGGATGGTCACGGTCGTCTCGACCCTGTTCATCCGGGTGTTGCGGGCCGAGATCGGCGGCGTGAGGTCAGAGATCGACGGGATGAGCACGGGGATCGGCGCTCAGATCGGCGGGCTGCGCGCCGAGATGGTCGCGCGATTCGAGGCCGTCGACGCGCGCTTCGAAGCGGTCGATGCACGATTCGTCTCGGTGAACACTCGCATCGACGCCGTGGAGACCCGCATCGAAGGTCTCGACCGCGACGTGCGCGCCCTTGTGAAGCACACCTTCGGCCTAGACCGTGGATGACTCCTTCGGCTGATCCGACCGAGCGTACGGCGTCCCGTCGTCTGAGCCCACCTCCGCCGTCGCACGGGAACACCACGAACCGGTTGCAGGTTGCAATTGTGGTGGCGCGATGGGCGCCCGAGGAGGCGCGCATGGAGTTGACCCTGGTGTCATCGTCGTTCTGCGGCGCCTGCGCACGCACGCGGGCAGTGCTCGCCGAGGCCGTGCGATTCCTCCCCGATGCGACGGTCACCGAGATCGACGTCGCACAGGATCCGGATGCCGCCGAGAAGCTCGACATCGGGTTCACGCCGACCGTGATCATCCGCGATGCCGCCGGAGCCGAGGTCTTTCGCGCCACCGGGGTGCCGACTGTCCCCCAGGTGCTCACCGCCGCGGTCAAAGCTCTCCCGGTCTGACCCTCCGTCTGGCCCTATCGCCGCTCTCGATCCCTCTTGCGGGTCCCACGCCCCGGGCGCAGACTGAGGCTCAGCGGTGCCGGTCGTGACACCTTTCACACACTCCTGGAGTCTTCATGCCTGCTCTCAACCCGTATCTGTCCTTCCGCACCGAAGCCCGCGAGGCGATGGAGTTCTATCAGAGCGTCCTCGGTGGCGAGCTCGTGATCAACACCTTCGGGGAGTTCCCCGATATGGTGCAGGATCCGAGCCAGAAGGACCTCGTGATGCATGCCCAGTTGGACGCACCGGACGGCCTGGTGCTGATGGCATCCGACTCTCCCGATGGGATGCCGTACGAGAAGCCGCAAGGGTTCTCGGTGTCGTTGAGCGGCAACACTCAAGACGCGACGCGCACGGTGTGGGACAAGCTGTCCGACGGGGCGACGATCACGATGCCATTGGATGTGCCCCCGTGGGGTGGGCTCTTCGGGATGCTCGTCGATCGCTTCGGCATCCCGTGGATGCTGCACGGCGACCCGGAGGAATGAGTCAGGCTCCGCTCAGCGCGGCTGCACGGCACGACACGCGAGGTGCAGCGCCAGGCGGGCTTCGGGGTCGGTCATGTCGATGCCGAGGAGTTCCTGCACCCGCCTGATCCGCACGGTCACGGTGTTGCGGTGCAGACCGAGCGCCATCGCAGTCGCGGCGATGCCCGACTCGTGGTCGAGGTAGGCGGAGAGGGTGGCGAGCAGTTCGCCGCCCCCTTCCCGCAACGGAGCGAGGAGCGATTCCGCTGCCGGCACGAACGTGTCGTTCCCCGTCCACGCGAGCAGCAGCTGTTCCAGACCGAGGCTGTCGACCCGGACGAACCACCCCGTCGCCGAGCGCGAGGCCGCTATGCGCGCCGCATCCCCTGCCTCGTCGAGCGTGGTGGCGAGTCCTTCCGATCCACCCTGCAGCGAGCCGACTCCGGTCGCGACCGCGAAGTCGCGCAGTGCGCCCAGGTGAAGCTCCCGCAGGGAGACGACGGCCCTCTCCACCCGGTCCGGATCCGGTGACTCGGGGAACGTCAGCCATCCGGTCAGTCCACGGCCGGCGGTCGTCGCGTGCGCATCACCGTCGATCGTGCTGAGCCCCGCACTGACCGATCGCAGCAGCGAGAAGGAGTCGAGTCGTCCCCTCGCCACCATCCGGAACCCGAGGTGATGACCTCCCGTGCGCCAACCGCGCTCGGCCATCCGTCTCTCGACATCGGCATCCGCCGCCCCGTGCAGGTCGACGAAATCGCGCAGGAGTCCGGATGACACCGCGACGTCGTTCACGGCCGCCACCTCGTCGATCAGGATGCGCGCGGCGACCGCGGGCATCGCGACCTCGGCGGCCACGGAGAGCGACTGGAGCTGGGCCTCGCCGAGCCCACGCCCGAACAGCACCAGTCTCAGGCCGCTGCGCCCCGGACTGTCGACCCGCACGGATGCGGCCGCCTCCTCACCGGCGCCGGCCCGATCGAGCCACGAGTCGAAGCCGATCGCGGCGTGCAGTCGTGCATCGAGATGAGCTCCTGCCTCCTGCAGCACCCCGGAGGAGTCGATGAGTGCCGCGCCGACGCCGAGGTTCGCAGCGATGTGCCCCAGAAGGTCGGCGAGGTCATCTGCGGCGTACTCGAACGACTGGGCGACCTTTCGAACCTGGCTGAGTGTCAGCGCGTCTCGAGCCTCGATCAGCATCCAGCACGCCTTCGCGAGTTGAATGGGTCGTTCGACGTCGAGCAGGCACAGACCGATCCGATCCGCGAGCCGGAACGCCCCTGCGTCGAACCCGGCCGCGCCCGAGAGGGCGAGGCCGGTGTAGCCGCGGTCACGCAGCCGACGCAGCAACGCGTCCTGCTGCCAGGTCGAGGTCGGTGCCGCCGCTGTGACTATGGCGAGTCGATCGGCGTCGCCCTCGACCAGCTCCGCCTCTCCGGCACCGACGGCCACGGCCTCCCACGCGACGCTCGCGGGGCCGCCGACCCGCCGCAGCCCCCCGTTCTCGGGGTGGGCGAGCAGCGCGCTCAACTGCAGCCGCTCGTTCACGCCGCGTCCAGGTCGTCGAGCCCGTAGGCGGAGGGCAGCACCTTCGCACGCCGGTCAGGTCGGGCATTCCACCATGCCGGGGCGGGGATGGCGAAGACCGCGACGTTGCGTGCCAGGCGGAGCTCGGTGACCTCCAGGATCTCGCGGGACACCGCGTCGATGATCACGATGATGGTCGGGGCGGAGGCGACGAGCAGACCGTCGGTGAGCACGGCGAGCGTCTCCGAGCGGGTGACGATGCGGTGCACGGCACCGGCGAGCCCACTGATCTCGACGGCGTTCACGTGGGGGTCCTTCGCGAACGGGGCGACGGATACGATGCGCCCCTCTGCGAGGAGCTCCGCCCCCAGCACCTCGGCCAGCAGCGGCAGCGGGAGCGGCGCGGCGACTGACGCGAGGTAAGCCCTGCCCAGCTCGAGTGCATGTTCGAGATGACCGCCGATCGCGTGCTCTCGCAGGTCGCCGACCGTGAAGCCGCCGAGCACCGCACAGCCGACCCCGCCGGCCTGGACGATCGCCGAGCGCACGACTCGCTCGGCGTCGATCGCCCGGTGCGCCTCGACGAGTGCGACTCCGTCTGCACCGGTGTCGCACGCGAACACGAGACCGGGGACGCGGTCTACGAAGAGTGACATCTGGTCGAGCCCTGGCAACGCACGGCCGGTGCAGTCCGCATCGACCACGATGTGAGACTCGGACAGGGTCAGCGGCGCGAGGCCGTTCATTCCGCCGCCTTCGAGGGAACAGACGGCGGGTACCGGGTGACCGATCCACCGTTCGACGGCGCTGAGGAGCCGAGCGAAGGGTTCCGCTCCCGGAAGCCGTTCCCCCAGCAGCATGGTCGAACCGACGAACGCGACGCCGAGGCAGGGTGTGGCAGGGTCGAGCGAGTCGATCGAGGAGACCTCCATCGGCCAATCCCCGGCTCCGGCGAGCATCAGCTCGAGCATGGTCGTCGAGCCCCCGCCGCCGGAGCCGAGCAGCGCGTAGCCGCGTGCGAGCGCCGTGAGGTCGTCGCGCTGCAGCATCATGCGCTCCAGCCTAGGGAGAAACGCCCTCGGTCGCGGCCAGCTCCTCGACGGGGATGAACTGCTCCCCCAACCCGAATGCCGAAGGGCCGAAGGCGGTGAGCGCGTCGGGGGTGCGCATCATCTCGGGCGTGGAGATGCCGAGCACCCGTACGCGTTGCCCGTAGCGAAGACCCTCGGTCGTGATCGGCTCTGCCGTCTCGTGGTCGACGACGCAGATCAGGTCGGGCACGATCGCCACGAGCGTCTCCCCGCGGTGCGCGATGAGGTTCTCATTCTGGAAGGAGATCTCGAACGTGTCGCCTTCGTCGGCTCCGAGCGGTGCGATGACGGCACGCCCCTTGGCGAAGCCCTCGGTCGTGCGCCGTTCGACGTCGATGACCTTGCCGACGCAGAGCTCGCGCAGGTGCGGGTAGAGGGTGCTCGAGAGGGTCTCGGCGATCGCGTCGAACGGTGAGCGGTGCTCCTCACGGGCGATGCGGATGGCGCGGCCCAGCGCGAGCGCCATCGAGATCGTGCGCGGAACGGCCGTGCGTCGGACGTCGGCTCCGGTCATCGCGTACTCGGCGATGTGCCCGACTCCGCCGAGACGGATGGTGATCCCACGGGCGAGCCATTCCATCTGCCGGTCGTCGTCGCCCGTGTCGATCACGACCTTCTCACCGCGTTCTCCGGCGAGCGCGAGCGGCGACCCATGCACGCCGTACACGGCGAAGGTCTCCATCGACAGCTCGGGGAACGCACGGCCCATGCCGTCGGCGTCGACCACGGGCAGCCCGGTCTCGGCTGCGACGATGAGCGGGATCATCGAGTTGATGCCGCCGCACTCGATCGGCATCGTCGCATCCGCCTTCCTACCCAGGTGCTCCTCGAGGGTGCGCAGGGCGAGGGTGGGCTCGGTGCCTGCCGGGATCTTCTCGATCATCACGGTGGGCGCGCCCATCTGCGCGGTCGGGATCACGAACAGGTCGTCGGGGAGCTCGTCCGGGTCGAGGATCGTGATGCTTCCCGCTCCCAGCACGCGCTCGACGAGCATCTTGCCGATGTAGGGGTCTCCACCCCCGCCGGTACCGAGCAGCGTCGCGCCGCGGGCGAGGTCGGGGAGGTCGGCGGCGGTAAGCTGCCAGCTCATGCCGCAGCTCCCGCAGACACGGTTCCGTGGGAGATGCTGCCGTCGAAGCGGTGCGCTGCCATGTCGTAGCCGAAGTACCCGGGGCCGACCATCGCGAGCGCCGCGTCGGAGTGCCACCGTTCATCGGCCGGTGCGGCGATCACCCGCACCCGCTGCCCGTAGCGAAGTCCCTCGGTCGTGATCGGTTCACCGGACTCGCCGTCGAGCACCATGATCAGGTCGGGGGTGGTCGCGAGGACCACGCCGTCGGCCTCGGCCACCAGGTGCTCGTTCTGGAACTGCAGGGTCAGCGTCGCGCCGGCGTCTCCGTCGATGCGCGCACGTCCGCGGGCGAAGCCGGTCGTCGTGGCCCGGTGCACGTCGACGACTTTGCCGTCGAACAGCTCGCGACCGCCGAGAAGGTCGACCACAGCCTCGACGGGGTCGGACTTCTCCTCCCGCGCAGAGGCGATGCGCTTCCCGATCTCGATGCAGCGGGAGAGCGAGCCCGAGACGAGAGACTCGCGGGCTGCGGTGCCCGACATCGAGAACCCGGAGATCATGACCGAGCAGCCCATCTCGACGCAGGCCACTCGGGCGATGCGCTCGGTCCACGAATTGTCGACAGTCTGCAGCACGCCGGTGTTGCCCTTCTCGTCGCTGAACGCGAGGGGCGAGGCGGTGACGCCGTAGAGCGTCGGGAGCACCATCTGGAGCTCGGGGAACGCACGCCCCATGCCGTCGGCGTCGACCAGCGGAAGACCGAGGGCTGCGGCCGCGGCGATCGGGATGGTCGAGTTCACCCCGCCCACCTCGGCGCACGCGATGTGGGTGATCGGGCGGCCCAGGTGGATGCTGAGCGCCTTGACCGGCTCGATGACCTCGGCGAGGCTCGGGAGCTTCTCGACCATGACGGTCGGCGCCCCCATCATCGCGACGAACAACACGAGTGCGTCATCGGGCACCTCGTCGAGGTCGACGACCGTGACATCTCCGGACGACAGCGCCTGGCGGGCGAGGAGCGCACCGATGTAGGGATCTCCTCCTCCTCCGGTGCCGAGGACGGCGGCGCCGCGGGCGAGTCCGTCGATGTGGGCGGGGGTGATCGTCCAGCTCATGTCACACTCCCATGTCGAGGTCGCCGACGGCCTTGACGCGGATTCGCGTCGCGTTGCCGGGGAGGTACGGGATCGGCACCTCGTCGAAGTCGATGATCGACACGGTCGACGGCTTGGCACCGGCGGCGATCGCCTTGTCCACCGCCTCTGCCCGCACCTCGGCGAGCGTCTCCTCGCGACGACCTGGCTCGATCGCATAGACCTTGTCGATCTCGCCGCCGACCTGAGCGATCGAGGCGCCGATGGCGTTGGCGACCGCGTAGTTCTCGGGGCGATGCACCGTGCCGAACAACGGCAGCTCGTCCGGGAGCAGGATGGATCCGCCGCCGACCGCGACCACCGCGATGGGCTCGGGTGAGGTGCGCATGCGGTCGACGGCCTCGGACACGCGCTCGGCGATACGGGCGAGAACCCGCTCGACGAACACGGGATCGAGATGGGCGACCTTGCTGGCATCGCCGATCTGCGCACGACCTGCCGCGACGGCGATGTCGGTGGCGGTCAGGATCGAGCCGCCGAAGACGAGGGCATCCGTGGTCAGTCTGTAGCCGACGGATGCCGGTCCGACCTCCGCGGTCTCCTCGTCGACGATGCTGCCGCCGCCGATGCCGAGCGAGAGCACGTCGGGCATCCGGAAGTTGGTGCGGATGCCGGCGACCTTGACCTCGTTCGCCGTCTCACGCGGGAAGCCGTTGATCAGCAGACCGATGTCGGCCGTGGTGCCGCCCACGTCGATCACCGCGCAGTCGTCGAGGCCGCTCGTGGCCGCCGCCCCGCGCATCGAGTTCGTCGGCCCGGAGGCGAAGGTGGCGACCGGGTAGCGGCGCACGTACTCCTCGTCCATCAGCGTGCCGTCGTTCTGGCTGAGGAAGATCGGTGCCTCGATTCCCTGGGCCCGCACGGCCGACGTCAGCCCATCGACGATCTCGGAGGCCAGCTCGCGCAGAGCGGCGTTGATGATCGTCGCGTTCTCGCGCTCCAGGAGTCCGATGCGCCCGATCTCGTGCGACAGCGATATCGCGGCATCCGCGCCGAGCACCTCCGCGACGATCTCCGCCGCCCGCACCTCGAGGTCGTGGTTCACAGGGCTGAACACCGAGGAGATGGCGACCGAGCGGATGCCGTGAGCCTTCATGTCCTCCGCGTGCGCCCGGATCTCGTCCGGGTCGAGCGGCGAGATCGGGCGTCCGTCGAACTCGTAGCCACCGTGCGCGAGATAGCTGCGCGCCTGCGTCGCTTCGACCAGCACCTCTGGCCAGTCGATCAGCGGCGGCAGCGCCCGCGTGGCGGGGAGGCCGAGTCGGAGGGCAGCGACCGGTGCGAGGCGAGTGGCCTGCACGAGCGCGTTGATGAAATGCGTCGTGCCGATCATGACGGCGTCGATGTCGGTGCCCTCGAAGGCGTGCCCGGCTCGCAGATCCTCGATCGCCTGGATGATGCCACTGGTGACATCGGGGGTGGTCGAGTGCTTCACTCCCGCCAGCGTGCGGGTGCCGTCCATGAGGACTGCGTCGGTGTTGGTGCCGCCGACGTCGATGCCGATATGCATGATTCTCGCTTTCCTGTGGTGGATGTGTGTCTCGGCGGCTCAGGCCGCTGCGGTCTCTTCGACCGGATTCGCCTGCCGGGTGGTTGCGACGCCGACGCCGCGCACCCAGCCGAGCTTGCCCGCCACGATGTAGAGCGCCATCGAGAGGAAGAGGCTGAGCAGCGACGGGATGCCCCAGGTCACGAAGTAGCCGACCAGCGCGGAGACCAGCCAGACGATGATCGTCGCCGGCACGATACGCGGAGCGGTTGCCGGGAGGGTGCCCGCTTCACGGGTGGCGTCGAGTTCGGGACGCCACCGTCGCACGATGTAGTACTCGGCGACCATGATCCCCGCGATCGGCGGGAACGCGACGCTCAGCACGATCAGGAACTCGGTGAACTGACCGAGGATGCCGACTGCGGCGAGCACCGATCCGACGATGCCCAGCACGATCGTCGTGGTGACGCGGTGCAGGTTCTTTCCGAAGGCCGTGGAGATGAAGTTCACGAGCCCGAGGGTGGAGGAGTACAGGTTCCAGTCGTTGATCTTCAGTGTGCCGGTGAGCACGATGAACAGACCGATGAAGCCGACCGACGAGGTCACGATCGCGACGATGTCGCCGCTGGCGGCCGCGTGGGCGAGGAGCACACCGGCGAGGCCGATCACGAACTCGCCGAGCGAGACGCCGAGGACGGTCTGCTTGATCACGTCGGCGCGCGAGCGGTTGAAGCGGGTCATGTCGCCGGTGATGATCGCACCGACGATGAGGCCACCGGCGACGATGCCGGTGCCGGCCCAGACGCTCATGGTCGGGCCGGGAGCAGGCCCCGTGAGCAGTTCGCCGATGTCGTGGCGGGTGAGCTCGGAGATGACCGACCAGCCGACCAGGATGAGGAACAGCGGGACCGTGATGTTCGCGAGCCACTGCATCCCGACGAAGCCGAAGGCCACGATCGCGGTGACCGCGAGGCCGAAGATGAGGCTCCACGCCCAGACCGGCAGGGCACCGGGCATGAGGGCGTCGAGCGATTGCGCGGAGATCGCCGACTGGATGCCGAACCAGCCGATCAGACTGATGCCGATCGCGAGGCCGACCAGCGAGGCGCCGATCTCGCCGAAGCCGGTCCAGCGGGCCAGGAGTGCGGTGTTGAGGCCCTCGCGCTGACCGATGAAGCCGACCACGCACATGATCACCTCGAGGATGAGCGAGCCGAAGAGGAAGGCGAGGACGGCCTCGCCGAAAGTCATGCTGTAACCGAGGGTCGCGCCGAGGAGGAACTGCGAGAGGGCCGAGACCTGTCCGAATCGCTGCACAGCGATTCCGAACCAGGGTTTGCGGGCCTCCGGAGTCACTCGGGAGAGCGCGAAGTCGTCTGCGTGCGCCGTGCGTGCCATGAGGATCCTTCGGGAGGAGGGAACGGGTTGTGCGCCACAGTAGCGACGCCTGGCACGCCATCGACATGTGCATATCGCACGAGCATCCCTCACAGATGTGCATATCGCACATTCGCTCACTCGGTATCGAATCCCTCACAAACGCCGAAACCCACCCCCGCCCGACGTGGGCAGGAGTGGGTCTCGGTGCGGAACGTGTTCTCGGCGACCGGCGTCAGTGCAACGCGTTCGTCTCGATGAAGGCGCGGAGCGCGTTCTCGTCGTCGCCCATCTCGGTCACGTGCTGCGGTGCGTCGAGCATCTCCTGCAGCTCCGGTGCGTAGCCCAGCTCGACGCCGATGGCCTCGTGGATCGTCTCGGCGAACTTCTCGGGCTTCGCGGTCTCGAGCACGAGCATCGGCACACCGGGCTCGACGTATTCGCGCGCGACCTTGACGCCGTCGGCCGTGTGCGGGTCGATGACCTCGCCCGTCGCCTCGTACACCGAACGGATGGTAGCCAGGCGGTCCTCGTGCGTCGAGGTGCCGCTGACGATGCCGAATTCCTCGAGGAAGCGCTCCTGCTCGGCCGAGAAGTCGAAGTACCCCTGCGCTTCGAGGTCGTCCCATGCGCCGACGACGCGGGCCGGGTCACGGCCGACCAGTTCGAAGATGAAGCGCTCGAGGTTCGATGCCTTGGAGATGTCCATCGACGGGCTCGAGGTCGCGAGCGTCTGGGCGGCGCTGCGCGGGCGGTAGACGCCGGTGCGGAAGAACTCGTCCAGCACGTTGTTCTCGTTCGCGGCGAGCACGAGGCGACGGATCGGCAGCCCCATCTGCTTCGCGAAGAGCCCGGAGAGGATGTTGCCGAAGTTGCCGGAGGGCACGGTGAACGACAACTCGGTCCAGCCACCGGCATCCGTCGCCCGTAGCCAGGCCCAGAAGTAGTAGACGGTCTGGGCCGTGATGCGCGCGAGGTTGATGGAGTTCACCGCTCCCAGGTGCTGGGCGCGCTTGAAGTCGAGGTCACCGGCGAGCTTCTTCACCAGGTTCTGGCAGTCGTCGAAGACACCCTCGACCGCGATATTGTGCACGTTCGCGTCGTCGAGCGAGAACATCTGCGCGCGCTGGAAGGCACTCATGCGCCCCTGCGGCGAGAGCATGAACACCGCGACCCGCTCCTTGCCGCGCAGGGCGTGCTCGGCGGCCGAACCGGTGTCGCCCGACGTGGCGCCGAGGATGTTGAGCACCGCGTCGTTGCGCTCCAGCGTGTACTCGAGCACCTGGCCGAGGAACTGCATGGCCATGTCCTTGAATGCGAGCGTCGGCCCCTCGGAGAGTCCGACCAGCGTCAACTCGTCGTCGATCGCCCGCAGCGGCACGACGCCGTCGGGGAAGTCGGCGTAGGCCGCATCCGTCATCCGGGCAAGGTCCGCGCGCGGAATGTCGGTCGCGAACAGGCCCAGCACCTCCGCCGCCAGCTGCGGGTAGGTCAGCGCACGCCAGCGCTCGAGCGTCTCACCGTCGACCGTCGGCATGACCTCGGGCACTGCCAGGCCGCCGTCGGGCGCGAGGCCCTCCAACAGCGTCTCGCTGAACGGCTGCGGCTGCATGCCGCCGCGGGTGGAGATGAACTGCACGTTGGCTCCTCGGCTCGGGACTCGGCACGTCCATTCTCGCAGGGTGTTCCCCGCCGTATTGACGCGATGACGGCTGCCCTCGTCCCAAGGGTCAGAACAGCGAGGTCGGCAACGCCCCTTCGTGTTCCAACAGCCAACGCTTGGTCTCGAGACCGTGCCCCGCGTCTCCCCCGGAGTAGCCGCCGAGACCGTCGCCGGCCACGACGCGGTGGCAGGGCACGATCAGCGGGACGAGGTTCGCACCCATGATCGACCCGATCCCCCTCGCCGGAACCTCGGTGCCGCTGCGGGCGGCGAGTCCCCCGTAGGTGATCGTCTCGCCATGCGCGACCGTCTCGTAGAGGGCACTGAGAACGGCGCGCGTCGCCACCGTCTGGTCGCCGAGGTCGACCGGCAGGTCGAAGTGGCGCAGGGTGCCGTCGAAGTAGGCGGCGAGCTGCGCGAGGGCTTCGGTGAGCAGCGGGTCGGAGTCGGGGCCCGACGGAAGACTGCTGCCCTCGGGCGGAGTCGATCGCCACATGACACGGGTGATCGCCGCGCCGTCGCTCACGACGCCGATGACACCGACCGGGGTCGCGAGCGTTCCGAAGGCGGACATGCCTCGAGGGTACTCCGAGGCACCGACCCCGAGATCACCCGATGGAGCCGTGCTGAACCTGCTGAACCTGCTGAACCTCGACCTCACCGCTGCAGAAGAACTTTCCGAAATCGCCGTCATCATCCGCCTCCGAAACCGTCTTGCTTATGTGACAAGGAACGAATCTCTCGGCAGCGTTCGTATCCGCGTCCGGGCCTCATCTCCCCCCACTTGACGGCCCGCGGGTGGGGCTCCCCAGGCCCCACCCGCTCTCCACCTCATCGCGGGCGACGCTTTCTGTGTCACTGCGGCCGCCGTCATACGATGACTTCACGCGAGCAGCCCGAGGTAGTCTCGCATCCATCGGAGCCACCCCAGCCGGTCGCCAGAACGAGGTCTCATGAACGGTCCCAGCGACAGCGCGGAGTCAGACGGCGAAATCCTCCAGCGCAGTCGCGACGGGGACCGCAACGCATTCTCAGAGCTCTGGCGCAGACACGCCCCCGTCGCCCTGGCCTATGCGCGCACCCTCGGCTCTGCGCCGCCGGATCCTGAAGACATCGTCTCCGATGCGTTCCTCAGCATCCTGCGGCAGATCCGCATGGGCAAGGGGCCGCAGCGCAGTTTCCGGCCGTACCTCCTCACGACCGTGCGGAACACCTGGGTGAGCGAGAGCCGCCGTCGAGCGTCGACGAGTTCCCTCGAGGAGATGGAACACCCTCATTCGACGATCGGCACGATCGACATCGATTCGATGGTGAACTCGGCCGCGCTCGTCGATGCGTTCGGCTCTCTTCCTCGTCGCTGGCAGCACGCGCTGTGGCTGAGCGAAGTCGAACGACTACCCGCCAGGCAGATCGCCGAGGCTCTGCAGATCCGCCCGAACACAGCCGCCGCGCTGACCTATCGCGCGCGCGACGCCTTGCGCAAGGCATGGATCCGAGCGCACCTTCGCGACGCACCGGACGGCACCGATCATGCCCGGGTGATCGAGCAGCTGGGCGCGTACGCCCACGGTGGTCTCGCTCCCCGATCAGAGCGGTTCGTCACGGCTCATCTCGCCGCTTGCCCGAGTTGCCGTGCAGCGGCCGGCGAGGCGACGAATCTGTTCCGCGCATTGACCATCGGTCCGCTCCTCGCCGGCGGCGTCGGCCTCGTCATCGCACCGACTCTCTTCCTGCCCGACAGAGTCGAGGCCATGACCGACCCGACGGCCTCCCCGTCTGCTGCCGTCCCCGCGCAGCCGGTACTCGACGCCGCAGGCCTCTCCGGCCCTCTGCTGTGGCCGGTGGCAGCGGTGACAGCCGTCGCCCTCGCCGTCGGCGGCAGTCTCTTCTTGCGGCCGATGACGGAGACGGATGCCACGGGTATCGCCATCCCGTCCGTGCCCGCACCGATTCCCTCCACCTCAGTGCCGGCCCCGGCCGCGCCGGGAGTGGGCCTGCGCCCCGGCGTTCCCCCG
>NZ_PCPA01000005.1 GCF_002979515.1 Microbacterium sp. MYb54 | reverse complement strand
GGTCGGCGGGCGGGGTTAGGGTCGAAGAGTGAACCCGGAACTCGCTGCACGCATCGTCGCGGACTCCCGTGACCGTGTGGCCTGGCTGCGAGCGCGCTCGCGGGGCATCACCGCCACCGACGTGGCAGGACTCACCTCCGAGAAGTCGATCTCTCGGGCAGCGGACTCCAAGCTCGGCGGCGGACCCCGCTTCGGAGGCAACGCGTACACCGATCACGGTCGGCGGCGCGAGCCCGAGATCGCCGCCTGGGTCGCGGCGACACACGGCATCCTCCCCTCCTCGGCCCTGTTCCGTGCGGAGGTCGAGCACCGCCACCTCGCCACGCCCGATGGCATCGCCGTCGACGCCGACGGGCGTGTGAAGCTCGCCGAGATCAAGACCACCAACAAGGCCTTCCGCGGTATCCCCCGTACGTACCTGCGCCAGATCTGGTGGCAGCAGCACGTGCTCGGTGCCGAACGGACGCTGTTCGTCTGGGAGGAGCACGTCGACTTCTCCCCCATCCACGACGAGCCGCGGTGTGTCTGGATCGACCGCGACGACCGCGAGATCGCGAAGCTCATCGGCCTCGCCACCGACCTCATCGATGAGCTCTACCGGCGCACCACCGGCCAGCAGGTCCCCAACCGGCTGACGGATGCCGCGGCCAGCCGCCGCGAACAGCTCCGCGAACGCGACACGTTCCGAGCCCTCGCCCTCGCGGACTGAGAGCGCAGCGAGCCCTGCACCGCTCAGGTGCAGGTGTTGTTACCGCCGAGGCCCAGGAGGCCACCGACCGACAACGAACGCGACGCCGCCGGTGAGACCCACGACGTCCCGGCGTAGATCGTCTCGACCTTCACGGCGTTGGTGGAGCCGAGGAGACTCCCCAGCAGCGTGTTCAGCAGTCCGGAACTGATGGTCGCCGAGTATGTGTACGGTCCAGCGCCGCTCTGCGTCACGTTGCTGTTGTCGACGACGACGTTGTTGATGGAAAGTCGTTGCTGCACCGTCAGATAGGGCGAGGTCCACGTGATCGTGAAGCCCGTGAAGGTGCCGAGAAAGCTCGTCACCGTGCACGATGTGACCACCGGTGTCGCCAGCGTCGCGGCTGTGAAGGACCGCGTGGCGTACTCGCTGTCGGTGAAAGCGGCGTCGGTCATCTGCACGGCAGGCGCTGAGGCGACTCCGACGAGAACGGCGAGGCCGACCGCACCCGCCAGGATGCGTGAGCGTGCGGGGCGCCTCATCGCGCGCTCCCCGCCTCGGCTACCGAAAGTCGCCGACGGCTGTGCACCAGCGCCGCACCCCACGCGACGAGTATCGCGCCCACCCCGACCGCCCAGGGAGTGCCGGGCGGCAGACCCGTCGTGGCCAACCCTCCGTCAGACCCCACGGTCACGGTCTCCCCTGCGCCCTGTGCGAGAACGCGGACGTCAGTGCTGCCGGCGCCCGAACCCCCGGACGGATCGAGGAAGATCGCGAGGCGGAGGTACGCCGTCTCGGTGTCGGCGATCTCGGTGAGCGGAACCTCGACGCCGTCGCGCGGAATGCTCCACCCGGTGCGCAGTTCGGTCGCGCCGCCGGGACATTCGGTGTCCGTCCATGCCTGCGGACACGTCGACACGTCAAGGAGCAGCCGCGCTTCACCCGTCGCGCTGATGCCGATCCGCACGACGCCGGGATCCGGGGCATGGGCGCTCACCGCGACATCCCACCGCACGGGCTGACCGGGCAGAAGACTGCCTGCCGCCGCCCAGTCAGCGACGGAGACGAGACGCAGCACCGATCCCTGGATGACCTGGGTCGTCGGCGCCGCCCACGCAGCGGACGGCATCGCGACCACGAGGACAGCGAGGACGGCAGCGATGAAGATGCGCCTCATGGGCCGTTCCCCTCAGCGTCGGACCTGAACCGGCGGGCCCCGCGTGGCCAGAAGGCCCACACCACCAGAGCGGTCGCCGCGACCGTCAGCGTTCCGAGTACGACCGGATTCCCCATGCCCGCGACGACCAGAGCGATCCCGGGAACCGAGAACAGCACCTTCCGCACGGACGTCACCGGGTAAGGGAAGGGATCGTCTACGGCGTTCGCGTCTCCGCGCATCGTGATCACGCGCTCGTCCGCGCTCGCACCCGGGGCGATCGTGGTGACGCGGTGGGTCACCGGCAGCTCCCCCTCGCGGTCGACGGTCACGACGTCGCCGACCTCGACCTCGGTCGCCGGGACGCGCTGCACCACCGCGACGGAGCCGGCGGGGATCGTGGGCGACATCGACCCGGTGCGGAACATGATGAGCGTGATCTGCGCCGTGAAGGCGAGCACGACGAGCAGGATGCAGATCGCACCGGCGACCGCGGCCGCCCAGAGCAGGACGTCGCCGATCACCCGCCCCGGCCGGATACCGGCATGCGCCCTCGCCGCGGTCGCGTGGGGTTCGACCGCGGCGAGGGAGGTCTCTCTGTCGCGCAGGCTCCGTCGTGTCGTGGGGATCGTCATCTCGTCCTCCTCCCTGCCATCCGCTCCTGCTACGACGACGTCCCGAGGAACTGCCAGGTCTGCGTCATCGTGAGCCCCTGCGCAGCGTTCGGTGCTGTGAGCGGGAGCGTGACCGCGAAGCAGTAGTTCACCTGCGCCGCGCCGTTCGCCGTCACGACCTGGGTCGCCGAGCCTCCTGCGGTGAGGGCTGATCCGTCCGCCACGACCGCCGTTCCCGCCGCGTATGTGGTCGAGTTGCAGGTGGTGCCGGCTATCGTGCGCACCCCGTAGGTGAGATACGTCGCGAGCCCCGTGCCTCCCGGCGTTCCCGCGGTCAGCTGCAGCGTTCCCGCGACCGAAGGATTGGCGGTCTTCACGCTGAACAGCGCGTATGTGGAGTTTCCCGGTGCCATCGCAGTCGGAGCGAGCACGAAGTTCAACGTCGCCGCCGCCCCCGTGGTCGCGTGGCTCGAGAAGGTCGCCCCATCGATCGCTCCGACGATGTCGAACCTCCCCGCCGTGAAGCTCGCGGCGCCGTACTCGGAGTCGTTCCATGCGGCAAGAGTCGCGGTGACGCCGATTCCGAACACGAGCCCACCCGCGAGGACGGCTCGTAGTCGACGGGAGCGCAGTCGCCGCCTCTCCCGCATTTCGCTGCGGGTGACCATCACATGCTCAGTTCGTCGAGGTCGCCGTGAACTTCCAGGTGGCGTTGGTCACCAGGCTCGGTGTGAGCGCCGCGTCCGCAGTCACCTTGAAGCACAATTGCACCGCAGTGCCGGGGACGGCCGCGGTCCCTCCGGCCGTCAGCGGCACGGTGGTGGTACCGGTCTGGGCGTCGAGCGTAGCCCCGGTCGCGATCGGCGTGCCGGTCGCGGTCGCCGCGTTGCAGGTCGCCCCCGGCGCGAGCTGGTAGATCGAGTACGACAGGTGCCCGGAGTTCGAGGTCGCTGCGGCGTCGGCCGTGGTTCCGGCGGCGACGAGGTTCGCGCCACTGGTCGTACCGGCTGCCAGGCGCACCCAGAAGCCGGCGTAGACGGAGCTCGTCGGCGACATGTTCCCCACCAGCCCTGCGGGCAGAGTGAAAGCGAGCGTCGCTGCGGTGCCGGTGGTGGCATGGTCGGCGTAGGCGGTTCCGTCCGTCGACCCTTCCAGGTTGAAAGCACCTGCCGTGAACGTGCCGTTCGCGAACTCGGAGTCGTTCCAGACCGCGAGCGTCACCGCGGTGCCGACGCCGAGCACGAGCCCGCCTGCCAGTACTGCGAGAATCTTGCGCTGCGTTGCCTTGGTAGCCATGTCGCATCCCCCTCAGGAATTCGGTGAACCGCGCGAATACCTGTGTTCCGATCGCCCCTCAACGACCACGCATCCGCGCGTTTGCGCCATCATCTCCTTGCCCCCTCCGAAGGACAAGGCGATTTCGCGCAGGACATTCGCTCATCCCGCGCAGACCTGGATCGGCCGCTGCGAATCGTTGACGTAGATCAACGATCGGCGTATAGTTGACGCAGTTCAACCATCTCGTGCGCGCCAGAGCTGTCGCAGCATCCTCCCTCCAGACTGCGAAAGGTCACGCATGACCACGGACTCTCCCGTCAAGATGACGCATCGCCAGGTGCTCGAAGCCCTCACCGGGCTCCTCCTCGGCATGTTCGTCTCGATGATCGCCACCACGGTGGTCTCCACCTCGATGCCCGTCATCGTGCACGACCTCGGTGGCGACCAAGCCGCTTACACCTGGGTCATCACCGCGACTCTGCTCACCACCGCGATCTCCACTCCCATCTGGGGCAAGCTCGCCGACCTGTTCAACCGCAAGCTGCTGATCCAGATCGCGATCGTCATCTTCGTGGCCGCGACCGCCGCTGCCGGCTTCGCGCAGGACACGAACACCCTCATCGCATTCCGCGCCATCCAGGGCATCGGCGGCGGCGGACTGGCCGCCCTCAGCCAGGTCATCATGGCCGACATCATCAGCCCGCGCGAGCGCGGCCGGTACATGGGCCTCTTCGGCGCCGTGATGGCCGTCGCCACCGTGGGCGGACCGCTGCTCGGCGGATGGATCACCGACGTCGCGAACTGGCGCTGGAACTTCTTCGTCGCGCTCCCGTTCGCGGTCGCAGCGCTCATCATCCTGCAGAAGACACTGCACATCAGCACCGAGCGCACCCGCAAGGTATCGATCGACTACGTCGGCATCGTGCTGCTCTCGGCCGCCGTCTCACTGATCCTCATCTGGATCACCAACGCGGGCTCGACCTTCGACTGGTGGAGCACCGAGACCGTGCTCATGGTCGGCGGTGCGCTCGCCTCGGCCATCGCCTTCATCATCGTCGAGCTCAAGGTACGCGAGCCGCTCATCCCGCTCACGCTCTTCCGCGGTCGCACGTTCACACTGTCGGTGCTCGCATCGATCTCGATCGGCGTCGCGATGTTCGGCACCTCGGTCTACCTCGCGCAGTACATGCAGCTCTCTCGCGGTGCCACACCGACCGAGGCCGGGCTCATGACGCTGCCGATGATGGCGGGGCTCCTGATCGCATCGATGGTCGTCGGCCAGCTCGTCACCCGCTTCGGCAAGTGGAAGGGCTACCTGATCCTCGGCTCCGTGCTGCTGATCGCCGGCTCCGTCATGCTGTCGACCCTGCACTACGACACGAACTTCGTCCTCGTCTCGATCTACATGTTCGTGATGGGCGCCGGCGTCGGCATGACGATGCAGAACCTCGTCCTCATCGTGCAGAACGTCGCGAAGCCCAGCGAGATGGGCGTCGCGAGCTCGGGCGTGACCTTCTTCCGAAGCCTCGGCGGCACGATCGGCGTCTCGGTCATGGGCGCCGTGCTCGCGAACACCCTGACCAGCCTGTTCAGCGACGGCAAGGAGCGGATCGGCGCCGCGATCGCCCAGCTCGGCGACAAGGGAGCCGAGGTCGCCGCTCAACTCTCGAGCGGAACGCTGCCCGAGGTGCGTCTCCTCCCGGAGCCGGTGCGCTCGATCATCGAGGACTTCTACGCGCAGGCCATCTCCCATGCGTTCCTGATCGGCATCCCGCTCGCGGTGATCAGCCTCATCGCGATCCTGTTCCTGCCGAATCGCCCGCTCACCACCATGACCACGAGCGAGCGCGCCGAGGCGGATGCCGCGAAGAAGAAGAAGCCCGTCGACGGCGCAGTGGAAGATGCCGCAGACGTCGCGATCTCCGATGCGACGGCGCTCTCCGGAGCACCGACGACGGGCACCGTCACCGTGATCGACCGGACGGGCGATCACGGCGATACGGCATCCGATGTCCGCCGCTGATCACATCACCGAGACCCCGGAGGCGCGGGCCGACGCGGTGCGCGCCCTCGAGGCGGAGTTCAGCGAGCTGATCACGCATTTTCGGCGCGTGATCACCGAGAACGCGAACCGGGTGAGTCCCGGCCTGCTGCCCGGTGGCTACAAGATCTTCACCACGATCGCACGATACGAAAGGGTGACGGTCTCGACGCTGTCCGAGCGCATGCTCATGGACAAAGGCCAGGTCAGCCGGACGGTGCGCGAGTTGGAGGAGCTCGGTTTGATCGAGCGTTCGGCCGACCCCGCCGACGGCCGCTCCTTCCTGCTGCAGCTCACTCCCCTCGGCACAGAGCGGCTTTCAGCGGCTCGACTGCCGCAGGAGGGCATGCTGCTGCGCACGCTCGAAGACTGGAGCCTCACCGATATCGGCAACCTCACCCGGCTGCTGCACGCCCTCGGCTCCGGCGTGACGCCGGGTTCGACCGCGAGCGAGTGACGGGGGTGCCGCCGAGCACGCGACGCGCCTCGGCGGCGATCTCCGCAGCGATGGTGTCCAGCAGCTCCGAACGCAGGTTCCACTGCTGCCAATAGAGCTGCACGCGAAGAGTCGGACCCCCCAGCGGGACCAGCCCTTGCACCTCTTGCAGGAGCGGCACCATCCCCCACCCCAGGCCGAGTCCGACGGCGAGGGCGTAGTCGTGGGATGCGGGCACGTAGTGCCGTGGCACCCCCTGCTGCCCGACCGACATCGCTCCGAGCCATTCGTGCTGCAGCGTGTCGCGGCGGTCGAAGTCGACGAACGGTGCTGCAGCCAGAGCCGTCGATGTCACCCCGTCCGAGAACCAGCGCTCGGCGAAACCCGCTTCTGCCATGGCCCGGTATTCGAGCACGCCCAGCGGTGACACCGAGCATCCGGTGACCGGCGACTCCTCACTCGTGACCGCCGCCATCACGGTGCCGGACTCCAGCAGCCGCGCGGTGAAGTTCTGATCGTCTCGGTGCAGGTCGAAGTCGATGTCGTGTGCGGACGAGAGCCTCGCGAGCGGGGCGAGGAACCACGTCGCCATCGAGTCGGCGTTCACAGCGAGGGGGATGCTGATCCGCCGCGCCCCGCCGTCTTCGTCGATCCCCACGCCGACGAGCGCGTCATGCTCGAGCAGGGCCACCTGCCGCGCCAGCCGCACGACCGCCTCTCCCGCCTCCGTCAGGCGAGCGGGCTTGGTGCGCACGATCAGGATGCGACCGAGCTGCTGTTCGAGCGCCTTCAGCCGCTGGCTCACGGCCGACGGGGTGACCTGCAGGCGACGTGAGGCCGCGTCCAGAGTCCCCTCGTCGACGATCGCCGCAAGAGTGGCCGCGAGTTCAGGATCGATTCGCACATTAGCGATGCTAATGGTTCAGTAGGAATCTTCGCTTCTCATCATGTGCTTCGATTCCTAGGCTGGATGCATGCTCACCGTCCTCGCCGGCCTCGGACTCGGCCTCTCCCTCATCGTCGCGATCGGCGCGCAGAACGTCTTCGTCCTGCGTCAGGGGATCCGCCGCGAACACGTCCTGGCCGTCGTCCTCATCTGTGCCCTCTCCGATGCCGCTCTCATCGCCGCCGGCGTCGCCGGGCTCGGCTTCGTGCTCTCCGCCGCGCCCTGGCTCGTCGTCGTGGCCCGATGGGCAGGAGCGCTGTTCCTCCTCACCTACGGCATTCTGGCCGCGCGCCGCGCCTGGCGAGGCGGCGAGGAGCTCGACGCCGATGGGACGAATGCTGCGCTGCCCGGTCCCCCGGCTGCCGATGGTTCGACGACGACACTCACCGGCACCCGGCTGGCCCCCGTGATCCTGACCACGCTCGCGCTGACCTGGCTCAACCCGCATGTGTATCTCGACACGGTCCTGATGCTCGGCTCGATCGCAGCCACCCACGGCGACGAGCGGTGGCTGTTCGCGGCAGGCGCGATCGCCGCCAGCCTCCTGTGGTTCACGGCGCTGGGCTTCGGCGCGCGCTATCTCGGCCGCTGGCTGCGCACTCCGCGTTCCTGGCGCATCCTCGACGCCGTGATCGCGGTGATCATGATCTCGATCGCGATCAGCCTGGTGCTGCCGGTCCTGGGGGGCTGAGCGGCTTCAGGCGTCACCGATCTGGGCGAGCCTGGTGCGGACGAGCTTCTCGATCACGTCGCTCGGGATCGGATGCTCGGGCTGGAACCGGATCGTCCCCTTGTCGACACTGACACCAGGATGCCCCTCGAGGAGGGCGGCGACCGCGGCGACCGCATCCGGGCTGAACGGGTAGATCCCGATGTGCTTCTTGGCCCGCATCACCGAGAGCACCGACTTGCCGCGGTACACGAGCGCCGGCATGCCGTATCCCTTGCCCTGCTCCGCATCCGGAGCCTCCTGGCGGGCGATCGCATAGACCCGATCGATCGCATCACGATCGGCGGAGGTGAGGTCTGCGAGGTAGTCGTCGATGGTTCCCACGAGGGCATCCTGCCACCGATCCGTGCTCGGGGCGAGCTGCGAGCGGTTTCAGAAGCCGTCGAGCGGGCGCATGATGCGAGTGAGGAAGCGCTGCGTGCGCTCATGCTTCGGCGCGCTGAAGAGCTCGGCCGGCGGCCCCTGCTCCACCACGACACCGCCGTCCATGAACAGCACGTGATCGGCGGCCTCGCGCGCGAAGCTCAGCTCATGGGTCACGACCGCCATGGTCCATCCCTCGTCGGCGAGCTCCTTGATCACGAGCAGCACCTCCCCCACGAGTTCCGGGTCGAGTGCACTGGTGGGCTCGTCGAAGAGCAGCAGGTCGGGCTTGAGCGCGAGTGCTCGCACGATGCCCACGCGTTGCTGCTGTCCACCGGAGAGCTGATGCGGACGCGCATCCGCCTTGTCGGCCAGGCCCACTCGGTCGAGCAGAGTGAGGGCCTCGGCCACGACCTCGGCCTTCGGGCGCCCCTGCACCCGCCACGGACCCTCGATCACATTCTCGAGGACGGTGAAGTGCGGGAAGAGGTTGTGGTGCTGGAAGACCATCGCGGAACGATCCCGCAGTGCGAGCCGCTTCTGCTTCTGCACGCGGGTCGAGGGCTTCGTCTCCGGCGCGAAGTCGATTTCGGGACCGCCCTCGACGACTATCGAGCCGGCATCCGGCGTCTCGAGGCCGTTGAGTGCACGGAGCACCGTCGTCTTGCCCGAACCGCTGGGACCGATCAGCACGACGACCTCGCCGCGGTGCAGGGTGAGGTCGATGCCGCGGAGCACCTCGTTGTCGCCGAAGCTCTTGTGCAGGCCACGGGCGGTGAGCAGAGCCTCTGCGGTGTTGTCAGTGTGCGACACGGCTGTCGAGCCTCCTCTCGAGTGCGCTCTGGCCGAACGACAGCACCAGGCACAACACCCAGTAGACCAGCGCGGCGGCGAGGTAGAGCACCATGAATTCGTAGGTCGTCGACGCGATCTGCTGCGCCACCTTGAACAGCTCCGTGACCAGGATCAGCGACGCGAGCGAGGTGTCCTTCACGAGCGAGATGAACGTGTTCGACAGCGGCGGCACCGACACCCGTGCAGCCTGCGGCAGGATGATGCGGGTGAGGGTGTGGGTGCGGTTCATGCCGACCGTGTACGCGGCCTCCCACTGCCCCTGCGGGACCGAGAGGATCGCCGCCCTGACCACCTCGGCACCGTATCCGCCGACGTTGAGCGACAACGCGATGATCGCGCTCGGCCACGGGTCGATCGTGATCCCGATCGACGGCATGCCGTAGAAGATCACGAACAGCTGCACGAGCAGCGGCGTACCGCGGATCACCGAGATGTAGAACCGGGCGATGCCCGAGAGGATCGGATTCACCGAGATCCTCATCAAGGCGATGCCGACCGCGATGACGAGTCCCAGGGCGAACGATGCCAGCGCGAGCGGCACCGTCGCCGTCAGACCCGCCCAGGCGATCGGCCCGAGCGAGTCCAGGAACAGCTGCCAGGGACTCTCCATCGATTACTGCGAGACGTCTTCGCCGAAGTACTTCTTGCTGATCTCGGCCAGGGTTCCGTCGGCTCGCAGCTCTTCGAGTGCGCCGTCGACCGCCGTGACGAGAGCCTCCTTGTCCTTGGTGAAGGCGAAGGCCTGCTCACCCGCGTCGTCGGTCTCGGCCGCGATCTTCAGGCCGGTCGGGCTGTTCGTCGTCTCGTAGTCGAGGAAGGTGAGCTTGTCGTTGATGGTCGCATCCACGCGGCCCTGGCGCAGAAGCTCGACGGCCTGTGCCCACCCCTCGACGCCTTCGACCTTGGCGCCCGACTCGGTGGCGAGGTCGTTCCAATTGCTCGTGAGCGACTGCGCGGTGGTCTTGCCTTCGAGGTCGGCGAACGCCGAGATCGAGTCGTCGTCGTCGGCGACCACGATCACGCCAGGAGAGACGGTGTACGGAGCGCTGAAGAGGTACTTCGCCTCGCGCTCGTCGTTGATCGTGACCTGGTTGGCGATCACGTCGAAGCGGCCGGCGTCGAGACCCGCGAAGATCGCATCCCACTGCGTCTCTTCGAACTTCACCTCGAGACCGAGCTTGTCGGCGACGGCCTCGATGATCTCCACGTCGTATCCGGTCAGGTCGCCGGCACCGTTGTCGCCGTGGAAGCTGAAGGGGCGATAGGTGCCCTCGGTCCCGACCGTGAGCGTGCCGTCTTTCGCGAGACCGTACTCCGAGCTCGCGGAGCTCTCACCGCTGCCCGAGGTGTTCGCGGGCGTGCTGGAACCACTGCAGGCGGTCAGGGCGGCAGCGGCGACGACGAGTGCGGTGACGGCGATGAGACGACGAGACATGAACCCTCCTGGGGTGTGAAGCGCGGTGCGAGTTTACGCGACCGTCGCGGGAACTCCCCCACAGTACGTGGCGCTGGGCCGTTCCGAGCATCCGATGACGTTTCGTTTCGTGGGTCGCCGGAGACGCAGAAACGCCCCCGGGCGGACCCGGGGGCGTTTCGAGAGAGTCAGACTCAGATGGAGTTGACGTCCAGCGGGATGCCGGGGCCGAACGTGGTCGACACCGCACCCTTCTGGATGTAACGGCCCTTCGAGCTCGACGGCTTGAGGCGGACGATCTCCTCGAGCGCTGCGCCGATGTTCTCGTTCAGCTGCTCTGCGGTGAAGGATGCCTTGCCGACGACGAAGTGCACGTTGGCGTGCTTGTCGACGCGGAACTCGATCTTTCCGCCCTTGATCTCCTCGACGGCCTTGGCCGGGTTCGGAGTCACGGTGCCGGTCTTCGGGTTCGGCATCAGACCACGCGGTCCGAGCACCTTTCCGAGACGACCGACCTGGCCCATGAGCTCCGGGGTGGAGACAGCGGCGTCGAAGTTGGTCCAGCCATCGGCGACCTTCTGGATGAGCTCGGCGCCGCCGACCTCATCTGCACCTGCGGCGATCGCTGCCTCGGCCGCGGGGCCGGTGGCGAAGACGATGACGCGGGCGGTCTTACCGGTGCCGTGGGGCAGGATGACGGTGCCGCGCACCATCTGGTCTGCCTTGCGGGGGTCGACCGCGAGCTTCAGCGCGACCTCGACGGTCGAGTCGAACTTCGACGAGCCGGTCTCCTTCGCGAGGGCGACAGCCTCGGTCGGGGTGTAGAAACGGTCTGCCTCGATCTTCTCGGCGGCAGCCTTGTAAGCCTTGGACTTGGTAGCCATGATTATTCTCCTCAGCCCTCGACCGTGATGCCCATGGAACGGGCGGTGCCGGCGATGATCAAGATCGCGGCCTCGATGTCGTTCGCGTTCAGGTCGGCCTGCTTGGTCTCGGCGATCTGGCGGACCTGGTCCTTGGTGATCTTCGCGACCTTGACGGTGTGCGGGGTCGCGGAGCCCTTGGGGACGCCTGCGGCCTTCTTGATGAGCTCCGCAGCAGGCGGGGTCTTCAGGATGAACGTGAAGCTGCGGTCCTCGTAGACGGTGATCTCGACGGGGATGACGTTGCCGCGCTGCGACTCGGTCGCGGCGTTGTACGCCTTGCAGAACTCCATGATGTTGACGCCATGCTGACCGAGCGCGGGGCCGATCGGCGGCGCCGGGTTGGCTGCACCGGCGTTGATCTGAAGCTTGATCAGGCCGGTCACCTTCTTCTTCGGTGCCATTCTCTTTCCTTTCATCGAATCGGATGCCGGAGCATCCGCTTCTCCCACAGATCCGGCGTTTCCGGAACGTGGTCGTCTCTGCGCACGCCGAAGCGTCACACAAACCACACAAGTCTACCCGATCAGGAAGACTTCCGCGGACTCGCTCAGGTCACGACGCCTGCCCCACCATCCACCGCCGTTCCGGTCGCACTTCCTGCCGTAGAAATGCGCCGAGAGCGACAGCAAGTGCGACCGGAACGGGAGCACGCGCAGCACAACGCAAGAACGGCCGCCCCGAATGGGACGGCCGTTCTCGTCAGGGTGTGTGTCAGACCATCTTGGTGACCTGGTCGAACGACAGCTCGACCGGGGTCTCGCGCTCGAAGAGGGAGACGAGGACCGTGAGCTTGCCGCTCTCGGGCTTGATCTCGCTGATCGAACCCGGAAGGCCCGCGAACGAACCCTCCTTGATCGTGATGGTCTCGCCGACCTCGAAGTCGACCTCTGCCGGGAGCGGACGGGCGACGGCGTGGCCGCCCTTCGAGGCGATGTTCTTGGCGGTCGGGACGTCCTTGACCTCGACGAGCGCCTTCAGCATATTGAAGGCCTCTTCGAAGCGCAGCGGCGTCGGGTTGTGGGCGTTGCCCACGAAGCCGGTGACGCCGGGCGTGTGGCGGACGACCGACCAGGTGTCTTCCGTGAGCTCCATGCGCACCAGCACGTAGCCGGGGATGCGCACGCGGGTGACCATCTTGCGCTGGCCGTTCTTGATCTCGACCACGTCTTCCATCGGGACCTCGATCTGGTAGATCTCGTCCTCGACCTCGAGCGTCGACTTGCGCTGCTCGATGTTGGCCTTGACCTTGCGCTCGAAGCCGGCGTAGGAGTGGATGACGTACCACTTGCCCGGAAGCATGCGCAGGTCCATGCGGAAGGCCTCGTACGGGTCTTCCTCCGCGTCTTCGTCGTCTTCGTCGTCGGAGGAGTCCTCGTCGCCCTGCGCTTCATCAGCGCCGAGGTCGGGACCGTCGTAGGGGGTGACCTCTTCGGCCGCAGCGGCGTCGAGGTCTGCGACCTCTTCGGCCACAGATTCGTTGAGGACCTCAGCGGCAGCCTCAGACTCAGCCGCTTCGTCCAGGTTGAGAGCGTCGTTCACGATCGCGTCCGCCTCCGGGTCGTCGATTTCGATGTCGATGTCATCCGTGTCGTCTCCTTCGCCGTCCTCGTCTTCGACGTGGACCGCGACGTGCTCAGCCGAGGTGACCGAGAGCTCTTCCTCAGCGAGGACGTTGCCCTCCTGGGCTTCGTCTTCCTCGCTGGACTGCTCTGCGGCGGTCGCCCAGTCGGCGTCGTCGGAATATCGTTCAGACACGTTGCTTCTTCTCCATAGCTGCGGCGCAAGCCGCGGGGGTCATCAGCCAGGGATTCCGAACACCCAGTGCGTCACGAACGCGAACAGCGTGTCCAAGCCGTAGACGATGCCCATGACGATGATCACGAAGACGAGCACCACCCCGGTGAACTTGAACAGCTCCTTGCGAGTCGGGGTGACGACCTTGCGGAGCTCGGCGATGACCTGGCGGATGAACAGGGCGATGCTCCCGAAGAACCGGGAGAAGGGGTTGCCCTTCTTCTCGCGGGTGGCGCCGGCCGCGACGACCTCGCCGCGCGGTTCGTCCTGATCCATCCTGAATGTACCTTTCGTGTGTCAGCGTTGCGCTGACGCGCAGGGCGGACAGGAATCGAACCTGCAACCTGCGGTTTTGGAGACCGCTGCTCTGCCAATTGAGCTACCGCCCTAGAGACCAGGAGGCCTCTGGGGTGTTCTCTTACTCTGCCACCGTAGCTGTGATCGGGAGACCCCAGGCATGGCGAAAGATTGCAGAGAACAACTGCCCCACAAGCATACGGCATCGATCCGGTGCCGCCGAACCGGGATCGCGAAGGCGTGTTCTTGTTAGGCTCAGCGAGCGAATGCAGGAGGAGGGAGCGCCGGTGAGCGCTGAAGTGCAGCAGTTCCAGGTGGATCTGCGCGGAGTCGTCGATCTGCTCAGCCGGCACATCTACTCCAGCCCCCGTGTGTACCTGCGGGAGCTTCTGCAGAACGCCCGCGATGCGATCACGGCCCGCCGTGAGGTCGACGGCGGGGGCGGTCGCATCCGGATCACCCCGCTGACCGCGGAGAACGGCGAGTTCGTCCTGCGCGACGACGGAGTCGGACTGACCGCGGCCGAGGTCGCCGATCTGCTGGCGACCGTGGGACGCAGCTCCAAGCGCGACATCTTCGACCTGCCGCGAAGCGACTACCTCGGGCAATTCGGCATCGGTCTGCTCAGCTGCTTCATGGTCGCCGACACCATCGTCATCCGCTCCCGCAGCGCCAAGGGCGGCGCTTCGGTCGAGTGGACCGGCAGTGCCGACGGCACCTTCCAGGTCGCCGAGATCGACGAGGAACTGCCGATCGGCACGAGTGTGCATCTCGTGCCCCGCTTCGATGCCGACGAGCTCCTGCGCCCGGCTGCCGTGCATGAGTTGGCGACGACGTTCGGCGAGTTCCTGCCGGTGCGGGTGAGCATCGACACGGCCGCCGGGGACATCGACATCACCAGGGATGCGCCGTTCCTCGACGCGGCTCGGGATCCCGAGAGCGCGCTGCGGTACGGGCGGGACCTCCTCGGCGCGAGCCCGCTCGACATCATCGAACTGAGCGAACCTGCCACCGGCACCAGTGGCCTCGCCTACGTGCTGCCCTACGCCCCTCCCCCCGGCGCACGCCAGGCGACACGCATGTACCTCGGTCGGATGCTGCTCTCCGAGCGCGTCGACGACGTGCTCCCCGACTGGGCGTTCTTCGTCCGAGCCGTGGTCGATTCCACCGGGCTCGCCCCGACCGCGAGCCGGGAATCGCTGGTCGAGGACGCCGCGCTCGAACGCGTGCGCGAGCAGTTGGGCGCCGGTATCCGCCGTTGGGTGCTCGAGCTGGGACTCAGCGAACCGCATCGCCTCGCGCAGTTCGTCGCGGTGCACGAGGTCGGACTCAAGTCGCTGGTGCGACATGACGAGGAGCTGGCCCACTTCATCTCCCGCTGGCTCACCGTGGAGACCACGCACGGCACACTGCGGATCGGCGACCTCGTCGAGCGCTACCCGCACGTCCGCTACGCGCAGACAGTCGACGAGTTCCGCCAGGTCGCCGGCATCTCCCCCGCGGAAGAGGTGCTCGTCAACGGCGGCTATCTCTACGACGCCGACCTGATCCGGATGCTCCCGGACCTGTACCCGCACATCACGGTCGAACAGGTCGACGTCACCGGTGAGCTCGACCGACTCGACCCGCCGCCACTCGACGACCGCGACGCCGCCGTGGCGCTGGAGGCCCGCGCGGGCGCCGTGCTCGCGACCTCGGACTGCTCCGTCGTCGTGCGATCCATCGACCGGCCCGACCTCGCAGGACTCTACGTGGCCGACCCCGAGGTGCTGCGGGCGATCGACCGCGGACGCACCAAGGGCATCACCGGCTCGCTGTGGGGCGGCGTGCTGGACCGTATCGACCAGACCGTCTCCTCCGCCCGCGAGGACGACCTGAGCGCCCGTCTGTGCCTGAACTGGTCGAACCGGGTCGTGCGCGCCCTGGTGCGCGTGCAGGACGACGCGGTCTTCGCCCGCACCGTGCAGCTCCTCTACATCCAGGCACTGCTCGCAGGGCACCACCCGCTCGCCGACGCCGACCGAGCGCTGATGACCAGCGCACTCGCCGACCTCGTCTCGCTCTCGGCCGGCCTGGAAGGGGACTCCATCCCCTTCGGCGACGCCCGCTGACACTCCCCCGAAAGGTTCCGTCCATGGCACGTCCGAAGAAGCGCTTCCAGCAGCTGATCGAGGAGATCGACCGCACTCCCTGGGGCCCCGCAGAGCAGGCTCTCGTCGCCGAGGCCGTCGCACTCGCCGTGGAGATCGGCGACGAGCGTCTGGAGTACGACGCCCGGATGCGTCAGACCGCTTCGGCGAACATGAACGGCGCGACCGACGTCATGCTCAACTCGTTCGCCTGGTGCCTCGCGCACCACGATGCCGAGCCGCAGCGCTTCCCCGCCGACCTCGACAACGGCGGGGCCGACCTGATGTGGCAGTTCAAGTGGATGGCGTCTTCGCTGCGTTCCTCTCCCGCCTTCTCGCAGGAGCAGATCGCCGCTGTTCTCGACGACATGGAGACGCACTACCGCGCCGCCGGCCTCGGCGCCAGCGGCGTGCTCACCGCGCGCTTCGAAGACGCCTGGGACGCGGGACGCATGGATGAGGCCGAGGCCCTCCGGGTGCAGCTGGAGGCCACGCCGCGCGACGACCACAGCCACTGCGACGCCTGCGGACGCAGCCAGATCGCCGGCTTCTTCGCCGACACCGACCGCGACGCGGAGGCGATCGTCCTGGTGGAGGAGATGATCGAGGGCGGCTTCTCCTGCGGCGAGGAGCCGGAGCACGCCCTCTCGCGCGTGCTGCTCCCGTACCTCCGCGCCGGGCGCCTCGACGAGGCGAAGACCGCGCACCTGCGCAGCTACCGGCTGGCGAAGGACAACCCCGACAACCTGCGCATCGTCGCCAACAACATCGTGTTCGCGGCCGTCACCGGCAACGAGGCGCGCGCACTGGCACTGGTCGAGAAGCACATCGGCTGGCTGGCGCACGACGGACTGAACGTCGACGCGCACTTCGCCGCTCTCGCAGCCCTCGCCGTCGCCCTGGATCGAGTCACGGCCACCGGGCACGGCGACACCCCCGTGCGCGGCGCGGAGTCGCCGGCGCTCGTTCCGTTCTTCGGCGAACATGAGGGCACCTGGAGCGCGGCGGATCTGGCCGCTTCCGCGTGGACGGCCGCCGAGCGGATCGGTGCGGGGTTCGACGGCCGCGACGGCACCGACGGACACGCACGCAGCCTGGAGCGGATGCGGGCGCTCGCGAACGAGCAGTACGACGTGCCGATCCGCTCGGATGCTTTCGTCGCCCCCGTCCCCACGAACACTCCGGTGGACGCGGACGGATGGTTCGAGCGCGCGATGCAGCTCGCTCAGTTCGGGGCCGAGCACGAGACCCTCGAAGCTCTCCCCCGCGCCCTCGAGGTCGAAGACCCGGCCAAACGCGCCCAACTGCTCTCGATGCGCCTGGGGATCCTGATCGCACTCGATCGCGCCGACGAAGCCCTTCAACTGCTGCCGGAGCGGGTGGCAGCACTGCGGGCGACCGGCCGCGACGCGCAGGCCGACCTGGAGGAGCGGATCGGTCTTGCGACCTTCGGCTTGAACACCGCGGAGACGACCGCTGCGCTGGAAGAGGAGATCGCCGCTTCCGACGATCTGCCGGCCTGGACGCGCGGCGACCTCGCGATCAGCCGAGCCTCGCTGCACCTGCAGTCGGGTGAGGCGGACGCGGCCCTGGATCACGCCGAGGTCGCCGCACGGTCGTTCGCCGAGGCAGAAGACACCCGGCTGACGAACACCACCACGCTGCTGGCGATCTCGGCGGTGCTCAGCAAGGGCGACCTCGAGGCGGGGAGCGCGCTGCTGGACCGCTTCCTCGCCCAGGACGACCTCAGCGCGGGCCATCGAGCGCAGGCGCTGCAGACCCGAGCCCGCGTTCGCGGCGGCGGCAGCACCTATGCCGAGGGCGCGACCGACGCCGACGATGCGTGCCGGATTCTCGCCGAGCTGGGCGCCACCCGCGCACTCGGCGACGCCCATCTGCTCGCCGGAGCTCTCTGGGAAGACGCGGACGAGCCGGAGAAGGCCGTCTCCCGGTACCGCCTCGCGGCCCGACTCGGCGGCGAAACAGGCGGCGACACGACGGGGCTGGACTTCCGTCTCGCCCGCGCCATGCTGCGCGTCGGCGACGCAGAAGAAGCAGCCGAGCTCTTCGGAGACGTGCTGCAGCGCGAGGAGGAGGCCGAGGTCGCTGCCGCCTCTCGCGCGATGACCGCCTCGATGCTGGCCCGCGCCCTGAGCGCTGCCGGCGAGTTCGGCCAGTCGGTCGGCGCGCACGGCTACGCCTCCGAACTGTTCGGCCAGGCCGAGGAGCACGCCGATCAGGCGATGTCGATGACGGAGCAGGCGAAGATCCTCGCGCGCTTCGAGGAGCACGACGACGCGATCGCCCTGCTCGAATCGGCTGCCGAGATCGTGCGCCGCGCACCGGATGCCGTCGGCGCACTGACCGAGGTGCTGCACAGCCTCGGGCAGGCCTACGGCGGCCGCAGCGACGAGCGGGCGTTCGCCCTCTTCGACGAGGTCGCAGCGCTCGCGCAGCAGCACGAGGCCGAGTGGCTCCTCGCCGACGTGATGGACTCGCGCGGACGCGCCCTCGCCGAACTCGGCCGTGTCGACGAGGCGGTCGCGGCCGTGCTCACCGCCGCTGACGGGTTCGCGGCACTCGGCGACATGGGCTCGGCCGGTGGGTCCGAGCTGTTCGCCGCGCGCGTGCTCGCGGGGAACGACCGGTCAGCCGACGCCGTGCCCGTGTACCGCAGCGCCATCGAGCACGCGGCAGAGCACCCGCCGCTGCTGCAGGTCGCCTCGCTCGAGCTCGGCAACGTGCTCGAAGCGCTCGGACGGCACGGCGAGGCCGCCGAGATCCGCGCGCACGTGGAGAGCTGAGCGCCCGCTCAGAACAGCTGGCGCCAGTTCGCCTTGGCGAGGTCGAGGAGCTCGTCTCCTCGACCCGACATCACGGTGCGGATCGCATACAGCGCGAAGCCCTTCACCTGCGCGGCCTCGATGGCCGGCGGCATGGACAGCTCCTGCCGCTCGGTGACGACATCGAGCAGCGCGGGGCCGTCGTGGGCGAGCACCTCGCGCACGGCATCCGGGAGGTCTTCGCTGCGTTCGACCCGGCGCGCGAAGATCCCCATCGCCTCGGCGATCGCGGCGAAGCTCGGATTCTCAAGGCCCGTCCCGTAGGTGACGAAGCCGGCGGCCTTCATTTCGAGCTCGACGAAGTTCAGCGACGAGTTGTTGACCACGATCGTCTTCACCGGAAGCTTGTTCTGCGTCAGGGTGAGAAGCTCGCCGAGCATCATCGAGAGTCCGCCGTCGCCGGCGAGGGCGACGACCTGACGATCGGGGTGCGCGACCTGCGCCCCGATGCCGTGCATCAGAGCGTTCGCCATGGAGCCGTGGGTGAACGAGCCGATCAGGCGCCGGTTCTCGGTCATCGCCAGATAGCGAGCCGCCCATACGGTCGGTGACCCCACGTCGGCCGTGAAGATCGCATCATCGGTCGCATACTCGTCCAGGAGCCGAGCGAGGTATTGCGGGTGGATCGGGCGCTTGCCCTTGGCAGGCACGGCCAGCTCATCGAGCTTCTTGCGGGTCTTGCGGTAGTGGGCGGTGGCGTCGTCGAGGTGCGTGCGGTCGTCCTTGCGCGCCACCCGCGGGAGCAGTGCGTCAGCCGTGGCGCGAACATCGCCGACCAGTCCCAGATCGAGCGGATGCCGCTTGCCGAGCTGTGCGCCGCGGATGTCGACCTGGATCGTCTTCGCGGCGTCGGGGTAGAACTGCTCGTACGGGAAGTCGCTGCCCAGGACCAGCAGCGCGTCGGCGGCCTCCATCGCGCGGAAGCCGGAGGCGAAGCCGAGAAGCCCCGTCATCCCGACGTCGAAGGGGTTGTCGTACTCGATGAACTCCTTGCCGCGGAGGGCGTGCACGATGGGCGCGCCCAGCTTGTCGGCGAGGGCGATCACCTCGTCATGCGCGCCTTCGACACCGGCGCCCGCGAGGATCGTGACCTTCTTGGCCGCGTTCAGCAGGGTCGCCGCCTTCTCGAGCTCCGCCGCATTGGGCACGACCACGGGGCGGGCGCGCTCGATCACGACGGCACGGTCGTCGGCGATGTCGGCGAGGGCGACGTCTCCGGGGATCACGAGCACCGCGACCCCGCGCTCCTCGATCGCGGTGCGCATGGCGATCTCGAGCAGTCGAGGCATCTGCTTCGGGTCGGCGACGTATTCGACGTAGACGCTGCACTCACGGAAGAGCTCCTGCGGATGCGTCTCCTGGAAATAGCCGGTGCCGATCTCACTCGTGGGGATCTGCGCGGCGATCGCGAGCACCGGCACGCGCGAGCGGTTGGCGTCGTACAGGCCGTTGATGAGGTGCAGGTTGCCCGGTCCGCACGATCCGGCGACGACCGCGAGTTCACCGGTGAGAGCGGCATCGGCGGCGGCCGCGAAGGCTGCGGATTCCTCATGCCGCACGTGCACCCAGCGGATCGTGCCGTCTTTGCGCAGCGCGTCCGTGAAGCCGTTCAGCGAGTCACCCGGGATGCCGTAGACGCGGTCGATCCCGTTGGCGTGCAGAGTCTTGACGATGTTCTCAGCGACGTTGGCCATGCTTCGACCCTACGCCCGGGTCAGGGGGCGAGGCTCGACCGAAGGCCGTGACAGATGTCACCCGCAACGCCGACATCCGACACTGTTCCCGCTCGCGAGGGCAATCTAGCCTCGGAGAGTCAGAGGAGCCGCGGCCTCGGATCACTCGGGCAGAGCCGCGGCACGACGAGAGGATGCAGAATGAACGACTTCGCCATCGGAGACACTGTGCAGATCACGGGCAGAACGATGACCGGCAACGTCGGGACGGTCGTCTCGATCGACGAGAAGCGCGGGAAGTACCTCGTGCGGATCACGGATGTGACCCAGAACTACTTCACCCCGGACGAGCTGAAGCTCTTCTCGGCCTGAGGGCGAAGAGGCGGCATCCCTCGGGACACCGCCTCTTCTTCATCCGAGACGCTCAGCCGATGCGGATGAGCTTCTTGTTGACGAACTCGTCCGCAGCCAGGTGGCCCAACTCGCGAGCGGTGCCGCTGCGCTTCACGCCGCCGAAGGGCAGCTCGGGGCTGTCTGCCAGCACGAGGTTGACGTAGACCATGCCGGCCTCGATCTTGTCGGCGACGCGCTCGGCCTGCGCGGCATCCGTCGTGAAGACGTAGGAGCCGAGGCCGAAGGTCGTGTCGTTCGCGAGTGCGACCGCCGCGTCTTCGTCCGCCACGCGGTAGACGACCGCTGCGGGGCCGAAGAGCTCCTCGCGGTACACGTTCATCTCAGGCGTCACGTCGGCGAGCACGGTCGGTGCGAAGAACGCGCCGTCGCGGGTGCCGCCGGTGAGGAGAGTCGCCCCCTGCTCCACGGCCTGGTCGACCTGCTTCTGCAGGTTCTCGGCTGCCGTCTCGGATGCGACCGGCCCGAGGACCGTGTCATCGAGCGTGGGATCGGTCGCCTCGACGGCGGCCATCTTCTCCGTGAACTTCTCGACGAACTCGTCGTACAGCCCGTCGACCACGATGAAGCGCTTGGCGCCGTTGCACGCCTGCCCGTTGTTGTCGAGACGCGCGTCGACGCCGGCCTGCACGGTGGCGTCGAGGTCATCGGTCGAGAGCAGGATGAACGGGTCGGACCCGCCGAGCTCCAGCGCGACCTTCTTGAGGTTGCGACCGGCGATCTCGGCGACCGCGGCACCCGCACGCTCGGATCCGGTGAGCGAGACGCCCTGCACGCGCGGGTCGGCGATCATCGTCGCGATCTGCTCGTTGGTGGCGAGCACGTTCTGGTAGGCGCCCTTCGGGAAGCCGGCGTCGTGGTAGATCGCTTCGATCGCGCTCGACGACTCCGGGCACTGCGGCGCGGGCTTGAGCAGGATCGTGTTGCCGACGATCAGGTTCGGAGCCGCGAAGCGCACGATCTGGTACGCCGGGAAGTTCCACGGCATGATGCCGACGAGCGGGCCGAGCGAGGAACGGCGGATGATGGCCGAGCCGTCGCCCAGGATGGCGATCGGCTGGTCGGCCATGATCGACTCCGCCTGGTCGGCGTAGTACTCGGCGATGTCGGCGGCGAAGTCGACCTCGCCCAGGGCGGCCTCTCGCGGCTTGCCCATCTCGCGCACGAAGATGTCGGCGAGCTCCTCACGACGTTCGCGGTGCAGTTCGGCGGCACGGCGGACGAGCGCCGCACGCTCGGCGACGGTCGACGAACGGGACCACACCCGGTGAGCCTCGTCGGCAGCAGCGACGGCCTCATCGATCTGGGCATCCGTGAAGGTGTCGAAGGACGCCAGCGTCTCTCCGGTGGCGGGGTTGATGACGGCGTAGTCGGTCATGACATGTCCTCTCGTGTGGTGGTGCGGGGCCCGACAGTGCGGACCCCGCATCGGAAATCAGGAGACCGGGATCAGCGTGTACTTGGTGGACAGGTACTCGTGGATGCCCTCGAGCCCGCCCTCGCGACCGACGCCGGACTGCTTGACGCCGCCGAAGGGAGCAGCAGCATTCGAGACCACACCGACGTTGAGACCCATCATGCCGGTCTCGAGCCCGTCGATCATCCGCTGGCCGCGCTGCAGGTTCTCGGTGAACACGTACGAGACGAGCCCGTACTCGGTGTCGTTCGCGAGACGCACGGCCTCTTCCTCGGTCTCGAAGGTCGCGATCGCGAGCACCGGTCCGAAGATCTCCTCGCGGAGGATGGCACTGCCGGCGACGACGTCGGTGAGCACCGTGGGCTCGTAGAACGTACCGGTGCCCTCGACGGCCTTGCCGCCGGCAAGCAGCGTCGCACCACGCTGGACCGCGTCATCGACGAGCTCGCCGGCCTTCGCGACAGCACCCGCATCGATGAGCGGGCCGATCGCCACGCCGTCCTCGGTACCGCGGCCGATCTTCATGCCGTTGACACGCTCGGTGACGCGCTTGGCGAATTCGCCCGCGACGTCCTTGTGCACGATGAAGCGGTTCGCCGCCGTGCACGCCTGCCCGATGTTGCGGAACTTCGCGGCGAGCGCGCCGTCGACCGCCTTGTCGAGGTCGGCGTCGTCGAACACCACGAACGGCGCGTTGCCGCCGAGCTCCATCGACACGCGCAGCACGCCCTCAGCCGCCTGAGCGATGAGCTTGCGGCCGACCTCGGTCGATCCGGTGAAGGAGAGCTTGCGCAGACGCGGGTCGGCGATGATCGGCGCCGACAGGGCGCTCGACTTCGACGTCTGCACGACGTTGACGACTCCGGCGGGGAGCCCTGCCTCTTCGAGCAGCTTGGTGAAGTACATCGTCGTCAGCGGAGTGAGTGCCGGGGGCTTGATCACGACGGTGCAGCCGGCGGCGAGCGCAGGCGCGATCTTGCGGGTCGCCATCGCGAACGGGAAGTTCCACGGCGTCACGAAGAACGAGGGTCCGACCGGACGCTGCGAGACGACCATGTGGCCGGTGCCCTCGGGGTTGATGCCGTAGCGGCCGCTGATACGCACGGCCTCCTCGCTGAACCAGCGCAGGAACTCGCCGCCGTAGACGACCTCGCCACGCGCCTCGGCGAGCGGCTTGCCCATCTCGAGCGTCATGAGCAGCGCCAGGTCTTCCTTGTGCGCCTGAACGAGATCGAACGCGCGGCGGAGGATCTCGCTGCGCACGCGCGGAGCCGTGGCGGCCCACCCGTCTTGGGCTGCGACCGCGGCGTCGAGGGCGCGGATGCCGTCGCCCGGAGTCGCATCCGCGATGGTGCGGATCACGGCACCGGTCGCGGGATCCTGCACATCGAAGGTGCCACCGGTCTCGCCGTCGATCCACTGACCGCCGATGAAGAGGCCGGTGGGGATGCTGTCCAGGAGCGCCTGTTCGGTCTGAGTGCTCATGATTCTCTTTCTGTGAGGAGGGCTAGGAGCGCTTGCGTCGGCTGGGCGGTGCGTCGATGCCCAGCGTCTCGCCGCGGAAGAAGGCGGGCCGGCGGACCGCATTCCAGATCATGACCGCGATGCCGACGACGATGATCAGCATCCCGAGGATGAAGACGATGCCGACGCCGCCGATGTTCGAACCGGAGCCGTAGGCGGGGTCCATCGAGTCGATCAGCGTGGTGAAGAACAGCACCGCGAGGATCGCACCGCCCACGAGCGGGAACAGGAACGTGAAGAAGAAGTTGCGTGTCGAGTCGAACCACTGCTTGCGGAAGTACCAGACGCACGCGAAGGCGGTGATGCCGTAGTAGAAGCAGATCATCATGCCGAGGGTGAGGATGGTGTCCCACAGCGTGTCTTCGCTGACGATGCGCATCACCGCGTAGAACGCCGACGCGACGACGGCCGAGACGATGGTGGCGTATCCCGGGGTGAAGAAGCGCGGGCTGACCTTCGCGAACGACTTCGGCAGGGCGCCGTAGTGCCCCATCGCCAGCAGGGTGCGCGCCGGGCCGACGAACGTGGACTGCAGCGACGACGCCGAACTCGTCAGCACCGCGAGCGACACCAGGAACGCGAGCGGTCCGAGGATGGGTCCGGAGAGGTGGAAGAACACGTTCTCCTGGATGTCCTCGTTGCCGAGCCCCAGGGCACCGGTCCCGACGCCCGCGAACATGATCATCGCGACGGCGAGCAGCAGATACAGCGTGACGATCGTGACGACCGTGATCGTGGCGGCGCGCCCCGGCGTCTTCTCCGGGTCCTTGGTCTCCTCGTTCATGGTCAGGGTGACATCCCAGCCCCAGAAGATGAAGATCGAGAGCGAGAGGCCGGCGGCGACCGCGCTGAACGACGAGATCGCGAACGGGTTGAACCAGTTCAGATCGAACGGCTGGTAGTCGAAGCCGTTGCCGTTCACCGCCTGCACGATGGCCGCGCCTGCGAAGAACAACAGGACGAGGATCTGGAAGCTCACGAGCCAGTACTGCAGCTTCTGCGTGGTCTGCATGTCGCGGTACGAGATCCAGGTCGCGCCGAGCATGAACAGCAGGCACACGCCGATGTTGATCCAGGTGACGCTCGCGAGGCCCGCGATATCGGGATTGCCGGTGATCTGCGAAAGCAGCAGGAAGAGGAAGTCGACCGCGATGCCGGCGAGGTTGGAGAGCACCAGGATCGTGGCGACCACCAGCCCCCACCCCGCCATCCACCCGATCCACGGCCCGAAGGCGCGCGTGGCCCAGGTGAAGGAGGTGCCGGAGTCGGGCATCCGGTTGTTGAGCTCGCGGTAGCCGAAGGCGACCAGGAGCATCGGGATGAATCCGACCAGGATGATCGCCGGGATCTGCGCCCCGACCGTGGAGGCCACGGGGCCGACGGCGGCGGTGAACGTATAGGCGGGCGCGATGCACGAGATGCCGATCACGACCGCCCCGATGAGGCCGACCGTTCCGGCGCTCAGGCCCTTGGTCGAGATGCCGGTGGTGACACCGGATTCGGGCTCCGTCGCCCGGTTGGTGCTGCTCATCAGCGGTCTCCTGCTTCGTTGCGGGTGCGCGGGACGACGATCATGGGAACGGGCAGCTCGTGCAGCATCTTCGCCGCGGTGGAGCCCAGGAACAGGCGGCGGGGCTGTGCCAGTCGGCTGGAGCCGACCAGGACTACTTCGCCGGGAAGCCAGGAGAGATGCGCGACGGCATCCTCGACGGAATCGCCAGGAGCCTTCTCGACCGCAGCGGTGCGACCGTCGGGCAGCAGCTCGGATGCGACCGCGAGCACTTCCTGTCCGTGCGTGTCTCCGACCGTGCGGATCGCTCCGGTGTCGAGGCCTGGAGGAACGTCGAACGGCACGAGGGACACGAGACGGAGATCGACGTGGCTGTCGCCGGCGAGGGCGACCGCCTCATCGAGCAGCGCGTCGGCGCCTGGGCGGTTGCCGACGGCGACCGTGACCCGCGGGATGACGTGATCGTCCTGCTGCGCTGTGCCCACGGGCGCCAGTGCCACCGGGATGGTCGACGAGTGCAGCAGCTCCGAGGCGACGCTGCCGAGCCGGTGGCGTCCGAAGATGCCCCCGCCGGCAGCGCCGATCACGATCAGCCTGGCACCGAACTCCTCACCGGCGGCGATGAGCCCTTCGGCGAACGACTCCGAGAACCGCACATGGCCGCTGCGAGTGAGCTCCTGAGGGAGGCGGACCACGGCGTCGCCGAGCCACTTCTTCGCCTGCGCCCTGATGTGCTCCTCGTAGGCGCGCTCCGGTGGAACCGCAGCACTGCGAGTGCCCTCGTTCGGCAGCACGATCACCAGGTGCAGGGTCGCACCGAGGCTCCGAGCGAGCCGTGCACCGAGAGCAGCGGCATCCGCTCCCGCATCCGTCGCCGTGTAGCCCACGACGACCGAGCCGGTCATCAGCTGCTGCTCTCGACCGCGCCGGTCTCGCGACTCGCGTCGACGATGTCGGATGCGACGAGGTGCCCCATCCGGATGGCGCCGTCGACGTGCTGGTATCCGGCGCCGGCGATGTCGCTGCACGCGAAGTGGATCGGGCCGACCGCGGTGCGAAGATCAGCACCGTAGCGGTGCAGGCCGCCCATGTCGAAGCTCGCGGCGTAGGCACCGCGCGTCCACTCCTCGCTGCCCCAATCGCTCTCGTAGTAGACGACGGTGTTCTTGGCCTCGGGCCCGTAGTAGTGCGACAGCGACTCGAGGATGCGCTCCTTGCGCTCCTCAGCCGAGAGCTCGAACACGCCGTCGGCGTTGGCGTCGGAGACGAAGCCCACCAGCGTGCCGCGCTCGTCGCCGTGGTTCGTGTTGTCGTAGGCCTCGTGCACCAGCTCGTAGGGGCTGAACGCGGTGCCGCTGAGGCCCTGCTCACGCCAGAACGGACGGTCGTAGACCGCGTGCACCTTGATCACGAAGCCCATCGAGAGGTGCTGGTGCAGCTGGTGCTGTCGGCGCGGCAGCGGCGGCACGAACGCGATGCGGCTGTACAGCACCGGCGCGTGCGCGAGGATCGCGTGGCGGGCGCGGACCGTGACATCGTCGGTCGTCGCCACGACCCCGGCATCCGACCATTCCAGGCTCCGCACCGGCTGGTTCAGCAGCACGTCGTCACCCAGGCGCTCGGCCAGACGCAGCGGAACCTGCTGCAGACCGCCGACGACACGCTTGTCGAGGATGAAATCGGCGTCGACGAGGTTCGAGTAGGAACCGGCGGATGCTGCCATCAGCAGCGACTGCAGCAGCGAGAACGCGTGCGTCGGCTTGGTGAGCATCGCCGACCCCGTGGCGAAGGCCAGGTTGCGAACGGCCTCATCGTCGTCGGTCTGCTGACGCAGCCACGCGTCCCAGGTGACGGAGTCCCACTCCTCGGCGTTCGGGTGCGCCCACGGACGATCCGGCTCGATCTCGGCGACCAGTGCGTCGAGGATGTCGGTGATGCGGGCGATCTCGGCCTCGGTCTCCGGCGCGACGGGGAACATCTCACCGGTGAAGCGGTGCGTCTTCCCGTCGGGGCCGACGTACACGCTGTCGCCCTCGCGGTAGCGGCTGTAGGTCTCGAGCCCCAGCTCTTCGATCGCTTCCTTGAGCGCGTCCTGATCCGGCGAGACCCACTGGCCACCGATCTCGAGCATGGCGCCGTCGATGACGTCGGTCCACAGGCGCCCGCCCACGCGGTCGCGGGCCTCCAGCACGGCAACCGAGAGGCCGGCCTTGCGCAGGTCGTTCGCGGCCGTGAGCCCTGCGGCTCCGGCACCGATGATGAGTACGTCGCGGGTGATCTCAGACATCTGCAACTCCTTCGTTGGGTGAAGTAGTGCCGGTCGCGACCCGAAATCCCCCGATTGGGGTCGCGACCGGACAAGGGGTCAGACCGCGCGGGAGCGCGGCCTGCACGTCATTCCTTCGTCGCGGCGAGTGCCGCAGCGACGATGTCGATTCCTTCGTTCAGCAGGTCGTCGCCGATCGAGAGCGGAGGCAGGAAGCGGATGACGTTGCCGTAGGTGCCGCAGGTGAGCACGATCACGCCCTGGGCGATGCACGCCTTGGCGACGGCAGCCGTGAGAGCGGCATCCGGTGCCTTGGTCTCGGGGTCGACGAACTCGGCGGCGATCATCGCACCGTGGCCGCGGATGTCGCCGACGCGCGGGTCGTCCTGCTGGATCGCGGTGAGGCGCTCGATCAGGATGGAGCCGATCTCCCGCGCACGCTCGATCACACCGTCGTTCTCGAAGACGTCGATCGACGCGAGTGCCGCTGCACACGCGATGGGGTTGCCGCCGTAGGTGCCGCCGAGGCCACCGGAGTGCGAGGCATCCATGATCTCGGAGCGACCGGTCACGGCGGCGAGCGGAAGGCCGCCGGCGATGCCCTTGGCCGTGGTGATCAGGTCGGGCTCGATGCCGAAGATCTCGCTCGCGAACATGTGACCCGTGCGGGCGAAGCCGGTCTGCACCTCATCGGCGATGAAGACGACGCCGTTCGCGCGGCACCAATCGACGATCGCCGGCAGGAAGCCGTCGGCCGGGACGATGAAGCCACCCTCGCCCTGGATGGGCTCGATGATGACAGCGGCCAGGTTGTCGGCGCCGATCTGCTTCTCGAGCTGCAGGATGACGCGGGCCGCAGCGTCGCCGCCGTCGAGCCCGTCGCGGAACGGGTACGACATCGGTGCGCGGTAGACCTCGGGGGCGAACGGACCGAAGCCGCTCTTGTACGGCATCGACTTGGCGGTCAGCGCCATGGTCAGGTTGGTGCGGCCGTGGTAGCCGTGGTCGAAGGCGACGACCGCCTGGCGACCGGTGTGCTTGCGGGCGATCTTGATCGCGTTCTCGACGGCCTCCGCCCCGGAGTTGAACAGGGCGCTCTTCTTCGCGAAGTCACCGGGGGTGATGCGGTTGAGCGCCTCGGCGACGCCCACGTACGACTCGTACGGCGAGATCATGAAGCAGGTGTGCGTGAACTGCGCGGCCTGCGCGGCGACGGCGGCTGCGACCTTGGGGTGCGCGTTGCCAACGGTGGTCACGGCGATGCCGGATCCGAGGTCGATGAGCGAGTTGCCGTCGGCGTCCACCACGACTCCGCCACCGGCGGCGACGGCGGCGATCGGCACGGTGTGACCGACACCGGCCGCCACGGCATCCGCCTTGCGCGCGAGGATCTCGGCCGAACGAGGGCCGGGGAGGTCCGTGACCAGGCGACGCTCCTGCGGGAGGTCGGGTCCGCCGAGAGGGACTGCGGGGGCTGCGGTGTCGAGGAGTGCCATGTTCGCGAGCGTACGGCGGCGTCACAAACGGTCGCACTCACCGATCTGTACAATTTGGATAAGGATTTCACCCGCGTGTACAAGAGTCGGAGAACGTCATGGCCGCAAGCGCTGAACCGACGCTTCGTGCACTCCTGCAGCGCCGCGACCTCGGCCTCGCCCTCGTCCCCCTCGAAGCCGACATCCCGGAGGGCGCACTCGACCGCCCGTTGCGGTGGGTGCACAGCTCCGACCTCGCCGATCCCACACCGTTCCTCTCCGAAGACCTGGCGCTGCTGACCACCGGCACCCAGTTCGATGAGGCCGTCAGCATCGACACATATGTCGGACGCCTCGCCGACCGTGGCGTCCTCGGTCTCGGCTTCGGCACCGAGGTGCACCGCTCCGGCATCCCTGAGGAGCTCGTGGCCGCCTGCGCCGCGCACGGGATGCCGTTGTTCACGGTCCCCTATCGCACGCCGTTCATCGCCGTCGCCCGCGCGCACTCCGAGACCATCGCCGCCCAGGCATACGCACGGCGGTCCTGGGCACTCGACACCCAGCGCGCTCTCGCCCTCGCAGCCCTCCGCCCGCACGGCCTCGACGCGACGATCGCAGAACTCGGCCGCAGGCTCGGCGTGTGGGCGGGGATGTTCGACGCCGCGGGTGCGCTCACCCTCTCCCACCCTCGGGACGCGGTCGGCCCACCGGTCCTCGACGGGCTCGGCGACCGTGTGATGGAGATCCTGACGCGTGGGCTCGAAGCCGGGCAGTCGCTCAGCATCGATGAGCACTCGTTCATGCTGTTCACGGTCGGGCGCGGCGGACACCTCCGGGGAGTGATCGCATTGGCCCTCGACGCGCTCGACCCGGAAGCACGGTCGGTCGTCACCTCGGTCATCGCCATGGCCGGGCTCGCGATGGAGCAGAGCGAGCAACTCGCCAGGAGTCGTCGGCGCCTGCACGCCCAGCTGCTCGGGTCGCTGCTCACCGACGACCCTGCCCTCGCCAGGCGTGTTCTGGGAAGCCTGCCTCCCGCCCCGGTGGTCGTGGCCGTCGCCGCAGACGCCCCGGCCGGGCCGATGGCGGAGTGGTGGGAACGGCACCGCGCCGAGCACGGCACCTCGGTGTTCCTCGCCGAATCCGAAGACGGCGTCACGATGTGCATCTCCGTCGGCGACGACGCCCTGCTCGACGAGGTCGCCGCCCGCTTCGGCATCCGCATCGGCGTCTCCGACCCCGACACGTACGACTCGTTCGCTCGCGCACACGCGCAGGCCCTCACCGCGCTCCGCCAACACGGCACGCACGGGGTCGCCCGGTACGCAGACACCGTGGGCTCGAGCATCCTCACCGCCCTCGCGACAGACGAGGCGCGCCTGGTCGCCGAGTCGCGCCTCGCGCCGGTCCGCGAGCACGACGCCCGCACCGGTGCCGAGCTCGAACGCTCGCTGCGCACCTGGCTCGAGCACGACGCCAGGGCCGAATCCGCCGCAGCAGCCCTCGGCGTGCATCGGCACACGCTGCGCTCCCGCATCACCCAGGCCGGGGCACTGCTCGACATCGACCTGTCGACCTTTCCCGCCCGCGCCGAGCTCTGGACGATCCTGCAGACCGCCCGCGACTGAGCCCTCGGCGAGCCGTTCCGGTCGCACTTCCTGCCGCCCCGACGCCGTGCGTGCGACCGGAAGTGCGACCGGAACGCCGAGAACGTGCGATCGGATCAGTCGGTGGCGCCCTCGCCGAGGTTCGCGGAGACGACCTCGAGCGCATGCGCGCGTGCCAGAACGGCATCGTCACCGCGTTCGGCCGTGACGGCAGCGGCGAACACCTCGGCGAACACGAGGTAGGCCACGCGGGAGGTGTGCTCGAGCTCGTCGCGGAAGCTCACCCCGGTGGGGGCGATCACGAGCGACAGCGATGCGACCTCGGTCAGCGCCGAGGAGGCGAACGAGGTCAGTGCGATGACCGTCGCCCCACCCAGGGCCGCTGCGGTCGCGACACGCAGGCTCGCCTCGTTGGCGCCCGATCCACTCACGACCAGGCACACGTCCTCGGAGGTGAGATGGCGAGCCGCGATCTGCTGGGCGATGGCGTCGGCGATGAACTCCGCCGAGCGTCCGGCGGCGGTCAACCGCATCGAGAGGTCGTTGGCGATCGGTGAGGACAGACCGTTCGCGAGCACGAGCACACGGCGAGCGGATGCCGAGAGCCGCACGGCTTCGGCGACCGCATCCGGGTCCAACAGGCTGGCGAGCGCGGGGAGCGAACCGGCCAGACGGTCGATTTCTCCCCGCATGCGCCCGAGAACTCCGGGACCATGATCGACAGCCGCCTCACCGGGCCCGCTGCCGAGTTCTGAGGCCAGCGCGACCCGCAGCTGCGGGTACCCGCGGTAGCCGATGCCCTGGCAGGTGCGCACCACGGTGGCTCGTCCGACACCGGCCCGATCGGCGAGCTCCTGAGCCGTCCATTCCACGACCTCGTCGGCCGATTCGACGATCAGTTCGGCGACGCGACGCTCGGCGGGCTGCAGCGTGTTGAGCACGGCGGCGATGCGCGCCGTGGGCGGGGCACTAGGCGAGAACACGGGCACGGGCTCCCTCCATGATCCGGCGACGGATGGCACCGGAAGCCGCATCGATCAGCATCGTCACCACGACGACCACGATGAGCAGGACACCCACCGTCGACCACTCACGGTACTGGGTGTAGGAGGTGAGCATGTCGCCGATCCCGCCGACGCCGATGAGTCCGAGCACGGCCGAGGAGCGCACGTTGATCTCGAAGCGGTAGAGCCAGAACGACCAGAACGTCGGCTCCGCCTGCGGCCACACCCCCCAGCGCAGCACCTGCAGGGTGCCGCCACCGGCTGCGCGCGCTGCCTCGATCGGCCCGCGCGGCACGGCCTCCACCGCCTCGTACCCCCACTTGCCGAGCGTGCCGACGCCGTTGATCGCGAGAGCGAGCGCCCCGGTGAAAGGGGTGAGCCCCGTGACCGAGAGGATCACGATCGCGATGATGATCTCGGGGACGGCACGGATCAGTGAGAACAGTCCGCGCAGGAGCGTCCGCAGCCAGGCCGGACCGAATCCGCGAGCGGCGAGCAGGCTCAACGGTGTCGCGAGCAGGATGCCGAGGATCGTGCCGACCCAGGCCATCTCGATGCTGCGCCAGGTCTGCCACAGTGCCTCCGGCAGCTTCTCCCAATTGGGGTCGGCGAACATCAGGAAGGTATACCGGATGATCTCGGACGGCAGGTCGGCGAGGCGTGACCAGTCGATGTCGATCGACCAGAAGGCGAGCACGACGATGCCGGTGACGAGAGCCCAACCTGCGATCAGCCAGGGCCGCCGGGGCTTGGCAGGGATGACGGTGAGCGCCGCGCTCATACGAGCCTCCGTCGGATGGCGTCCGAGACGAGGTCGATCACGATGACGACGATGAGGATCTCCAGGATGATGAGCGAGAGCTGGTCGTAGCGGTAGAACGTGCGCACCGCGTCGATGAGCAGACCCATGCCGCCGGCTCCGACGAGACCGAGCACGGTCGAGGCGCGCACGTTCAGCTCGAACACGTACAGGGTCTGGTTCGCGAAGGCGGGCCAGGCATCGGGCAGGGCGAGCGTGCGATTGATCTTGGTCTGTGTCGCACCCACCGCGCGTCCGGCCTCGAGGGGGCCGCGGTCGTTGGTGTCGATCGCCTCCGAGACGAGTTTGACGATGATGCCGACGTTGAACAGCAGCAGCGCCAGGATGCCGGGGAGCGCGCCCACCCCGACCATCGCGACCAGGATCGCGGCATACAGCAGGTCGGGGACACTCCGGATGACGTTGAGGATGCCGCGCACGATGATGCGCACCGGCGTATTCGGGTTGGTGGCGCGCGCGGCCCAGAAGCTGAGCGGCAACGAGACGAGTGCACCGATCGCCGTCGCGATCACGGCCATCTGCAGCGTCTCGACCAGAGGTGCGACGGTGCGGGGGAAGAAGCTCCAATCGGGCAGGAGCAGCTTCACGATCTTGTCGGCGCCGTTCTGCCAATTGCGCGCGATGGCCGAGAAGTCGACGCCGATGCCGATCACCGGCAGGCACATCACGACCGTGACAGCCACGACGGCAGCCAGGATCACCGGTCCCTTCCACGCGCCCGATGGTCGGGCGGGGATGTCGAGGGTGGGGATGTCGAGCGTGGCGGACTCCGGGGCGCTGCTCATGCGTCCAACCGATCGTCGGGGTTGAGCGAGCGGCCGTAGATGCTCTCGAAATCGGCATCCGTCGCACTGGTCGCCGGACCGTCGTAGACGATCTCGCCGGCGCGCATGCCGATCATCCGCGCACCGTACTCGCGGGCGAGGTCGAGGAGGTGCAGGTTCACGAGCACCGTGATGCCGAGGTCGCGGTTGATGCGGCGCAGGTCGTTCATGACGCCATGGGCGGTGGGCGGGTCAAGGCTCGCGACCGGCTCATCGGCGAGGACGATACGGGGTTCCTGCGCGAGAGCGCGGGCGATCGCGACGCGCTGCTGCTGGCCGCCGGAGAGCTCGGAGGCGCGGGAGTGCAGCTTGGGCAGGATGCCCACGCGATCGAGCGCGTGATACGCGAGCTGCTTGTCGGCTTCCGGGTAGAGGCCCAGGAGTGTGCGCCAGAGCGGCGTGTGCGCGAGGCGCCCGACGAGCACGTTCTGCAGCACACTCGCGCGACCTGCGAGGTTGAACCCCTGGAAGACCATCCCGATGTCGCCGCGGAGGCGGCGAAGCGTGCGCGGCGAGGCGCCGCTCACCCGATGCTCCCCCACGTCGAGCGTGCCGGTCGTGACCGGCACGAGCCCGTTGATCGTGCGGATGAGCGTGGATTTGCCTGATCCGGAGAGCCCGACGACGGCGACCATCTCGCCGGCCCCGATGTCGAGGGAGACGCGATTCAAGCCGATGGTGCCGTTGGGGTAGCGGACCGTGACCTCGTCGAGGCGGATGGACCACGGCGTGGACGCCGCAGCCGGAGCTGCGGCGTCCACGTGCTGGATCTGATCGGACAATTTACTGGAGCCCCAGGGCCTGCGCAGCGCGGGCCACGACGTCGAGCGAGTCGGGGTCGGCCGGCGCGAGCTTGGTGATCGAGTAGATGCTGGTGAGGATCTCAGAGCCCTCCGGGGTGTTCGAGAAGTCCTCGAGCGCCTTCGTGATGCGGTCCTGCAGCTCGGGCGAGAGGTCGGACGAGAGCGCGACGCCGTCGTTCGGGATCTCCTCGGTCATCGCGAAGACGACGACCTTCTGGCCGACGTCGGGGGTGTCCTTCGCGACGATCGTGCGCGCGTCCCAGAAGCTGAAGCCCACCTCGGCGTCACCGTTGTAGACCGCGAGCACCGAGGCGTCGTTCGCGGTGACCGGGATCTGCTGGATGTCGGTGTCGGTGTCCAGGCCCGCCTCCTGCAGCGCGAGGATCGGGTAGATGTAGCCGGCGGGTGATCCGGGGCCGAGCACCGCGACCTTCGCACCCTTGACCTTGTCGATGCTGTCGAGCCCTGCCGGTCCCTTCATCGCGTCGGCGCCGTTGCAGAACAGCATCCCGTCGCGCTCGACCGGCTCGTCGTCACAGTACTTGTCGGGGTTGTTGGTCATGAACTGCGCGGGGTAGGTGATGTTGCCGTTGCGCTCGGTCTGCAGCACGACCTTCGCGTCGTACATGTCGTTCGCCTGCCACAGCTGCAACGACGGCAGGAAGCCGATCTGCGCCTGGCCGGCGCCCATGGCCTCGACGGCGGCCTGATAGTCCTTCGAGACCACGCCGGTCACGTCGATGCCGAGTTCCTTCGTGAGGTAGTCGGTGAGTGGCGCTGCGGTGTCGACGAGTCCATCCTGATCCTGCGAGGGCACGAGGGCGAGCACGATCGAGTCGGGGTCGGCGACGGGAGCTGCGGAGTCGTCGGGCGCTGCGGTGCTGCTGGAACAGCCGGCGAGCGCCACGGTCAGCAGGGCGCCGACCGCGACGACGCCCGCTGCGGAGGAGCGGAAGAGAGAGGTACGCATGTTCATCCTTCGATGGGGGTGGGTATGTGAGGGAGGGAGGGGCTCAGCCACGCAGCCAGGCTTCGAGCTGGGGAACCAGCGTCGAGAACTCGGCGGCGCGGAAGGTCGGGGTGGCGTCGGGGTCGGAGAATCCGCCGATCAGCGCGGTCGCGTGGCCACGGGCGTGCGCGGGGGCCAGGTCGTTGTGCCAGATGTCGCCGATGCTCAGCACCCGGGCATTGTCGGGGAGCTCGACGAGCAGCGCTTCGAGTCCCTGGGGCTTGCCGGCGCCGGTGACGATCCGGTCGAACAGGCCGCCCAGCCCCAGGCTCTCCAGCGCGTCGACGATCCGGATGTCCGGCGCGTTCGTGACGAGGATCCGCTCGGCGTCGACCGATGAGAGGAAGTCGACGAGGCCATCCGGTGCGGTGATCGGAGCGTCCGGGGTGCCGAGCTGCGCACGGCTGGCGAGGTAGGCGGCACTGAGGAGGCGGGCATCCGCTCCCCTGGCCTCGGCGACCCGGCGCACCGCGTCGTAGCCGTCGAGCGAATCACCACCACCGGCGGCGAGGGCCGCGCGGGTGTCGTCGAGGAAGGCATCGTCACCGAGGCCGGCAGCGACCTGCTGTGCGTAGGCGAGGACCGGACCGTCGCCGAGTGCGATCGTGCCGTCGAAATCGAAGAGGAGAATGGAGTTCACGGAGTTCTTTCTGTGGGGACGCTCCGTCCAGCATGGGGAACGATTGTGGACAGAAAGTCCCGAACGCGTGAACGCCGTGTGAACAATCCGTCCACGCGACTCGCGTATGGTGAGCGCCGTGTCCGAACTCGAAAAGCTCGCGAAGGCGGCGAACCTCGCCGCAGACGGAACAACCTCCGGCGCCCGCACCGCCATCGATGCCCTCCCGTGGCTGGCACCCGCGATCCGTGAGGACCGCAGTGTCGGCCGCTTCGCCGCGTGGGGTCGATCGACGGTGGTCGATGAGAACACGGGTGTGGCGGTCATCCCCCGCACACTGTTCGAGGAACTGCATGAGCGCGCGGGCATCGATGCAGACTGGCCGCTCGGCAACGCCGGGCTCTTGCATTGCTACGGCTACCTGCTGTCGCTGGAGCCGACGCCTTACGGACTCAAGCGGGACCGCTGGACCGAGGGCGCACTGGCCAGGGCATGCCACCTGCCCCCGGACGCGTTCCACCCCTGGCTCGAGGGACCGACGCTGCTCGCGCGAGCCACCTCTGCGGCGACCGCACTCTCAATCGATCCGACCGTCGGCGCACGCCAGGGCATCGGCGGACGAGAGGCACACTTGGCGCTCAGCGCCGCATGCGGCCAGGCCGCGCTCACCTACGCGGTCGCCCCGGCCGTCGGCACCGCACCCCTGCTGGTCACGATGTTCCCGGTCGCCGACGCTGCTGCCGCCCTCACGGAGTTCCAGACGGATCCGCGCCTGCGCTGGAACGCCGTCTAGCCCCGGCCTTTCCGTCCAAGCCCGGCCTCTCCGTCCGGTGGGGTTCCGGTCGCAGTTGCGGCCGCGCACACGGGCGCCAGCGCGGCAACAACTGCGACCGGAACGAGGGTCAGGAGCGGGTCTGCGCGCGACCGGAGCAGAAGATCAGGGACGGGTCTGCGCGCGACCGGCGAGCAGCAGTCGACAGCGGACGACGTCGTCCGCGGTCTGCGCGATCAGAGCGTCGACACCGTCGAAGCGCAGGGTCGGGCGCAGGCGGGCGATGAGGGTCACGGCCAATCGGCGACCATACAGGTCGAGGTCCACATCATGCAGATGCACCTCGACGCGTCGCTCGCGGTCGCCGTCGAAAGTCGGATTCGCTCCGACGCTGACGCTCGCCGCCCAGGGGTTCACATCGTCGTCGATGTGAACCCATGCCGCGTAGATCCCGTCCGCCGGCAGTTCACCGTGATCGAGCGCCAGGTTCGCCGTCGGGAAGCCGAGCTCACGCCCCCGACCGTCACCCGGGACGACCACTCCGACGATCGTCCCGAGCGGCGAGGCGCTCACGCGCTCTCGGGGGCTGCGATGGAGCGGTAGCGGCTCTGGTGGAAGACGAGCGGCTCGACGTCGTCGAACAGGGTGATGTCGGCGATCTCGTACAGCGCGATCTCGTGGTCCCCGCCGTCGAAGGTGCTGTGCAGGCGGCAGGTGAGCCAGAGGGCGGCATCCGAGATCAGCACGGCCCCGCCATCGGTGCGCTTCCAGTCGTGCCCGCCGAACCTGTCGCCTTCCCGCGCCGAGAGCGAGCGGCTGAGCGGCTCGTGGTGTGCGGCGAGCACGCTCATCCCGAGCTCGGGCACCGTGCGCAGCACCGGCCAGGTCTTCGAGGTGCGGGCGGCGCTGATGGCGACGAGTGCGGGTTCGAGCGAGATCGAGGTGAAGGAGTTGACCGCCATCCCGACGGCTCGATCGTCGATGTGCGCGGCGAGGGCCACGACACCGGTCGGATACACCGAGAAGGCCCGGCGGAGGGCGAGGTCGCGCGGCAGGGCGTCGGTCACGGCAGTCGTCATTTCGGCTTCCTTTCGTTAGTCAACTTTGACTAGTTTTGATAATAGGCAATTTTGATCATGCAAACAACAGGAATCTGCGATGCCAGCCGTTAGCATGAGGGGCATGTCGACCACCCGCCTCGTCGTCCTCGGCGCCGTGAAGCAGTTCCAGCCCGTGCACGGGTACTTCCTCCGCCGCGAGCTGATGACCTGGCACGTCGACGAATGGGCGCACATCCAGCCCGGATCGATCTACAACGCCCTGCGCGCCCTCGAGGTCGACGGCTACATCGCCGAGAGCGGCACCGAGGCCGAGGGCAAGCGCCCCGCCCGCACGACGTACCGCATCACTCCGGCCGGCGAGGTGGAACTGCAGCGGATGCTGCGCGAGAACCTCTGGAACGTCGCAGCCTTCGACACACAGGCCATCATGACGGTCGCCTCGTTCATGTTCGTGCTGAGCCGGCAGGAGGTGATCGCCGGTCTCGAGCACCGCCTCATCAAGAGCGACGCGATCATCACGCAGAACGGCTTCGACGTGCAGGACACGCTGCGCTCCGAGACGACGCCCAAGTACGTGCGGGAGATCTTCGACCTCTCCACCGCCCGCCTCACCGCCGAGAAGCAGTGGCTGCTCGATCTGCTGGAGCGCTTGCGCGGCGGCGAGTACACCTTCGCCGGCGAGACGGTCGAGGGTGCGGCGCCGACCGACGCCGCACCCTCGAACTGACCTCAGCGCGACGAGACGAGCGCTGCGATCGACGCGGGCGAGAGCTCCTGCGTCGTCGCCCCGCGATGCTGAGCCACCACGGCTCCGGCGGCGCATGCTCGGACCAGAGCATCCTCGATGCACTCCCCTTGGGAGAGCGCTGCGGCCAGCACACCGCAGAAGGCATCGCCGGCACCTGTCGAGTCCACCGGATCGATCCGGAACGCATCGATGTGCAAGGGCTGCTCGTCCGTGCGGTGCAGGGTCACTCCCCCGGCACCTTGCGTGAGCACGACGGTCCGCGCTCCGGCCGCATGCAATCGGTCGATGCCGTCGAGCTCGGCGCACTCCGTCTCGTTCACGACCAGCACATCGACATCGGCGAGCATCCCGATCGTCGCGGCGTGTGCGGGCGCGGCGTTGAGGATGGTCAGAGCGCCGGCTCCCCGCCCCGCACGCAGCGCGGCGGCCACGCTCGGGACGGGCACCTCCAGCTGCGCGAGCACGACCGCTGCTCCCGCGATCCCGGCGACGGCGTCATCCGGGGCGAGCTCGGCATTCGCACCGGCCGCGACGATGATGCTGTTGTCGCCGTCGTCGAAGGCCAGCACGTGGGCGACGCCGGTCGGAGCATCGGCACTGCGGCGCACGGCCGCCACCACTCCGGCATCCGCCAACGTCTGCTGCAGCACGTCAGCCGCCTCATCCGCTCCGACGACCGCACAGAACCGGGTGGGCGCCCCGCTGCGGGCGGAGGCCACCGCCTGATTCAGGCCCTTGCCCCCGGAGAAGCGCCCACCCGACCGGCCGAGCAGGGTCTCGCCGACGCGGGGAGGGCGCGAGACCTCGACCACGAGGTCGAGGTTCGCGCTCCCCACGACGGCGACACCGGTGAGGGTGTCAGACACGCGACATCGTCCGCCGGTACTGCGATCCGGTGTGCGAGTCGGCGAGCGCGGGGGTCGGCGTGCCGATCAGACGCTCGCGCAGCGACTGCGGCTCCGACGAAGGCTCGACGATCGCGCCGCGCTCCTTGAGGATCGGCAGCACATGCTCGATGAAGTCGACCGTCGATGCCGGCGGGATGACGGGGGCGAACAGGAATCCGTCGAGGTCCGCGCCGGCGGCGAGCTCGATCATCCGGTCCGCCACCTGCTCGGGCGTGCCGACGATCGGACGGGCACCGACACCGTGCGCGTGCCAGTCGCCGAGCACGTCGCCGACGGTCTTGTCGGCGAAGCGCGCGACCTGCGTCTGCGAGAGCTCGGTGCTGAGCTCGGCCATCGGCGTGCTCGGCGCATACGCCGAGAGGTCGAGGCCGGTGAACCACGCGTACGAGGCGACCGTGACATCCGGGTTCTGCGCGTCGGCGACTTCGGCGTACTTGCGCCGGGCCTCCTCCTCCGTGCTGCCGACGATCGCGGCGAACGCCGACATGATCTTCACCTCGTCAGCCCCGCGACCGTTCTTGACGGCCTCCTCGCGGATCGCCGAGGAGTGCGCACGCAGCTGCTCGACCGAGCCACTCCCGACGAAGATCGCCTCTCCGTGCTTGCCGCCGAACTCACGGCCTGCGGGAGACGCTCCAGCCTGGAACAGCACCGGGGTGCCCTGCGGCGAGCGCTGCGTGTTGCCGTAGCCGTGCGAGCGGAAGTAGGGGCCGTCGTGGGCGATGCGGTGCACCTTGGACGGGTCGGCGAAGCGGCCGGACTTGTCGCGCTCCAGCGCCCCCTCTTCCCATGACTGCTCCCACAGCTTGTAGACGACCTGCATGAAGTCGTCGGCCATGAGGTAGCGCTCGTCATGTCCGACCATCGGCACGCCGAAGCCCTGCACCGCGGTATCGGCCGTGCCGGTGGTGACCACGTTCCAGCCGATGCGGCCGCCGGAGAGGATGTCGAGGGTCGCCATGCGGCGCGCGAACGAGTAGGGCGGTTCGAGCAGGGTCGAGCCGGTGGCCACGAGGCCAAGGCGCGTGGTCTCGGGGATGAGCGCGGCGAGGATGATCGCCGGGTCGAGGCGCGGCAGGTCGAGGCCCTCGACGGAGCAGATGTCGGGACGCTCACCCGCGACGTCGGCCCAGCCCCAGGCATCCGCGAGGAACAGGAAGTCGAACCCGGCGTCCTCGACCATGCGCGCGGTGTCGCGCCAGTACTCGAGCTTGTCGAACAGGTAGCGCCCGTTGTCGGGGTGCCGCCAGGTCGCGGTGCCGGAGTCGTTCGCCTGCGCGTTCTCGAAGAGGCCGAGACGCAGCGGCTTGACGGTGTTCTGATCGGTCATGTGCGGGTGCCTTCCTTGTGGGTGGTTCGTTCTGGTGGTTCCGGAGTCGTTCTGGTGGTTCCGGAGTGGTTCTGGAATGATTCCGGGCACGCCGGAGGAACCCCGGGACGGGTGGGGGCGCCCGTCCCGGGAGGCGGGTGCGCGTCAGCCCTTGGCCGTGACCTCGCCGTCGCTCCACCAGAGCACGCGCTTGCGCACCAGGGCGAGGACGATGATCAGCAGCACACCGAGCAGGCACAGCAGGGCGATGCTGGCCCAGGTGACGGGCAGGTTCGCCTGTGCGGCCGAGGTGGTGACGAGCGAGCCGAGACCGGCCTGCTGTCCCGCCGCGACGAACTCGGCGACCGCAGCACCGACCACCGCGAGCGGCAGCGCGATGCGGAGACCGGCGAACACGTAGGGCATGCTGCCGGGGAAGCGCAGCTCGCGGAAGATCTCCCACCGCGAGGCGTGCAGCGTCTTGAAGACGTCCATGGCCTTCTGGTCGACGTCGCGCAGACCCGCCAGCGAGTTCACGAGCATCGGGAAGAAGACCACGAGCCCCGTCACGATGAACTTCGGCACCATGCCGAACCCGAAGGCCACGACCAGCGCCGGGGCGATCGCCACGATCGGGGTCACCATCACGATGATCACGAGCGGCATCACGGCGCGCTCGATGATCTGGAACTCGGCCATGACCACGGCCAGCAGGAAACCGGCGAGGATGCCGGCGGAGGCACCGACCACCACTTCGAGCAGCGTGACGAGGAAGTTCGACCAGTACATGCCGGCGTCGTCGACGAGGCTGCCGCCGATCGCCTCCAGCGTCGGGAGCACGTACGGGTTGGTCCAGGCCACGACCTGCCAGAGCAGCGCGGCGATCACGAACGTGATCAGAGTCGGACCCCACGATCCCCAGCGCAGCCAGGCGGGGATGCCCCGATGCGGCTGGGCCTTCAAACGGGCGGTCGCGAGTGTCGCGGTCGTGTCTCTCATCGTCAGCTCAGACATGGGCCTTCTCCGTCTGCGCGCGCAGCGCATCGCGCACGACTGCTTCCATCTCGCGGAACTCCTCCGTGGCATACGACTGCTCGTCGCGCGGCCGCGGCAGGTTCACATCGATCACCTGGGCGATGCGCCCCGGGTGGGCGGCCATCACCACGATGCGGTCGGAGAGCATGATCGCCTCCGGCACCGAGTGCGTGACGAACATGACGGCCTTGCGGTTGGACTGCCAGAACTCCAGCAGGGCGATCCGCTGCAGGTCGCGGTTCATCTCATCGAGCGCCGAGAACGGCTCGTCCATCAGCATGATGGCCGGGTCGAACACGAACGCCCTGGCGATCGCGGCGCGCTGCTGCATGCCGCCCGAGAGCTGACCGGGATACTTCTTCATCGCCTGTCCGAGCCCGAACGTCGCCAGCAGCTCCTCGGGGTCGCGCAGCGCCCGCCCGGAGTTCGCCTTCGCGTTGATGCGCACCGGCAGCTCGACGTTCTCGCGCACGGTCTTCCACGGCAGCAGTGCGGGCGACTGCGGCACGAGGCCGATCTTCTTGTCGCGCGAGGCCGCGGTGACGCTCTCGCCGTCGATCGTGACGGTGCCGGAGTCGGCGTCGAGGAGGCCGGCGACCACCTTGAGCAGCGTGGACTTGCCGCAGCCGCTCGGACCGATCACCGACACGAACTCGCCCATGCCGATCGTGAGGCTCACATCGTCGAGCACCGTGACCTTCGCGCCGTCCGCACCGAAGGACTTCGAGACGTTCCTGACCTCGACGCCTGCGCCCTGTGCGACCGACATCACTTCGCCGGCCACGTCAGGGTGTCGCCGTCGTAGAGGTCGGCGACGAGGTCGGCGTCCATCATGTCGGCGATCGCGGGCAGGTTCTTGACGTCGCCGTACTTCTTCACGAGGGCGTACTCGGGCTCCCACATGGACTCGTTCTGCACGCCGGGGTTGCCGCCGGCGCTCTCACGCACCCACGCGGACTCGACCTCCCACGTGCGGGCGAGCTGGTCGCGCGGGAACGCGGCGCCCTGGTTGTTGTCCTCCGCCAGCTTCGCGAGCTTGTCGATGCAGGCATCCGACTCGTCGAGGCAGTACTGCAGCGCCTTGAGGCTCGCCCGCATGAAGTCGGCCGCGACCTCGCGGTGCTCGTCGAGGAAGCGGGAGTTGACCTCCATCACGTTGTACGTGCCCTCGACACCGAGGTCGGAGGGGAGGAACTCGCTGAACGGCAGGCCCTGCGCCTTGAGCGACTGCGGCTGGTTGGAGGCGTAGCCGACGATCGCGTCGACCTGCTCGCGCACGACGACCGTGGGGTCGTAGTTGGTCATCTTCACCATCTCGACCTTCGAGACGTCGACACCGGCCTCGTCGAGCATGGCCGAGGCGATCGGGGTCAGGTTGATGAAGTACCCGAGCGATCCGCCCTCGAGGTCCTTGAGGCTCTCGAGCTTCTCGTTGCCGAAGATCGAGAACGGCGGGGTGGTGCCGTAGGTGGCGACCGCTGTGAGGTTCTTGCTGTTCGCCGCGGCCAGCATCACGTCGGATGCGGAGCCGAGAGCGGTGAACTGCGCCTGACCGGATGCCACGAGCTGCTGCCCGTTGGCGCCTGAGGCGTTGATCTCCACATCCAGGCAGAGATCGTCGAAGTAGCCCAGTTCCTCGGCGAGGAACACGTCGAGCTGACCGGCGCTGGCGGAGTAGCCGTAGCCGGAGATGTAGGTGATGGTACCGGCATCCTGATTCCGCTTGCAGGCGTCGGTGTCGCTCGCACTCGTGGGGGCGGTATCGCCGCCTGGCGTCTGCGCGGAGCATGCTCCGAGCGTCAGCGTGGCGGCGAGAACGCACGTCAGGGTGGCAGTGATGCGGAATCGGGTTTCCGCAGAGGAAGTAGCCATGAGGGTCCCTTCTCGGCCGTTCGTCATTGATGGCTCGACGAAAGTAACATAGTCAAGATTGACTAAGCAAGATCAAACTAACTTTTGACGAAACACTGCGCGTTCCCGGCGTCGAGTTGGCGTCGAGTTGGCGTCGAGTTGGCGTCGAGTGCACGGGAACTCGTCGAGTGCACGGGAACTCGTCGAGTGCACGGCGTGGCGACGCGCAGAAGCCGTGCACTCGGCGGGAACCCGTGCACTCGGCGCCGGCGCTCGGGAGCGCGAGAGGGCGGGAGCGCGTCAGCGAGGGTAGAGGTAGCGGGTGACGAACTCTTCGAAGAGGGGGACCATGTCGACCGACTCGTCCAGCAGCCACTGCAGCTGGATGCCGTCCATCACTGCACTGATCAGACGCGCAGCGAGCACGGGGTCGATGTCGTCCCGCACCTCTCCGGCTTCCTGCCCCTGGCGGAGGATCTCCACGGCTTCGTCAGCTCGGGCCCGATAGCGCGCGGCGAAGTCGGCGTGCGAGGGATGCTCGGGGTCGGTCGCCTCAGCCGACACGATGGCGTACAGCGAAGTGAGGCCGCGCGAGGTCTGGTTGTGGGCGACGACTCGCTTCGCCTGCTCGAGGAGCGTGTGCTCGGCGGGGTCGCCCGCCGCCGCGCGCACCTTCTCGTCGCGCTGGTGGAGCACTTCGGCGAACAGCTCTTCCTTGTCGGCGAAGTGGTGCAGGAGACCGGCCGGCGTCACACCGACGCGCTTGGCGATCTCCCGCAGGGACCCACCGTGGAACCCGGTCCGGGAGAAGACGACGAGCGCCTCGTCGACGATCGCCTGCCGTCGCGCCTGCCCTGTGGCGTAGGGGCCACGAGAACCACGCCCTGCCGCCGGCTGACCGTCCGCTCCCACCGCCCACACCCCTCCCTCGGGGTGGGGAGGAAGCGGCTCAGCCCTTGTAGCCGTCGCCTCCTGCTCCCCACGACGAGCCGAATTCCTGCTGTCGCATCGCGGGACGCAGAAGCTTCTCCATCTGGCGATCCACGAAGTAGTCCTTGAGCTTATCCTTCGTGAGCTCGTTGCCGATCGCCGCCATGATCATCGACTGGTCGAGCGACAGGTAGCGCTCGGCGATCGTGCCGCTCTTCACGGCGACCGCGTCGTAGAACCCGCCGGGACCATAGGCGCCGAGGTCGTTCTCGATGCCTTCGAGGTTGCTCAGCACACCCTTGCGGTCATAGGGCAGCGCGAGGAATGCCGCATGCGGCGTCACCACTCCGTCACCGAACTCGGGAGCGGGATTCTTGCCCACCGCGCACCCCGGCCGGTTGACGTCGACGTCGGTCTTCTCGGCGTCGGACGTGTAGCCGTCAGAGCGCATCCCCGCGATGTCGACGCCGTACTCCGCGTATCCGCCGAAGGGATTGCTCGCGGGCGAGAAGCCCCAGTACCCGTAGCCGGCCTCCTCGAGCCCATGCTGCTTCTGCACGGCGACCGTGATCGGATGGTTGAGCTTCCACGACTTCGGCCCCCACTTCGTCTCGGGGACGAGCAGGTCGGGCATCAACGACTCGAACATGCTGCCGCCCCAGCTCGGAACGAACGACATCCCGCCGTAGCTGTAGGCGCCCTCCCAGACCTCGACGCCGCTGTAGGTGCGGTACTCGCCCTCGGGGAGCTGCTCCTGCCAGGCCCAGTCGCAGCCCGGCGGCATCGTGCGGTGCGTGCCGTACAAGGCGGTCGCCGGGATCTGACCGTTGGCGATGCCGAGGTAGGTCGCGATGCGGCTCTCGCTCACGGTCGTGTCGTAGTGGTGGCACGTGTAGTACGCGGTCTCGCCCGATCCGTTGTACATCGGCGCCGCGACGTTGCACTCCGGCGGCGCCTCGTCCCAGAAGCCGCCACGGTTCGTGCCGGCGGGGAGGCCGGCAGCTCCGGCGGGATCGAAGAACGAGGCGAAGTCCATCGAGTCGTAGAGGGCGTCGGCCTGCACCGTGAGCGTGAGGTCGGCCTCGCGGACGATGCGCAGAGCCGCGGCGAGCCATCCGTTGTCCACGGTGCTGAGGAACGGATACACCGGATCGCCCGAGTCGGGCCAGGTCGACAGCTTCTCCCCCGTCGTCGGCGAGTACCAGTTGTAGAACATCCCGCTCGCGTCGTTGCGCTCGAGCCCTTCGAGGGTGTCGAGCGTGGCGGACATGCGGACGCGCGCCTCGTCGGCACCGATGATGCCGAGGTCTCGCGCCGTGACGGTCGACCACAGGTATCCGCCGATGTTCGTCGGCGAGGTGTAGGCACTGGGAGTCTGCAGATCGCCGGTGACGTTGTCGGAGGGAAGGCCCGTCTCCTCATCGGTCATGGCCACCAGGGAACCCCAGGTGTCCTGCGCCCAGCGCTTGAGTTCCGCGTTGCCCTGACGACCGTCTCCCGCCGCAGCCGGCCCGGCGAGGGCCAAGCCCGAGACGACCAGCCCGACCGTCGCCAGTGTGCTCATCCACCGCTTCATCGTGTCTCCTCATCGAGAACGGGCGCCGCTGACCGGAGCCACTCAACACGCGAAAACCTAACATGTGTTCAGTGTTCGCTCAACCCCTCTTCGCGAACGTTTCGCGGCTTCAGCGGAATACTGCCCAGTCGCCGTTCCGGTCGCGTTTGCTGTCGCTTTCGCGGCTCCAGCGCGACAGCAAGTGCGACCGGAACCACTCGAGCGGACCGCACTCACCGTGGCGCGTGCGCCTCCAGGAACTCGTACACGTCGGTCGTGTCGACACCCGGGAAAGCGCCGGTCGGCAGGGTCGCCAGCAGCGTGCGCGGGGTCTTCACGTTCGGCCAGGAGTTCTCGCGCCAGCGGTCCTCCAGGTCGGCGGGGGCCCGACGGCAGCACACCTCGACCGAGTGCTTCGAGACGCCGCGGTGCGGGGTGTCGCGCCCCACGAACCACTTCGTGTCGTCGAAGCGCACACCGACGCTCACCGAGTGCAGCCCCTCGCTCGACGACTCGACCCGCGCGGTGCACCAGTACGTGCCGTTGCCGGTGTCGGTGTACTGGTAGTACGGGTTGAAGCGGTCGTCCTCATCGAACACCACGCGCGAGGTCCACCGGCGGCAGCACATCTGCCCCTCGATGGCTCCGAGCCGATCGGTCGGGAAGTTCACGTCGTCGTTCTCGTACGCCTTCGTGATCGTGCCCGACTCGTGCACTTTGAGGAAGTGCACCGGAATGTCGAGGTGCCGCGTCGCGAGGTTGGTGAAGCGGTGCGCGGCGGTCTCGTACGACACCGAGTACGCATCGCGCAGGTCTTCGATCGAGATCGCCCGCCGCTGCTTGGCATCCTTCAGCGCCGGGACGACATGCGGCTCCGGGATGAGGAGCGCACCGGTCAGATAGTTGGTCTCGACGCGCTGCCGCAGGAACTCCGCGTAGCTGCGGGGCTCGGAGTGACCGAGGATCCGGCTCGACAGAGCCTGCAGCACCGCGGTGCGCGCATCGCCCTTCGCCGGCACGCTGCTCGACAGGTACAGCCGGCCGTTCGCGAGATCGGCGACGCTGCGGGTCGTCTGCGGCAGATCGGGCGCGTAGTGCAGGGTGAAGCCGAGGTAGGCGGCGATCTCGGATGCCGCGCGCTGGGTCAGCGGTCCACCAGGGTGCCTGACCGCGGCGAGGATCTCGGCCGCCTTCGCCTCGAGCTCGGCGAAGTGATTGTCCTGCCGCCGCATCAGGTGCCGCAGCTCGACGTTCGCCCGCCTGGCCTCCTCCGGCGTCGCGGCCCGCTCGTCTTTGAGCCGATCGATCTCACCGTGCAGCGCGAGCAGCGCCTTCAGCGCATCCGTGGGCAGGCTCTTCGCGATGCGGAACGGCTCGATGCCCAGCGCCTGGAACGTCTGCCCCTTCATCGCCCGCTCGAGTGCGATCTCGACCGCACTGCGCTCGTCGAGCGGCTCGCCCTCCAGCAGCGCATCGATCGTGACCCCGAGCGCCCGGGCGATCGTCTGCAGCTGGGTGAGCTTGGGTTCGCGCTTGCCGGTCTCGATCATCGACATCTGGCTCGGCGCCCGATCGACGGCGGATGCGAGGTCGTCGAGGGTCATGCCCTTCGCCGTGCGGAGCTGGCGGATGCGACGGCCGATCGTGAGGGCGTCGGTCTCTTCTGCAGCGTCGATGGTGCTCATGGGGCCGATTCTGTCACAGAAACAGAATTTCAGCCGATCTTCTCCTTCCGATCGGTCGTTCGAGGCGTCGAACTTCACTCACAGTGGAACCACGCCACACCGGCACAGCCGCCGGATCCACCGAGGAGACACCATGACGAACACCGCCAACACCCCGACGCCCCGCCCCGCCGGTCTGCGAGCCGGCGACCAGGTTCAGACGGCCGCCGAGCTCCAGGAGATCTGGGAGACCGATCCCCGCTGGGACGGCGTCGAGCGCACCTACTCGGCCGAAGACGTCATCCGCATCCGCGGCTCCGTTCGCGAAGAGGCCACACTCGCCCACCGCGGGGCCGACAACCTGTGGAACCTCCTGCACACCGAGGACTACGTCCGGGCGCTCGGCGCCTACACCGGAGGCCAGGCCGTGCAGCAGGTGCGGGCCGGTCTCAAGGCCATCTACCTCTCCGGATGGCAGGTCGCCGCCGACGGAAACCTCGCAGGTCAGACCTACCCCGACCAGTCGCTGTACCCCGCGAACTCGGTGCCGGCGGTCGTGCGCCGCATCAACAACGCGCTCATCCGTCAGGACCAGCTGGAGCACGCTGAGGGTGAGACCACGCAGGACTGGCTCGCACCGATCGTGGCCGACGCCGAGGCCGGCTTCGGGGGACCGCTGAACGCGTACGAGCTCGCGCAGTCGCTCATCCAGTCCGGCGCCGCCGGCATCCACTGGGAGGACCAGCTGGCCAGCGAGAAGAAGTGCGGCCACCTCGGCGGCAAGGTGCTCGTGCCGACCCAGCAGCACATCCGCACCCTGAACGCGGCCCGGCTCGCGGCGGACGTCGCGGGCGTGCCGACCGTCATCATCGCCCGCACGGATGCCCTCGCCGCCGATCTGCTCACCAGCGACGTCGACGAGCGCGACCAGGAGTTCACCACCGGCGAGCGCACCACCGAAGGGTTCTACCGGATCCGCCCCGGTCTGGAATCGGTGATCAGCCGCGGACTCGCCTTCGCCCCCTACGCCGACCTGCTGTGGGTCGAGACGGGCGAGCCCGACATCGAGCTCGCGCGCAACTTCGCCGCAGCCATCCACGCGCAGTTCCCGGGTAAGCTCCTGGCCTACAACTGCTCTCCGAGTTTCAACTGGAAGAAGCACCTGTCCGACGCCGAGATCGCGACGTTCCAGCAGGAGTTGGCTGACCTGGGCTACAAGTTCCAGTTCATCACGCTCGCCGGCTTCCACGCCCTGAACTACTCGATGTTCGACCTCGCCCGCGGCTACGCCGATCGCGCCATGAGCGCCTACGTCGAGCTGCAGGAGGCCGAGTTCGCCGCAGAAGCCGACGGCTACACCGCCACCAAGCACCAGCGCGAGGCGGGCACCGGCTACTTCGACGTCATCTCCACCGCGCTCAACCCCGACAGCGCGACGCTCGCCCTCGCCGGCTCCACCGAAGCCGCACAGTTCCACTGATCCCCACGCCCCCTCCACCCGGCGCTGGCGCGCCGCGCGGAGCCTCCGGGCGCGTGGCCCCTCTTCGTCGCGGTGCTCGACGCATTCGTCGCAGTACTCGACACGACTCAAAGGACTCACGATCATGACCACTCCCACCGCTCCCCCGACCACGGCTCCGATCCAGACGACCCAGCAGGGTCCGGCGATCGAGGTCACCGGCCCCCTCCGCAACCGCTACGAGGAGATCCTCACCCCCGAGGCGATCGCCTTCCTCACCGAGCTGCACCACCGGTTCGCATCCCGTCGCCACGACCGGCTCGCCGACCGGATGCGCCGCCGCTTCGAGATCGGCAACGGGCACGACCCCCGCTTCCGTGACGACACGGCGCACATCCGTGAGGACCGCGACTGGCGGGTCGCCGGCGCCGGACCCGGCCTCGAAGACCGCCGCGTCGAGATCACCGGGCCGACCGACCCGAAGATGACGATCAACGCGCTGAACTCCGGCGCGCGGGTCTGGCTCGCCGACCAGGAGGATGCCACGAGCCCGACCTGGAAGAACGTCATCGAGGGGCAGTTGTCGCTCCGTGACGCGATCCGCGGTGAGCTGTCGTTCACCTCGCCTGCCTCTGAATCCGGCCCTGGCAAGGAGTACCGCGTCACGGCGGAGCGCACGCCCACGATCGTGATGCGTCCCCGCGGGTGGCACCTGCCCGAGAAGCACATCGCCTTCATCGATCGCGCCGGTCGTCGTACCTCGGCATCCGGCTCCCTGGTCGACTTCGGCCTCTACTTCCTGCACAACGCGCAGGCGCTGATCGACGGCGGTCGGGGACCGTACTTCTACATCGCCAAGATCGAGTCGAGCGAGGAGGCGAAGCTCTGGGATGACGTGTTCTCGTTCAGCGAGGAGTACATCGGAATCCCGCACGGCACGATCCGCGCGACCGTGCTGATCGAGACGCTGCCGGCTGCTTTCGAGATGGATGAGATCCTCTACGAGCTGCGCGACCACTGCGCGGGCCTGAACGCCGGCCGCTGGGACTACATCTTCTCGATCATCAAGAACTACCGCGGCCGCGGGGCGCGCTTCGTGCTCCCCGACCGCAGCGAGGTCACGATGACGGTGCCGTTCATGCGGGCCTACACCGACCTGCTCGTGCAGACCTGCCACAAGCGGGGAGCCTTCGCGATCGGCGGCATGAGCGCGTTCATCCCGAACCGCCGCGACCCCGAGGTGACGGCACGCGCGATCGAGAAGGTCACGGCCGACAAGAAGCGCGAGGCCGGCGACGGCTTCGACGGTACCTGGGTGGCGCACCCCGACCTGATCCCCACGGCTCAGGCGGAGTTCGACGCCGTGCTGGGCGATCGCCCCAACCAGGTCGACCGTCAGCGCGACGACGTGCACGTGGAGGCACGTGACCTGCTCGACCTGCACATCGGTCGGCCGATCACGGCGCAGGGCGTGCGGGACAACGTGTCGGTCGCCATCCGGTACCTCGAGGCCTGGCTGCGTGGGCTCGGCGCCGTGGCGATCGACAACCTGATGGAAGATGCCGCGACGGCCGAGATCAGCCGTTCGCAGGTGTGGCAGTGGATCCACCAGGACCGCACCACGCAGGACGGCACCCCGATCACGGCGGAGTACATCGAGGGTCTGATCACGCAGGTGCTCGCGCAGGCGACGCGCAGCCACGGCGACCGCTACGACGACGCCGCGGAGATCTTCCGCGAGGTCGCCCTGCAGGAGGAGTTCCCCACCTTCCTCACGCTGGGCGCATACAGCCGGTTCCTGATCGACGAGGACTGAGCGCGCGGAAGAGCCCCCCGAGCTGCGGCTGATGCCGCGGCCCGGGGGCTCTTGCGTGTCCCGAGCCGGTGCCGTCACACGCGCCCGGAGCCGGTGCTGACAGGCGGGCGTAGCCTGGAGGCATGACCGACGTCTGGGCGGACATCGCCTCCGAGTTCCTGCACTTCTACCCGCGCGGCCGTCGGCTGCTCGCGGTCGCCGGGGCGGATGCCGAGCGCTCACGGCAGGCGGCAGACGACCTCACTGTCGCGCTGACGGCGTCGGGCCAGCAGGTCATCCGAGAGCACTCGCCGAAAGGCGAAGAAGCCGGGCTCCGCGCCGTGGTCACCGCGTTCCGCGAAGGCCCGAAGAGCGACGACATCCTGCTCGTCTCCGGGCCGACGACTCTGCTCGGCGAGCGCACCAGGGGCATGTGGAACTATGCGGTGTGGCAGCTGGCGGGCGATGAGCCGCCGCACACGGTCGCGGGTTCGATCGTCGATGTGACCGACCCCGCGCATCCGGTGCGACGGTTCGCCGACTACTGCGCGCTGCCTGCCTCCTACGGCGCCTGACCCGCACCGTTCAACGCGCGTCGGCCGGTTCGGCGTCGAGGCGCTCACGCACCTCGACATCCAGCACCAGGTCGGCGGCGCCCAGTGCCTCCTCCAGCTGGGCGAGCGACGACACTCCGACGACGGGGATGACGGGGACCTCCGCACCGAGAAGCCACGCGAGGGCGACCTGGTTCGGCGTCGCGCCGACCTCTGCCGCGACTTCGTGCAGCAGCGCGCGGCGGGCGTGGCTGGTCGGGTGATCGACGCCTCCCCACAGCGGCTTGTCGAGACGCGCGATCCCGCCCTGGTGCAGCGGCGAGTACACGGTGATCGCGAGCTGTGGACGCTCGGGGGTGCCAGTGGATGCCGCATAGTCGAGCAGGTCGGGGGTGACGAAGTTGTTCCGCCCGATGCGCGGCGCGGGGTACAGGTAGCTGTACTGCTGCTGCACGACGCCGTAGGGAGCGATGCCCTGGCGCTGTGCCTCCTGCCGCGCCTCGACCACGCGCCAGGTCGGCACGTTGGAGATGCCGGTGATCCCGACGAGCCCCGCTGCCTGGAGCTCCCCGAAGGCGCCGACCGTCTCGGCGAGCGCGACGTCTCGGTCGTCGACGTGTCCGTAGAGGACATCGATGTGGTCGATGCCGAGGTGGCGGGCGCTCTCCGGGGCCTGCCGACGGATGACTTCGGCCGAGAGCCCCTCGAAGTTCGTCGGCGGGGTGTTCGACAGCGGCTTCGACGGATCCTTCTGCGCGGCGCCGAGCTTGGTGGCGATGCGGAGAGCGTCGCGGTTACCGCGGTCGCTCATCCAGCGGGCGAGCAGGTCTTCGCTGTCACGGCCGTCGCCGCCTGCCCAGAGGCTGTAGTTGTTGGCGGTGTCGATGAACGTGCCGCCCGCCTCGACGAAGCGGTCGAGGATCGCGCGTGAGGTGGCCTCGTCGGTGCGGGTGCCGAAGTTCATCGCCCCCAGGCACAGGGTCGAGACGTCGAACGAGGTGCGGCCATCGGAGAGGGTGCGGTACTGCATGGTGTTCCTTTCTCGGGGATGGCTCCACGGTAGGGAGATATCGGCTCGGAGATACACTCCAATCACGATGCAGAAGACCAGACCGATTCTCGCGTGGGAGATGCTCCTCGATCTCGAGGCCGAGGGCACCGACGCCCGACCGCCGCTGCGGGACCGGGTGGAGAACGCACTGCGCCGCGCGATCGAAGATGGCCGCCTGGTCACCGGGTCGGCCGTGCCGCCCAGTCGCACCCTCGCGGAGACGCTCGGAGTCTCCCGCTGGGTCGTGACCGAGGCGTACGGGCAGTTGGTCGCCGAGGGCGTACTGGAGGCGAGGACCGGATCGGCCACCCGCGTCGCGGAGCGGCAGGAGGTGCCGAAGGCCACCCGGGGCAACGATCATCCCCGGCCGCGTGACCCCGCGCCCGCACCGCCCATCCGCTACGACCTGCGTCCGGGCATCCCCGACCTGCGCGCCACTCCCCGATCGCGGTGGGCGGCAGCGCTGCGCGCCGGCCTCGCCGACCTCCCCGATCGCGAGCTCGCCGCCGCGCACCCCTTCGGATACGCTCCCTCCCGCGCGGCCGTCGCCGCCTACCTCTCCCGATCGCGTCACGCGGACGCCGATCCCGACCGTGTCACGATCACCCACGGCGCCACCGACGGCATGGACATCCTCACGCGCGAACTGCACGGGCGCGGGCACCGGGCGCTCCTGGTGGAGGATCCGAGCTGGCCACGGCTGCGAGCCGTCGCCGAAGACAACGGACTGCGCCCGATCCGGGTACCGGTCGACGACGACGGCATCGACATCGAGGTGCTCGCCGCCCTGGCCACGCGCACGGGGGCCCGTGCCGCGCTCGTGACGCCCGCGCATCAGTTCCCCCTCGGTGCAGCGCTTGCGCCGTCCCGACGCGAGCAGCTGGTCCGCTGGGCGCGAGAGCACGCGGGGCTGGTCATCGAAGACGACTACGACGCCGAGTTCCGCTACGACCGCCGGCCCGTCCCCGCCCTGCAGCGCCTCGCGCCCGACCACGTCGCGCTCATCGGCTCCCTGTCGAAGTCGGTGTCGCCCTCCCTGGGCCTCGGATGGATGCTGCTGCCGCCGGACCTCGCTCCCCCACCCTCGGCAGCCCCGCCCTCTCTGATCGATCAGGCCGCCCTCGCGGAGTTCATCACGCGAGGCGACCTCGAACGGCACCTGCGCTCCTCACGCACCCGTTTCCGCCGCCGACGACAACGGCTGCTCGACGCGCTCACGATCGAGCTCCCCGAGCTGGCGGTCACGGGCATCGCCGCCGGCATGCACCTGGTTCTGACCCTCCCGTCGCATGTTCCGGCTTCCGCCGTGGTCGGCGCCGGTGCCTCCGAGGGGCTGGCTCTCACCTCGCTGCGCCGCTACACCGACACAGCCGATCGCCCGGATGCGCTGGTCCTCGGATACGGAAATCTCGACGATGCTCTCGTCGAGGAGGCGATCGCTCACCTCGCCGCCCTCGTCCGATGAGGCTCGAGCCGCGCGCACCCGCCGCTCCGGTCGCAGTTCTTGTCGGATGTAGCGCGTCCAGGCGTCACCAAGTGCGACCGGAGCCGAATCCGAGGCGTTCGAGAGACCGTCTCAGCGGAAGGACGCCGCCACCGAGTTGCGGTGATAGTCGAACACGATGCTCGTGCGGGTCGAGGCGACGCTGCTCTGCGCCGAGAGATGCTCGAGCACGAACTCGCGCATCTCCGACGAGTCGGCGACCGCGATGTGCAGCAGGAAGTCGTCGTCGCCACCGAGGAAGAAGAGCTGGATCACCGGGGGCAGCACGCGCACGCGGTCCGCGAACTCGACGATGCTCTCCCGCCGTCCACTCGGACGCAGCGTGACGCCGATGATCGCCTGAAGGCCAGCGCCCAGCGCCCGCTCGTCCACGCTCGCATGGAAACCGGTGATCACGCCGCGATCGACCAGAGCGCGCAACCGGGCGTGCGCGGTCGACGGCGCGACGCCCAGGCGCCCGGCGAGCTCGGCGTTCGTCATGCGCCCGTCCGCCGTGAGCAGTTGCACGATCCTGGCATCGATCGCGTCGAGTGCCGGGGCCCGAACGGTGTTCGGCTCCGGGGCCTCTGAAGTCGTCTCCATACGAAGCATTATTCAGGAATCCCGCGGTTGACGAATCATCTTCACTGATTCTGTTGTTCCGTCGATGTTTCTGCGATCCTTGGTGCCGCACCGCGCAACCAATCCTGGAGGATCGATGAAGATCGGCGTACCGACCGAGGTCAAGAACAACGAGAACCGCGTCTCCCTCACTCCCGCCGGCGCAGACCGCCTGGTGCGCGAGGGCCACCGTGTGCTCGTGCAGTCCGGAGCAGGGCTCGGATCGCGCATCACCGACGACGACTACCGCGCGGCCGGAGCCGAGATCGTCGCGACCGCCGCCGACGCGTGGGGCGAGGCCGATCTGGTCATCAAGGTCAAGGAGCCGATCGCCCAGGAGTACGGCTTCCTGCGCGACGACCTCACCCTCTTCACCTACCTGCACCTCGCGGCCAACCTCGCGCTCACGACCGCCCTCGTCGATGCCGGGACCACCGCCGTGGCCTACGAGACCGTGCAGCTGCCCGACCGCAGCCTGCCGCTGCTCGTGCCGATGAGCGAGATCGCCGGACGCCTCTCGGTCACCATGGGCTCGTACTCCCTGCTGCGCTCTCAGGGCGGGCGCGGAATGCTGCTCGGCGGCATCGCCGGCACGCCGCGCGCCAAGACCGTCGTGATCGGCGGCGGTGTCGCCGGAGAGCACGCCGCGGCGAACGCCCTCGGACTCGGTTCGAAGGTCACCGTGATCGATGTCTCGCTGCCGCGCCTGCGCGAGCTCGAGCACCGCTACGGCGGCGCCCTCGAGACCCGCGCCTCGAGCCGCTACGACATCGCCGAAGAACTCAAGACCGCCGACCTCGTGATCGGCTCCGTGCTGATCCCGGGTGCTGCGGCCCCCAAGCTCGTCACCGACGACATGGTCGCCGCGATGAAGCCGGGCTCCGTGCTCGTCGACATCGCGATCGACCAGGGCGGATGCTTCGAGGGTTCGCACCCGACCACCCACGACGACCCCACGTTCGCGGTGCACGACTCGATCTACTACTGCGTCGCGAACATGCCGGGCGCAGTTCCCGAGACTGCGACCCGTGCCCTGACCAACGCGACCCTCCCCTACGTCTCGGCGATCGCCGGCAAGGGCTGGGAGCGCGCGGCGTCCGAAGACGCGGCGCTGGCTGCGGGCCTCAACGTGCAGGGCGGACGCATCACGCTGCCGGCCGTCGCGCAGGCGCACGGACTCGTCGCCGGCTGACCTTCCGAACCCGAAAGAACTCCGGATCTTGGCGGCATCCCACACCTCTCCTGCTGCATCGACCCGAGTACGCTCGTAATCGTGACCGAACGCGCTCCTCTCTCCCGCAAGCTGTCCGCCATCGCCGAGTCCGCGACCCTCAAGGTCGATGCCAAGGCCAAGGCCCTCAAAGCCGAAGGCAAGGACGTCATCTCCTACGCCGCCGGCGAGCCCGACTTCGCGACGCCGCAGTTCATCGTGGATGCCGCGGCCGAGGCTCTGGCCGACCCCGCGAGCTACCGGTACACGCCGGCCCCCGGCCTCCCAGCGCTGCGCGAGGCGATCGCCGCGAAGACCCTGCGCGACTCCGGCCTCGAGGTCTCCCCCAGCCAGGTGATCGTCACCAACGGCGGCAAGCAGTCGGTCTACCAGGCGTTCCAGGCGGTCGTGAACCCCGGTGACGAAGTGCTGCTGCCCGCGCCGTACTGGACCACGTACCCCGAGGCCATCCGCCTCGCCGACGGCACCCCTGTCGAGGTCTTCGCCGGCGCCGACCAGGAGTACAAGGTCACGGTCGCGCAGCTCGAAGCGGCCCGCACCGCCCGCACCACCGCGCTCGTGTTCGTCTCGCCGTCGAACCCCACAGGCTCCGTCTACACCGCCGAGGAGACCAAGGCCATCGGCGAGTGGGCGCTCGAGCACGGCATCTGGATCATCAGCGACGAGATCTACCAGAACCTCACCTACGAGGGCGTCAAGGCCACCTCGATCGTCGAGGCCGTCCCCGAGGTCGCCGGTCAGACGATCCTGGTCAACGGCGTCGCGAAGACCTACGCCATGACCGGCTGGCGCGTGGGCTGGATGGTCGGCCCGGCCGACGCCATCAAGGTCGCCGGCAACCTGCAGTCGCACCTCACCAGCAACGTGAACAACGTCGCTCAGAAGGCCGCGATCGCTGCCCTCACCGGACCGCAGGACGAGGCCGAACAGTTCCGCCAAGCATTCGACCGCCGTCGCCAGCTCATCGTGTCGGAGCTGTCGAAGATCGACGGCCTCGTGGTGCCGAACCCGCTCGGCGCGTTCTACGTGTACCCCGACGTGCAGGGCCTCCTCGGCCGCACCTGGGGCGGCGTGACGCCGACCACCTCGCTCGAGCTCGCCGACTTCATCCTCGACCAGGCCGAGGTCGCTGTCGTCCCCGGTGAGGCCTTCGGCCCGTCCGGCTACATCCGCATGTCGTACGCGCTCGGCGACGACCAGCTGCTCGAGGGCGTTCAGCGTCTGCAGCGACTGTTCGCCTGACCCGCTGAACCGACGAAGACCCCTCCCCTCTGCAGACGGGAGGGGTCTTCGTCATCTACACGAGGGAGCTCAGGCCCACGCCGATAGGCTGTCGCTGCCCTGAGGTGAGCTCCGCGATACTGGAACCATGACGAACGGCGAGCAGCGTGATGGTCGGATGCCGGTGACTCTGGGGGTGGCTTTCGCCATCCTGATCACGGTGACCGTGCTGGTCTTCTTCCTCTCCCTCGTGGTCGCTCCCTTCCTCTGGTACTGGGGAGGAGAGTCGCGACAGTGGCTCAGTGTGCTCCCCTTCGTCCCGGTGGTCGTCTATGCGACCATCACCGTGCTTGTCGCAAGACGAAAGTCGTGGGCCCGATACGCGACCCTGCTGTTCCCCCTCCCGCTCGCGCTCTACGTTCCGGCGGCAGCGGCCCCGATCTGGGAGTTCTGGGTCGGCCTCGCGGCCCTCGCCCTCACCACCACGGCGGTCGTGTTGATCTTCCTGCCGTCGTCTCGTCCCTACTTCGGCATCGGGACGCCTCAGTCCTCGGGGTGGAAGCCGATCAGCCAGCGGATGCCGTAACGGTCGACGAGCGTGCCGTCGAAGTCACCCCAGGGTCGCTTCTGCAATGCGTCGATCACACGGCCGTCGGCGGCGAGCTTGTCGTACCAACCGGTGAGGGTCAGGGCGTCTGCCGTGCCGAGGAGCGACAGGAACATTCCGCCCATCTGCACGGCGTCGTCGTCGGCCCCGGCATCCGCTCCCGCGATCTCGACCAACCCGCTCAGCTGCCCGTGTGCGATCGCATCGCCCGGTCCATCGTGTCGGCCAGCGGTGGCGTAGTCGAGCAGCTGCAGGTCACCGCCGAACACCGACCGGTAGTGACGCAGCGCCTCTGCGGCGTTGCCGGGGAACAGCAGGTACGGGATCAGTCCGCTCATGCCGCGAGTGTAGCCGCGACCGCCGACGCGTTCTAAGGGTTCGACCGTCTACAGCTCGACGCCGACGAGCACCGGCTCCGGCTGCAGCACGAGACCGAACTCGGCATGCACCCTGCTCTGGATGAACCGCGCGAGCTCGGAGACCTCGCCGGCGGTCGCGCCACCACGGTTGGTCAACGCGAGCGCGTGCTTGGTCGACACCGAGGCGCGAGAGCGCGGGAGCTTGAATCCCTTGCGGATGCCGGCCTGCTCGATGAGCCACGCTGCGCTCACCTTGACGTCGGAGACGGCCGCGGGCTTCGACGCGGGCACCTGTCCGGCGTAGGAGGCGAGCGGGATCACGGTCACCGCATCGAGGTCGGGGGCGACCGGCCAGCGCGGGCACTCCGGGGGCAGCGCCCTGGCCACCGCCGCCGTCACGATCGCGTTCTGGAAGAAGGAGCCGACGCCGTGAGTGTCGGGGTCATCCGCATCGAGCAGCATGCCCTTCGACGCGCGAGTCGTGAGGATGCGCTCGCGCACCCAGCCCAGTGGAACCGGTGTCTCATCGGTCAGGTCCAGCGCCCGACGCAACTGCTCGCCGCGCACCACGCGCTCGCCCGCGATCAGCAGGTCGACGGTCACGGAGAGGATCACGGCGCGGCGCAGCGGCACGCTGCCGTGGTGGTGCTTGAGCACCGAGGTGCGGAACCCGAGTCCGAGCTCGGCTGCGGGAACCGTCGAGATCTCGCCGGTCGACTCGTCGATCAATTCGACCTCGACCAACGTCTCCTGGATCTCCTGCCCGTACGCACCGATGTTCTGCACGGGGGCGGCGCCGACGGTGCCGGGGATCCCGCTCATGGCCTCGAGGCCTGCGTACCCGTGGCCGACGGCGTAGGCGACCAGGTCATCCCAGCCATGCCCGGCCTGCGCGCGCAGACGGATGCGGCCCGCGTGCGGGGACGGCAGCTCTTCGATGCCTTCGGTGCGGACGCGGATGACCGTGCCCTCGAAGGTCTCGTCGCCCACGAAGAGGTTGGAACCGCCGCCGAGGACGAACCACTCGTCGCCGCGCTCCCACGTCTCACGCAGCGCTTCGACGAGGCCCGCGGTGGTGGTGGCCTCGAACATCCGCTCCGGCGCCGCACCCGTGCGGAGCGTGGTCAGCTCCGCGAGACGGACCGGCTCGATCTCGCGCATCAGAGCGTCCGCATCAGACGGCGATGCGCAGCTGCGCCTTGACGAGGACGGTGGTCTCGCCGAACGTGACCTTGAGGTCGATGCGAGCGGCCTCCTCGTCGACTGCGCCGACCGTGGCGACGACGGTGATGTCAGCACCGTCGACCGGGTCGACCACTACCGGCTTCGTGAAACGAACGCCGTAGTCGAGGATGCGCGTGGCCGGGTCGAGTGCCGCGACGACCACCGACGAGGCGATGCCCATCGTGAGCATCCCGTGCGCGAGCACACCGGGAAGCCCGACGGATGCCGCGATGTCATCGCGGTAGTGGATCGGGTTGAAGTCTCCGGATGCGCCGGCGTAGCGCACGAGCGATTCGCGGGTGAGGTGCACGGTGCGCTCGGCGAGCACGTCTCCGACGGTGTAGCCCATCAGGCGGCCTCTCCTTCATCCGCAGTCGGCTCAGCACCGACCAGCAGCACGCTGGTCGCCGTCACGACATGGGCTCCCGCCGGGTCGGTGATCTCCGCCTCGCTGGTGATCATCGCGTTGCCGCCCATCATCCGGATGCCAGTGACGCGCAGCTGCGCGGTGAGCTCGTCGCCCGCGATGATGGGACGCGTGTAGGTGAAGCGCTGCTCGGCGTGGATGGTGCGCGCGAGCACGATGCCGGAGTCTTCCTGCCCCAGCAGCTGCTGGAGCGTGAGGTCCTGGATCACCATCGCGAAGGTCGGCGGCGCGACGACGTCGGAGAAGCCGTCCGCGCGGGCCGCCTTGACGTCGGTGTGCTGCGGGGCGTCGGCGAAGACGGCACGAGCGAACTCGCGCACCTTCTCGCGGCCGACGAGGTACGGGGCCGTCGGCGGGAACTCCCGGCCGACCAATTCTTGGTTCACTGCCACCCCTCGATCCTACCGAGGCCCGGCCCGATGCCAGGCCCCGGCAGGCTCAGGCCGCCCGTGCCGACATGGCCGATCCGAGAAGAACCATCCGCATGCTGCGCTCCGCGGCATCGCGCAGCAGCGCCTCGCCATGCTCCACCGCCTCCTCTAGCGGCATCGGCACGGTGATGATCGAGGCGATCGCGTCGATGCCGATGTCGTGCACGGTCGGGGCGCCCACTCCGAGAGACCCGGCGATGCCGAGCACCGGGACACCGGCGACCCGGGCACGCATCGCGATCTCGGCCGGCACCTTGCCGCGAGGGGTCTGGAAGTCGATGGCGCCTTCGGCCGTGATGACGAGGTCGGCCACCGCCATCAGCTCGTCGAGCGGTTCGGGCAGCAGCCCACTGTCGAGCAGCACCTCGAAACGCGGGGCGAGCCGCGCACCGAGCACCGCAGCCAACCCGGCCCCGAGTCCGCCCGATGCCCCGGTGCCGCCGCCGGTGCGCACATCCATCGACGCTCCGAACGGACCCTGCTCCTCGAGGAGACCCGCCCAGACGTCGAGGGCCTCTGCGAGCTGCTCGACCTGCTCCGCCGTCGCGCCCTTCTGCGGGCCGAACACCCTGGCCACGCCGCGCGGGCCGCACAGCACGTTGTGGATGTTGCAGGCGAGCACGATCTCGACCTCTCCGATACGGGGATGAAGACCCGCGAGATCGAGGCTCGCCGCTTCCCGCAGGTGCCGTCCGCCCGCGGCGATGGGTACACCGTCGCGATCGAGGATGCGCGCGCCGAGCGCTTCGAGCGCCCCGGCACCGCCGTCGCTCGTGCCGGAATCTCCGCAGCCGACCACGATCCGATCGACGCCGGCATCCAGTGCCGCGGCGATCAACTCGCCCACGCCGCGAGTGGTGGTCTCGCCCGGGTCGCGGCGGTCGCGGGGCACGAGCCTGAGGCCTGCGGCGGATGCCATCTCGACGACAGCGGTCCCTGTGGCATGTCGACCGAGCCTCGCCCAGTGCGCATCGACCGGCTCGCCGACGGGACCGGTGACCCGCACGGGGACGAGCTCGCCGCCGGTGGCCGCGGCGAGCGCGGCGGCGGTGCCCTCTCCGCCGTCCGGCACCGGGTACTCATCGACCTGCACGCCGGGGATGACCCGACGCACGCCGGCGGCGATCGCCTGCGCCACGGCCTCGGCACTCAGACTCTCCTTGAATCCGCTCGGTGCGACCAGGATGCGCTGCGGGGTGTGGATCGACATGGTTCCTCCTTCTGCGCCCGAACGGGCGACGAATGCCCGGTGTGCGGGCACGACGAGCACCGGTGCACCGGCGGCGCACGCGGAGTGAAGCGGATGTGAGGGGCGGGAGCGCTGCGGATCAGAGCAGCAGCGGCAGCCCCATCAGCGGCCAGACCCACAGGGCGAAGACCGCGACCAGCACGAACATCGCGGGAGCGAGCAGCGCCGAGAGCCGACGCAGATCGTGCGGGGTGAATCCTCCGCTGACGATGTCGGGGTCGGCGAACATCGCGACCGGCTTCGCAGAGCTGGGCAGCGTGTGGCAGAAGCCCGCCGCGGCGGTCGAGGCGAACGCCGCGGCCATCGGGGAGACGCCGAGCGCAGGAGCGAGAGCGATCACGACCGGGATGATCGCGGCGGAGCGCGCCGACCGCGACGGGATCAGCAGGTGCGCAGCGGTCGAGATCGCGATGACCACGAGCACGAACGCGACGGCTCCTGCAGCGCCGAGTCCATGCAGCGGAGCGAGCGCCGACGAGCTCAGCCAGGCCGCGGCCCCGGTCGTGGTGAGCGCGGATGCCAGCGCGAGAGTCGCGGCGAGGAACAGCAGCAGCGACCACGGCACACGCTTGATCGCTGCGGGGAACGTCAGGCAGCCGATGCCCGGCGTCACGGCGGCGACGGCTCCGATGAGGGCGACCAGGGCCGGCGACAGGTGGTGCAGCGGTTCGGTGGCCCAGAGGAGGATCACACCGCCCAGCAGCACGGCAGCCCGCCGCTCCATGGTGCTGAGCGGCCCGGTCACGGCGGTCGATGCGGAACGGCCGATCTCCGCAGCATCCATCGTCAGGGGCGTCGCGCGGTCGGCTCGGCGGGTGAAGCGCCAGAGGATGATCTCGCAGGCCAGGTGCGAGGAGACCACCGCCAGCGGCAGCCCGAGCCAGAGCCAGCTCAGGAACGTGAAGCCCTCTTCGCCGGCGGCGCGCAGAAGCTGGTCCGTGACGATGTGCGCTCCTGCGCCGAGCAGCGAGCCGACGGCCGAGAGCAACACCACGGTCGGCATCAGCAAGGCGAGGGCGCGGATCACCCGCTCACGTCCGGGAAGAGTCGCGGCGACAGCTGCGTATACCGGAACGGCCAGCGCCGCGCGCCCGGAAGTCGCAGGAACGGCGAAGGCGGTGAGCGTGAGGGCGACGGTCGTCAGATGGAAGAGGCTCCGCGGTCCTCGTGCGAACCGAAGCAGATGCGAGGCGCCACGCAGGGCGAGGCCCGACGACGACACTGCGGCGGCGATCACGAACGCTCCGATGAGCAGCCAGATGGTCTCGTCGCCGAGCGAGGCGAAGAAGTCGCTCGCCGGCAGCACGCCGGTGACGATCAGGGCGATCGCGGCGAGGAAGGCGACGAGAGTGTCGTCGAGCCGCGTCGAAGTCCAGGCCCACACCGCGAGCAGGAAGACGGTGAGCGTCACGGCGATCGGCATGGTCACCTGGCCGGGGCCGGCGCCCTGAGACAGCGACGACACCGCCATGGCGAGCCCCGCGACCAGCACGAGTCCGAGGGCGCTGAGGCTGAGGATGCGCCCGCGCCCGAGCCGGCGCACCGCGAAGCCCGATCCGGCCGAGCTGCGACGGGTGAACGGGGCCGGACGCTGCGGCGGCATGGTCGAGAATCGCGTGCGCTCGATCACCGACGGCTCGCTCTCGGTCTCGGTCTCGGTATGGGTGCGATCGCTCATCGGAATCGGTATCCCGCCCCGCGCACCGTCTCGATGCGGTCGACCCCGATCTTTCCGCGCAGCGCTCGCACGTACACGTCGACCACGTTGGAGGCCGGGTCGAAATCCATCCCCCAGACGTGCCCGATCAGCTGGTCCCGGGACAGCACCTGACCTGCGTTCTGCAGGAACACCTCGAGCAGTGCGAACTCCCGCGAGGTGAGTTCGCGCATGTCTCCGTCGACCGTGACCGTGCGGGCCCGCACATCGACCCGCACGTCGTCATGGGTGAGGACGGGGCCGGCCGCACGCCCCTCCCCGTCGCCGATCCGCAGCCGCACACGGGCGATGAGCTCGGCGAACTGGAACGGCTTGGTGACGTAGTCGTTGGCTCCGCTCTCCAGGCCCCGCACGGTGTCGATGACCGAGTCGCGCGCGGTGAGGATGATCACGGGTGTCGTGACGCCTTCACCGCGAAGGTTCGCCAACACGTCGAACCCGTCCATGCCGCCGAGACCGATGTCGAGCAGGACCAGATCGAACATGCCGCTGCGAGCCATCAGCAGGGCGGTGTGTCCGTCGGCCGCCTCGGCGGTCTCGTACCCGGCCGCCCGCAGGCCGCGGCGGACGAACGAGGTGATGTGCGGGTCGTCTTCGGCGATCAGGATGCTGCGCATCTCACTCGCTCCTCTCTGCCGCGGCGTCGAACCGCGTTGTGGCGGGTGCCGGGAGGTCGATGCCGAATGTGGCGCCGTCGCCGAGCACACTGTCGACCCAGGCTGAACCGCCGTGCCCGTCGGTGATCGCCCGCACGATCGCGAGCCCGAGCCCCGACCCGCGGCGCACGCCGGAGCTGTCGCCACGGGCGAAGCGCTCGAAGATGCGCTCGGCATCGGCAGCCGCGACGCCTGGACCGGAGTCGCGCACCCACAGCCGCAGGCGCCGTTCCTCGCCGTCGCCGTCGAAGCGCGATCCGATGAGGATGCGGTCGCCCGTCTCGGTGACCTGTACCGCGTTGGCTGCGAGCTGGAGCACGGCTTGGGTGACCCGCTGAGGGTCCAGCGCCGCGGTCCCTTCCGCCACCTCCATGAGCTGCCAGCGACGATCACCGAGGTTCTGGGCCTTGGCTTCGATGTCGAGGGTGAGGGCGGCGATGTCGCAGTTCGCGACCCGCACGAAGTCGGGCTGCTCGGCCCGCGCCAGCACGAGCAGGTCGGTGACGATGCGGCTCATCCGGTCGAGCTCGTCGCTCACCAGCCGCAGGGTCGCCGCGCGCTCCTCGGGGTCTTCGCTGAGCAGTTCCAGTTGCCCGCGAACGATCGTGATCGGGGTACGCAGCTCATGCCCCGCGTCGTCGACGAACCGTTGCTGCGTGGCGTGCACGGCCTCGAGGCGGTCGAGCATCTGGTTGAAGGTCGTCGCCACGGCGGCGATGTCGTCGGTCCCCTCGACCGGGACCCTGGCGGAGAGGTCATGCTCGCCGATGTCGCGGGCCACGCGGTAGACCTCTCGCACCGGTGCGAGGATCTGTCCGGCCACCAGCCACGCGACGCCGGAGCTGAGCACGATCCCGATCAGGGCGACCCACGCGATGGTGGCGAAACCTGCGTCGACCTGCGCTCTGGCCTCCTGCGTGTACTGCACGATGAGGACGGCCCCGTCGCGGTCGCCCGTGGTGAAGTCCAGCCGCCCCCAGCGCAGGGGTCCGGCTTCGGGCGAGTCCATCGCACCGGATGCCACGGATTCGCCGAGCAGTCGGGTCACCAGCGACTCGCCTCCCGGAACAGCCGACAGTGTGGACGCATCGGTCGCCTCCACGCGGCCGTTCGCGACCGCGATGACCATGCCCTCGACCGCGGCCACGACGACCTCGTTCTCATGCACGGACTGCCGGGCGACATACTCGGCGACCAGCTCCTCGGCCGTGGTGTGACCGCTGGCGGCTGCATCCTCCGCGAACCGGGAGAACTCTGCGGCCTCCTGCTCGATCTCGGCGTTGGCCGACTGCTCGACGCCGGCGAGGAAGATGCTGCGGCCGATCATCCCGACGGCGAGAAGCGTGATCGCCGTGCTCAGGATGATCCACAGTGTGATGCGCCAGCGGGCGGGCAGCGTGCGGCGACGCAGCGTGCGAAGCGGCGCACCGGCGGGGGCGGAGCCCTGCGGCACCGCGCGCGTCTCGGGGCGTGCCGGAGCGGCCTCGCCGAGGTCGAGGGGCAGGGTGGGTGCGTCAGTCATCGTCGCCGCCGTCATCGTCGTCGTCACCGGCAGGTGGTGCAGGCGCGGGCGCCGGGGCAGGGGGCGGTGCGGGCGCTGGAGCGGGAACCGGAACCACGGGAGCCGGTGCGGGGGCTGGTTCCTCGGTCGGCGCCGGCGGGGCGAGTTGCACCGATACGGGTTCGGTGGGGATCTGTGGTGAGGGAGGCATCTGCGCCAGCACGACGCTCCCGATCGCGAAGGCGACGGGGATCGCGATCAGCGCGCCGGTGATGAGGAGGCGTCGTGGGGTGGTCATGTCCCCATGATGCCCGGCGATCATGATGTGCAGATGAGTCGTGGATGAAGATCTCTTCATCCACGATCCAGCTCAGCTGCGCTTGCGTCCTCTGACCGCCTTGATCGCCATCTGCACGGCGATCACGACGAGGTATGCCGCGAACAGCATGTTGCCCAGCGTCGGATCGACGATCGTCGCCAGCCACGCCCCGAGAGCTGTCGTCGTGCAGGCCGAGACTCCGATCAGCGCGGCAGCGAGAAGATCGACGTTGCGGTTGCGGAGGTTGCCCACCGTGCCGGAGATCGCCGTCGGGATCATCATGAGGAGCGACGTGCCCTTGGCGACCAGATCGCTCGTGCCGAAGGCCAGCATCAGCACGGGGACGACGATGACTCCGCCGCCGACGCCGATGAGACCGGCGAGGATCCCGGTGCCGACGCCGACCCCGACGAGCGCGATGCCGGTGAGCCAGGAGAGTTCGAACGCGGCGTCGCGCGAGGGGATCACCAGGAAGAGGCTGATGATCACGACCACCAGGAAGCCGACGAAGCCCCAGCGCAGGGCCGTCTGCGAGATGCGAGGCAACAGGCGCGTGCCGATCTGCGCACCCACGACGGCGCCGGCCGCGAGGATGATCGCCGGGATCCAGGCCACCGACCCGGTCGTGGCGTAGGAGATGACGCCCACGCTGGCCGTGGGCACGATCGCCGCGAGCGAGGTCCCGGCGGCGAGGCGCTGATCGAAGTGGAGCAGGAGCACCAGCAGCGGGACGATGACCGTGCCGCCGCCGACGCCGAAGAGGCCGGAGAGGAGGCCGGCGAGAAGGCCGATCCCGATGAACGCCGTGTAGGCACGAGGCCCTCTTGCCGGGGCCTGTACGTCACTCACCGGATCAGCCTACTCGTGACCTCCTCCCCTCCCGAACTCAGACCTCCGAGTCGGCCTTGATCGGCACCGCGATCGACTCGGTCAATGCCTGCTCGTACCGACGCTGCCGCCGGCGCAGCCACAGTCCGCCGACGATCAGGAGTGCGAGCACCCCGTACGCGATCGCTGCGAAGGGCTGCATGACCAGCGTGCTCAGATCTCCCTGACTCAGCTGTAGCGCCTTGCGCAGCTGCTCCTCCGCCATCGGCCCGAGGATCATCCCGACCACGAGCGGCGCCACCGGATAGCCGTACCTCCGCATGAAGTAGCCGAGGATGCCGACGATCAGCAGGATCACGATGTCAGACGGCGAACCGTGCAGCGCATAAGCGCCGAAGACCGCGAACAGCAGGATGCCGGCGTAGAGGTACGGCCGCGGGATCTGCAGCAGCTTCACCCACATGCCCACGAGCGGCAGGTTCAGCACGATCAGGATGACGTTGCCGATGTAGAGGCTCGCGATCAGCGCCCACACCAGGTTCGACTGGCTCTCGAACAGCAGCGGTCCCGGCTGGATGCCGTACGACTGGAACGCCGTGAGGATGATCGCCGCGGTCGCGGTCGTCGGCAGTCCGAGCGTGAGCAACGGCACCAGCACGCCGGCGGCCGCCGCGTTGTTCGCCGATTCCGGGCCTGCCACACCCTCGATCGCACCGTGTCCGAACTCGCCGCGGTGCTTCGAGAGCTTGCGCTCGGTCGCATACGACAGGAAGGTCGCGACGTCAGCGCCGCCGGCGGGGATCGTGCCGATCGGGAAGCCGATCGCGGTTCCTCGCAGCCAGGGCTTCCACGACCTCCGCCAGTCCGACTTCGTCATCCACGAGCGCCATCCACGGGTGACGGGGATGACGTCCGCGGCGCCGTGCCGCAGCCGGGCGGCGATGTAGAAGGTCTCTCCTACCGCGAAGAGCCCGACCGCGACCAGGACGATGTCCACGCCATCCGAGAGCGCGGGGAGCCCCAGCGTGTAGCGCTGCTGCCCCGACAGCCAGTCGGTGCCCACGAGCCCGAGGAACAGGCCGACGCCGAGCGAGAGCATCCCTCGCGAGATCGAGCTGCCGATCAGCGCGCCGACCGTGATGAACGCGATGACGATGAGGGCCACGTAGTCGGCGGGCCCGAGGTTGACCGCGAACTGCGCGAGCAGCGGAGCCAACAGCGTCAGGCCCAGTGTCGCCAGCGTGCCGGCCACGAACGAGCCGATGGCGGCGGTGGCGAGCGCGGCAGCACCGCGCCCGATCTTCGCCATCTTGTTCCCCTCGATCGCCGTGACTATGGAGGCCGACTCTCCCGGGGTGTTGAGCAGGATGCTCGTCGTCGAGCCGCCGTACATGCCGCCGTAGTAGATGCCGGCGAAGGTGATGAGCGCGGCTGCAGGGTCGAGCGTGTAGGTGAGGGGAAGAAGCAGCGCCACCGTCATGGCGGGCCCGATGCCCGGCAGCACACCGACCGCGGTGCCGACGAAGACGCCGAGGAAGGCGAACGCGAGGTACTGCGGCTGCAGCGCCGTCGCGAAGCCCTCCATCAACAGGGTCCAGCTGTCCATCAGAACATCCTTCCGAGCCAGCCGAGGGCAGGGCCCCAGGGCAGCGACAGGCCGAGCAGACCGCCGAAGACGACCTGGATCACGAGAGCGACCACGATGCCGATCAGGAACGCCATCCACCAGCGCTTGGCGGCGAGCGACCATGCGACCCCGCCGAACAGCAGCGCGGCGGCGGGCGCCCAGCCGAGGGGCTCGATCAGGAGCAGGTGCGCGACGACCAGCCCTGCGAGCTTGGCCAGGGTGACCCAGTCGGTCGGGAGGCTCTCATCGATGTCCTCCGCCTCCTCCGCTCCGCCGCGCTCACCGCGCAGCACACCGATCAGCACAGCGACCGCGGAGGCGAGAAGGATGACCGAGACGAAGATCGGGAAGACCGTGGGACCCGCTTTCATGCCGACGGGGACATGGATCAGGAAGATGCCGACGACGGCGAAGACGCCGAGCACGACCATGATGCCGGCGAACACGAGCTCGCCGATGGGGACGGAGGGAGAGCGGCGTGCGGGCCGACCGTCGTGGTCGACCCGCACCCCCTGCTCCTCGGTCCCCGATGATGCGGGGACCGTCATGTCACTGCACCAGACCGATGTTCTTCAGCGTCGCCGTGACCTCTTCGATGTTGCCGGTGAGGAATTCGTCGAACTCCGCCCCGACGAGGAACGCGTCGGTCCAGCCCTTGGTCTCCAGCTGCTCGGTCCACGCCTCGGACTCGTGCAGCTCGGTGATCACCCGCACCAGTTCGTCTTTCTCGCCGTCGGAGATGTCGCCGGGCGCGATCACGCCGCGCCAGTTGGTGAGGACGACGTCGTAGCCCTCTTCGGTGATGGTCGGCACGTCGGGGAGCTGTGAGACGGGCTCCTCGCTCGACACCGCCAGTGCCTTGAGCGCGCCGCTCTCGATGTGCTGCGCGAACTCTCCGACACCGGAGATGCCGGCGGCGACCTTGCCCCCGATGAGCAGCGGCACGGCCTCGCCGCCGCCGGAGTTCGGGGTGTAGTTCAGCTTCTCGGCGATCTCGGCCCCATCCAGACCCGCCTCTTCGAGCATGAGCCCGGCGAGGATGTGGTCGGCGCCTCCCGCCGAACCACCCGTGATCGTGACCGACTGGCCGTTGTCGACGATGTCCTCCACGAGGTCTTCGAGGGTGTCGTACTTCGAGTCGGCCGGCACGACCACCACGAGCGGCTCGTCGGTGAGGCGCGCGATCGGGGTGGTGTCCTCGATCCGCACGGCCGAGGCGTTCGTCTCGACCGCCCCGACCATGACGAGCCCCATCACCATGAGCGTGTTCGGGTCCTTCTCATTGGCGAGCTGTGCGAGACCGACGGTGCCGCCGGCGCCTCCCACGTTCGTCACCGGGGCGGACCTCACGATGTCGTCCTCGGTGAGCACCTGCGACAGGGCGCGCCCGGTCTGGTCCCAGCCCCCACCGGGATCAGCGGGCACGACGATCGAGACGTCGGTGATCTTGGCGGTCTCCTCCTGAGCGTCGCCTTCGTCGGTCGCTGCGCTGCCTCCGGCACACGACGTCAGTGTGAGTGCGGCCGCAGCCGCCAATGCGACCAGGGTTCCGATGCGTGCATTCTTCATGTGCGCTCCTCCTTGAGCGTTCGTGATGCTGTGTGGATCCACAGTGGAAGCTCCGGCTTCTGCGCTCAACCTTCGGAAACCATTGGTCGGAGTTTCGGAACTATTGGTCGCGAGCGGTGTCCTCCCCCGCTCGCACCGCCGGAGCGGAGCGGCCAGAATGAGCAGGTGGCCTCAAAGATGACGCTGCGCGTGCAGTTGCTCGTGCTGCAGGCGCTGATCGTGTTCCTGGTGACCCTCGCGACCGGCATCCTCGCCGGAGCATTCCAGGAGCAAGCGCTCCGCGAGGCCTACAAGGACCGGATGCAGGCTGTGGCCCAATCGATCGCCGCCCTGCCCGTCGTGCACTCGGCCTTCGACGATGCCGAGCCGTCGATCACGATCCAGCCCATCGCGGAGGTCATCCGGGAGGCCTCCGATCTCGCCTATGTCGTCGTGGCCAACGAAGACGGCATCCGCTATTCGCATCCGAACCCGGCTCGCATCGGAGAGAAGGTCTCCACCGACCCGTCGATCCCGCTCTCCGGCGAGATCTACGTCGGCACCCAGACCGGCACGCTCGGTACGTCCTGGCGGGTCAAGGTGCCCATCCGCGACGACGACGGCGATGTGATCGGCACAGCGTCGGTCGGCATCCTCGAGTCGGAGCTCAGTGAGGAGTTCAGCGCGAACCTCGTCTGGCTGATCTCGGCGATGCTCGCCGCGGCCGTGCTCGGGGTGTTCGGATCCGCCTGGGTGACCTCGATCATCCGCCGCCGGATCTATCGACTCGAGCCCCATCAGATCGCGGCGCTCGTGAAGAACCAGGAGACGACGCTGCACGGTCTCAGCGAAGGGGTGATCACCGTCGACGGCACCGGGCGGATCACACTCGTGAACGATGCCGCCGCACGTTTCCTCGACAGGGACGCCGCCGATCTCGACGGCGAACCTGCCGCGGAGGTGCTGGGCGAAGAGTTGGCGACCGTGCTCCGCGAAGGCGAGTCGGCCGGGCGACCGGTGATCGTCGGGTCGCACGTGCTCGTCGCCCGCAGCACCGGCAGCGATGCCGACGGCGGCGGTATCGGCGCGACACTGCTGCTTCGCGATCACACCGAGCTCCACGACGTGGTCCGACGTGTCGAGGCAGCGGATGCCATCATCGCGTTCCGCCAGCGCCTCGGGCTGCCCAAGGGGCTCAGCGCCGAGACACTCGGCCGAGTCTCCACGGCACTCGCCGCCCGCTCCGACGCCTCGGCGAGCGAGATCGGAGATGACCTCGACATCTCTCGGGTCAGCGCGCGCCGCTACCTCGAACACCTCGCCGGGTCCGGACGAGCGACGCGCGCGCTCGACTACTCGACCAAAGGCCGACCGAGCACCCGCTACCGCATCAGAGATGCCGTCTGAACATCACCTCGACACTGGGACGCAGTGCCGTAGTGTGCGACACTGGATCGCATTCGACGACGCCGTCGGCTCCCCCGGATCGAAGGAGATCTCATGGTTCGCAGCACCTATCCCGATGTGGAGATCCCCGAGGTCTCCATCCACGAATTCCTCTTCGGAGGACTCGGCGAAGCCGAGCTCGACACGATCGCCCTCGTCGACGGGATGAGCGGGGCGACCACGACCTACCGACAGCTGGTCGGACAGATCGATCTGTTCGCCGGAGCCCTCGCTGCTCGCGGGGTCGGCGTCGGAACGACGGTCGGCGTGCTGTGCCCGAACATCCCCGCGTTCGCCACCGTGTTCCACGGGATTCTCCGGGCAGGGGCCACGGCGACCACCATCAACTCCCTCTACACCGCAGACGAGATAGCGAACCAGCTCACCGATGCCGGCGCGACCTGGCTCGTCACCGTGTCACCTCTCCTCCCCGGGGCGCAGGCGGCCGCTGAGAAGCTCGGATTCGCCGCCGATCACGTCATCGTGCTCGACGGCGCGGAAGGACACCCCTCGCTTCCGGCACTCCTCGGCGAGGGACATCCGGCCCCCGAGGTCTCGTTCGATCCAGCCACCCATCTCGCCGTCCTGCCCTACTCCTCGGGAACCACCGGACGCCCGAAGGGGGTCATGCTCACGCATCGGAACCTCGTGGCCAACGTGTCGCAGTGCCGCCCGGTCCTCGGCGTCGACGCGAGCGACCGCGTGCTGGCCGTGCTGCCCTTCTTCCACATCTACGGCATGACCGTGCTTCTGAACTTCGCTCTGCGCCAGCGGGCGGGGCTCGTCACGATGCCGAAGTTCGACCTCCCCGAGTTCCTGCGCATCATCGCCGAGCACCGCACCACCTGGGTGTTCGTCGCGCCGCCGATCGCGGTCGCACTCGCGAAGCATCCGATCATCGATCAGTACGACCTCTCCGCGGTGAAGGTGATCTTCTCGGGTGCCGCCCCTCTCGACGGCGCTCTGGCCTCAGCCGTCGCGAACCGGCTCGGCTGCATCGTCACGCAGGGTTACGGCATGACCGAGACGAGTCCTGCCGTGAACCTGATCTCCGAGACTCGCAACGACATCGACCGCTCGAGCATCGGGCCGCTCGTTCCGAACACCGAGGCACGACTCGTCGACCCCGACTCGGGTGAAGATGTCGCCGTCCCGACCGATGGTGCCAGCGAGCCTGGTGAGTTGTGGGTGCGCGGGCCGCAGGTGATGGTCGGATACCTCAACCGCCCGGATGCCACAGCCGAGATGCTCGATGCCGACGGCTGGCTGCACACCGGCGACGTCGCGACCGTGACCCATGACGGGATCTATCGGATCGTCGATCGACTCAAGGAGCTCATCAAGTACAAGGGGTATCAGGTCGCCCCTGCCGTGCTGGAGGCGGTGCTGCTCGAGCACCCGGCCATCGCGGATGCCGCCGTGATCGGTGCGTTCGATGAAGACGGCCAGGAGGTGCCGAAGGCCTTCGTGGTGCGGCAGCCCGGAGCCGACCTCGATGCCGATGTCGTGATGGCTCACGTCGCCTCGCACGTCGCACCGCATGAGAAGGTGCGGCAGGTGGAGTTCATCGAGGTGATCCCGAAGTCGAGCTCGGGGAAGATCCTCCGCAAAGACCTGCGCGCCCGCTGACGAACAACGCCTTCACTTCCACATAGAAGAAGCCCGCCGCCCCACAAGGGGCGACGGGCTTCTTCTATGAGCGAGGTCCTTACTCGGACTTCTTCTCGACAGCGTCCTCGGCGGCAGCCTCGGCTGCTTCGCCCTCGGCCTGCGACTCGGCACCGGCGTCGGCGGCGTCCTCGACGGGAGCCTCCTCGACGGGAGCCTCCTCGACGACCTCGGCGGGCTTCTCCGCCTTGGCGGCCTTCTCAGCCTTCGGAGCAGCCTTCGCGGCAGCCTTCTTCTTCGGCGTGACGGGCTCGAGAACGAGCTCGATCACGGCCATGGGCGCGTTGTCGCCCTTGCGGTTGCCGACCTTCGTGATGCGGGTGTAGCCACCCTCACGGTCAGCGACCAGCGGTGCGATCTCGGCGAAGAGCGTGTGAACGACGCTCTTGTCGCCGATGACGGCGAGCACGCGACGGCGCGCGTGCAGGTCGCCACGCTTGGCGAAGGTGATCAGACGCTCAGCGAGCGGACGAAGGCGCTTGGCCTTGGTCTCGGTCGTCTTGATCGACTTGTGGGTGTAGAGCGCCGCTGCAAGGTTTGCAAGCATGAGGCGCTCGTGTGCGGGGCCGCCTCCGAGGCGGGGACCCTTAGTGGGCTTGGGCATAATCGTCTAGCTCCTGGTCAGAAAGGTCGGGTATCAGAAGGACTCGTCTTCGCTGCCGCCGTAGAAGTGGGCGCCGTCGAAACCGGGCACCGAATCCTTGAGCGACAGACCGAGCGAGATGAGCTTGTCGCGCACCTCGTCGACCGACTTCTGGCCGAAATTGCGGATGTTCATGAGCTGCGTCTCCGAAAGGGCGACGAGCTCAGAAACGGTGTTGATGCCCTCACGCTTCAGGCAGTTGTACGAGCGGACCGACAGGTCGAGGTCTTCGATCGGCATCGACAGCTCGCTGGAGTTCACAGCCTCCACCGGCGCCGGGCCGATCTCGATGCCCTCGGCCTCGACGTTCAGCTCGCGAGCGAGACCGAACAGCTCGGTGAGCGTCTTCGCAGCCGATGCGACAGCGTCGCGGGGGCTGATGGCCGACTTGGTCTCGACGTCGAGGACGAGCTTGTCGAAGTCGGTGCGCTCCCCGGCACGGGTCGCGTCGACGCGGTAGCTGACCTTGAGGACCGGCGAGTAGATCGAGTCGATCGGAATCTGACCGGCCTCGGCATACTCGTTACGGTTCTGCGTCGCCGAGACGTAGCCACGGCCACGCTCGATGGTGAGCTCGAGCTCGAACTTCGCGGTGTCGTTCAGCGTCGCGATGACGAGCTCGGGGTTCTGCACCTCGACACCGGCCGGAGCCGAGATGTCAGCGGCGGTGACTTCGCCGGCACCCGTCTTGCGCAGGTACGCGGTGATGGGCTCATCGCGCTCTGACGAGACGACGAGCTGCTTGATGTTGAGGATGATCTCGGTGACATCCTCCTTCACGCCGGGGATGGTGCTGAACTCGTGCAGCACGCCGTCGATGCGAACGCTGGTGACAGCAGCACCGGGGATCGACGACAGCAGGCTGCGACGCAGCGCGTTGCCGATCGTGTAACCGAAGCCGGGCTCCAGAGGCTCGATGATGAACCGGCTACGGTTCTCGACGATCTTTTCCTCGGTCAGTGTGGGACGCTGTGCAATAAGCACTCTGTGTTCCTTTCGATCACATGCCCGCTATATGACATGTGGTGGGGTGAGGTCTTGAGTTTTTAAAGTCGATGCCCGCTGGCGGGCGTCGAGCCGCCCGGACCCCGAAAGGGCCGAGCGGCTCGAACGCACGTCAGACGCGGCGGCGCTTCGGCGGGCGGCAGCCGTTGTGCGCCTGCGGGGTGACGTCCTGGATCGAACCGACCTCGAGGCCAGCGGCCTGCAGCGAGCGGATCGCGGTCTCGCGGCCGGAGCCCGGACCCTTCACGAAGACGTCGACCTTCTTGACGCCGTGCTCCTGCGCCTGACGCGCAGCAGACTCGGCAGCAAGCCCTGCGGCGTACGGCGTCGACTTGCGCGAGCCCTTGAAGCCCACGCCACCCGACGAGGCCCAGCTGATGACAGCGCCGGACGGGTCGGTGATCGAAACGATGGTGTTGTTGAACGTCGACTTGATGTGGGCATGGCCCAGCGCGATGTTCTTCTTTTCCTTGCGGCGCGGCTTGCGCGCGGCGGCCTTGGGTGCAGCCATGAAAGTGTTCTCCTAGTCCCTGGGGCCGCGCTTAGCGGGCCTTCTTCTTGCCTGCGACGGTGCGCTTCGGGCCCTTGCGGGTACGGGCGTTGGTCTTGGTGCGCTGACCACGGACCGGGAGACCACGACGGTGGCGGATGCCCTCGTAGGAGCCGATCTCGACCTTGCGGCGGATGTCTGCTGCAACCTCGCGGCGCAGGTCACCCTCCACCTTGTAGCTGCCTTCGATGTGGTCGCGGAGGGCGATCAGCTGGTCGTCGCTGAGGTCCTTCACGCGGATGCTCTCGTCGATGTCCGTAGCCTTGAGGATCTCGACCGAGCGGGTACGGCCGACGCCGTAGATGTAGGTAAGGGCGATCACCACGCGCTTGTCGCGCGGGATGTCAACGCCGGCAAGACGTGCCATGCGGTTCTCCTGGGTTTTGTGGAGGTGTGGAACAGGATCGGTGCCCGGGCCTCCGCCCGAGGTGTCCCCCGCTTCCGCGAGTTCTGACCCTGCCGTTGTGTATTCAGTTGTGAGATGTGCACGAGCGATGCCGCGCAGCGCGGGCCGTCGATCAGATCGGCGGCCCGCCAGGGCTCAGCCCTGGCGCTGCTTGTGACGCGGGTTGCTCTTGCAGATCACCATGACGCGGCCGTGACGGCGGATCACCTTGCAGTGATCGCAGATGGGCTTGACGCTGGGGTTGACCTTCATGATGTTTCCTGTTCGCTGTCTTCGTACCGCCTCGAGCAGAGGCAGGCCGTTACTTCTCGACCGATCAGCGGTAGCGGTAGACGATACGGCCGCGGGTCAGGTCGTAGGGGCTGAGCTCCACGACCACACGGTCCTCGGGGATGATGCGGATGTAGTTCTGCCGCATCTTGCCGGAGATCGTTGCAAGGACCTTGTGTCCGTTGCTGAGCTCAACGCGGAACATCGCGTTGGGCAGAGCCTCGGAGATCACGCCCTCGATCTCGATGACACCGTCTTTCTTAGCCATAGCCTCGCTGACGCTTCTGCAGATCGGTCGATCTGCGGTGGGTGATTGGATTGTGGTACTGCGCCGCCGGACACGCCGAATCAAGGCACAAAGCACCAAAGATCTATGTTAGACGCTCTGGGGCCATCCGGCAACTTGAGATCCCCGATCAAGGCACCGTTTTTCGACCCGTCGCAACTCGAAGATGAGAGCAGCGCCACACGGGTCAGGAGTCTTGCTCATCTTTCGTGCGTCAACGGCGTTGTGCCAGGTGCTCACCGACAACCCGAAGAGCGACGGCACGAAGCACACGAACGCTAGGACGGACAGCGGCGGGACCGTGGAACGATCCCGCCGCTGCGTCTACCCGTTGGAGATATCAATTGGAGTAGTAGACCTGTCGGGCGAATCCTCTGTCGCATCCCTTGAATACCTGCGATGACCCGGTGCCGAAGTTGATCTTCTTCTTGTTCTCATACCCGGTGAGATCGCTGGAACACTTCCACCAGATGGTGACCGTTCCGGTGCATGATGCGGCAATGGTCCCGTCGGGTGTGCCACCCTTTACGGCACTACATGACCCTGCGTAGGCTGGCGCCCCTCCAGCGATCAGCATTCCTCCCGCCAGCGCAAGCGACGCGAGGATCGTTCCAAGCTTCTTAGACTTCATCATCTCTCCGATCGATTACCACTGCCCGCCATACAAGCGGCCATGCGGTTCATCGAGAGCGTAGGTCTAATGCACGCGCAGGCACACACAACACCCGACGCGACGGAGAACTTTGAACCAAAGTCGCTCGACGCCGGCAACGAAAGTCAGCCCAGGAGCTTCTCCATCTGGGCAATGTCGCCAGCCTGGAGATCGAGACGCTTGCCGTTGACCTCGATGGTCGGCGTGCCCTTGATCTCATGGGCCTTCGCCTGAGCCGCGGGGAACTTGATGTACGTCTTATCCGTGATGCAGTCGACGGACGCATCCGCACCCACCTGCTTCGCGTACGCGATCAGCTGCTCATCGTCGAGACCCGCGGAACCTTCGGCCGGCTGATTGTCGAACAGCGTCTTCATGTAGTCCACAGCCACGTCGGGATCGTTCTCTGCGACGCAATACATCGCCGCGGCAGCTCTCGACGAATACTCCGAGGTCGATCGGAAGTCCAGAATGGCGATCGGGTGGATGTTGAGCGTGATCTTGCCGTCGTTGGCGGCAGCCTGAAGCTGCTCACCGTACTGCTGCTCAAACTGACCGCAGATCGGGCACATGAAGTCGATGTAGGTATCGACCGTGTCCTCTCCGTCACCAATCACGATCGCGCCAGTCTCCTGGTTGATGATGTCACCCTTCGGCGCCGCACCGGGCGCAGTGGCCTGGTTGTTGAGGAACACCACGAGTCCACCGATCGCCACCAGTACAACGACCACGGCGATCGAGACGCCGATCGCGAACCAGTTGGTGTTGCTCTTCGCCGCTGCCATTACTTTCCGATCTCTCGAGGCTCTACCCCGAACGGGGCGAGTCCGGCTCTTCCACCATCGGGCGCAGTCAGCACCCAGATACCACCATCATGCAGTGCGACACTATGTTCCCAATGGGAGCCGTCCGTGCCGTCGACCGTGGTGACCGTCCAGTCGTCTTCCTCGATGAAGGTCGCATCGCCGCCGGCGGTGACCATCGGCTCGATCGCGAGCACCAGACCGGGCTTCACGTCTTCGCCGCGGTCGGGCGTGCGGTAGTTGAAGACGCTGGGCGCCTCGTGCATCTTGCGACCGATGCCGTGGCCCACATACTCGCGCAGGATCCCGTAGGTCTCGCCGGAGACCGCTGAGGAGCCCTGTGCCTCGATGTACTCCTGGATGGCTGCACCGATCTCATCGATCGATGAGACGGATGCCATCGCGGCAATACCGGCCCACATGGAGCCCTCGGTGACGCGGGAGAGCTCCTCGCGGCGGGCGACCAGCTCCGGTCGCTCCGGGTCGGGAACGACCACCGTGATGGCGCTGTCGCCGTTCCACCCCTGGAACTGCGCTCCGCAGTCGACCGACACGATGTCGCCCGGCTGCAGCACCCGCTCCCCCGGGATGCCGTGGACGACCTGCTCGTTGACCGAGATGCAGGTCGTGTGGCTGTAGCCGCGCACCAGCTGGAAGTTCGACTCCGCGCCACGGGCCAGGATCGTGCGGTTCGCGACCGCGTCCAGCTCCAGCGTCGTGACGCCGGCCTTGATCAACGGGCGGACGGCATCGAGCGCCGCAGCCGTGATGAGCCCAGGCTCCACCATGGCTCGCAGCTGAGCCGGGGTCTTGTAAATCGACCGGCGGAACATCTCAGGACGCTGAGGCCGCGAGGCGCAGGCCTCGCGCGGCCAGTGCCTCGGAGATACGCTCGGTGATCTCGTCGAGCGAGCCGACGCCGTCGATGCGATCCACGATGCCCTTGGGGCCGTAGACCTCGATGATCGGGGCGGTCTCACGCTCGTAGATGTCGAGGCGGTGACCGATGGCCTCAGGGGTGTCGTCAGAGCGCCCCTGTTCGGTCGCACGGAGCGTCAGACGCTCCAGGCTCTCCTCCCGCGGCACATCGAGGAGGATGACGGCGTCAAGCGCCTCTCCCCGCTCGGAGAGGAACGACTCGAGGTGGGCGACCTGCGCGGTGTTGCGCGGGTACCCGTCGAGCAGGAACCCCTGGGCGGCGTCATCCTGTGACAGCCGGTCGCGCACGATCTCGCTCGTCAGCTCATCCGGGACGAGGTCACCCTTGTCGAGGATCGCCGTGACCTGCTGGCCGAGGGGCGTCCCCTCCTTGATGTTCGCGCGGAAGATGTCGCCGGTCGACACGACCGGGATGCCGTAGGACTCGGCGATGCGCACGCCCTGCGTGCCCTTGCCGGAACCCTGCGGGCCGACGATGAGAAGACGTGCGGATGCTGTCATCGGAGGAGCCCTTCGTAGTGTCGCTGCTGCAGCTGCGCGTCGATCTGCTTGACCGTCTCGAGACCCACACCGACGATGATGAGGATCGACGCGCCGCCGAACGGGAAGTTCTGGTTGGCGCCGACGGTGGCCAGAGCGATGAGCGGGATGAGCGCGATCAGGCCGAGGTACAGGGAGCCGGGAAGCGTGATGCGGGTGAGCACGTAGTCGAGGTACTCGGCCGTCGGGCGCCCGGCACGGATACCCGGGATGAACCCGCCGTACTTCTTCATGTTGTCCGCGACCTCGACCGGGTTGAACGTGATCGCCACGTAGAAGTAGGTGAACCCGATAATCAGCAGGAAGTATGCGGCCATGTAGACCGGGCTGTTGCCGGTCGTGAAGTTCGCGCTGATCCAGGTCACCCAGGCTGCCGGAGTCGATCCGTCCTGCGGGGTGTTGAACTGCGCGATGAGCGCCGGGATGTACAGCAGCGACGAGGCGAAGATCACCGGGATCACACCCGCCATGTTCACCTTGATCGGGATGTAGGTGTTCGTACCGCCGTAGGTGCGGCGGCCCACCATGCGCTTGGCGTATTGCACCGGGATTCGACGTTGGGATTGCTCGACGAAGACGACGAGCCCCATGACGATGATTCCCACCAGCAGGACCAACAAGAAGACCTCGAAGCCCTTGCTCTCCCAGATCGTCCACATCGCACCGGGGAAGGTCGCAGCGATCGAGGTGAAGATGAGCAGCGACATTCCGTTGCCGATGCCGCGCTCGGTGACGAGCTCTGCGAACCACATGATGAGACCGGTGCCGGCCGTCATCGCCATGATGATGAGCAGCTGTGCCCACCACACGTCGTTCGTCAGCAGCTGCTGGCACGCTGCGAGGTCGGTGGTACCGAAGAGCTGACCGCTGCGCGCGACCGTGACGAGAGTCGTCGACTGGAGCAGCGCGAGGGCGATCGTGAGGTAACGCGTGTACTGGGTCAGACGGGCCTGTCCGGCCTGTCCTTCCTTGTGCAGCGCCTCGAAGTGTGGGATGACGACGCGCAGGAGCTGCGTGATGATCGTCGCGGTGATGTATGGCATGACGCCGAGCGCGAAGATCGACAGCTGCAGCAGCGCGCCGCCGGAGAAGAGGTTGACCAGTCCGAGCAGCCCATCGGTGCCCGCGTTGGCGGCGAGACACTCTTCGACGTTCGGGAAGTTCACGAACGGTGCCGGAACGTTGGACCCGAGACGGTAGATCGCAACGATGGCGAGAGTGAAACCGATCTTCCGACGCAGGTCGGGGGTGCGGAAGATCCGCGCGATGGCGCTAAACAAGGACGTTCCTCCTGAAAAGGTTGCCGGCTCCCGAAGGACGGCTGAAAGACCAGGGTAACGCAAACCGGGCTTCCCGGAATTCGCCACCGATACCAGGCCCGCCGGATGCGGCCCCAGAGCGAGGTCTCGGAGTGTGAAACCACAAGAGGGGCCGGAGAATCTCCGGCCCCTCTTGCAATGCGGCTACTTGACGGATCCGCCTGCCGCGACGATCTTCTGCTCGGCAGAACCCGAGACCTTGTCGACCGAAACGGTGAGCTTCACGGCGATGTCGCCGTTTCCGAGAACCTTGACCTTCTCGTTCTTGCGAACGGCACCCTTGGCGACCAGGTCGCCGATGGTGACATCGCCACCCTTGGGGTACAGCTCCGCGAGCTTCTCCAGGTTCACGACCTGGTACTCCACGCGGAACGGGTTCTTGAACCCGCGCAGCTTCGGGGTGCGCATGTGCAGCGGCATCTGCCCACCCTCGAAGCCGACGCGAACGGTGTTGCGCGCCTTGGTGCCCTTGGTTCCACGACCAGCGGTCTTACCCTTCGAGCCCTCACCACGGCCGACGCGAGTCTTGGCGGTGTTGGACCCGGGGACGGGACGCAGGTGGTGCACCTTCAGCACGCCGGGGCGGGATGCCGGAGCATCCTTCGCAGGCGTTGCCTTCTTGGCAGCAGGCTTCTTGGCCGGAGCCTCAGCCTTGGCGTTGGCAGCGGCCTTGGCCGGAGCCTTCTTCGCTGCCGGCTTCTTCTCGGCGGCAGCCTTGGGAGCTGCAGCCTTCTTCGTGGCCTTCTCAGCCTCGACGGCTTCGTTCTTCTCAGCCATTAGTCGATCTCCTCAACCTTGACGAGGTGTGCGACGGTCTTGACGTAACCGCGCGTCTGCGCGTCGTCGGGGCGGACGGTGGTGTCACCGATCCGCTTCAGACCGAGGCTGCGCAGCGTGTCGCGCTGGTTCTGCTTCTCGCTCACCTTGGACTTGATCTGCGTGACCTTCAGTCGCGCGGCCATCAGGAACCTACCTTCTGTGCGGCGATTGCCTCAGCCTCGGCGCGCACGAGACGCGCAGGGGCGACCTGGTCGAACTCGAGGCCACGACGCGCGGCGACCGCACGAGGCTCCTCGAGCTGCTTCAGGGCGGTGACCGTCGCGTGGACGATGTTGATCGTGTTCGAGGAACCGAGCGACTTCGACAGCACGTCGTGGATACCGGCGCACTCGAGCACGGCGCGGACCGGACCACCGGCGATGACACCGGTACCGGCAGCGGCCGGACGAAGCAGGACCACACCGGCGGCCGCCTCACCCTGCACCGGGTGCGGGATGGTGCTGCCGACGCGCGGAACGCGGAAGAAGTTGCGCTTGGCCTCTTCGACACCCTTCGAGATCGCCAGGGGGACCTCTCGGGCCTTGCCGTAGCCGACGCCGACCAGACCGTTGCCGTCGCCGACGACCACGAGAGCGGTGAAGCTGAAGCGACGACCACCCTTCACGACCTTCGAGACGCGGTTGATCGTGACGACGCGCTCCAGGAACTGGTTGTCGCCACGGTCGCGCGAGTTGCGGTCACGACCGCCACCCTGGTTCCGATCGCGACCGCCGCCGCGGCGGCCCTCGCGAGCAGGCTCGGCCTGGGTCGTGCCGGCGGCCGTCTCAGAGACGACAGCAGCCGCCTCGGGAGCGGCAGCAGCCGTTTCGGTCACTTCGTTCTCCTTGTTGTCACTCACAGTGCCAGACCCCCCTCGCGGGCGCCGTCGGCGATGGCGGCGACACGACCGGCGTAGCGGTTGCCGCCACGGTCGAACACTGCCTCGGAAACGCCGGCAGCCTTCGCACGCTCGGCGAGGATCTCGCCGACCTTGCGGGCCTTGGCGGTCTTGTCACCCTCGAGCGAGCGCAGGTCGGTCTCGAGCGTCGATGCCGACGCGACGGTGTGACCCTTGCTGTCGTCGACCAGCTGCACGAAGACGTGGCGGGCCGAACGGTTGACGACGAGACGCGGACGCGCCTCGGTGCCGACGACCTTCTTGCGAAGGCGGGCGTGACGACGCGCGCGGGCGTCAGACTTTGACTTGAGAGCCATGGTTACTTACCACTCTTTCCGGCCTTGCGACGCACGATCTCGCCGGCGTAGCGCACACCCTTGCCCTTGTACGGCTCGGGCTTGCGGATCTTGCGGATGTTGGCAGCTGCCTCGCCGACAGCCTGCTTGTCGATTCCGCTGACGGTGAGCTTGGTGGTGCCCTCGACCGTGAGCGTGATTCCGGCAGGCGGGTCGATCAGGACCGGGTGCGAGAAGCCGAGGGCGAACTCGACCGAGCTGCCCTTCTGCTGCACGCGGTAACCGGTACCGACAACCTCGAGACCCTTGGTGTAGCCCTGGGTCACGCCGATGATGTTGTTGTTGATGAGCGTGCGGGTCAGGCCGTGAAGCGACCGCGACTCGCGCTCGTCGTCGGGACGGGAGACCAGAACCTGGTTCTCCTCGACCGCGACCTCGATGGGATTGGCAACCGTCAGGGTGAGCTCACCCTTGGGGCCCTTCACCGCGACCTGACGGCCGTCGACCGTAATGGTCACGCCCGCAGGAACGTCGATGGGAAGTCGTCCAATACGCGACATTTCGAATTACCACACGTAGGCGAGAACTTCTCCGCCCACGCCCTTCTGCTCAGCCTGACGGTCGGTGAGGAGACCGGAGGAGGTGGACAGGATGGCCACGCCGAGGCCGCCGAGAACCGTGGGGAGCTCGGTGGACTTCGCGTAGACGCGGAGGCCGGGCTTCGAGACGCGCTTGATGCCAGCGATCGAGCGCTCACGGTTCGGACCGTACTTCAGCGTCAGTGTGAGGTTCTGTCCGACGCGAGCGTCAGAGGTCTCCCAGCCGGCGATGTAGCCCTCCTGCTGGAGGATCTGGGCGATGTGCGTCTTGAGCTTGCTCGACGGCAGGGTCACGGAATCGTGGTGCGCCGAGTTCGCGTTGCGCAGACGGGTCAGCAGATCTGCGACCGGGTCTGTCATTGTCATTGTTGATTTCCTTTGTTCATGAGGTTCCGGCTGCCGTTACACGACAGACGGCCTGCGATGACACGCAATTTTCAATTGTACGTGCACATCGACGGGCTCAGTGACACACCTGGCTTATGACGGCAAGAGGTGTACTGAGCCCGTCAAGGGTGTTACGCCTGTGCGTCTTCCGAGCGGAACGGGAAGCCGAGGTGACGGAGCAGTGCCCGGCCCTCGTCATCCGTCTTCGCGGTGGTGACGACAGTGATGTCGAAACCGCGAACCCGGTCGATCTTGTCCTGATCGATCTCGTGGAACACGCTCTGCTCCTGGAGACCGAAGGTGTAGTTGCCGTTGCCATCGAACTGCTTGCCCGAGAGACCGCGGAAGTCGCGGATACGGGGCAGTGCGAGCGACACGAGGCGGTCGACGAACTCCCACGCACGGTCGCCACGGAGGGTGACGTGCGCACCGATGGCCTGGCCCTCACGCAGCTTGAACTGCGCGATGGACTTACGGGCCTTCGTGACGATCGGCTTCTGGCCGGTGATCTTGGTGAGGTCTTCGACCGCGCCATCGATCACCTTGCTGTCGCGAGCTGCCTCGCCGACACCGGTGTTCACGACGACCTTGACCAGTCCGGGGATCTGCATGACGTTCGCGTAACCGAACTCTTCCTGCATCGCCTTCTTGATCTCGGTGTTGTACTTCTGCTTCAGGCGCGGCTGGATCTTGCCAGCCGGCGCGGCAGTGTCGGTGCTCATCAGAGGTCCTTACCGCTCTTCTTCGCGTAACGCACGCGGACGGTGCGCTTGACGCCGTCCTTCGTCTGCTCCTCGACCCGGTGGCCGACCTTGGTCGGCTTCTTGGTCGAAGGGTCGACAAGTGCGACGTTCGAGATGTGGATGGAGGCTTCGACGGTCTCGATGCCTCCGGTCTTCGTGCCACGCTGCGTCTGTCCGACGCGGGTGTGCTTGGTGACGTAGTTCACGCCTTCGACGATGACGCGGTTCTTCTCAGCAAGGATGTCGAGCACCTTGCCCTGCTTACCGCGGTCGCCGCCACGCTCCTGCGTGGCACCGGTGATGACCTGAACCAGGTCACCCTTCTTGATCTTCGCCATGATTAGATGACCTCCGGCGCCAGCGAGACGATCTTCATGAACTTCTTGTCACGAAGCTCACGACCGACCGGCCCGAAGATACGGGTGCCGCGGGGCTCCCCGTCGTTCTTCAGGATCACTGCGGCGTTCTCGTCGAACTTGATGTAGGAGCCGTCCGGACGACGGACCTCCTTCTTGGTGCGGACGATGACCGCCTTGACGACGTCGCCCTTCTTGACGTTGCCACCGGGGATCGCGTCCTTGACGGTCGCGACGATGGTGTCGCCGAGGCCCGCGTAACGGCGCTTCGAGCCACCGAGCACGCGGATGGTGAGCAGCTCCTTGGCGCCGGTGTTGTCGGCGACCTTGAGTCGGGATTCCTGCTGAATCACTTGGCCTTCTCCAGAATCTCCACCAGGCGCCAGCGCTTCGTGGCGCTCAGCGGGCGGGTCTCGTTGATCAGGACCAGGTCGCCGATGCCGGCGGAGTTCGCCTCATCGTGCGCCTTGACCTTCGAGGTGCGGCGGATGACCTTGCCGTAAAGCGGGTGCTTCACGCGGTCCTCGACCTCGACCACGATGGTCTTGTCCATCTTGTCGCTGACGACGTAGCCGCGGCGTGCCTTGCGGTAACCGCGGGCAGCGGAGTCGCGGACATCGCGCTCGGACGACTCGTGTCCGACGACCTGCGTCTCCGCAGTCGCTTCCTTCTTCGTGGCCATCACTCAGCCTCTTCCTTCACGGCGTCGTCAGCGGAGTCCGCCTTCTTCGCCTTCGACTTGGTCGCCTTCTTCGCGGGAACCTCGACCGGAGCGGGCGTCGCACGGATGCCCAGCTCGCGTTCGCGGATCACCGTGTAGAGACGCGCGATGTCGCGCTTGACGGCGCGGATGCGGCCGTGGCTCTCCAGCTGGCCGGTGGCCGACTGGAAACGGAGGTTGAACAGCTCCTCCTTGGCCTTACGCAGCTCCTCGACGAGGCGCTGGTCTTCGAACGTGTCGAGCTCTGTAGGAGCGAGCTCCTTGGTGCCGATCGCCATTACGCGTCGCCCTCCTCGCGCTTGATGATGCGTGCCTTGAGCGGCAGCTTGTGAATTGCACGGGTCAGAGCTTCGCGAGCGAGCTCCTCGTCGACTCCCGCGACCTCGAAGAGGACACGGCCCGGCTTGACGTTTGCGACCCACCACTCGGGGGAACCCTTACCGGAACCCATGCGGGTTTCGGCAGGCTTCTTCGTGAGCGGACGGTCGGGGTAGATGTTGATCCACACCTTGCCACCACGCTTGATGTGACGGGTCATCGCGATACGAGCGGACTCGATCTGACGGTTCGTCACGTACGCGGGCGTGAGGGCCTGGATACCGTACTCGCCGAAGGAGACCTTCGTGCCACCGGTTGCCTGACCCGAGCGACCCGGGTGGTGCTGCTTGCGGAACTTGACCTTACGGGGGATGAGCATTATGCCGACGCTCCTTCTGCAACAGGTGCCTCGTTGCGCGGGGCACGGCGGCGGTCGCCACCACGGTCGTCACGACGAGCCTTGGGTGCATTGGCCTGCTCGCGAGCGAGCTCCTTTGCCGTCAGGTCGCCCTTGTAGATCCAGACCTTCACGCCGATGCGGCCGAACGTGGTCTTCGCCTCGTAGAAGCCGTAGTCGATGTTCGCGCGAAGCGTGTGCAGCGGCACACGACCTTCGCGGTAGAACTCCGAACGGCTCATCTCGGCGCCGCCGAGGCGGCCGGAGACCTGGATGCGGATGCCCTTGGCGCCGGCGCGCTGAGCGCCCTGCAGACCCTTGCGCATCGCACGACGGAACGCCACGCGAGCAGAGAGCTGCTCGGCGATGCCCTGTGCGACGAGCTGAGCATCGGCCTCGGGGTTCTTGACCTCGAGGATGTTCAGCTGGATCTGCTTGCCCGAGAGCTTCTCGAGGTCGCCGCGGATGCGCTCGGCCTCGGCTCCACGACGACCGATCACGATGCCCGGACGGGCGGTGTGGATGTCGACGCGGACGCGGTCACGGGTGCGCTCGATCTCGATGTTCGAGACACCGGCGCGGTCGAGCTGCGTCTTGAGCAGGTTGCGGATCTTGATGTCCTCGGCGACGTAGTCGGCGTAACGCTGACCCGGCTTCGTCGAGTCAGAGAACCAACGCGAGACGTGGTCCGTCGTGATGCCGAGACGGAAGCCGTACGGGTTTACCTTCTGTCCCATTACTTGCTCGCCTTCTTGTTGCTGTCGCCCGTGGCGGCCGGAGCCGCCTCAGGCGTCGAGAGCACGACCGTGATGTGGCTCGTGCGCTTCTTGATCTGGAAAGCGCGACCCTGTGCACGGGGGCGGAAACGCTTGAGCGTCGAGCCCTCGTCGACGTAGATGCTGGACACGTAGAGGTCCTGCTCGTCGAGGAACTCGCCGTCACGATCTGCCTTGACCTGCGCGTTGGCCATGGCCGACGCGACAAGCTTGTAGATCGGCTCGCTGGCGCTCTGCTGTGCGAACTTCAGGATCGCCAGAGCCTCCTGGGCCTGCTTGCCCTTGATGAGCGCGATGACACGACGAGCCTTCTGAGGGGTCACGCGGATGTGTCGCACGCGTGCGATCGATTCGACCATTAGCGGCGCCGCCCCTTCTTGTCGTCCTTCTCGTGGCCGCGGAAGGTGCGGGTGGGCGCGAACTCGCCCAGCTTGTGACCGACCATGGTCTCGGACACGAACACAGGAATGTGCTTGCGTCCGTCGTGGACCGCGATCGTGTGACCCAGCATCGCCGGGATGATCATGGACCGACGGGACCAGGTCTTGATGACGTTCTTGGTGCCGGCTTCGTTCTGCACGACCACCTTGCGAAGCAGGTGATCGTCGACGAAGGGGCCCTTCTTAAGACTGCGAGGCATCTTCTCTTACTCCTACTTACGCTTCTTGCCGGCGTTACGACGACGCACGATGTACTTGTCGCTTTCCTTGTTGGCGTGACGGGTACGACCCTCAGCCTGGCCCCACGGGGAGACGGGGTGACGACCACCAGAGGTCTTACCCTCACCACCACCGTGCGGGTGATCGACCGGGTTCATGGCGACACCACGCACGGTCGGGCGGACGCCCTTCCAGCGCATGCGGCCGGCCTTACCCCAGTTGATGTTCGACTGCTCGGCGTTGCCGACCTCGCCGATGGTCGCGCGGCAGCGCGCATCGACGTTGCGGATCTCGCCCGAGGGGAGACGCAGCTGAGCGAAGTTGCCATCCTTGGCGACGAGACGGACGGAAGCTCCGGCCGAACGTGCCATCTTCGCGCCGCCGCCGGGGCGGAGCTCGATCGCGTGGATGACGGTACCGGTGGGGATGTTCTTCAGCGGGAGGTTGTTACCCGGCTTGATGTCAGCCCCGGCACCGGACTCGATGACGTCGCCCTGCTTCAGCTTCGCCGGCGCGAGGATGTAGCGCTTCTCACCGTCGAAGTAGTGCAGCAGCGCGATGCGCGCGGTGCGGTTGGGGTCGTACTCGATGTGAGCGACCTTGGCGTTGACGCCGTCCTTGTCGTTACGACGGAAGTCGATGACGCGGTACTGGCGCTTGTGGCCACCACCGATGTGACGGGTCGTGATGCGGCCCTGGTTGTTACGACCACCGGTCTTCGAGAGCGGGCGCAGCAGCGACTTCTCCGGCGTCGATCGGGTGATCTCGGCGAAGTCAGCCACCGACGAGCCGCGACGGCCCGGGGTCGTGGGCTTGTACTTGCGAATAGCCATTATTGTCCTTATCCCCCGGATCAGCCGATTGCCGTGAAGATGTCGATGGTGCCCGACTTCAGGGTGACGATGGCGCGCTTGGTGTCCTTGCGCTTGCCGGTGCCGAAGCGGGTGCGACGAGCCTTGCCGACGCGGTTGAGGGTGTTGACCCCAGCGACCTTGACGCCGAAGATCTTCTCGATGGCGAGCTTGATCTCGGTCTTCGAAGCGCGCGGGTCGACGAGGAAGGTGTACTTACCCTCATCGATGAGCCCGTAGCTCTTCTCGGACACGACCGGCTTCAGGATGATGTCGCGCGGGTCCTTGTTCAGGGCCGTCTGGAGAACAGCTGCCTGCTCGCTCATGCGGAGACCTCCTGGTTGGCGCCGGACTTGGAGGCGATGAAGCCCTCGAGCGCGGCCTGGGTGAAGACGATGTCGTCGGAGACGAGAACGTCGTATGCGTTGAGCTGGTCGAACGTCAGCACGTGCAGGTTCGACAGGTTGCGGATGCTCTTCAGCGTCACGTCGTCGTTGCGCTCGATCACGACGAGCACGTTCTTCGACGAGACGACGTTGGTGAGGAAGTTCACCGCGGTCTTGGTCGAGGGCGTGCCGTCGATCCCGAAGGACTCGATGGCGTGGATGCGGTCACCGCGGAAACGGTCGCTGAGCGCGCCCAGCAGGGCGGCGGCGATCATCTTCTTGGGGGTGCGCTGCGAGTAGTCACGCGGCTTCGGGCCGTGGACGATGCCACCGCCGGTCATGTGCGGCGCGCGGATGGAACCCTGACGGGCGTTACCCGTGCCCTTCTGCTTGAAGGGCTTGCGACCGGCACCGGAGACCTCGCCACGACGCTTGGTCGAGTGCGTGCCCTGGCGAGCCGCCGCGAGCTGCGCGACGACGACCTGGTGGATGAGCGGGATGTTCGTCTTGGCGTCGAACAGTGCGGCGGGAAGCTCGATCGAGCCTGCCTTCTTGCCGTCTGCCTTGAGGACGTCGAGCGCGAGAGTGGAGTCAGCCATGTTCAGGCACCCTTCACTGCGTTGCGGACATAGACGATGCGGCCACGAGCACCGGGGACGGCGCCCTTGACGAGCAGCAGACCCTTCTCGATGTCGACGGCGTGCACCGTGAGGTTGAGGACGGTCACGCGCTCGCCACCCATACGGCCGGCCATGCGCATGCCCTTGAAGACGCGGCTCGGGGTCGACGATGCGCCGATGGAGCCGGGCTTGCGGTGGTTGCGGTGCGAACCGTGCGATGCCGAGACGCCCTTGAAGTTGTGACGCTTCATGACACCGGCGAAGCCCTTGCCCTTGCTCGTGCCGACGACGTCGACGAGCTGGCCTGCATCGAAGGTGCCGTCGACCGTGAGCTCCTGGCCCAGGGTGTAGTCGCCGGCGTCCGCGGTGCGGATCTCGGTGACGTGACGACGCGGCGTGACGCCGGCTGCCTCGAAGTGAGCCGAGAGCGGCTTGTTCACCTTGCGGGGATCGATCTGGCCGTACGCGATCTGAACGGCGTTGTAGCCGTCCTTCTCGGGCGTGCGGACCTGGGTGACCACGTTGGGCGCCAGCTCGATGACGGTGACGGGAATGAGCTTGCCGCTCTCGTTCCACACCTGGGTCATGCCGAGCTTCGTGCCCAGCATGCCCTTGGAAATCTTGGAGTTGATGTCAGCCATGTCGAACCTCAGAGCTTGATCTCGATGTTGACATCGGCCGGCAGGTCGAGGCGCATCAGCGAGTCGACAGCCTTGGGCGTCGGGTCGACGATGTCGATCAGACGCTTGTGGGTGCGCATCTCGAAGTGCTCGCGGCTGTCCTTGTACTTGTGCGGCGACCGGATGACGCACACGACGTTCTTCTCGGTCGGAAGCGGCACGGGTCCGACGACGGTCGCGCCCGCACGGGTCACGGTGTCGACGATCTTGCGTGCGGATGTGTCGATGACCTCGTGGTCATACGACTTCAGGCGAATGCGGATCTTCTGTCCCGCCATTGTCTGCTCTCTCTCTTTAGGCGTCATACCGTCCGGGACCGGGTGGTCTCGGGGCATTGGACGCACGTCGGCGCTGTTCGCGCCTCGGCACGAGAACGGCTCTTGCGAGTCGATCTGCTGCACCACTGTTCTTCTGTCAGCCGGACGCCGTGAGGCGAACGGATGCCGACCTCCTGCCGCGCACGGCAGAACCCTTCGCGAGGAAGGGTGTCGGGGATGTGTTCTGCTACCCGCGGCCTAGAACCCTGCACCGTCCCGGAGGAGGCGCCGTCTATGCACTGCCCTGGCAGTGATCCGGCGCACGCACAGCGGCGACGGAATATCGAACCTGTCTATTCTGCCACGGCGGATTTCACTTCCGCAAACCCGGGCGTGTCGCGACCGTCGGGAGCTCAATCCGCGGCGGCCGGGAACATGCCCTCGCAGCCCGGATCGATGGTCACCGGAGTCTGGGTTACCGTCGGCGTGTGGCGGACCGAGAGGGGCGCCGTCGCGTCGTCGGGCACGGTCGAGGTGAACGACACCGTGCGCGACTCCCCCATCGGGACCGCGATGAACAGGCTCCTGCCCTCGCGACCGTTGTAGACACCGCTGCGGTCCCACTGGTCGTCACGGTCACCCGCGGCGGGGTCCGTCGCGACGAGCGTGCCGCCTGGGAGCGCAAAGGAGAGGACATCGAACAGCATCGTCGTCCGGGGGTAGCCGAGGCTCTGGTTCCGCCATGCGAGCGTCCACCCGTTCAGGTCGGGGGTCGGCACGGCGTTGTTCATGGTGATCGACGTGGTAACCGTACGGTCCTCTGCATTGCAGGTGACCGCCATGGACGTGGACAGGAAGTACTCCAGCTTCGAGTACGAGGCGTTGTTGAGATAGATCCCGAGCTGCGTCGTCGCTTCGTTTGAGGCTGTGACGGTTCCCTCGAGACCGAACTCTGCCGCCATGGCCTGCTGATTCGCGTCGGCGAACCAGAGGTAGAGGCGCTGTTCGTCTATCCCCTTGCGGACCTGGTCGATCATCGCGATCGGATCCCAACCGCCGCCCATGATGCGCGAGAAGATCCCGGCGGTCGCCTTGGCGAAGTACGCGTCCGATGCCACGGCATCGGTCCCGAACCGCTCGTACGTGTCGAACAGCAGTAGCGAGACGGCGTTCTCCGCCGTGATCGGCTCAGTCTCGCCGGCGAGCGTGACCGGGCCCGCGACGGAGAGCATGTAAGACAGGATGACCGGGTCGAGCGAGAAGACACCGTCGAGCGTCCCCCCGGTCGTGTCGTTCCAGAGCCCGGACACCATCGCCGCGGTGTCGCTGAAGTCGGGGGTGCGCGTGAAGTTCTGCGTGTAGCGCCAGGTGTCCTTCTCGAACAGCTGGGCCTTCTCGGGGGGCTCGATCTCCTGGCTGAAGTCGCCACCACGCCCTTCCAGCAGGAATCGGGCGACATCGGCGTCCACCCGCATCTGCACCCGACCGTCGGCTACGGTCAGGATCGCCGCGGCGCCGGGGTTGCCACCGGTCGCGCGGCTCTCGGCGTTGTTCTGGAAGAGGATCGCATAGGTGCGCACTCCTCCGTCGCCGAGCACGCTGAGCACGTTCGGAAGGTACTTCTCCGCAAGGCCGAGCATCGGCACCGCCTGATCGACGATGTCGACCAGCTGACCGATGTTCTCGTCGACGAACGGCAGGATCGCATCACGATCGATCTGATCGACGTGAGCCTTCGCCTCGTCGAACGCGGCCCGCAGTGCCGGGAGCTGTGGCTGCATGTCGCGGAACGGCTGGAGATTGATCCCTCCGCCCTCGACCATCAGGTTCTTCACGTCCGTCTTGGCGAGCAGGTCGAGCGCGATCGGCATCGCGTCGCGCACCAGCACATGGGTCGCCATGGTGGTCTCGCTCACCGCGGAGACATTCTCGCCGACGAAGGGCACGGCACCGGCGACCTGCCACAGCGGGTTGCCGACGATGTCGTTCGCCTCGGTCGTGAGAGTGAGCACTTCATCCGCGACCTTCTGCACGCCGGCGGTGTCGCCGGCCTTGACCAGCGGCACGACCTGAGAGATCTGCCCCTTCGCCTCCTGGAGATTGTCGCGCACCGTCAGCGCCTGCAGGACGAAGATCCCGCCCACCACCGCCAAGATGAGGAGGAGACCGAGAATGGGGAAGACAATCCACGGCCACCGCCGCTTGCGTGCTGGCGAGCCGCCACGTGCCGCGCGAGCCGTTTTCGGTTCCGTGGGCCCTTCGCTCGCTTCCGCCGCAGCAGCCGCCATGCGAGCTTCCCGTCGGGTCCGAGGACGGTGATGACTGGTGATGATGTGCTCCTTAGATTCGCCCGATCCTACCGTCCCGGCCGCGGCTCGACTGGCGTGGTTCCGAAGCGCCGTCGTCGAGGCCCATACGACTGGACGCCGCCACGCGTGCGGCGGGCAGCTCTCCGCGGCGCTCATTTCTATCGACGGCCGTCGGCCCGCCTACTCTTCCGAAAGGCGATCCCCGGATCTCATGCGGGATTCATCTTATGGGCCGCCGATGACGGGACCCTGGGCGCGGGCGGATCGCGACTGCAGGGGTGGATCGCCGGTTCTCCTAATGATCCGGCGTGCGTCTGCCGTCAGATCGCAGGAGATAGCGGGGCGAGGCATCCCCATGCCTCGCCCCGCTTGGGGAGGGCGTTCGGTGCGAGGGGGCACACCGAACGCGAGTAGTTCGGCGTGAAGGGACGCCGAACTCCTCGACCGAGGGCGCGGCGGTAGACCCGCCGCGCAGGCAGGGAGACGCTCAGGCGCACAGAGTGCGCGCGTCGCACGATGATCCCCAAGATCGCATATCCCCAGTTTGAACGCGGAAGAACCGCGTGCTTCGGGAAACCGAACCCCTTCGGCTTCCCCGACCACAAGATCCCCAGGTGGTCGAGATGATCCTACTGGATACACGAGTGAATGCGCCACATTCGACGACATTCCGGTGCGGACGCGGTGCCCCCGCAGACGTAAGAGCGGCGACCCACCGGTGGTGGATCGCCGCTCTTGACTAGCGCTGCTGCTTACTCGTTGCCGACGGCCTTGTCGGCGCCGTCCCGGATCTCGTCGATCTTGTCGGCAGCACCGGGGGCGATCTTCTTGGCGAAGTCGGCGACGCCGTCCAGCACCTTGTCGCTGATGTCCTCGGCCTGCTCGCTCTTCACGGCCTCGGCAATCTTGTCCTTGTTCTGCTCGTAGAGCTCCTTGCCCTTGTTGACGGCGTTGCCGACGTTCTCCTCGATACCCATGAGGGCCCCCTTCGTGCGATCAGTGTGCACCGGAACCCGGCACACGTTCATTCTGCACGCAACGGTCGACACAGGGAAGACCAGCGAATCCGCCGCCAGTGGAGTCCTAATCAGTGCGCACTGACGCCGGGGGCGGCCACCGCACGCACCGTGCGGAAGAGGATCACGATGTCCTGCGTGAGGGACCAGTTCTCGACGTAATACAGATCGAGTCGAATCGTCTCCTCCCAAGAGAGGCTCGATCGACCGCTCACCTGCCAGAGGCCGCTCATACCCGGCTTCACCGCCAGTCGCCGCAGAGCGATGTCGTCGTAGAGCGCGACCTCGGCGGCTCGCTGCGGCCGCGGGCCCACCAGGCTCATCTCTCCCTGGAGCACGTTGATGAGCTGTGGGAGCTCATCAATCGAATGTTTGCGGAGGAATCGTCCGATCTTCGTGATGCGCGGGTCGTCCGTGACTTTGAAGAGGGGTATCCCGCTGGACCCCTGCAGGTCAAGAAGGCTGGCCAGCTGGTCGTCGGCGTCTGCGACCATCGAGCGGAATTTCCGCATTCCGAAGGTGTGACCGCCTCTCCCGATCCGCTCCTGCCGATAGAAGATCGATCCTGGCCCATCTACCCGAATGGCGATCGCCGTGATGAGGAACACCGGAGAGAGGAGCAGCAGCAGGAGCACGGAGCCGATGAGATCGAAGACGCGCTTGAGGAAGCGGCTGGCGCCTTCCATGCGCGGGAAGTCGACGTGGACGAGGGGGAGCCCTGCAACCGGTCGGGAGTGAAGCCGAGGGCCGGCGACGTCGGTCAGAGACGGAGCCATGATCATCTGGAGGTCACGGTCGGCGATAGCGTATCCGAGCCTGCGCATCATCTCAGGACCGAGCTCGTCGGCACCGGCGATGATGACCGCGTCGAGACTCGCGTCGTCCAGAGCGCGCTCGGCGCTCCCGATCTCTCCGAGCACGTCGAGCTGCGGCATGCCTTCCGACGGGACACCGTCGGTGATGACTCCCACGATCGTGTAGCCGCTGTCGACGCTGCTGCGGATCTGCTGGGCGACGTGCCGCACCTTCTGACGCTCGCCGATGATGACCGCACGATGGGTGTAGAGGCCCTCGCGCTGGCGTCGGCGCAGCCACTGCCGCCACATCCAGCGCGAGGTGAGGAGAAGAAGGAGCCCCACGGGGAAGATCACCGCGAGCAGCAGACGTGAAACCTCGACGCCGAGGAAGAACGCCATGGCGACGGTGAACGCGAAGACGGCGATGGTGGAATCGACGATTCGACGGTACTCGAGGACCCCATGTCCCACGATGTGGTGGTCACGAGTGTCGATGGCGTCGAGTCCGGCCAACCAGACGATGCCGATGACGGCGAGGACGACGACGTAGCTGACGGTCGGCCCATCCGGCCACGTGACGTCGTCGTTCATGCTCGGGCTGGCGAGCAGCCACGCGGAAACGATCGTGACGGCAAGGACGAGCACGTCGCTGTAGAACAGTCGATGCGCGTAGCGGCGCGGCCAATCGCCACGGCGACGTCTCGCTGAACTTGCGACGCGAACAGACCCGGTCATCCGTGCGGAGGCCAGACCAAGCGATCGCCCTGAAGGCTCCGATCGCATCGACGCAGCATCACCGACGATGCCGACCACCCCCTTCGCTGGTGTATCCGCGTTCAGGTCGCCGCAGATTCACTGAATCGCCGAACAGCCTACTCCTGTCACCGGGTTCCGGTATTCCGGTCAGCAGAATTCATCGACGGATGGCGGAGCCGTCGATGCATGAGCCGCCTGAGCCCGCCGATGCCGCCTCGTCGTGGAGCGCGTGGCGGTATCTGTTCAATAGGATGATGGAGTCCGAGTACGGTCGCGCTCCTCTGTCGAGCGTGGAGTACATGGCCCCCGCCTTCGAGGAATCCCTACGTGTCAGTTCTCCGTGAATCCAGCATTCTCATCACCGGCGGGACCGGCTCCTTCGGGAAGGCGTTCATCCGCTACGCCCTCGACAACCTGAACCCGCGCCGGCTCGTCATCTTCTCGAGAGACGAGCTGAAGCAGTACGAAGTTCGCCAGCAATTCCAGAACGACCCGCGATTGCGCTGGTTCATCGGGGACATCCGCGACGAGCGACGTCTCGCACGCGCCCTGCACGGTGCCGACTACGTCGTGCATGCCGCGGCACTCAAGCAGGTCGACACTGCCGAATACAACCCCTTCGAGTTCGTCAAGACCAATGTCCTCGGAAGCCAGAACGTCATCGAGGCCTCCATCGACGCGGGGGTTAAGAAGGTCGTCGCTCTCTCGACCGACAAGGCGTCGAGCCCAATCAACCTCTATGGTGCGACCAAGCTAACCGCTGACAAGCTGTTCATCACCGGCAACCACTATGCCGCGGCGTACCCCACACGATTCGCCGTCGTGCGCTACGGAAACGTGATGGGCTCGCGCGGCTCGGTCATTCCGTTCTTCGAGACGCTCGGCGCAAGAGGCGAACCCCTGCCGATCACTGACCTGAGGTGCACACGGTTCTTCATCAGCCTGCCGCAGGCGGTCGAGATGGTCGTCGAGACATTCGACTTCATGCAGGGCGGCGAACTTCTCGTTCCTAACATCCCGTCGATGAAGGTAACCGATCTGGCACATGCGGTCGTTCCCGGTGCCGAGCTGGTCGATGTGGGGCTGCGTCCCGGCGAGAAGCTGCACGAGGAGATGATCAGTCCGGAAGAAGGTCGTCGGGCGGTGACCATCCAGGACGGCAAGTACTTCATCATCCAGCCGGATATCGCCTCTTGGGGCTATCAGACGCCAGCGGGATCAACGCCCGTCGAAGAGGGCTTCGCGTTCCGATCGGACAAGAACGACCTCTGGTACAGCCGCGAAGAGATCGCGGAGATCATCCGGGCGGGTCTCTAGCCCAAACGCAGGGCGCTCAGTCGCCGCGCATCCAGCGCTCATCGACGGCGCCGAGGAGCTTCTGCGAAACCCCCGCGTTGATCAGGTCGATGTCCGGATGGGCACGGACCACGGCGAGCACTTCCTCCCAACCGGCATGCGGACCGCTGAGGTACGCCCAGATCGCGCGAACGGCCTCCAGGTCTTCTGGTGTGTCGATCGTCCACCGGTAGTGGGAGAGGTCTTCCGACATATCGGCGATCTCGACGTGGAAGCGTCCGGGTACGCGATAGAGGAACGGCATAACGTGTTCGCGGTCCGCAGGTTCGTCTGCCGACTGCCGGGCCGCTTCGAGGGCGTCGCGACGGGCCACCTCGACGTCAAGGCCTATGGGCGTCGTCCGCCGCGAAGGAGGAGGCAGCCGGTTCGCCGAGAAGTCCGCGTCCGACTCCAGATGGAGCCGGATCACTTCGTCGACGAGTCGGGGATCAACTAGCGGACAGTCCCCCGTGACCCTCACGAAGTGCTTCGCTGCGGGAAACTCGCCCAAGACGGAATGGAACCGATCGAGGACATCGAACTCATCGCCCCTGACGACCGGATACCCGTGGCTGTCCGCCCATTCCGCCAACGCATCGTCCTCCGCGCCCGTCGAGGTGGCGATCACGACCTCGTCGATCAGGTGCGAGGCCCCGAGTCGTGTTAGGACGCGATCGACGACCGGCCGACCACCGAGGTCGGCGAGCACCTTCGCCGGCAGCCGCGACGAGCCCATCCGCGCCTGGACGACACCGAGAATCACGATGCGCCCTTGGCGTCGTGACGGGTGATAGCGAGATCGGCCGCACCGCGCAGCTTCTTGGGCCCATCATTCCAGTCCGCCCGCTCCCGGACCAGTTGCTGGGCCGTATGCGCCAGACGGCGACGCCGCGACGCGTCCGCAGCGAGCTCGACGAGAGCACGGGCCAGCGCCTCATGGTCGCCGACCGGGAAACGCAGTCCCACGTCCGAGGGAACCCACTGCCGGTTGCCGGCGATATCCGTCACGAGGGGTACCGCTCCACTCGCCATCGCCTCGAGGAGCGAGATCGAACTCCCGTCGACGGTCGATGTGCTGACGTACACATCTGCGGTGCGGTAGAGAGCGGCGAGCTGCTCTCCCCGCAACTCTGCGAGGAAACGCACCCGATCAGCGAGGCCTGCCTCGTCGACGAGCTCGCGCAACATCGGAGTCAGACGACCCTCCCCACCGATGAGCAGCACCGTGTCGTGTGAGACCGGGGCCGCCAGGGCGAACGCACGCACCAGCGTGGCGACGTCGTAAAGCGATTCGTGTCGGCGCACGCTGAGGATGCACGTCACGCCGTTGTCCAACCCCAATGCCTCGCGCATATCTGCGCCCTCCTGGCGGAACAGCTCATGGTCGATGCCCCACGGGAACTGGACGACCGCCTCTTCGGAAGCGCCCAGCGCTCGCGCACGATCCCGCACCGCGTCACTGTCGACCATCACCACCTCGGCTCGGGTCAATGTCGACGCCGCGCGCTCACGCGCAGCGTCATCGGCATCAATGTCCGCTAGAAGGTCGAAGCCCCAGGACGTCGCGATCAGCGGACCCTGCCAGGACTGTGCGACGGCGAAAGCGATGTCAGGCACAGGACCCGCCTGCACGACATCCGGCGAGAACTGAGACACCGCTTCGGCGACGAGATCCGAGGATCGCGATGAGCCGTCGAGCACCAGGCTCGTCACTTCGACGCCCCCCTCTGCCCACGCTGTGATCATTCTCCGGTCATGGACGCCGCTCGTCGCGGACACGTACAGAACTCGCGTCATGGGGCGGGGGAGAAGTCGCCCCAGGCGACGCCCTCGTCAGCGCTCAGGTCACGAGAGGCGAGCGCCCCGACGACGCGTTCCAGCTCGTTCGCGGGAACGAGGTGCGGCGACGCCGGGCGCAGCACCGCCAGGTCCTCGCGCGTGATGATGGAACCTGCGGCGATCGGTCGCCGCGCGCGCACCGCTCGCCGCTGGACGATCACGGTCTCGACCTCGTTCTCCTCGATCCGCTTCACTGTCTGACCGAAGGATGCCTCGAGCTCGCGCGCACGATCGACCATTTCCCGCCACGTGCGCGGGTCCATGGAGAAGACATGATCCGGGCCTTCTCGACCCGTGTCGTCGGTGAAGTGCTTCTCGATCACACGAGCCCCTAGCGCGATGGCGCCGAGCGTCGTCGCATGCCCCGGAGTGTGGTCGGAGAGACCCATCACCACGTCGGGGAACATCGCAGCATAAGTGTGAAGCACATTGAGGGAGATGAATCGGAAGTTGTCATCGCTGCCGGTGTAGTTCGTGTTGCACTGCATCAGCACGAGCTGGTCCGTGTGACGACGCACGGCGTCGACGGCGGCCACGACGTCCTGAATCGACGACGCGCCCGTGGCCACCAGCATCGGCTTGCCCTTCGACGCCGTGTACTCGATCGCTTCGATCCACGTCACGTCGCCGCTGCCGATCTTGTACGCGGGAACATGCGGCTCGAGCATGTCGACCGAGGCGAAGTCGTACGCGGAGGAGAAGTAGTGGATCCCCGCCTCGTCACACGCCGCTTTGAGCCGGGGCGTCCAGCCATACGGGATGGATGCTTCGGCGTAGACCTGGGTGACCGGCTTGGTCCACGACGACTGATGCCCGAGCTTCCCTCCCAACTCGGCGAACCCGCGGTCCGAGACGATCTCCGGCGCGGTGAAGTTCTGGAACTTCGCCGCATCTGCACCAGCCTCGGCAGCGAGGTGGATGAGATCGATCGCGCGGTCGAGTTCCCCGTCATGACTCGCGGCGATGTCCGCGATGAAGTAGGTCGGGTGTTCCGGACCGATCCGGCGATCAGCGATCGAAAGTTCCATGAGTCTCCTCGTTGTGGTCGAATTTCTTCAGCAGTTCAGGGCGGCCCGCGTGCCGATCCGCCTGCAGGTCTCGCAGCCCGGCGATCGTGCTGGGGAGATCGTGACCGATGGCGGCTCTCAACCGATCGGTTCGAAGTCGGAGATCCGCCCCGCGAGGAGCGTCGAGGACGTCCGTGGAGAGGACGGAATTCACCCGACCCGGATCGAAGCCGAAACGTTCAGCGAGCGCTCGCCCGAACTCGTACTTCGATACGCCATGCGACGCGGCCACGTGGAAGATGCCGGATGCGTCCGTGGCCGCGAGCTCGCGAATCGCACGGACGAGATGACCGACGTACGTCGTGCTGACCTTGACGTCAGTGAATCCCCCGACGTCGGCATCGGTGGAGAGCCGATTATAGAAGAACTCGGCGAGACTGCGCGTGCCGGTCGGGCTCCAGCCATAGAAGTTGACTCGCGCGACGACGGCATCGGGGTTGGCGGCGAGCACCCTCCTCTCCGCCTCCACCTTTCCGCGCCCGTACTCCGAGATCGGAGACGTGGGGTCCTCCTCGGCGTAATCTCCCGATTCTCCGTCGAATACAGCGTCAGTCGAGATGAAGATGAATCGCGCGTCTTCCGCATACGCCTGCGCAGCGAGATCCTCTGATGCTCGGACGTTGAGCTCGAAAGCCCCCTCGGGGTCGCTTTCACAGCCTTCGATGGTCGCGATCGCGGCCGTGTGGAGCACGTGATCGACGCCCATCTTCGCCACCAGTCCGCTGCGAGCCGCGCGGGAGGATAGATCCGCCCGCACGAAGAGACCCCCCGAAGCGTCAGCAGGGACGTTGCGTGCCACTCCGAGCGCGCGCCCGTCCCGCTGAAGGTCGAGGAGCGCGTTCGCTCCCAGGAGCCCTGTGCCGCCCGTCACGAGCCATCCGGTCATCGATCGCTCCTCATTGGCCTTGTCTCTGTGCGCTTTCCATCCGGGCTGGATCTCATGGGTGATCATCGAACAGTGCGGGGCACCCCGTGCTGCGATCCAGATCAGATTACCGAGCCTCCGGCCATCCTCGTGCCCGCACCCTACTTTCGCGCGCGTCGGAGCCGAGGAGACCGCCAGGATCCCGCAAGGAGTGCGAGAGCGCGGAGCGGCGGAACTCGTCCGCCGATGATCTCCGGAACGAAACGGGAGATCAAACCGAACGAAAGCCGGTCGGCCGCCACGGATCGGAGAAATTCGCTGTCCGCCGCTCCCGGCGCGCGTTCCAGAAGAGCCGTCGCCATGTTGACGCGCCAGCGCCAGCGATGAGCACTGATGTAGTCGAGATTCTGCCCGACGCCACCCCCTGAACGTCCCGACAGAGCCGACAAGCGATCGGCGACTCTTCGCCCCTGCTCCTCGCCGATGACGTTCTCGCCGTGCTGGATGTAGTCCTGAACCACGTCCGGCAGCACAGCGATCCCCTGTCCCGCGAGAGCACACACACCGAGCCAGTGATCATGGAAGGCGGAATCCGTCGCGTCAGGCAAGGGCAAGGCGGTGTCGAGCAGCGCTCGTCGGAACACCGAGATGCTCCCGGTCACCTGATTGTCGATAAACGCCGCAGCCAACGAGGTGGAACGACGGCTCGTGGCCTTCTCCGGCACGCGCGCCTCGCCGGCGTCGACGACGAGGGCCTGCCCGAACGCGAGATCCGCATTGTCGAGAAGCGGGACCAGCAGCGCCAGCTTCTCCGGATACCAGGCGTCATCCTGGTCCGCGAGCGCGACCCACTCCGAACTCGGAAGCACCTCCTCGAGCAGACGCTCGAAGTTCCGGTAGAACCCGACGTTCGATTCGTATTCGACGATTCGGAATCGCTCGTCGCCGGCGACCATCCCCTCGATCGCGGCCCGGGTATGGGCGTCCGCACCGTCGATTCCCACGATGCAGTCCCAGGACGTGAGAGTCTGCGATCTGATGCTGTCGATCTGGGTGCGGAGCAGATCCACCCTCGGCCGGTACACGGCAAGGCACACGGTTCCGCTCATGTGTCGTCTCGTTCCAGAAGTCGGTCGGCGCGGGACGGCAGGCCGGGTTCGGTAATCTCGACATCATGCCGAGAACGTGGTCACTCATAACTGTGACATACAACAGTGCCGCGCCCCTTCGTGAGTACTGGGCCGCTGAGCGACCGGCGCACGTGGAGTGGATCGTCGTCGACAACGGCTCGACCGACGACAGCGTTCAGGTTGCGAAGTCCCTCGGAGCCACTGTCATCAGCGTCGAGCAGAACATCGGCTTCAGCGCGGCGAATAATCGCGGCCTGACATCGGCCTCGGGAGACGACATCGCCTTCGTCAATCCCGATGTCCGGGTCGACTACGCCGACCTTGCGCAACTCTCGAACGCCATCGCGGAACTCGGCGGTCTCGTCTCGCCCCAGCTTCTCAATACCGACGGCACGCTGCAGCCGAACGGTCGCGGTGCGCCATTGCTCGCGCACAAAGTCCTCAACCGCGCGACATCTGAAGATCGAGGCAACGGCTATCGTCTGCTGGCGGCCCCGACCGAGCGAAGAAGCGTCTTCTGGCTCATCGGTGCCGTCGTCGCGGGAGACGCCGAGACGATCCGTGCCCTCGGCGGGTGGAGCGAGCGCTTCTTCCTCTATTACGAAGACAAGGACATCAGTATCCGCGCCTGGCGCCAGGGCCATGCCGTGACTCTTCTCGGAGACCTCACGTGGACGCACGGATGGGCACGGGAGACGACGCATTTTCGGCTCATGCCCTGGGTGCGAGAGCTCGACTCGCTCTTCCGCTTCTACTCTCTCTATCCCGAATTTCTCCTCGGCGGAAGGCTCGTGAGGCGACGGCATCCGCTCGCCTCTGCGCAGTCGGGGAAGCTCGTCGACAGTGAGTAGGAAGACGGGACCCGACCGACGAGAAGGACTGCTCGGGTCAGGAGCGCTCTACTCCCTCGCCACAGTCGCCCCCGTCCTCGTCAGCCTGCTCATCACCCCCTTCATCACGCGCACGCTCGGCGCCGAAGGGTACGGCGTCGTGGGTATCGGCATCACGCTCTACCAGTTCGCATCCATCGGCCTCGGACTGGGACTCTCTACCGCGATCACCCGCCACGCGATCATCGGCGGCACGGGAGTCTCCGGCGCAACCGCGCTGGTATGGTCCGGCGCCGGGCTGGCGGTCATCGGCGGCGGAGTCGCCGTCGTCCTGCTGCCTGTGTGGGGCTCGGCGCTCCTCGGAGACGCTTCCGACGTCGAAACGTTGGTGTGGCCCACCCTCTCCGCCGTGGCGCTCAGCGTGCTGACCCTCTGCCAGTCGGTGTTCCGGGCCATCAGCAGAGTGAAGACGTTCGTCGGACTCGGCATGTTCTCAGCGCTTGCCGGCCCGACGATCGGTCTGATCGCCGTCGCATCCGGGCACCCGGAGCCGGGAACGTATCTCACCGGCCTCGCGGCCGGCCATCTGATCGCCGCGCTCGCCGCGCTGCTCCTGTTGCCACGGATACCGCTCAGTGCGTTCTCCCTGACGGAACTCCGTTCCGGATTGGCCATCGGCCTGCCCACCGTCCCGCATTCGATCACAGGGGCGCTCGTGACCATCGTGCTTGTCGCATTCGCGACGCAGGTCGATGGAGTGGCCGCCGGAGGCCGCCTGCAGCTGGCGCTGTTCCTCGGCACAGCGCCGATGCTGATCCTCGGCGCGTTCAACAACTCCTGGGCGCCGATGGTCTACCGCGAGCCCGACGCCACCCGCGCGAGATTCCTCTCGCGTTCGATGCAGGCGATCTCCGTGCTGGTTCTCGGTCTCGTCGCGTTCTTCTGCACTCTGATCGAGCCCGTCGCACGTTTCATCGCCGGCCCCCACGTCTACGACCAGAGCCTGAGCACCGCCGCGCTGATCACCTGTGCGGCGACTCCGCTCATGGCCCTCTACCTCGTAAACATCCATCTCGTCTTCCTGCGAGGACGCACCCTGGCGCTGGCCGCTACCACCCCCTTGTCCGGAGCAGTCGGCATCGGCGCCGCTCTGTGGGTGTTCGATCTCGTCGGAGAGCCGTCGATCTTCGCTCTCGGGCTCCCCGTCTTCCACGGCTGCCAGGCGCTCTGGGCGTGGTGGCTGGGCACACGAACGGGATATCCGCTCGTATCGATCACCCGATCGCTCCCGCTCCTGACCATCGCTTTCACCCTACCGATACTCACCCTCTGGCTCCAGCCGCCGATCCTCGTGCTCGCGCTGGGCTGCCTGATCATCCTCACCGGCGCTGTCGCGGTGAACTGGCGGGCGATCCGCGAGCTCCGCTGACCACGCGACCGCGCGTGGAGCAAATAGGATCGAAGCACCATGACCGCGACTTCGGAGATATCTATGCCATCCCCCACTCGCACCGTGGTCCGTGGATTCCGCTGGAGTGCCTGGTCGTATGCCGCGTTCATCGCGTTGACCCTGCCTCCGGCCGCCATCCGTCTCGGATTCTCCACCGAGGCGGCGTGGGGTGTCAAAGCCCTCGCGGTCACCACTCCGATCGTGTTGGCCGCGGGATTGTTCCGCGCCTCCACGACACGACAGTTCAGCCTGGCTTGGGCGATGTTCTGGCTGTGGTCGTACATCTTCCTCGGACTGGCCCCGGTGCACCAGATCGCGTTCGGGACGTTCCCCTGGCACGGCGTCTTCTCCGAACAGACGGTGCTGGTCGGGCTGTGCGTCGTGCTGCTCGGGGTCGCTGTCGCCGCCGCGGCAGAGCTGTTCACGTCGAGACACAAGAGTGGCTCGCAGCTCTCGGATGTGGGCCTCGAGCCGACGCCTCTCGGAATCAGCCGGATGCGGGGAGTCCTTGTCGGCATTCTCGCCGGATATGTGATAGTCGCCGCACTGTTCATCACGATCACCGGCACCGCGCTGTTCCAGGGGAAGCAGGCGCTCCAGCAGCAGCTCTTGGAGAACGCCGACATTCCCGGCGCCGGCACCCTCTTCTTCATCGGAACGGCGGGCGGTATCGTGCTGCCTGCGATTGCGATCGTGGCTCGTCGGAACGGCATTCGGATACCCGTTTGGCTCATCGCGCTCGTGACGGCGAGTGCGGCGATCGCGACCAACCCCCTCACGGGATCGAGGTTCTTGACCGGAGGATTCCTCGTCGCGACCATCGGTGCGCTCGTCGTGGGCCGCTCGATCTCGAGGCTGATGCCCCTCGGGATCGGCGTCGCTCTCATCAGCATCTTCCCATCGCTCGACCTCGCCCGCGGCGATGGCACCGGCTCGGTGGGCATCGCTCTCTCCTTGCCGTCCGAATCGCTCGTCGGATTCGACTTCGATGCATTTGAAATGCTCCTGCGCGCGGTGTCAGTCGCAGGCGACCTGCCGGTCGGCGGCCCGGGCCCCCTCCTGCTCCTCATCGCACCGTTCATTCGCTGGGTGCCATTCCTTTCTCCCCTCGTCTCCGACATGGCCACTGGCAGGATCGTCGCAGAGGCGACCGGAGCCAGCTACCACAACCTGTCCATGCCGCTGTGGGGAGAGGCGTACGTCGTCGGCGGCGTCGTCGGCGTCATCGTCGCGTTCGCCGTTCTCGGTATGGTCATCGGGATGATCCGCCCTCCCGCGGGCACACCGATGCTGCGCCGCTACCCGACAGCCCTGATCATCGATGCTCCGATCGCGGCATTGCTGCTCATCATCCTTCGCGGCTCGCTCTACGAGGTTCTCGGTTACGCGCTGTTCACATTCGCTGTCGTGATCGCCCTGCGTTGGACGTCGCTGTCCGGCGCGGCCGCGAAGCGCACCGCCGCACTCGCCCCTCGTCCGCGGACCGTCGCCTTCTATCTCCCGCAGTTCCACACGATCCCGGAGAACGATCAGTGGTGGGGTGAGGGCTTCACGGAGTGGGTGAACGTCCGTCGCGCTGTGCCACAGCATTCGGGGCACGTCCACCCGCGTGCGGCGGGAGAGCTCGGCGAGTACGACTTGGGTGATGTAGCGGTCATGCACGAGCAAGCTGCGATGGCCCAGGCGAACGGGATCGACGCGTTCTGCTTCTACTTCTACTGGTTCGACGGCAAGCGTCTGCTCGAACGCCCTCTCGAGCAGTACCTCTCCGCGGGACCTGACATGCCCTTCTGCATCTCATGGGCGAACGAGAGCTGGTCTAGGCGGTGGGATGGCAAAGAGCACGAAGCACTCATCACGCAGGAGTACACCGAACTCACGCCCGAGAGGGTTTTCGAAGACTTCCTCCCCCTGCTCCGGGATCCTCGCTATCTGCGCGTGAACGGTGCGGCGGTGCTGCTGGTGCACCGCTCGGATCACCTGCCCGCCGGCACGCAGTACGCCGAGACATGGCGCCGCCTCGCGGACGCAGCCGGCATCGGCCCCCTCCATCTTGTCGCCGCCGAGACTCATCCCGGCATCGATCCGACAGTCAGCGGGTTCGACGCGGCAGCCGAGTTCCCGCCTGTCGGTGCGAACACTCTCAGCGCGGCCCAGCTGATTCCGGTGAAGGGTGTCGCGGCCGATTTCCGAGGGCGCCTCATGTCGTATGCACGCCTCACACGCCGTTTCAGACGCCGCCCGGTCCCGCCGTTCACGCGCTATCGAGGCGTCGTTCCCGGCTGGGACAACACAGCTCGCCGCGGCGCCAACGCGACGATCTACGTCGGCTCCACCCCTGCCCGTTATCACGACTGGCTGACACATGCACGGGTGACCGAGCAGCGCCTGCGCGGCGACGACGGTCTCGTCTTCGTGAACGCGTGGAACGAGTGGGCAGAGGGTGCCTATCTCGAGCCGGATGCGCATCACGGGCGGAGCTATCTCGACGCGACGCCGTGGGACGCCGCATCACCGGCCGTTCGGCGAGAAGTGTCGTCCGTGGGCCGCCCCACCTATGGATGGGCGCATTCGGTCGCGCTGGCGGCTGCCGGTTCCGCGCTCCAGTCCGCCCGGCGCATGGCCTCCGTGCTCGGCCGCCGAACATACAGAGGCTGACGCCGACGGTGCATCAGCCGAGGGAGTCGAGTCTGGCGGAGAGCCATGCACGAATCCGCTGCGTGGCCTCGCCACCGACCGCTGCGACGTGATGCGCCGGATCGACGCTTTCCGCAGAGCCGCTCCTCCGCGCAAGTTCCTCCAAGTCGGCTGGAAGTCTTCGATCCCGATCCGCTAGCACTTCCGCCCGCACACCTCGCGCAAGAGCGTCCATCGCGGAGCTCGACCTGACGACGACCACGACATCACCAACGCCCAGGTCATCCGACAGTGAGCCCCCGCCGCTGACAACGCGATCCGCGGCCTCCGCGATGCGTGCCCAGCTCTCGTCCAACCGCTCGAATGGAACGCTCGGATGGAGCCTCAGGACGATTTCTTGCTGCGTGCGCCGCCCGGCGGTCATGCGTGCGAGAAGCCGCTCAACTTCCGATGGGCTCAGACTCTCTGCGGAGTGCGAGATGAGCAGGCGGGCGGTCTCGCGGAGCTTGAGTGGTTCAGCCGAGATATCGGGCCGCCCGACGACGTGCACTCCGGCCTCCACACCGTTCTCGCGCATCCATTCGCGCTGGGCCTCTCCCCACACCAGAACATCGTCGGCGAGCACGGGAAGATAGTTCCAGGCGTTCGGCATTCCATGCACGAGTGTCACGGTAGCGACGCCCTGGTTCTTCGCCGCATATATCCAGGGTGCGGCATACGCATGTCGGTCGAAGTCCACCAGAATCAGTCGGGTTCCGCCATCGATCAGCGCATCGTGTGCTGCGGCGAATCGGACCGCCTGAGCGAGGAAGAGATACTCGCCGTAGAGGCGGGAGGCCCCTCCTGGCCCTCCGGGGAGCGAACGACGGAGACGCAACGCAGTTCGCAGCCGTCGCCAAGTGACGAGATGAACCATCGAGCGTGGCGCCAGAGACGGAAACTCCTCTCCCGTCGAGAGCGGCGCCGCTGCGAGACGGTGGTCGCTGAGCACCGTCGAGCCCGGCGGCAGCGCCTCCATCACCGCTGCACCTAGCCGCGCACCGTGGGCGACGGGATTCGCGATCACGAAGCGCAGCGGCGCGGACCGAGCAGTCGACGCACCCGACGTCAGGCACCCCAGACCAAGGAAGAGAACGCCGAGCGCGCCCCGAATCGGCTTCTTGTCGAGACCGATGTGGTCACCCTGTCTGAGCGACTCGGCAACCAGACGGGCATCATCAGACGTTCGCGTACTTCTGTGAATCTCAGTGTCCTTCACGGCGTGCGGGGGGATCGTCGTTTCCGCCCTATTCGATCGGTGCTCCACGCACCCGGCGGGTCGGAGTCAGCTGTGAAGCCTCATCGTCGGAGCATCCCCAGTCTCCCAGAAGTCCGGGTCCAGCACTCTCGTCGCCGGGTCGAGATCGATGGCTCGCTGAGCGGCGGGCGAAGAGGCGCGGACTACGGCACCAGCAGCGTTCTCGCTCTGCAATCGCGCGGCGATAGCTCGTCGATCCCACAGCTCACGCTCAATCTTCGTGCGATCTCTGGCGTGGATCATCGCGCGCAACATCATCGCAAGCAGCAATCCGATGTAGCCGCCGATTGTGTTGGCGAGAACGTCGAACACCGTGGAAACACGCTCGTCTAGAGCAACACCCTGCGTGAACTCGATCGCACTTGAAAATGCGGGAAGCAGGAAGATCGCCACCCACCACGCCTGCCGCGCGAGGGCGAGTCCGAGCAGGAACCCGAGAGGCACGAACATCCCGACGTTGGCGACGAACTCGAGCTTGTCGTACCCGAACCACGCGGGCACACCGATGTTGTGCAGCGCTCTGAGCAGTCGGGACGCGATCCCATCGAACTCGAGTTGCTGCGGTTGGGGCCACATCGTCACGAGCAGAACGAAGGATGCGTAGACGATCAGCAGCAGGGTCGATACCCAGAGCCGAGCATGGCTGCGAGGAGGCTTTCGCCCGATGTCGATGTCCGTCACCCGTCGATGCTATCGCTGGCCTCTCGCCGCTCCCCGGGAAAGCGCCGGGGACACCCCGGTGTTAACGACAAAGGGGCCGGACCCGAAGGTCCGACCCCTTTGCGAGGAAGCAGATGCTTACTTGACGATCTTCGTGACCGTACCGGCGCCGACGGTGCGTCCACCCTCACGGATGGCGAAGCCGAGGCCCTCCTCCATGGCGATCGGCTGGATCAGCTCGACCGTCATGTCGGTGGTGTCGCCGGGCATGACCATCTCGGTGCCCTCGGGCAGCGAGATGACGCCGGTGACGTCGGTGGTGCGGAAGTAGAACTGCGGGCGGTAGTTCGTGTAGAACGGGTTGTGACGCCCACCCTCATCCTTGGACAGGATGTACGCGGTGCCCTCGAAGTCGGTGTGCGGCGTAACCGAACCCGGCTTGACGATGACCTGACCGCGCTCGACGTCCTCACGCTTGGTGCCGCGGAGCAGCAGACCACAGTTCTCGCCGGCCCAGGCCTCGTCGAGCTGCTTGTGGAACATCTCGATACCCGTGACCGTGGTCTTGACGGTCGGACGCAGTCCGACGATCTCGACCTCGGAGTTGATGGCCAGCGTGCCACGCTCGGCGCGACCCGTGACGACGGTCCCACGACCGGTGATCGTGAAGACGTCCTCGACGGGCATCAGGAACGGCTTGTCACGGTCACGCTCCGGGTCCGGAACGCTGTCGTCGACAGCCTGCATCAGGTCGAGGATCGCCTGGGTCCACTTCTCGTCACCCTCGAGTGCCTTGAGAGCGGAGACGCGGACGACAGGAGCGTCCTCGTCGAAGCCCTGGGCGGCGAGCAGCTCGCGAACCTCGAGCTCGACGAGCTCCAGGATCTCCTCGTCGTCGACCATGTCCGACTTGTTCAGCGCGACCAGCAGGTACGGCACGCCGACCTGCTTGGCGAGCAGCACGTGCTCACGCGTCTGAGCCATCGGGCCGTCGGTGGCGGCGACCACGAGGATCGCGCCGTCCATCTGAGCAGCACCGGTGATCATGTTCTTGACGTAGTCGGCGTGGCCGGGGGCGTCAACGTGAGCGTAGTGGCGCTTGGGGGTCTCGTACTCGATGTGCGAGATGTTGATGGTAATTCCACGCTGGCGCTCTTCCGGCGCCGAGTCGATGGAAGCGAAGTCGCGCTGCACGTTGGTGTCAGACGGGAACTTGTCAGCAAGCACCTTCGAGATCGCTGCGGAGAGCGTGGTCTTGCCGTGGTCAACGTGACCGATGGTTCCGATGTTGACGTGCGGCTTGGTCCGCTCGAACTTGGCCTTAGCCACTGGGTCCTCCTCAGGACGTCGTTGTAAAGGTGACCGGGCACTGGTTTGCGACCGGTTCTCTACGGGTTAGGTTCTCAGTTTAGTAGAGAGGGAATGTGAAGTTGTAGGGGGCCTGGGAACCCCGCGGCGCTTCGCCGTGCTCGGCGCCGCGGGGAACCCAGAAGGGTGATTACTCGCCCTTGGTCTTCTGGACGATCTCGTCGGCCACAGCGCGGGGAACCTCAGCGTAGCTGTGGAACTCCATGGAGTAGACGGCACGACCCGAGGTCTTCGAGCGCAGGTCGCCGATGTAGCCGAACATCTCGGACAGCGGAACCTGAGCGCGGACGACCTTGACGCCTGCGGCGTCTTCCATCGACTGGATCTGGCCACGACGCGAGTTCAGGTCGCCGATGACGTCGCCCATGTACTCCTCAGGAGTACGGACCTCGACGGCCATCAGCGGCTCGAGCAGCACGGCGTTGGCACGACGAGCGGCCTCCTTGAAGCCCATGGAGCCCGCGATCTTGAACGCCATCTCCGAGGAGTCGACGTCGTGCGCAGCACCATCGGTGATCGTCGCCTTGACGCCGACCATCGGGTAGCCCGCGAGGACTCCGACGTTCATCGCGTCCTGGAAACCAGCATCGATCGAGCCGATGTACTCACGAGGGATGCGACCACCGGTGACGGCGTTCACGAACTCGTAGGTCTTCTCGGAGTCCAGGTCCATCGGCTCGATGGTGAACTGGATCTTCGCGAACTGGCCGGAGCCACCGGTCTGCTTCTTGTGCGTGTAGTCGTGCTTCTCGACGATCTTCTTGATCGTCTCGCGGTACGCCACCTGCGGCTTGCCGACGTTGGCCTCGACGTTGAACTCGCGCTTCATGCGGTCGACGAGGATGTCGAGGTGCAGCTCGCCCATGCCCTTGATGGTCGTCTGACCGGTCTCGGGGTTGAGCTCCGTGCGGAAGGTCGGGTCCTCTTCAGCGAGCTTCTGGATGGCGACACCCAGCTTCTCCTGGTCGGCCTTGGTCTTCGGCTCGATCGCGACCTCGATGACGGGCTCGGGGAACGTCATCGACTCGAGGACGACCGGAGCCGCCGGGTCGGTGAGCGTGTCACCCGTGGTGGTGTCCTTCAGACCGATGACCGCGTAGATGTTGCCGGCGGTGACCGAGGGAACCGGGATCTCCTTGTTGGCGTGCATCTGGAAGATCTTCCCGATGCGCTCCTTCTTGTTCTTGGTCGAGTTGATGACCGGAGAACCGGAGTCGAGGTGACCCGAGTAGACGCGAACGTAGGTGAGGCGACCGAAGAACGGGTGCACGGCGACCTTGAACGCGAGAGCTGCGAACGGGTCATTCGCGTCGGGGTGACGCTCGATGATCGTGTCGTAGTCCTTGGGGTCGTGCGCCTCGATCGAGCCCACGTCGAGCGGGTTCGGGAGGTAGTCGACGACCGCGTCGAGCATCGGCTGGACACCGCGGTTCTTGAACGCGGAACCACACAGCACCGGGTAGATCTCAGAGGCGACGGTCAGCTTGCGGATCGCGCCCTTGATCTCGGCGACCGTGAGCTCCTCGCCACCGAAGAACTTCTCGAGCAGCGCGTCGTCGGTCTCGGCGACGGTCTCGAGGAGCTGCTGACGGTAGTCGGCCGCCTTCTCCTTGAGGTCTTCCGGGATCTCCTGGATCTCGTAGGAGGCGCCCATGGTGACGTCACCCTTGGAGTCACCGGCCCAGACCAGCGCGCGCATCTCGACCAGGTCGATGACACCGACGAAGTCGTTCTCCGCGCCGATCGGCAGCTGGATGACGAGGGGCTTGGCACCCAGGCGGTTGATGATCGTGTCGACGGTGAAGTAGAAGTCCGCGCCGAGCTTGTCCATCTTGTTGACGAAGCAGATACGCGGGACGTTGTACTTGTCGGCCTGGCGCCAGACGGTCTCGGACTGGGGCTCGACGCCCTCCTTGCCGTCGAACACGGCGACCGCACCGTCGAGGACGCGGAGCGAACGCTCCACCTCGACCGTGAAGTCCACGTGACCGGGGGTGTCGATGATGTTGATCTGGTTGTTGTTCCAGAAGCAGGTCACGGCGGCAGACGTGATCGTGATGCCGCGCTCCTTCTCCTGCTCCATCCAGTCGGTGGTCGAGGCGCCATCGTGCGTCTCGCCGAGCTTGTGGTTGACGCCCGTGTAGAACAGGATGCGCTCGGTCGTCGTGGTCTTGCCGGCATCGATGTGCGCCATGATGCCGATGTTGCGGACCTTGCTCAGGTCCGTGAGCACGTCTTGTGCCACAGGAGTGTCCTTATCGTTTCGAGCAGTCGTACTGCGAAGAGTGGGGTGCCCGCCCCCGGCGGATGGCCGAGGGGCGGGCGAAGCTGTTTACCAGCGGTAGTGAGCGAACGCGCGGTTCGACTCGGCCATCTTGTGCGTGTCCTCGCGGCGCTTGACCGCGGCACCCAGGCCGTTCGACGCGTCCAGGATCTCGTTCTGGAGACGCTCGGTCATCGTCTTCTCACGACGACCCTTGGCGTAGCTGACGAGCCAGCGCAGTGCGAGGGTGTTCGCACGGTGCGGCTTGACCTCGATCGGCACCTGGTAGGTCGAGCCACCGACGCGGCGGCTGCGGACCTCGAGGGTCGGGCGCACGTTGTCGAGCGCCTTCTTGAGGGTGGCGACGGCATCCTGGCCGCCGTTCTTCGCCTCGACGCCGCGGAGGGCGCCGTAGACGATCGACTCGGCCAGCGACTTCTTGCCGTCGACGAGGATCTTGTTCACCAGCGAGGTGACGATCGGAGCGCCGTATACCGGGTCGTTGACGACGGGGCGCTTAGGGGCGGGACCCTTACGAGGCATCTAACTCAACCCTTCTTCGCGCCGTAGCGGGAACGAGCCTGCTTACGGTTCTTGACTGCCTGGGTGTCCAGGGCGCCACGGACGATCTTGTAACGCACACCGGGGAGGTCCTTCACACGACCGCCACGCACGAGCACCAGCGAGTGCTCCTGCAGGTTGTGGCCCTCACCGGGGATGTACGCGGTGACCTCGGTGCCGTTGCGGAGCTTCACACGAGCGACCTTGCGCATCGCCGAGTTCGGCTTCTTCGGGGTGGTGGTGTAGACGCGGGTGCAGACCCCGGCCTGCTGCGGGTTCGACTTCAGGGCTGGCGTCTTGGTCTTGGTGACCTTCGGCGAGCGACCCTTGCGAACCAACTGCTGAATGGTTGGCACGTTCTCTCCTCATAGTGCTGCACGGTGACAGCGTGATGGGTTTCACATCATGCCCCACCGGCACGCCGGAATCGACGTGCTTTTGGTGTGGTGGGTATGCCGTGGGGGCGGACCGGCATGGTGCCGACGCCCAGTGCGCACGTCAAGACGTGCACACACCTGGTCAAGTGTAATGCCGCGTAACCTAGCGGTCAAATGAGCGCAAATCCTGCCGCAGTAGGCAGCCGAGCGAAGTCAGCAGCCGACGCCCGACTCAGGGCAGATCGGGGTCGAACGGAGAGTCCAGCGACTCGGTCAGCTCCGCCAGCAGCGCCTCGATCTGCGGCTCGACATGCTGCGAGATGGCCGCCTGGATGTAGATGCGGTGACGGAGCAGGATGCCGCAGATCTCACGGCCGACCATGTTCGCGTATTCGTCGGCGAGGGCGACCTCCTGCCGGAGCGCGGCCTTCGCCTCGTCCGTGAGCGGGGGCAGGGCGGGCAGATCGGCGGCGGAATCATCCGCGAGTCCCGCGATCGTGAACAGGAACGGCGCTCCCGGCACGGGCTCGGGGTCGAGCGGCAGGCCATCGAACTCGGGGTCGAGGTCTTCGGCCGGGCGGTAGCTGCGGGCGCGATTTCGTGCGGCTTGCTGATCGAGTTCGCGCTGCAGCATCGGCAGGTTCCGCGCCGTGTACTCGGCGACGGCGTGGTCGACGATGGTCTTGATCCGCGTGGAGAGTCCGTGCTGCACGCCGTGCGGAGTGTTCGCTCCGATACCGGCGGCCGAGAGGATCGGGGAACCGAGACAGCGGCGGCACGGCGCGACACGACCGCGGTGGGTCGCCGGCTCCCAGCGCGGCACCCAGCGCAACCAGGCCTCGACGGCCTGGTCCACCTGCGTCTCCAACGAGCGCTCCACCCCACCAGCGTACGGCGCGTCGTCCGCCACCGCCGCGATTTCCCCCGCGACGGCGGGGCGAGACCCGCGTGGAGCTCACTCCTCTTCGTCGCGCTCCCACGGCCAGCGGGGATGCTCGGCGCGCGTTCGACGCAGTGCGATCCCACCCCATGCAGCGATCAGCGCCGCGAGCACGAGGACCGCACTCGCTCCACCGCGCACGAGATCGCCGGCGACCGCTGTCGCGAGCACGACGTTTCCTGCGCCGACGAGCACTGCAGCCCACACCGCGACCAGATGGACGATACCTGCGACCAACGCGATCGCGATCGTCGCGACGTACGACGGATGCGGTCGACGCAGAGTCGACCACAGCATGAGCGCGAACGAGACCACCGCCGCGATCATCCCGACCACGCCCGGCGTCTGGCCGAGATCCGGCACCGCGATGATGTCCGTGTCGGTGGCGATGCTCACGGCCCCGAGCCCGAAGACGGCGAGCGCGAAGAAGCTGATGGTGGCGAGAACGACCGCCAGGACAGCCGAAACCCCCGCGGACTCGGGTCCGCGGGGGTTCGGCGTGGTGGAGTTCGTGATTACCTCGACAGCGTCGGGCCGGCTTCGAGCGTGCGCTCGTACTCGCGCTGCGCCTCGGCGTTCAGCTCGGTCTTGCGTGCACCGCTGCGGGCGACCCAGGCTCCGAACCAGATGGTCAACTCGCGGGCGAACACGAAGGCGGCGATGGCCAGCGGGGCGAGCAGCTGCTCGCCGACGAGGTCGAGCCCCTGGGCCGCGGTGAGCTTCCAGAACGGAGCCTCGAACAGCTGCCCGAGGATGTGCCCCGCATAGGCGATCACGCCGACGATGATGCCGAAGACCACCCAGAGGCCCCAACGGCCACGGTTGATGATCGCGCCGAGCAGCCAGAAGCCGAGGAAGAACACGACGACAGGCGTCCAGTATCCCCAGGTCGTCAGCGGGGCGATCGCCGTCTGGCCGATGTTCTCACCGGTCACGTCGCCGGCGATCGCGCCGAGGCCCAATGCTGCGCCGAGGTACAGCACAGCGAACACGAGCGTCGCGAGGAGTCCGATGGCGCCTGCGGTGCCGCGGTTGCCACGGTCACGCGGCGGCTCAGGGGCCTGCACGAAGATGGGCTGCGGCTGCGCTGCGGCCGCGGCGACGAGAGGCTCGGACGGGACGATGCGAGTGTCGACCTCGTCGCCGTACTGGGCGTAGGCGGCACCCGCCATGCCGGACTGCTCATGACCGAACGGGATGGTAGCGCCCACGACCGGCTCGGGGTAGAAGGATGTCGTCTCGGCGTCGGCCTCTGCCCTGACTTCGCGGGCGTACTCGCTCTGCTCTGCCGCCGGGACCGGCGACACCGCGGGCGGCGGGGAGGCGAACGTGCCGGGGTGGCTGCGCTCAGCTTCTTCGAACGCGGCGAGGTCGGGGTCGACGGGCGCGACGGCAGGCTTCTCATCGACGCCGTCGTTCGTGACGGGAACATCCGCACCGGCCGCGGCGGCGGCGTCGAGTCCGGCGTTCGCGCTGCCGACGACGTCGTCGACGTCAGCCGGCTTCTCGGGCTGGGGAACGTCGGGGTCACTCATGGGGTGCGCCTCTCATCGGATACGTGCATTGCGAGGGTACCTCTGTGCGCTCGGCCGCTCGCGCAGGCGTGCCGACGTGTCGGCATACGCGACCGGAAGCGACCGGAGGAGGTCAGGGAAGGACGTTCCGCAGCGCGTCCCCGGCGAACTGCGCGAGCACGGGGAGCATCGGCAGCGACAACCACAGCAGAGCACCGATGACCGCGACGCAGACGATGCCCGCGAACCAGCTCATCCCGAGGTTGCGCCCACCCACCCGTGCCATACCTCAACGCTACGACCGAAGGGGTCGAGTGCTCGTGAGCAACGCCGATCAGCCGGCGCGCCCCCGAAGCCGCCACAGCAACCAGAGCCCGGATATCGGGATGAGGAGTATTCCGATACCCATCACTCCCACCCAGATCATGTCGTACCAGGCGGGGACGAGGGGGTTGTTCGCGGGAAGCTCGACTCCGGACGAGCTGCTGCTGGATTCCCACGTCGACACCGTGACCATGGTCGAGAGGAGCAGGATCGACAGGCCGCCCACCACAAAGGGCACGACGATCGCCACGACCTTCTCCCACGTCTTCCAGAGCGGGCTCATGATGACCAGGACGGCGCCGACGAACCACCCCACCACGGGCACGACGATGCCACCGAAGCTCAGCGTCAGTGCAGCCACGATCGCGAACCCGCGGGTGGAGGTCGTCGACGGCGAGGACCCTGGCAGCTCGGGCTCCGACGCAGGGCGCTCGATCGGCGACACCGCTGACGTCTCGCTCTGGGCTTCGCGAGCGATCTCCCCCGGGTCGCCGAGGTGGGCGATCCGTTCGGCTGTCACGTCGGCGTCGAGCCCTTGGAGCTCCTCGAGGATGCCGGCCCGGATCTCCGAGGCGACGCCGTGCGGCACGGCGCGCATCGCCTCGTCGAGTCGGGCGAGGTACTCCTCGCGTAGGACGTCTGCGGTGGCCTGTGTCATTGTCATCCCTCTCCGACGATGCCCGTGACCACACGGGCGAACGGTGTCCATTGGGCGCGGAAGTGCTCGAGCTGATCGATGCCGTCCGCGGTGAGGCGGTAGTACTTGCGCACCGGCCCGCTCTCCGACGGCTGGTCGAACGTCGTGACCCAGCCGTTGTCTCGCAGCCGCCCGAGCAGCGGGTAGAGCGTGCCGATGCTGGCGATCAGGCCGGCGCTCGTGAGCGCATCAGCCAGCTGCCACCCGTACATCGGCTCGCGCGAGAGCAGGCCGAGCACGCAGTACTCGACCACTCCTTTGCGCATCTGGGCGCCGACTTCGGCTGTCATGCATGACAAGCTAGCATGCGAGGCAAGTTAGCCGGGGTGTCACCAGTGGGATGCAGGTTCTCCCGTGATCTCATACGAGTCGCCGTACACCGACCAGCGCAACGGCGGCTCGAGCCCGAGGTTCCCTGCATCGAGGAACACCCGCTGGGCGGTGTCGACCCGACTCGTGTCCTCGTGAGCCGCTTCCGTGCGCATCTCGACGACTCGCGCGTCGAGGAACGCCTCGAGGTAGCCGGCCTGATCGCCTCCCTCGGCCGGGATCGCCTTCGCGCGCAGCGCCTCTTCCCGGATCGCGGCGAATCCGGAATCGCCGTGCATGACCATCGCGTCGAAGTAGATGAACTGCCCGAGCACCCCCAGGCCATCGGCGATCGCCCGGTCGATGGCCGGCTCGAAGTACAGCCGATCCACCTCGTCACGCTGCGCCTGCTGGAACGCCGATCGTGCAGCCTCCGCCCGCCACGCGTCCTCGAACGCCTCGCCGAGACCCTCGTGCGAGTCGGTGCCGTCCACCGCACGCAATGCCGGCAGGAATTCAGCGAGCGCGTTGCCCGGCACCTGATCCGTGTAGTGCTCGATCAGCATCAGCATGTCGTGTGTGCCGGAGGTGAAACCCACGAGTCCGCCGGTGTAGCCGCGCTCGTCGCCGATGTCCTCGATGTAGTCGTAGCGGTCGTACCAGGCGAGTGTCGAGTTCTCGGCCGAAGCCACCATCTCCATCGCGATCTCGCGCTTGACGGGATCGCGCAGCGTGAGGGCTCCGGTCGCCGTCCCGCGTGCCGCCAGCCAGACCGCAGCACCGACCGCGGCCAGCACCACGACGGCGAGGAGCACGAGCAGCACGGCTGGACGGCGGCGTCGCACGGACGGGGAGATCGGAGCGGTCATCTACGCATCGTAGACAACGCCCGACCGCGCCGCTCAGCCCTTCGTCGCACCGGCGGTCAGCCCGCCGACGATGTACTTCTGCAGGAAGAGGAACAGGATCATCACCGGGATCGCAGCCATCACCGCGCCGGCGGAGAACGCCGACCAGTCCGCGTAGCGCGGGTTCGCGACGAGCTTGGTGAGTCCGACGACGAGCGTCTGCTGTTCGACGTCGACGAGCATGACGCTGGCGATGACGTACTCGTTGACCGTGCCGATGAAGGACAGCAGTCCGACCACCGCGAGGATGGGTGCGACCAGACGCAGGATGATCGTGAAGAAGATCCGTGCGTGGCCGGCGCCGTCGATGCGCGCCGCCTCGTCGATCTCTTTCGGGATCGTGTTGAAGAACCCGTACATCAGGTAGGTGTTCACGCCGAGCGCTCCACCGAGATAGACCAGGATCAGCCCCGTGTGCGTGTTCAGGCCGATGGCGGGGAACCAGTCCCCCAGCGTCGACATGAGCAGGAAGATCGCGACCACGGCGAGCAGCTGCGGGAACATCTGCACGACCACGATCGTCACGAGTCCCACACGGCGCCCCGCGAAGCGCATACGCGAGAAGGCATATGCGGCGCAGGCTCCGATGAACACGGTGACCGCTCCGGTGACGACAGCGATCAGAAGCGTGTTGAGGAACCACGTGCCGTAGGGGTTCTGCGGGTCGCTCAGGATACGCACGTAGCTGTCGATCCCGATCGCGGAGAACAGCTGGTTCGAGCCCGTCAGCGTCCCCTTCGGGTTCAGCGAGGCGGAGACCACGTACAGCAGCGGGAACAGCGCGAACGCACTCACCACGATCGCGACGAGGTGCCGCCATCCGGTGTCGGCGAACCAGGCGCCGAAGCTGCGGCGACGCGGGGCGAGGCTCTGCGCGTCGTTGGTGGAGCGAGTGGTGGCGGAGCGGGTGGTGGCGCGGCTTGCGGTGCTCATGTCAGTTCAGCTCCTCGAGGGCCTTGGTCTTGCGGAAGCTGATGATCGAGATCGTCGCGACCACGATGAAGATCAGGATCGTGAACGCCGACGCCAGGCCGTAGTCGCGGGTCTGGCCCGTGAAGGCGACCTTGTAGACCATCGAGATCAGGATGTCGGTATGCCCGACCGGGATCGAGACATCGCTGAAGCGCGGACCACCCTTGGTGAGCATGTAGATCAGGTTGAAGTTGTTGAAGTTGAACGCGAACGACGAGATCAGCAGCGGCGCGACGGTGACCAGCAGCAGCGGCAGCTTGATCCGCCGGAAGACCTGCCACGGGTTCGCGCCGTCCATCACGGCCGCTTCGTTCACATCCTCGGGGATGCCCTGAAGGGCGCCCATGCAGACGAGGAACATGTAGGGGAACCCGAGCCACAGGTTCACCAGCAGCACCGACACCTTGGCGAGCACGGGGTCGGTCAGCCATGGGATGTCCGCGCCGCCGAAGATCACCTGGTTGATGAAGCCGAAGCTCTCGTTCATCATGCCGGCCCAGACCAGAGCCGAGAGGAAGGCGGGGAACGCGTACGGGAGGATCAGGATGATCCGGTAGCCGTTGCGGAAGCGCATGCGGGTGTTGTTGAAGACGAGCGCGAGCAGGAGTCCGAGGAAGAACGTCGTCGCGACCGAGATCAGTGCGAACGCGAAGGTCCACAGCGTGACCGAGATGAGCGGCCCGCGGATCGAGGAGTCGGTGACCGCGCGGACGAAGTTGTCGAAGCCCACCGTGGTCTGCCATCCGGGGAGCAGCTGCTCTCCGCCTTCGGCTGTGAAGGCTCCGTCGCCCGTGTCGGAGTACACCGTGCCCGTGGTGGTGTCGGTGATGGTGTCTGCGGTCTCGTCGTACTCGAGCGTCGAGACGTACAGGTAACCCTTCTGGCCGTCGGGAGCGCGCAGGCTTCCGTCGTTCGGGTCGTCGCTGAACGGGACCGACAGCTTCTCGAGCTCTTCGGAGAGCGTGAAGACGGTCGCCAGCGGAAGGGTCGTCCACCCGTCGACGGCAACGGCCTTGCCGCCCTCGAACTGGGCGTCGACCTCTTCGAGCGGCTGCTCCGAAGTGCCCAGGAGCGCGTCGCCCGAATCCGGGTCGGTCGCGAGCAGACCATAGGTGCCGAACTGCTCCACCACCGTCACCGGGTAGGTCGGCGAGTCCTCGACCCGCTCCTGCGCCGAGGCCAGGAGTGAGGAGATCGCCTGATCCTTGGTTCCGTTGTGGCCGGTTCCGTAGTTGGTGAAGCCGATGTACCCCGTGTAGAGCAGGGTGAACACCTGGAACACGATCAGGAAGATGATGCCCGGTGTGAGGTACTTCGCCGCGATGCGCTTGCGGGAGAAGTAGATGTAGTTGACGAGGACCGCCACCACCACGACGATGCCGAGGATCAACCACTCCTGGTGGGCGAAGAGCACGAACGCGGCATAGAGCGCGATCGCGTCGACGACGGCCAGCAGGAGGATCTTCAGCAGCATCCACCCGATCGGTCCGGATGCGGCCTCCGCGATCTTCGCGGCCTGGCGCTGGCGTCTGGTCGGAGGAGCTGTGCGCTCGTCGGTGTCAGTCATGTCGTCCTCGTCATGATCCTGCCGGGGCGGGCGAAGACGCCCACCCCGGCAGGGTCAGTGTGCTGGCTGTTACTTGATCGCGGCGGTCACGTCGTCGACGAGCTTCTGCCACGTCGTCGCCGGGTCCTCGCCGTTGATGATCGCGGCCTCGGCCACGCCCCAGTACTGCCAGACCGCGCCCATGGCCGGAATGGCCGGCATCGGCACAGCGTCGGCGCCGACGGCCTGGAAGCCGGCGATGATCGGGTCGGCCGCGGCGGTGTCGGCGGCAGCGGTCAGGGCGGGCAGGATGTTGCCGGCCTTGAACAGCTCGAGCTGCACGTCTTCGGTGCCGATGTAGTTGACGAGGAAGTCGTTCGCGGCGACCTTGTTCTTCGACTCCGAGCTCACGAAGAAGCCCTTCACACCGGCGAACGGCGAAGCGGTCTCACCGGTCGGGCTCGGGATCGGGTCGATCGCGACGTTGATACCGGCGTCAGTGGCCGCGCCCACGTTCCACGGACCCGTGAGCCAGAAGGCCGCGGTGCCGTCGAGGAACTGCTGCTTGGCGATCTCGCCGTCGACGTCGGTGTTCAGAACGCCCGCTGCGCCCTGCGCACCCAGCCAGTCGGCGAAGGCGAAGCCGCCCTCGCTGCCGAGCTGAAGGTCGGTGGGGTCGTAGCTGCCGGTGTCATCCGTACCGAAGACCGGGGCTCCGAAGGCCGTCTGGAACGGGTAGAGGTGGTACGGGTTGCCCTCGGCGCCCTGCTCCACGACGAACGTGCCCTTGGCGACCATGTCGTCGAAGCTGGTCGCAGCGGTCGGGACGAGGTCGGCGTTGCGCAGCACCGCGATGTTCTCGACGGCGTACGGGAGCATGTAGACGGTGCCCTCGTACGTGGCGGCCTGGAGAGCGACGGGAAGGTAGTCTTCCGAGCTGTCGCCGAGCTCGATCGGGGCGACCACGCCGTTCGTGGAGAGCTCACCCAGCCAGTCGTGGGCGCCCATGACGATGTCGGGACCCTTGCCGGTCGGAACCTGCTGGATGAAGTCGTCCTTCATGTCGTCGACCGACTTGCCCGTGAGCTCGACCTTGACGCCGGTCTTGTCCTGGTAGGCGTCCGCAGCGCTCTGCAGTGCGTCGACGCGTTCGGCATCGACCCAGACGACCAGCTTCCCGCTGTCGTCGGAGCCGGAGGTGTCGTCGCTGCTGGTCCCCGTGGAGCAGCCGGCAAGCGTCAGAGTCGAAACGATGGCGATCGCGCCCGCGGCGACGATGCCCCTCTTGTTCACCTTCATTGGTGTGTGCCTCTCTCAGTGCTGATCACCTGCAAGGACTGCAAGCGCTTACAGTATGCATCGAAAACGGCGGCTTTTGCAATGAGAGAGGCCGTCGATATCAACCCGTGACCGAGAAGAGGGCGTCGCCATTCAGTGAAAACGCTTCCACGAGGCGGGCAGGTATGGAGTCCTCCTACGCTTGGGGCCGAGCGGGGAACCGGTGTCAGACATGTACCCTCACTGCGCCCCCGAGTAGGATGAACGCATGGCTGACAGCTCATTTGACATCGTCTCGAAGGTCGATCACCAGGAGGCCGAGAACGCTCTGAACCAGGCCCGCAAGGAGATCGAGCAGCGCTACGACTTCAAGGGCACCGGAGCATCGATCGCCTGGAGTGGCGAGAGCATCCTGATCATCGCGAACACCGAGGAGCGGGCGAAGGCCGTCCTCGACGTGTTCCAGTCCAAGCTCATCAAGCGCGGCATCTCGCTGAAGAGCCTCGAATCGGGCGATCCGTTCGCCAGCGGCAAGGAGTTCCGCATCTCCTCGACGATCAAGGACGGCATCTCCTCGGAGAACGCGAAGAAGATCAACAAGATCATCCGCGACGAGGGCCCCAAGGGCGTCAAGAGCCAGATCCAGGGCGACGAGCTGCGCGTGCAGTCCAAGAGCCGCGACGACCTGCAGCAGGTGATCGCCCTCCTGAAGGGCTCCGATCTCGACCTCGACCTGCAGTTCATCAACTACCGCTGAGCAGCTGGAGCGAGAACGAGAGGGGTCGGATGCCATGCGCATCCGGCCCCTCTCCCGTTCTCATCGGATTGCATACCGATATATGGGTCGCAGTGCCCAAGACTGGAAGCGGTCGACTCGATGCGACCGATGACGCGAACGCCGCGTGACGCACTGCCGTCGTAGGGCTAAGTGATTTTCGGGATTGCGAGCTTGCCCTCGTGGGGACGAGGCCGCGGCAGTTCCATGCGCTCGCGTCTTCGGTGGCCGGCGGATGCCATGCATCCGCCGGCCACGGAACCACGGACAATAGAAGAGCCCATCTGATTCGCACTGCGCGCCCCCACGCGGGATGCGAAGTCAGGTGGGGGTTATTGGCATCCGATGCGACTTCATGATGTAGTTGCCCTCCCGGGCGATCATGGGGCGCTCGGGACAGAAGGCAACTGGGGGCGGATCCATGAGCAGTATCGGATCGACGAACATCGGCGAGAGCAAGCAACTCCTGGCCGAGGAGGTCTTCCACTACATCGGAAGACAGATCATCGACGGCACGCTGGCCGCAGGCGAGCGCATCCGCGATGTCGACGTCGCCGAAGAGCTGCACGTGTCGCGGACACCGGTTCGCGAGGCGCTCCAGCGGCTGGAACGACTGGGCATGGTGACGATGTATCCGAGCAGGTACACCGAGGTCACGGCGGTGACACCTGAGACCATGGCGCAGTCGCTCGAGTTCGCCGGCTACCAGGCGGGGATCGCCGCGCGACTGGCGGTACCGCGGATCACCGCTGCACAGCGTGAACATGTCTTCAAGCTGGTGGCTGCGATGAGCGCGTCATTGGAAGACAGCCCGCGCACGTCGAACACGCGGTGGGCGGTGTTCTCCTACCTCGGCGACCACAGTGGCAACACGCAGCACCGGACCCTGATGGACGATGCGAGCATGGTGCTCTTCCGCAATCTCCGCGACTGGGTGGTCCCCGCCGCGGACCGCGGACGGATGCGGCGGGTGTACGCCGACTTCCATGACGCCGTGCGCAGAAGCGACGGCGAGAAGGCGGAACGCCTCGTCAGGGCGATGTATTACCTATGAGCGGGATCAGCCACCCGCACGCCACCCCTTGACCCATCGATCCAACCGTTGATAGGCGTCTTCCCGGGCTTCATGGCGCGACAGGAAGACATCGTGCAGAGCGCCGTCGATGCGCTCGACGGTCACGGTCGGTCCCAGCCGCAGCGCGGCCCGGGCGATGTCGTCGACCACGAGCACGGAGTCTGCGGAGGTGAGATCCGGCGACCATCGCGTCGGCGGCGCGAACCGCGCTGACAGCAGCACGCACACCGGCGCCGTGATCGACAGCCCCGCAGCGACAGCCTTGTGCCCGGAGAGGATCGCGTGCAGCCATCCCGCGTACACGGCCATCGTCTGCGCAGGGCGCCACTGGAGGTTCACCTCCATCGGGTCGTCCGGATCGGCGACTTCCTGTTGCGCGCGGGTGTAGAAGCCGAGATCGACCTGCGGCGCAGCCTCCATCGGCCAGATCCTCGCCTGCAGCTCGACCATCGGCGCGATCGCCGCTCTGGCCGGGGCGAACTGAAACTCCAGCCAAGGGCTGTTGAGGATCACGGCGTCGGCGGCATCCGGGTGTCGGGATGCCCACAGGCTCAACGTCAGGCCTCCGGTGGAATGCCCGAGCAGGATGAGGCGCCGGGCGGATTCGGCCCCGCCCTCGCCTCGACCCATCGCATCCAGCGCCGCACCGATGTCTTCGTCGTAGGTGGCGAGGTCGGCGATGTAACCCGGCGTCTGCCCATCGCGGAGGCTGCGACCGTACTTGCGCAGGTCGAGAGCGAAGAAGCGGGCGCCACGAGAAGTCCAGAAGCGGGCAAGGCGCTTCTGGAAGAAGTAGTCGGACCAGCCGTGCACGTACAGCACGTCGACGCCGTCGAGGAGGGGTCGGTGACCGCGTATCCGGTCCCACAGACTCGGCTCTCTTGGCAGCGCACGCACCAGCGTCGCCACGACAGGGCCCTGTTCGTCCGCGCCGAGGTCGAGCGTGAGCTGCTTGAACTCGTCGCCGAGAACATCGGGCACCCAATCGGCCATGCGTTCCTCCCCCGTCGTCGCCAGGCTAGCCGAGCGCGCGACCTGGTGAGGGAGGCCGGACCGTGGTGGTGCTACTCCCCGCGCGAGACGCGGACCATCTCTTCACGAGGGACGACCTTGACGCGAGCGCGCTCCTCGGGGGCGCCGAGAGCGATCTCGTGCTCGTCGAGACGGTGCCAGCCGTCGAGGTCGGTCCAGCGCACGCCACGCTCCTGCAGGAGCGCCGGGATGGCCTCCTCCGAGGGATCCTCCGCATGCCACCACGAGCCCTGGTCGTTGATGATGTGCCGCACGGTCTCCATGGCGTCGGACTTCGTGTGTCCGATCAGACCCACCGGGCCGCGCTTGATCCACCCGGTCGCGTAGATGCCGGGGACGCGCTCATTGGAGTCCTTCGCGAGAACCTGCCCCTCGCGGTTCGGGATCACGCCGTGCTTCTTGTCGAACGGCACACCGGGCAGCGGCGAACCGAAGTATCCGATCGCGCGATAGAGCGACTGGATCGGCACCTCGCGCATCTCACCGGTACCCACGGCGCCACCCTGCCCATCAGGCTGAGTGCGCTCGTACACGAGTGCGGCGACGCGTCCGGCGTCATCCTTGCGGATCTCGACCGGCTTCGCCCAGAAGTGCAGGTGCAGGCGGCGAGACGCCGTGCCCCCTGCGTTGTTGACCGAGTCGCGCTTGCGCCAGGACTGCAGGATGCGATCGATGACCATGACCTGCTTGTTGCTCGCGACGGCATCCTTCGCAGCGTCGTCGTAGTCGAAGTCCTCGTCGTACACGACCATGTCCACATCGCGGAGCTCACCGAGCTCACGCAGCTCGAGAGGGGTGAACTTCACCTGTGCAGGACCACGGCGTCCGAAGATGTGCACATCGGTGACTTCGCTGGCCTTCAGTCCCTCATAGACGTTGGCAGGCACCTCGGTGACGAGCAGGTCTTCCGCGTGCTTGGCGAGCATGCGTGCGACGTCGAGCGCGACGTTGCCGTTGCCGAGGACGCCGACGGACGCGGCATCCAGCGGCCACTCACGCGGGACGTCAGGGTGCCCGTCGAACCAGCTGACGTAGTCGGCAGCGCCGTAGGACGCGACGGCATCGATCCCGGGGATGTCCATCGACGTGTCGCGGATCGCTCCGGTCGAGAAGATCACCGCGTTGTAGTGCTTCTTCAGATCGTCGAGGGTGATGTCCTCGCCGAAGCGGACGTTGCCGAACAGGCGGATGTCACCACGGTCGAGCACGTCACGCAGAGCCGTGATGATGCCCTTGATGCGGGGGTGGTCGGGCGCGACGCCGTAGCGCACCAGCCCGTACGGCGCCGGGAGCTGCTCGAAGAGATCGATCGAGACGTCGAACTTGCGCTCGGCCTTCAGCAGGATGTCCGCGGCGTAGATGCCGGCGGGGCCCGCACCGACGATGGCCAGTCTGAGCTTGGTCATGGGAGGTCCTTTCGTATGCCGTCGCAGTCGGCGCGCGACCCGACGGGCCGCCCGCGCAGATTCAGCTGGAGCGTTCGGCGAGGGTCTCTGCGAATCGAGTCAGTGCCTCACGCACAGTGCCGCGCGGGAGTGGCTGGAGGGCGTCGACGGCATCTCGCGTCCACGCGTGCGCGAGCTCGAGGGTCTTCTGCGTCACCGCATGGTCACGCAGCTCGTCCAACGGACCGTCGAGGATCGAGGGGTCAGCGCCGTCTGCGATGAGGGCGACCCCGTCGTCGATGCGCGCCGCGAGATCGGTCGACGCCGCATCTCCCTCAGCCTTGAGCAGCAGGTACGGCATGGTCGGAACCCCTGCGCGCAGATCGGTCCCCGGCACCTTGCCCGTCTCCTCCGGCTTGGCCGAGAGGTCGATCACATCGTCGAGCAGCTGGAAGGCGACGCCGATCTTCTCGCCGTACACCCGCAACGGCTCCTCGTACTCCGAAGAGGCGTTGGAGAAGATCACGCCGCCCTGCGTGGCCGCCGCGATCAGCGAGCCCGTCTTGTCGGCGAGCACCTGGATGTAGAACGCGATCGGGTCGTCACCCTCCTGCGGACCGAGCGTCTCGTGCATCTGACCGAGGACGAGACGCTCGAACGTGTCTGCCTGGAGCCGGATGGCGCGCTCGCCAAGTCGTGACATCAGCTGGCTGGCGCGGGAGAACAGGATGTCGCCCGTGAGGATCGCGATGTTGTTTCCCCACACGGCGTGAGCTGCTGGAACTCCGCGTCGACGGTCGGCGCCGTCCATGACGTCGTCGTGGTAGAGCGAGCCGAGGTGGGTGATCTCCAGCGCCTTGGCGACGTCGATGACCTCAGTGGTGTTGCCGTCGCCGAGCTGGGCGGCGAGGAGCGTGAGGACGGGACGGATGCGCTTGCCACCGGCCTCGTACAGGTAGCGGCTGGCCGCGTCTGCGAGCGGGTCGGCGACGCGGACGTCTTCGGCGAGCCCGGTCTCGACGAGTTCGAGCCCGTCTTCGATGGCGCGCGCCACACGTCGGGCGGCAGGGCCGATGAAGACGCGATCGCTGAAGCCGAGACGGCTCGCCAGTCGCGAACCCGGGGCGGTGGGGCTCGAAGTCACGGTCCCAGCCTACCTTCGTCGAGTGTCGCGGTTTCGACCGAGAGAATCACTCCGGCTTGCGCGCTCTGTGCAGGGCAACGATGCCGAACGAGAGATTGCGGTAGGCGACGTCGACCCAACCGGCCTCGCGGATCCACGCCGAGAGCCGCTTCTGGTCCGGCCACTCGCGGATCGACTCGTTGAGGTAGTCGTAGGCGTCGCCGTTGGTGCCGGCGACGCGTGCGACGCGAGGCAGCACCTGGGCGTTGTAGAAGCGGTAGGCACCGCGGAAGAGCTTGGCCGGTGGGGTGGAGAACTCGTTGATCACGAGTCGGCCGCCCGGCTTGGTCACGCGGTACAGCTCGCGCAGCGCCTTCTTGGGGTCGTTCACGTTGCGCAGCGCATACGACATGGTGACGGCGTCGAACTGCGCGTCGGGGAACGGCAGGTCGGTGGCATCCGCCTGCACGAACGACAGGTTGCGCATGGCACCGTGCCGGCGCTGGCCCTCGGCGAGCATCCCCGGCGAGAAGTCGGCCGCGACCACCTCGGCGCCGCTGCGCGCGAGCGATGCCGACGACGACGCGGTGCCGGCACCGAGATCGAGGATCCGCTCCCCCGGCTTCGGTGCGACCGCCCGGGTCGTCGCCGCGCGCCACAGGACGTCGTTGCCGAAGGTCATCGCCGTGTTGGTGCGGTCGTACCCCGCGGCGACCTGGTCGAACATGCCGCTGACGCGGGAGGGGTCCTTGCCGAGATCGGCGCGGTTCACATCGTTCGGGGTCACGGGTTCAGTCTAGGCGCGAGACCCAGGGCTTCGAGGCGGTCGAGCCACGGATCGGCGGTGGCATCGTCGAACGGAGCGACCTGCGCACGCACCTGCGCCTCGAGGTCGAGCGCGAGAGCCTCGAGGTGGGTCATCACGTCGGCCGGATAGCCGTAGCGGGCGCTGTGCTCGGCCCACTCGTCGCGGTCGTCGACCCAGGTCCCGCGCGCCCCTTCCACACGCACCACATCGAGGTCCATGTCGATGCCGGTCGCCAGCAGCGGGTCATCCGACCACCGGATGTCCCACCCCAGGTCGATGTAGATGCGCATGCCCTTGCGGTGACGACGGTTGACGGTCAGAGCATGGTCACCGCTCGCCGGGACGAGCGTGACGTTCGGACCGCCCGCGTGGAACTCGGCGCCGGGTCGCACGCTGTGCCACCCGACGGGCTGCCCGATCCAGTCGCCCCACTCATCGGCGCCGAGATAGACGCACTCGTGCCGCCAGTGCGGCGAGCCGTCCCACTTGCGCCACTGGAAGACCATCTCGGTGCCGGGTGCGGGGCGTGCATCGCTCATCCGCTCACCCTACGACCACGCGAATCCATGCGCCCTGAGCGGCATAGGCTGGATGCGTGCACACCACCCACCTGGTCGTGGAGACCCGAGAGATCGACCCGGTCGAAGACCTCCTCGCCTACGCGGATCCCGCGCGGCCCCTCGCGTGGCTACGCCGCGGAGACGGGATCGTCGCCGTCGGCGAGACCCTGGCGGAGATCCGACCTCCTGCGCGTGCCGATGAGTCGCGCACGGCGACGCTTGCGACCGTGTGGCGGGCCATGGCCGCGCAGGCGGAGATCTCCGACCCGGTGGGACTGCCCGGCAGCGGGCTGGTCGCATTCGGAGCGTTCACCTTCGACGAGGCCTCGGACGCCGACAGCGTGCTCGTGCTCCCCACGCAGGTGGTGGGACGACACGGCGACCGGTTCTGGCGCACCACGATCCGCCACTCCGGAAACCCGCAGAGCGATGACCGCTTCGCCACGCAGCCCTATGGTCCGCACTGGGCGGGCACGCTCGGCCCCGGGGCGCAGAGCCCACAGGGGTACCAGGATTCGGTCCGCCGCGCCCTCACCCGCATCGCCGACGGCGAGTTGAGCAAGGTCGTGCTCGCACGCGATCTCACCGGCAGCATTCCGGCCGGGTCCGACCTTCGCCGCCTGGTGCGGGAGCTGTCGACCGGCTATCCCGACACCTGGGCGTTCGCCGTCGACGGACTGATCGGCGCGAGCCCCGAGACTCTCGTGACCGTGCACGACGGCACCGTCACGGCGCGGGTGCTCGCCGGCACGATCGGTCGCGGAGCCGACGCGGATGCCGACACCGCAGCATCCGCCCACCTCGCCTCGAGCACGAAAGACCTCGATGAGCACCAGTACGCCGTGCAGAGCGTGCTCTCGTCGCTGCGCTCTCACACGCGGGTGCTCGCCGCGAGCGAGCAGCCCTTCCTGCTGAAGCTGCCGAACCTCTTCCACCTCGCGACCGACGTGGAGGGCGAGCTGGCGGACGGCGAGTCCGCGCTCGACCTCGTCGGGGTGCTGCATCCGACCGCCGCCGTCGCCGGCACACCGACGCCTTCGGCCATCGCCGCGATCCGCGACCTCGAGCCCTTCGACCGTGGCCGCTACGCCGGACCGGTCGGCTGGGTGGATGCTGCGGGCAACGGCGAATGGGCGATCGCCTTGCGCTGCGCGCAGTTCACCGCAGGTCGGGGTGAGATCGGTGTGACCGCATACGCGGGCGCGGGGATCGTCGCCGGCTCCGACCCGGAGAGCGAACTGCTCGAGACCCGCGTGAAGTTCCGGCCGCTGGTCGACGCGCTGGCCTGACCACGGCTTGCACTCAGCTCGCGGCGAGGCGCTTCTTCTCGGCCTCGACGTCGAAGTCGGCCGCCGGCCACTGGGGGTCGATGTCCTCCAGCGCTGCGAGCAGCAGCTCCTGCACAGCGAGCCGCGCGTACCACTTGGCGTTCGCCGGGATCACGTGCCACGGCGCCGCCTCCGTCGAGGTGCGATCGAACACGGTCTGGTAGGCCTCCATGTACTGCGGCCACAGCATCCGCTCGTCCACGTCGCCCGGGTTGTACTTCCAGTGCTTGTCCGGGCGGTCGAGGCGCTCCATGAGGCGTGACTTCTGCTCCTCGGGCGAGATGTGCAGCATCACTTTGACGATGCGGGTACCGGATGCCGCGACCCGGGCCTCGAACTCGTTGATCGCGTCATAGCGGCGCTCGATCTCGGCGGGTGCGGCGAGCTCGCGAACCCGTCCGATCAGCACGTCCTCGTAGTGGGAGCGGTCGAACACCCCGATGAACCCGGGATCGGGCAGCCGCTTCTCGACCCGCCAGAGGAAGTCGTGCTCGCGCTCCTCTGCGGTCGGCGCCTTGAACGCGGCGAGCGCGACGCCCTGTGGGTCGACGCCGCCGACGACGTGCCGCACGATGCCGCCCTTGCCTGCCGAATCCATCGCCTGCAGCACCAGCAGCACCGCATCCTTGGCCACTCCCGCGCGGCTCTCGGCGAACAGCCGCTCCTGCAGGCCGTTCAGGCTCTCCAGGCCCGCGGCGAGGTCGCGAGCGCCGTGCGACTTGCCGCCGACGTATCCGGGCTTGCTGTCGGGATCGATGTCGGCGAGGCGGAAGCCGTCGTCGACCTGCAGCTTCTGCGTCCAGGTGTGCGCGTTCATACGCACATCCTGCCAGTCAACGCGGCAGCGGCACCTCGATGATCTGACGACCGCCGCGAGGCGAGGTGAGGGCCTGGTCGAGTGCGGTGCGGGTCGTGACCCGCTGGTACTCCCAGCCGTAGGCGAGTGCGAGGTGCTCCAGGCGCACGGTGTGCGGTGTGAAGAAGGCCCGGTCGAGGTCGCCGGGGCGCGCGGATGTCGCAACCTCCAGCGAGTCGAAGATGGTGCCGCCGCCGTCGTTGCCGACGATGACCTGCAGCCGGGGCTCGGTCTCGTCCGGCGGGAGCAGCAGGGCACCGACATCGTGCAGGAAGGCGAGGTCGCCCAGCAGTACTCGGGTCACGCCCGGTGCGCCGGCAGCCTGACTGGCGATGGCGATGCCGGTCGCCGTCGCGATGGTGCCGTCGATGCCGGCCAGACCGCGGTTGGCGTGGACCGGGACCTTCTTGCCGCCGAGCACCTGATCGGCGACGCGGACGAGTCGGGAGGAGCCGAACACCAGACGGTCGTGCGGCCAGGTGGCGCGCCACACGGCGTCAGCGAGCAGCTTTCGGTCGAGCGGACGGCGGACCGCGTCGAGCTCGGCCTTCACCGCTTCTCTGCGGGCGGCGAAGTCGGTGGAGACGAGACCCTCCGAATCGGGTGCATGCTCGCTCAGATCGACGACCTCTGCCGCGGATGCCTGCAGCCACTCCCCGAGCCAGACGCGGTCGGCGGCACCAGGAGCGACGGCGACCGATCCGACGGCTCGGGTGCGGTGGTTGAGGTTCAGCTCCTCGCCGCCCCGACGGACCGCGACGATGTCGATGTCGGGACGGGAGAGCAGCGCGGTGACTTCACGACTGAGCGTCGGGTGTCCGAGGACGACGACCCGCTCGATGCGGCCGCCGAGCTCGTCACGCGACAGCAGCCCGCGGTAGCCGTGCACGATCTGCCGTCCGAACCTCGCGCCGCTCACGATCTCGGCGATCAGCGGCCACCCACCGGCGTGCGCGATCTCCTCGGCCTCGGCACCGGCATCGGCGCCGGCGACCACGACGGTGCGAGGACCGCGGTCGAGTGCGAAGGGCTCCTCGTGGAGCGCGCTGGGCACCTCGCCGGGGATGACCGCCATCGTGGGCAGCACACCCGAGAGAGGTTCCCTGGCCGGGAGGTTCAGGTGCACGGGGCCGGCGACGCCGCGGACTCCGTGGTCTGCTTCGCTCACGCCCACCGCCGCGGAGACAGCACGCTCGGCGAGCCCGGCCCAGTCGCCGTCGCCCGGCACCGGCGCATCGATCTGATCGCGCACCCAGGGATGGAAGAGCCCGTCCTGGAGCGTCGCCTGGTTCGCTCCGACGCCCCGCAGCTCGGGCGGACGGTCGGCGGTGAGCAGCACCATCGGCACGCCGGAGTGGAAGGACTCCATCACCGCGGGCAGCAGGTTGGCGACGGCCGTCCCGGAGGTGCAGATGACCGCGGCCGGCACACCTGTCTCCCTGGCGATTCCGAGCGCGGTGAATCCGGCGACTCGCTCGTCGATGCGCACATGCACCCTGAGATGCCCGTCATCGGCTGCGCGCACGGCGGCGAGCGCGAGAGCCTGCGAGCGCGAACCGGGAGACAGCACGATGTCGCGCACACCGTTGGCGACGAGGTCGGCGATCAGGGATGCCGCAGCATCCATCGCCGGCGACGAGGTCACGGGCGCTGGTCCGTGGCGGGAGGCTCGTCGGTCTCCTCGTCCAATCGGGCGAGTTCCTCTTCGAGGCGGCTGATGCGCGCGTCCTGCTCGCTCTTGCTGATGCTGCGCAGGAAGGCGGGGTCGTCATCCGGTGCGATGACGGGGCGCATGCCGGGGTCGTTCGCGCGCCTACGGCCGATGATGAACCAGAGGATGCCGCCGATCACGGGCAGGAGCACCACGATGAAGATCCAGGCGGTCTTGGGCACGCCACGGTGCCGCGTCGCCGGCTGCACAGCGCAGTCGACGATGCTGAACACCCAGAACACGGCGGCAAGGAAGCCGCCGACGATCAGTAGTCTCGCCACCCCCTCAGTCTAGGCGCGTCAGAGGCGCCCCGGCCCCGGAAAGGACAGAGGCGCCGTTGCTAGACTGCGCGGGAAATGCTGCCCTCATCGCCGGATCGGATGCCGCGAGCGCGGGCCGAGCGGATGCTGATCGCCCGGGTGATCACCGCCGTCGGCCTCGCGCTGCTGCTCGTGGTCGGCGCGTGGTCGACCTCACGCGGCTCCGCCGATGTGCACGCCACCCTCTGCGTCGCGGCCGGTGTCTCGACCCCCGCCGGAGCGGCGTCGAACGCGGACGGCGCGAGCACGATCGACGTCCTCACCTCCGAGGCCGGCGTCTGCCTGCTCGCGGTGCTCTGCGGCGTCGCACTGGTGCTGATCTTCCGGCGACTCGCCGGTCACGGCACCCGGCCGCTCGGCAGCCGCGCACCTCGCACCGTCACACCGAGCCGGGCGGGGCCGAGCGCCCTCGTCCCCGCACTCACCCTCACGCAGCTCTCGATCTCCCGCACCTGAACTCCGACGCACGCATCGAGCCGCCCCGCGCGGCATCCCTTCCCTCGTCGTACCCGTGTGTCTGGAGACCCCATGAAGAACTCTGTCAAAGCGACCCTGATCGCCATCGCCGTCGCCGTCGTCCTGCTGATCGCCGGCATCGTCTTCGCGATCACCCAACAACAACCCGCCGCGCCGTCCGAGGGCGGCGAGCCTCAGCAGACCGTGCGCACCGACTCCCGGGTGCTCGACGACGGGGGCGAGGGCGCGGTCACCGTCGTCGAGTTCCTCGACTTCGAGTGCGAGGCCTGCGGGGCGTTCTACCCGGTCGTCGAAGACCTCCGCGAGAAGTACGACGGCGAGATCACCTACGTAGTGCGCTACTTCCCCCTGCCAGGACACACCAATTCCACCCAGGCCGCCCTCGCCGCCGAGGCGGCCGGCCAGCAGGACCGCTTCGAGGACATGTACCACCGCCTGTTCGAGACGCAGGCGCAGTGGGGCGAGCAGTCGGAGGAGACCCCCGAGGTGTTCCGCGCCTTCGCAGAAGACCTCGGCCTCGACATGGCCGCCTACGACGCCGCCATCGCCGACCCCGCGACCGCGCAGCGCGTGCAGTCCGACAAGACCGACGGCGAGAAGCTCGAGGTGAACAGTACGCCGACGTTCTTCATCGACGGCGAGAAGGTCGTGCTGCAGGAGTGGGACGACCTGGAACAGGCCATCGAGAAGGCCGTCAAGGGCTGAGACGGCGGGCGGGATCGCACAGCCTCCGTGTCGGCGCCGCGCGATCCCGCCGCACCGATATTCTGGCCGCATACCCAGGAGAGGGCCAGAATGACCATCGATATCTCGACCGCTTTGCAGACGACGCACAACGCCCGCGAACTCGCCGGGCTCCCGGCCTCCGGAGGCGGGACGCTCGCCTCCGGACTCCTCTTCCGGTCGGACGCCCTCGCCGCGCTCACGGATGAGGGGCTGCAGGCACTAGCCGACTTCCGCATCGGCACCGTCATCGATCTGCGCACTGATGGCGAGCGCTCCCGTGCCGCTGACCGTCTCCCCGATGACGGCAGCATCACGCTGCTGACTCTGCCCATGCAGGGCGGTGCGATGGACGAGATGGTCAAGCAGCTGCTCCCCGCGGCCGGCGGCGTAGGACTCTCGGTGACCCAGGTCGCCGAGGTGCTGAAGCAGGTGCCGACCCTGGACGAGCTGTACGTCGCGATCCTGGAGGCCAGCGCCCCACAGTTCGCGACCATCGCCCGGACCGTGCTCGTCTCTTCCCGCACCTCCCGGCCGGGTGTGCTGTTCCACTGCACCGCGGGCAAGGATCGCACCGGTCTCGCCGCCGCGATCCTGCTGCTCGTCGCCGAGGTACCCCGTCAGGCGATCGTCACGGACTACACGCAGACGGAGAAGAACCTCGCACGGGGATTCGCCGAAGCGCTCACGGCGCTGATCACCTCGCTCGGCGTTCCGCTCACCCCGGCGCTGAAGACTCTGGCGACGGAGTCACCCGCGTCGGCCATCGAGACGGCCATGGACTGGATCAGCGCCAATCACGGCGATGTCTCGGGCTACCTGCGAAGCGGCGGGATGACGGACGAGGAGATCGCCGACCTCCGCCGGGTGCTTCGCGGCGAGTAGCCGCGCACACAGGGCGTCAGCTCGTCCGGGTGCCGAGCAGCGAAAGAAGTCCGTCCGTCGTTCGAGTCGCCTTCGAGGCCTCCGAATACTGCGGGCGGAACAGCGCCATCTGCTTGACGCCCTCCATGGCGGCGAGGAGGAGATCGACGGCACGATCGACGTCATCGCACTCCAGCTCACCCGCACCGACAGCGCGGTGTGCGAGGCCGAGGAACAGCCGCTCCGTCTCGTCGAGGAAACCGGCCCAGCTCGCTCGCACGTCTTCGTCGGTGAGGGATATGGCGACGATCTCTGTGGTGAAGACACGGTTCCCGTCGTCGAGGAGACAACTGCGCACCGAGAAGTCGACAGCGGCTTCGAGCCGCCCGAATGCAGTTCCCGCCGAATCGACGGCGGCGGACATGTTCTCGCGCCAACGCAGGTAGTACTGCCCGCACGCGGCGAGCACGATCTCCCGTTTCGAGGAGTAGTGCCAGTAGAGGCTTCCCTTGGTGACACCCGCTCCCGCCGCGATGTCGTCCATGCTCACGCCGTCGACGCCGCGCGTCGAGAACAGCTCCAGGGCCGCCGTCGCCAAGGCCTCGGGCCGCGCAAGGGCATCCGCCTTCGCCGGCGCAGTCATCGCCATGTCGGACATCCCCTCAGGATACAACCGGCCTCGACAGGTGGCCGGGCGGACCACGGCATCAGCGGTCCACCCGACACCCGAGGCTCAGACCGCGACCGAGGCGAAGGACGGGATCCGCTCTGTGAAACCCGCCTCTGAGATCTCCCGACGCAGCCACGTCAAGGAGTCAGCCAGCATTGGACCGCCCTCGCCTTCGCACTCGATGCTCAGCACGCCGTCGAACCCGTGCGCTGCGAGCTTGCGCAGGATGGCACGGATGTTCTCGGCGTTGACGCCGCCGCCGGCCGGAACGTGGCTGATCGCGATGCCGGTGGCACCTCCGCGAACGGCTTCGGCGAGCGAGGCTGACACGTCCTTGATGTGGACGTGGTTGATCCTGTCGAGGAATCGCTCGGCGAACTCCACGGGATCGTTGCCGGCGATGAAGGTGTTGCCTGTGTCGAGGTTCAGCCGCAGCCATGGCGTGTCGCCGCAGAAGTCGAGCATCTCGGCCAGCCAGTCAGGACGTGTCGTGAAGTACCCGTGTACCTCGATGTTCACCACGATCTCGTGTGCCTCGGCCACGCGGATGATCTCGCCGTAACTGCGCTTCATCAGATCGAGCGCCTCGCGGTCGTCGAGCCCCTCCGGCTTGTGCAGGCCGTCAGTGGTCGCGACCCGAGGGCTGCCAGCCAGGGACGCCCATGCGATCGCCTTCTGGATGTAGGGCACGGCGACCGTGAGACCGTCGCGTCCGGAGAGCGGATACGCGGCGTCGATCTGGGAGAACTGCACCCCGTACGACTCCATCTTCCGACGCAGCAGCACCGGGTCCTCGATCAGCGAGATGTGGGGGAAGTAGCCGAGGCCATGGATCCACGATGCCCCCTCGATGACCCCCGGCTCGATGTAGTGCACGTCGTGCTCCTGCGCCCAGGCGAGTGCCTGTTCGAAAGACTTGTGGCTGGAGTTGAAGGCGTCCGTGTGGAAGCCGATCCCGATCTCGGGCATGGAGGCCCCTCTCTTTCTTTGTCGCATCGTCGCGAGAAATTACATACTGGCCAGTATGGTCATACTCGTGGAGTCTTGACTTTTCTGCAAGATGCCATGGAAATCAACATACTCACGCGTATTGACTCACCCGCATGAAGAGATCGCGAAGAGCATCCGCCCACGACGGCCATGACCATCCGGCCGACCCTCCCGCCTCCCCACCGGCCGCTGCGGCCGAACCGGGGTTCCGTGCGCTGATCTTCTCCGAGACAGCAGGCTTCGTGCACGACTCGGTCGCCGAGGCGAGACCAGCGACGTTTCAGTCGAGTACCACCTCGACTGGAATCCCGTGACCGCCGCCGTCGCCGCGAAGCGCTGCAAGCCATGCTCGAACAAGCACGCAGGGAAGGTGTCCGCAGCGCTCTCGATCCACCCGCGCTCGCCTTGGACGACGCCGCACCGATGCCGCCCTCGCTACGCTGAGCGCATGACTGAGGAGCACTCTCCCTCGCCGCACCCCGTGATGGCGGTCGTCCGTCGGATCCCGGCGACGCTGACGATGATGCTGCTGATCATCGCGGTGGGAGTGATCTGGCGCGGACTCTGGGCGCCCTTCGAGGACACGGCGCTGTTCAAGGCCGTCGCCTACGGGCTGCCGAACCTCGCCGACGGCAAGTGGTGGACGCCCCTGACCGGCACGTTCTTCGTGAACCAGCCGTGGGTCTACCTGTTCACGATCGCCGGCTTCTGGGGCATGGCCTATCTGGAGTTCCGTCGCGGATCGCGGGTCGCGCTCGCCTACTACTGGGTCGGTCAGCTGTTCGCGATCTTCGCCACCGCTCTGCTGCTGTTCGTGCTCTCGCAGTTCCCGTGGGCGTGGGCCGCAGAACAGGCGCAGGCACTCGACGTCGGAGCCTCCGGCGGCACGATGGCCTGCATCGCCGCGGCGGTCGGCCTGTTCCGCCCGCCCTGGCGGGTGCGCGGATGGCTCATCCTGCTCGGCTTCGTCTTCATCGCCATGCTCTTCTGGGGCAAGGTCGCCGACCTCGAGCACCTGCTCGCGGTACTGCTGATCCTCGTCGTCGATCGGTCGCTGCGAGTGCGGCACACGACCGTCCGCGAACAGCGGCTGATCGCCGTGGTGGCAATGCTCGTGCTCGGCGCAGTCGAGATCATCACGACCCTCGTGCCGACAGACGGGCCGTTCGGTCCAACCGAACCCGTCTCCGGCGGCTTCATCAGCCTCGCCATCGACCTCGTCGTGATCCTGGTGCTCGTGAACGGTCTGCGTCGAGGTCGACGCTTCGCGTGGGTACTCGCGCTCCTGCTCGGGCTCTTCAACGTGCTGATCGCGGCACTCGTGCTCACCCTCATCACGGTGTTCAGTCAGGCGCAGCTCGACGTCCGCTGGGATGGCGAGACCGAGCTCGAACTGGCCAACGGCTTCCTCTGGCTGATCATGCTCGTCTACCTGGTGTGGGTGCGCCGGGCGTTCCGGGCAAAGCGTCGTGCCAAACTCGGCATCCAGCCGGCCCCGACCGTGGACGAGCTGAAGCAGGAACTGCAGGCGCATGGTGGCGGGACGCTCTCGTGGATGACGACATGGGAGGGCAACAGCTACGCACGCGTCAACGGCGGCATCGTCGCGTATCAGCGTCGCAACGGCGTGGCACTGGCGCTCGCCGACCCGATCGGACCAGCGGCCGGCCGCGCCGAGGCCGTGACGGACTTCATCCACGCTGCCGAACTCGCCGGCCTCGTTCCCTGCTTCTTCAGCGCGGACGAAGCCACCCGCGCGGCGGTCCCCTCCACCTGGCGGAGCATCGTCGTGGCCGACGACACCATCGTCGACCTGCCGGGGTTGGAGTTCACGGGCAAGCGCTGGAACTCGGTGCGCACCTCGCTCAACAAGGCAGGCCGGGAGGAGATGACCTTCCGGATGACGCACCTCAAGGCGGAGCCGTGGGGTGTGCAGCAACAGTTGCGTGCGATCTCCGAGGCCTGGGTCGGCGACAAGGATCTGCCCGAGATGCGCTTCACCCTCGGCACGCTCGACGAGGCGGAGGATCCGGAGGTGCGGCTCGCCCTGGCGCTCGCCCCCAACGGCGACGTCGACGGCTTCCTCTCCTGGCTGCCGGTGCACGGGGCGGACGGTGCGGTGCGCGGCTGGACCCTCGACCTCATGCGTCGGCGGGAAGGGGGCTTCGGCCCGGTGATGGAGTACCTGATCGGATCGTCTGCGAAGCAGTTCTCCGAGGAGGGCGCTCAGATCATGTCGCTCTCGGGCGCACCGCTCGCCCACGACTATCCGCCGGACGCCGGAGTGATCGCTGCTCTCAGCGATCGGCTCGCCGAGGCCCTGGAGCCGGTCTACGGCTTCGGGTCGCTGCACCGCTTCAAGCAGAAGTTCCACCCACGCTACGAGACCATGTACCTGCTCTTCCGCGACGAGAGCGACCTCACCCGCATCGGCGGGGCGCTCACCCGGGCGTTCCTGCCGGATGCGACGCTGCGTCAGTTCGCCGGTGCGGGGCTCGAACTCGTGCGCGGCGGGAAGGACTGAGCCACCCGGCGTCAATCAGCGGTTGACATCGATCAACGTCAACACTAGATTGACGCCATGGTCGACTCCTCACAACACTCAACACGATCCGAACGACTGACCACAGGCATCGGAATGGTGCTCCTCGCAGTAGGCGCGGCGGCACTCCTCCTGTCCATCGGCTTCGATCTGCGCGGGTTCGGCGGCGGACTCGCGCAGGGCACCGGCATCGGTGCGATGCTCGTGGGGACCTATCTCTGGGGATTTGGAAACGGCGCCCGACGCACTCACCGGCGGCAGTGGCTTCCGAGCCGCGGACCCGCGGAGTGAGCGCACTCGGGGACGCGATCGGCCATGCCGTTGTCGCCGAGGCCGGCGTCGCCGAAAAGACATCCCTCGCCACAGAAGACCACATCGCCCTGATCGCGGCGAGCGCCCGAGCGGAAGACGAGGTGCGCAGCATTCTGCGGCGAACAGTGCTCTCCGCCCGGGCAGCGGGTGCGAGCTGGTCGATGATCGGTACCGAGCTCGGCATGTCCCGCCAAGCAGCCCAGCAGAGGTTCGGCCATCCGAGCGAGACGGTTCGCCAGGACGGAAACGAGCGCTGGCTCGGCCCCGTGAGCGTCTTCGATGAAATGGCCGAGCTGGAACTCGCCGGCCTCGAAGGCTGGCACACGGTCGAGGCCGGCGCGTCCGCACACCGGATGCTTCGCAGCGACACGCGGTGGGAGCATCGCCGAAGCGTGTGGCGCCCGATCAGAGCAGCGGAGCGCTCCGAAGGATGGAAGATCAGTTGCACGGCGTTTCCCTGGGTGTACCTCGTTCGCGATACCGGCGTGCCCGTCTCCTCACCCCCGGAGCCCACAGCGGACTGAGCCACCTGGGTTCAGTCAGCACGGAGAGCGCAGCACCCTCACCGCGCCCCGATGGCACGCCCGTCGAGCAGGTTGCGGACGAAACGAAGTATGTCTTCCTGAAGGTTCGGATGCGCGCTGTCCGACGGGACCTCGAACTGGACCAGCGCCTGCAGTTCTTCCAGAGCCTCCCGCACCAGAGGCTCAGGGCGCCGCACTCCCCACACACGTAGTTCGGTGATGAGGTCGTCGGCCACGAGGTCGGCGTGCCGGTACTTCTTGTTGATCGCCAACGCCAACTTCCCATCAGCATCGGCGTGGTGCGACATCGGCACCACGTCATACGCGGGCGCGAGGGAGACGTCCCCAGACGCGGGATGCAGGAGTCCGAGGTTCTTCGTGTGCATGTCGAGATTGCCGATCGCGAGCCCGAGCGTCGTCATGCGTGCCAGGGAACGGATATCCGCTCCCCCCGCATAGCTGCGAAGCGTCTGCGCCACCCGCTCCAGGCTCACCACCCCGCCGATCTCCTGGTACTTCTGGTTGCCCGATGCACCCAGCGCCTGGTTGAAGTCCTCCTGATGAACACGCGCTCCCCCGATCCGATCGAATCGCTCGATCACGAGGGCAGGCAAGCCATCGAACTCCTCGATACGCGTATCGAATTGAGCAAGGCCTAGACCGCGAGCAAGCCGTGACCCGTATTCCTCATCGAAGATGACAGTCGGCTTCTTCTCCAGCTGAGGCTTGAGGATATGCGTGGATGGGTGTCCTCCGATGACCTGGTTCCACCCTCCGTCGATTCGCGCCAGGACGATCTTGGGTTGAACCCCGCCGAGCGACGATTTCCCCAAGCCCGGCGCATTCGCGAGCGGCGCCTGCAGGGGATGCTCGAGCAGGTCGCGGACGCCTCGGACGTCAAGTGGAAGAAGCCCTGGACTTCTCGGCTCACTCGGATCCTCGACGTCCCAGATCTGCAGTGCGCCCGCGACGTCACGCCCGTAGCGCCCCAGAAAGGCCGGAGTGTCGCCGCGTCTGATGCCGCCCTCGGCGAGCATGTAGTCGAGTTGGTCTCCCTCAGGAAGCAGCTCGCCGAACCAGTTCCGTCGCCTGACCGCATGATGGCGCGGAAGTGCGCGGACGAGCGGAATGGCAACAGACAGCACCCGGCTGTTCATGCCGAACACGTCGGTCGCTCCCCTCACGCCGACGAAGTCGAAGCTGCGGGAATCCTGACCTTCCAGATGCCCGATCACTGTTGCATACAGCTCCACGGCGAGCCTCATCCTGCGTCGCCGTCTTCCCAGTGCGCCGAGAGCTCAACACCGGTCGCCTGCAGAAGGTCGAAGACCTTTCGCATGTAGATCGTCGGGGTCCCCGACTCGATCTCGCTCACCGCGCGCTGAGACATCCCCAGGTTTTCCGCGAGCGCGGTCTGAGACATTCCGTGAGCGAGTCTCGCCTGTTGGATGATCAGTCCGATGTCGCCGGGCGAGCGGAGCTTCATGCTCTGATCCGACACGAGCACTCCCTTCTATTACGTTTTCCGGATAACGCGAGGCTATTACGTTTTCCGGATAACGCAACCCCTATGTCGATTTCCGGATAGAGGTCGAACCCGCTCGCGACCGTGTGAGTACGATCGGTGTCGTGCTCGATGAAGAACGCCTCCGCTCCATGGCCGACGAACTGAGCCGGGTGTCCGGCGTGCGGGCCGTCGCGCTGGGAGGCAGCCGCGCCCGCGGCACGCATCGGCCCGACTCCGACATCGATCTGGGTCTGTACGTCGACGCGGATCTCGACCGTGACGGCCTGGCACGGGTGGCGAGCGGCTGGACGGGCGAAGCCGTCGAGGTCGCCGAGCGGGGCGGATGGGGGCCATGGGTCGACGGCGGTGCCTGGCTGATCGTCGACGGTGTGCCGGTCGACCTCATCCTCCGCGATGTCACCCGCGTCGAGGAGCAGTGCGCTCGTGCAGTTCAGGGTGAGTTCGCGTTCCACGCCCAGCCGGGGCATCCGCTGGGCTTCCTCGACATCGCCTACGCGGGCGAAGTGGCGACGAGTGTGCCGCTTCGCGATCCGGAGGGGATCCTGGTCGCGCTGGCGCGCAGTGTCACCCCTTACCCCGAGGCCCTCCGCGACGCATTCATCGCCAACCTCTGGCAGGTCGATTTCCTGCTGAACGCGGCCATGAAGGGTGCGAAGGCGGGTGACGTCGCCTACGTGTCGCTGTGCGGGACCACGACGACGATGCTCACCGCGCACGCCTGGCATGCCTCTGCCGGCAACTGGGTCACGAACGAGAAGGGCCTGGTGCCGAACGTGGCTCGCCTCGCCACCGACACTCGCGGGTTCAGCGCGGCAGCGGCAGCGGCGCTCGGAAGCCTCGGAACGTCGCCGGAAGAGCTTCTGGCCACGATCACACGACTGCGGGAGCTGCCGCGCCCGGCAACTCCCGCAGGTGGATCAGACCTCAGCTGATCGACGCCTGACCGGTCTTCAGCCGATCGTCTCGGCGAGCTCTGCGGGAGTCTCGCCGGTCGTGTCGCCGGTGGGACGCTTGGCCGTGTTCGCGATGTGCGCACGGCTGACGACGATCGCGGCGACGATCATGAGCGCGACACCGAGCCAGTAGGGCGCGGCGTGGCTGACCAGGGCGTAGAGCGCACCCGCGATGAGCGGCGCTGCCGTGCCCATCGCCGCGTTCAGCGACTGGGTCGCCCCGCCGAGCCAGCCCTGCTCGTCGTCGCCGACGGCGTTCGACATCGCGCCGTCCATGGCGGCCTGCGATGCACCCTGGCCTGCCGCGAGCATGAGTGCGCCGACGATGAACACCCAGGGCTGGGCGAAGACGGAGGCGACGATGGCGAGGGCCGCGAGACCGATCATCTGCGCGATGATGCCGCTCACGATCACCCCGCGCTCGCCGATGCGGGGAAGCAGGATGCCCAGCAGCACACCCTGGATGACGATGTCGATGATGCCGACGGCCGCGGTCAGCAGACCGATCTGGGTCGGGCCCCACTGGATGGAGTCCAGGGCGAGCACGCTGAAGTTGTTCACGAAGAACCCGAACGGCAGGGCGAGCAGTCCGAAGCCGATCATCAGTCCACGCAGCTCCTTGCGACCGAACGCGTCCTTGAAGACGGCGAACGGCTGGACGTCACGCAGCTTGATCGTGGCGATGCGATTGCCTGGTTTGAGGCTCTCGGGGAGCAGGAAGATGCTGAGGATCGCGATCGTGAGGGCGACGGCCGCTGTGAGGAAGACGGGGAGCTGGATGCTCACCGCGGCGAGGAGACCACCGATCGCCGGGCCGATCATGGTGCCGATGCCGGAAAGGGCGCCGAGAAGCCCGAAGCGCTTCGCGCGCTGCTCGGGCGGGGTGATGTCGGCGAGGTAGGCGAAGAGGGCGGGAAGGTCGCCGGCGGTCAGACCCTGGATGACGCGGGCGAGGACGAGCACCCAGATCGCACCGCCGATGCCGAACAGCGCCATGGAGAACGCGGCGCCGAACGCCGCGACGATGATGACGGGTCGACGGCCGAAGCGGTCGGAGAGCCGGCCGAGGAACGGGGCGACCAGGAAGGCGCAGAGTCCGTTGATCGCCTCGAGCACACCCACCCAGATGGCGAGGTCGCTCTCGTGCGAGACGTACTGCAGCACGACGAAGGGGAGGACAGGGAGGACGACCGTCATGCCGATGACGGTCAGCATCGTCAGGACGATGAGCATGATCCACGCGCGGTTCTGATCCCGTCGCGTGAGGGAAGTGGGTGAAGTCATACCGAAAGTGTATCAATACCAGTTTTGGTGTCAAGCCACTTTTGTAGTCGGTTCGCGGTAGGCTGTCGAGCATGACGACTCCAGAACCCCTCGGGCGCCGTGAACGGAAGAAGGCCGCGACGCGTAAGGCGATCTCCGACGTCGCGACGGTGATGTTCCTGGAGCGCGGCTTCGACAATGTGAGCATCCGCGAGGTCGCCGACGCCGCGGATGTCTCCCCGACGACCGTGTTCGCGCACTTCCCGCAGAAGGAGGCCCTCGTCTTCGATGAGGACGACGAACAGCGCGACCGCCTCGTCGCGGCGGTACGGGAGCGCCCCGAGGGGAGCACGATCAACCACGCGATCCACGACTTCTTCTCCACCGAGGTCAAGGCGAACTTCGACGAGCACGGTGACGACGTCACCCGTGTCTTCATGCGCTTCCTCAACGAGACACCGGCACTGCGCGACTATGCGGCGAAGATGTGGCTCCGACACGAGGATGCCCTCGCCGCAGCCATCGCCGAGGAACTCGGCCTCAGCGAGCCCGTCGCCGAGATCCGCGTCTACGCCCGGTTCGTGCTGCAGATGCAGCTGCTGATCAACGACAGCGCTGACCCCCTCGACACCGTGGACGCGGGGTTCCGCGTGCTCGAGAGCGGGTGGGCCCCGGTCGAGGCCCGGCTCGCCGGATCCAAAGCCTGATTAACTTTAGATGCGCTAAAGTTAATCAAGCGACACGGTCGCCCAGGTTATGGAGGTGACCATGGCACGGTTCGTCGAACGCCTGTGGAACCCGACGGAATACGGACAGCTGAGCCGACGCGACCGCGCCGCCGGCCGCTATCGCGCCTACGTCCCCGATGAACTCGGGTCTGCGCTCCCCCCAATCGGGTCCGAGGCTCGGGCCGCCGCAGAGGACGCCCTCACTGTGCTTGCGCGGGCAGACGAACGTATCGGCTCCCGATCCTCTTACCTCAACCACCTGCTGATCCGGTCGGAGAGCATCTCGTCGTCGTGGATCGAAGGCAATCGGATCACACCCAAACGCCTCGCGGTGGCCGAACTCCTCCATCACGGCCCACGCGTCGCGCTCGATGTCATCGGCAACATCCGAGCAACCGAAGATGCGATCGACACGCTCGCAGATCACCGTCGGATCATCGAGGTCGCCGACATCGAGGACCTGCAGCACGTGATCGAGCCCTCCCTCGAGCGCGGGCTACGAACCGAGCAGAACTGGGTCAGCGGAGCCGGTTGGAGCCCTCTCCGCGCCGAGTTCATCCCCCCGCCCGAGTCCGAAGTCGAGCGACTCGTGTCCGACCTCGCCGGCTTCCTCACCCAGACCTCCGGCAACGCCGTCGTCCGCGCGGCCATCGCCCACGCCCAGTTCGAGACGATCCACCCCTTCATCGATGGCAACGGACGCACCGGGCGCGCGCTCATCCACACGGTGCTGCGACGCGCGGACGCCGTGCGCCATACCCTGATCCCGATCAGTACCGTCTTCGCCGGAGACACCGACTCGTATATCGCCGGCCTCTCGGCCTTCCGAGCGGATCCTCCACGCCTCGACGAATGGGTGCTCGGCTTCGCGAGGGCGACCGAGCTCGCCGCCGCGAACGCCGTGCGCCTTGCCGATGACATCGCCTCACTGGACGCGCAGATCAATGCCGACTTCATCGCCTATCGCCGCGCGCAGGGACTCTCGCCTGCGGTACCGAGACGCGACTCCGTGGCCCTCCGCATCCTGGAGCGCCTTGCGTCCGAACCCGTTCTGACGATCGATTCAGTCGCAGAGCGCCACGGCGTATCGACAACGGCTGCCCACCGAGCCCTCACCCTGCTGGCCGACGCAGACATCCTGTCCCGCACCAAAGACCAGCGCGGACGGCTCGTGTGCTGGTCCGCCGATCGTCACCTCGCCCTCGTCGCACTCACCGAACGCAGCAACCGTATCGGTGGCGGCGACACCGCTGCTCGGGCCCCCAGATCAGGACCACCTCAACCGGAGATCGAGCGGCTGGGCCTGCTGCGCGATCTCTCTGGTGACACCGACGGGTAGAACCACTTCACGCGCTCGCCAGCTCCGCCCACTCATACTCCGGGAGCTCGATCGCCTCGGACTTGTCGAGCATCTTCGCGACGAGCTGCCGCATCGGCCAGTGGTGCATCAGGCGCGCGGTGAGCACTCGCATCCGCAGCGCGAAGCGCCCACGCGGCAGGAAGCCGTCGACACCTCCTGGCGCGAGCGTGTGAGAGGCGACGACATACGGCCGCATGATCTCCTCGTAGCGCGCGAAGGCCGCCGCATGGTCGCCGCGTGCACGCCCGAGTTCGCCGGCCAACACATACGCGCCGACCAGGGCGAGACTCGTGCCCATGCCGGTGAGGGGTGACCCGCAGTAACCGGCGTCGCCGACCAGCGCGATCCGTCCAGTGGCCCAGTGCTCCATGTGCACCTGGCTGACCGTGTCGAGATGGAACTCGTCATCTGCGTCGGCCGCAGCGAGAAGCTCCTCCGAGCGCCATCCCATCCCTGCGAAGACCTCGCGCAGGAGGCGCTTCTGGCTGGCGACGTCACGCCGATCCACGTCGAGCCCGGTGTCCGCGAACGCGAGCATCGCCTTCGCTGTACCGCCGCGCTCGGGCCGCAGCGCGAGCATCCGACCCGGCTCGCTGTACATGTCGAACCAGGAGTCGAGGGGGCCGGGATCAGGAACCGTGCAGTACCCGAGGTAGGCGCCGAGGTGGACGACGTAGTCGGATTCCGGCCCGAAGGCCAGCGCCCGCACACCGGAGTGGATGCCATCGGCGCCCACCACGACGTCGAAGGTGCGGACGAGCCCGCTGCGGAACGTGACCTCGACGCCGTCGGGGCCGTCCGAGAGCGCTTCGATGCGATCGCCGAAGATCGTCTCGGTGTGATCGGCGACGAGATCATGGAGGATCTCGGTGAGATCACCCTTCATGATCTCGATCTCGGTCACAGGGCTGCCATCGCCGACGAAGAGGTCGGCGGGCATCGTGGCGAGCGCTCGGCCGGCGCTGTCGATGTAGCGCAGACCCTTCTCGTGCACGATGCGCTCGCGCACCCGAGGCATGATGCCCATCCGCTGGGCGACGACTTCGCCCAGACCGCGAAGGTCGACGGCCTGCCCGCCGAGACGGAGATCTGACGCCTGCTCGACGATCGTGGAGCGGATGCCCTGCCGATGAAGCCAGTGCGCGAGAGCGGGTCCTGCGATGCCTGCGCCGGAGATGAGTACGCTGTATTCGTTCATGCATCGCACGGTAATACAGGTGATGTACGGTGTACAAGTGTTCTAGTTGTGAAGGTGGTGTACTAGTACGGTGCGAGCAACTTCTCAGAGCATCGCGGCGGAGATCGCCGACCGGATCGCGTCCGGAGACCTGAGCCCCGGCGAGCGGGTTCCCTCGGCGCGCGGCATCACCAGGGACTGGGGTGTCGCGATCGCCACCGCGACCAAGGCCCTCGCCGTACTGCAGCAGCAGGGGCTCATCGTCTCGACACCCGGCATCGGGAGCATCGTCGCCTCCCCCGCCTTCACGCCCTCCCCGTCGTTGTCGACGGCGACGGTGGTCCCGACTGCGATCGCGATGGCAGACGCCGAGGGCATCGCGGCGATCTCGATGCGACGCATCGCCGCCGAGCTCGGCACGCCGACCATGTCGCTCTACCGCCACGTCGACAGCAAGGACGGCCTCGTGCTGCTGATGATCGACGCGGTGCTGGGCGAGGATTCGTTCCCCACACCGTCATCCGACTGGCGTGCCGACCTCGAGGTGTCGGCACGCCTGCAGTGGGCGGCTTTCCAACGGCACCCCTGGCTCGCGGGTGTGATGTCGATCTCTCGGCCGCAGCTCGTGCCGAACGGGTTCCGCTACACGGAGTGGTGCCTGCGGGCACTCGCACCGCTGGAGCTGAGCATGGAGACGATGATGTACATCAGCGTGATCGTGTTCAGCCACGTCAAAGCCCTCGCGACCGACTTCGCCTTCGAGACCGAGCAGCAGCAGGACACCGGACTCACAGCAGACGAGTACATGACGACCCGGTCGACCGACATCGCGGCCATGGTGTCGCCGAGCGACCTGCCCCTGCTCGCATCCCTGGTCCACTCCGACGACTTCGACCTCGACCTCGACGCCCTGTTCGAGTTCGGACTACAGCGACTGCTCGACGGGATCGAGAGTTGGATCTCGCGCTGACTCAATCGTCTCGGGGGCGCTGACGCAGGCTCTTTACGTCGGTGCGTCGCTGCTTGGCCTTGAGCCGGCGCTCCTTCGATCCGCGACTCGGCTTCGTCGGCCGCCGCGGCGGTGCCGGTGGACGCAGAGCTTCCCCCACCAGCGCGACCAGCCGGTCACGGGCGGCATCCCTGTTGCGCAGCTGCGCGCGGTGCTCGGATGCCGCGATCGTCAGCACGCCGTCGACCAGACGACCGCTCAGTCGGTCGAGCAGTCTCTCGCGCTGATGCGGCGTGAGCACCGTCGAGTTCGCCGCATCCCACACCAGCTCCGCCCGCGAGTCAGCCGTGTTCACGCCCTGCCCTCCGGGCCCGGACGACCGCGAGAAGCGCCACGACAACTCGGCCTCGGGGATCGTGAGACCCGACGAGACCCGGAGACCCGGACGATGGGCGGAAGGCATGTGTCCATCATCGGGCCTCCGGAAGGGATGGCGCATCTCCCGGCTAGCATTGGCGAGGCGGCACTCACTCCCCGGAGGCGCCTGCCGCCACACGCGGAGCACGAATGAACTCATACCGGCAGGACGACTGGGCGGCGAGCCCCTCGTATCCGTCGACCGTGAATGAGCCGTACTTGATGGGCACGGGCGTCGTCACCGCCGAAGACACCGGCACTCGCCCGCTCTCGCCGCCGCACAGCCACGCCGATCCGATGCTCGCCTGGTGCTACCGAGGCACGGTCTGGGTGCACCTGCAGGATGCGCGGTGGCGCCTCGCTCCGGGTCAGGGTGTGTGGATTCCTGCGCACACCCCGCACACCGCCCACCACGAGCCCGACTCCACCGGCTGCTACACCTACATCCCGGATGCTTCGCTGATCGCACCGGTCGACGGCATCACGCGTGTGCTCGTGCCGCGCGCGGTGCAGGAGATGCTCCTCCACCTCGGCATCAACGACATGCCCACCGATCTGCGCGTGCGGATCCAGTCGGTGCTCATCGAGATGCTGCAGCAGCCCCTGCCGGAGGATGCCGGCGGCTGGGGCGAGGTGCCGATCCCTTCAGACGAACGGGTCGCCCCGCTCGTGCAGGCCGTGCTCGCCGACCCGGGCGACCCGCGCAGCGCGAACGAGCTGTTCCTCGCGCACGGACTCCACGAACGGACGGTGCTGCGCATCTTCCAGAACGACGTCGGCATGAGCTTCGGACGCTGGCGCACCGGGGTGCGGATGACCCTCGGCGCTCGACTGATCGTCGACGGCACACCGATCGGGGCCGCCGCCCACCGTTGCGGCTACGCGACGACGAGCGCCTTCTCGGCGGCGTTCAAGGAGCGGTTCGGGATAACACCGCGCCAGCACGTCGCCCGCGTGCAGGCCGATGCTGCGCACCAGCTGTACTGGCGGTGACCTCCGGCGGTCGATCCGCCCTCCGGTGTCTGTTCAGCGACACAAGTCGTCTATCCCGCAACACTGAGCGCGGCATCCGCGTTCTAGCATCGTTCTGTTAGGGCATGCTTACCTAACTTCTCGCCGCGTCGACGCGGCAACACCCCTCCCCCCTTCCCGAAGGAGAACCATGTCGCTCGCTTCTGCGCGCCCGAAGATCCGCCGAGGCTCTGCCCTCGTCGCCGCGGCCCTCGCCGCCGCCCTCACCCTCGCCGGATGCTCGTCCAGCCCCGAGGAATCCAGCTCAGCCTCCACCACGACGGACGGCGTCGTCATCGAGCACGGCCACGGGAAGACCGTGATCCCCGAGAAGCCGCAGCGCATCGTCACCCTCGGCTGGATGACGGCCGACATCGTCGCCGCCCTCGGCACCAACCCCGTCGGCATGGAAGAGGTCTGGGGCGCCGACGAGAGCGGCTACCAGCCCTGGTTCGAGGAGTTCGTCACCGAGGAGTACGGCGAGACCCCCGAGATCATCCCCTTCACCGACGACGGTCCCAACTACGAGGCGATCAAGGCTCTCAAGCCCGACCTCATCCTGAGCCTGTACTCGGGAATCACCGACGTGCAGTACGAGCGCCTGACCGAGATCGCACCGACCGTCCCCTACATCGAAGGCCCTTGGAACCCGGGCACGTGGGAGGACATGACCCGCACGGTCGGCAAGGCACTGTCGGAAGACGCCAAGGCTGAAGAACTGATCGGCGAGACCGAGGAGCAGATCACGACCCTCGCCGGCGAGCACCCCGAGTTCAAGGACAAGACCTTCGTCTGGGGCCTGACCCTGAACGAGGGCGGCACCGACCTCGGCGTCTACCTCGAGTACGACCCGCGTGTGCGCATCACCGAGGCGCTCGGCTTCACCTCGACCTCGGCGATGGACAGCTTCCTCAAGACCGCTGAGGGCGACAACTGGTACACGGGCGTCAGCCTCGAGAAGCTCTACGACGTGGAGGCAGACCTGTTCGCCGCCTGGGGCAGCAGCGCCGCCGAGGGCGAGTACACGGTCGAGAACAAGGTCGTCTCGCGTTGGAACCCGATCGCCAACGGCTCCTACGTGATCTACGCCGACGACGCCGAGGCCTCGGCCATCAGCGCACCGACCGTACTGTCACTGAAGTACATCCTCCCGAAGTACGTCGACGACCTCGCTGGTGCGCTGCAGGGCGAACCCACCATCACCGGCAAGTGACCACCGAGATGTCCCTGGCGACGGACGACGGCACGGACGTCTCGAACACGGGTGCGGGGAATCGCAGCGTCGACTCCCCGCACCGCAACGGGACGCTCGTGGTCGGACTGATCATCTCGGCGGTGGTGCTGGTGCTCGCCGCCATCGCCTCGCTGGCGGTCGGCAGCCGTGCGATCGACCCCGCCACGGTGCTCCAGTCGCTCTTCTCCTACGACGATGAGAACCCGCTGCACCTGATGGTCATGGAGCTGCGGGTGCCCCGCACCCTGCTCGGCATCATCGTCGGTGCCGCGCTCGCCGTGTGCGGCGGACTCATCCAGGCCTTCACCCGCAACCCCCTCGCCGACCCCGGCATCCTCGGGGTCAATGCCGGAGCATCCTTCGCCGTCACCTTCGCGGTCGGCGTGCTCGGGCTCACCACCCCCGGCGCCTACGTGCCCTTCGCCCTCGCCGGAGCGTTCGTCCTCACCATGCTCGTCTACATCCTCGGATCATTCGGAGCCTCGGGCGCGACCCCCATGAAGCTGACCCTCGCCGGAGTCGCTCTGGGCGCCGCCTTCACCGGCTTCACCACCGCGATCGTGCTGCGCGACCACAGCACCCTCCAGGTCATGCGCTTCTGGGGCGTCGGCTCGATCGGCGGACGCACCCTCGACCAGCTCACCTGGGCAGTGCCCCTGATCGTGACCGGCCTGCTGATCGGGCTCCTGTGCGCACGATCTCTGAACGCCCTCGCACTCGGCGACGACCTCGCACAGGCCCTCGGTGCCCGGGTGCGGGTGACCCGCGTGCTGGTGATCATCGCCGTCACGCTGCTGGCCGGAACCAGTGTCGCCGCGGCCGGACCCATCGCTTTCGTCGGGCTCATGATCCCGCACATCGTCCGCTGGTTCACCGGGCCCGATCAACGCTGGGTGCTCGCATACTCGATGCTCATCGGCCCCTCCTTCCTGCTGTTCGCCGACATCATCGGCCGCGTCGTGCTCCCCAACGGCGAGATGCGCGTCGGGATCGTCACCGCCCTCCTCGGAGCCCCCATCCTGATCGTCCTCGTGCGCCGCAAGTGGGTGAGCGGACTGTGAGCATCGACCAGAAGCCCGTCACCGTCACGAACACCGAAGCCTCGTCTCCCGCATTCACCCCGGTCGATCACGGTCGCCGCCTGATCCGCATCGAGAACTCGCGGATCGCCGCCCTCATCCCGACCCGCTCGGTGGTCGTGTCGGTCGCCCTCGTCATCGTGATCATCGGCGCAGGACTCGCCTCCATGACGATCGGCGCCTACGAGGTGGACTTCGCCTCGGTCCTCCGGGCGATCTTCGACCCGGCATCCGATCCCGACATCCGCCAGGTCGTCTTCGAGTGGCGCCTGCCTCGCGTGCTGTTCGCGGTGCTGTGCGGGGCAGCGCTCGCCCTCGCCGGCGGCATCTTCCAATCTCTCACCCGCAACCCGCTCGGCTCTCCCGACATCATCGGGTTCGGGATCGGCGCCCAGTTCGGCGTGACGCTCGTGATGATCGTGCTCGAGCTGAACACCTACATGTTCAAAGCGGCAGGCGCGCTCGTCGGCGGCCTGTTCACGGCCCTGCTCGTCTACGCCCTGGCCAGCAAGAACACCATGTCGTCGTTCCGCCTGATCATCGTCGGCATCGGCGTCTCGGCAGGGCTCGGGTCGCTCACCTCGTGGATCCTGATCTCGGTCAGCGTCGAGAAGGCGATGATGGCGGCGACCTGGGGTGCGGGTTCGCTCGCCTCCCTCGGGTTCGACCAGCTGATCCCGGCGGCGATCGTGTTCGCGATCGTGACCGTGCTCGCCCTCCCCCTCGCCCGCACACTGCCGGTGCTGGAGATGGGCGACGACGCGGCGACAGCGCTGGGCATCAGCCCCGGACGCACCAGGCTCTCGGCGATGGTTCTGGGTGTTGCCCTGGTCGCGCTCGTCACCGCGGCCGCCGGACCCATCTCGTTCATCGCGCTCGCCGCCCCGCAGATCTCGCAGCGCCTCACCCGCTCGAACACCCCGATGGGCACGGTGCCGGTGATGCTGACCGGAGCCGCCCTCGTCGTGGTGTCGGATGCCGTCGCCCAGCTCGTCGCCGTACCGGTCGGCGTCGTGACGGTCTCGGTCGGCGGCATCTATCTCGCCTGGCTGCTCGCCGCCCAGTACGCGCGCCGCACTTGAAAGGAACACGCATGACCACTTCGCTGCTGGCCCGCGACATCACGCTCGGCTACGGGGAGACCCCCATCATCTCCGACCTGTCGCTCGAGGTTCCGGACGACTCGTTCACGATCATCATCGGCCCCAACGCCTGCGGCAAGTCGACCCTGCTGCGCGGATTCGCACGACTGCTGCGCCCGAGCACCGGCGCCGTTCTGCTCGACGGCGACGAGCTGCGCTCGCTCAAGCCCAAGGAGGCCGCCCGCAAGCTGGGGCTCCTCCCCCAGTCATCCATCGCGCCCGACGGCATCACGGTCGCCGACCTCGTGGGGCGCGGACGCTTTCCACACCAGAGCGCCATGCGCACCTGGAGCAGCGCCGACGAGCGCGCGGTCTCCGAGGCCATGGCCGCGACCGGGGTCACCGACCTGTCGCGCCGTCTGGTGGACGAGCTCTCCGGCGGGCAGCGGCAGCGCGTCTGGGTCGCGATGGCCCTCGCCCAGCAGACCAAGCACCTGCTGCTGGACGAGCCGACGACCTTTCTCGACATCGCGCACCAGATCGACCTGATGGAGCTGTTCGCCGACCTGCACCGCAGCGGCACCACACTCGTCGCGGTCCTCCACGACCTCAACCACGCGGCCCGCTACGCGACCCACCTCGTGGCGATGCGCGACGGGGCCATCGTGGCCCAGGGCGACCCGCGGGAGATCATCACCGCCGAACTCGTCGACGCCGTCTACGACCTGCCGTGCAAGGTGATCACCGACCCGGTCTCCGGCACCCCGCTCGTGCTCCCGCTCGGCCGGCGCAAGTCGTGACGGGCACCCCTCGGCGACTCTTCGGAATCGCGCTGAAGTCGGAGGGGCGCGGCGTGGCCCTCGCGGGAGCGACCGCCCTCCTCATGGTGCACGCGCTCGCGGAAGCGACGATCCCCGTCATCATCGGTGCGACCATCGACCGCGCTGTGCTGCCGGCCGACCCGACAGCTCTCGCGATCTGGATCGGCGTGCTGATCGGCACCTTCCTCGTGCTGACCGTGAGCTATCAGTCCGCATCCCGGCTCATGGTCTCGATCTACGGATACGGCGAGCAGGCGCTGCGCCATCTGACCCTGTCGCGGATGCTGCGCCCCCGGCTCTCCCGCCGCACCGTGACCCCCGGCGAGGCCCTCACCTTCGTCACCTCAGACACCTACCGCGTGGCCGGAGTCGCCTGGTCGGTCGCCCAGCAGTGCTCCACGATCGCCGCGATCATCGGCGCAGGGCTGGCGATGCTGGTGATCTCGCCCGTCGCGACGATCGTGGTGTTCGGGTCGACCATCGCGATGATGCTCGTCATGCAGGTGGTCTCACGCCCCCTCGAGCGTCGCGGTTTCGCAGAGCAGCATGCGGCGACCGAGGCCGGGGCGGTCGCCGCCGACTTCATGAGCGGATTCCGAGTACTGGTCGGCATCGGTGCGCGCGAGGAGGCCGTGCGTCGGTACGTCGCGGCCAGCGACACCTCCCGTCGCGCCGCCACGGCAGCCGGGCGATCGCTCGCCTCGTACGAAGCGGTGAGCGGCACGCTGGCCGCGGTCGCGACGACTGCGTTGGCCGGCATGTCGGCCTGGTTCGCCGCGGAAGGTCGCATCAGCATCGGCGAGCTGGTGACCGTGCTCGGGCTCGCCCAGTTCATCAGCGGCTACCTCGCGTACGCGGGCTCGTTCCCCTCGAACTGGATCCACAAGCTCGCCTCTGCCAAGCGGCTCGCCGAGGTGATCGACGCCGACGACCTGCTCGATGCACCACCCGCGTCTTCTGCCCCGACAGAATCGGCCGGCGATGTCGTGCTGGCCTTCCGTCCCGGCTCCGCCTCCGCTCTCATCGAGGTGCGCGAACGTGAGCTGCTCGGCATCCGCCCCGCCGACAGCGACACCGCCCGCGCGCTCTCTCGCCTGCTCGGACTTCGCACGCGAGCCGACCGCGGTCTGGTGTCACTCGCCGTCGACGGCGACCTCCGCGATCTGACCGACCTCGATCCGGTGGAGTACCGGCGCCGTGTCGTCGCCCCGCCGCACGGCCAGACGATCGTGAGCGGCACTCTGCGCGAAGCCGTGCGAGGGCACGGGGCGGACGAGCCTGCACACGCGCCCTTCGTCGAGATGGCGGCGCTGCACGACACCGTGGTGCAGGTCGGCGGGTGGGAGTCGCAGGTCGGCGAGGCCGGGCGACGACTCTCCGGTGGACAGCGGCAGCGCATCGGCATCGCCCGCGCCCTGCACGCGGACGCCGAGGTGCTGGTGCTCGATGAACCGACCTCCGCCGTCGACGCCATCACCGAGGCCCACATCGCGCGAGCCCTCGCCGAACACAGCGAGACCGTGATCGTGATCACCACCTCTCCCGTGCTGCTCGGCGCCTGCGACCGGGTCATCGAACTCCCCGCTGAAGGATCGGACGCGCCATGAGCGACCTCACCTCGACCGCCGCCCTGCTTCCGATCGCCTCCAGCGCCCGTGTGCGTGCCGTCGTCGGCGCGCTGCTGCGACAGCATCCGGGTCGCACCACCGCGGTCGCCGTACTCTTCCTCGCCGCGTCCGCTCTCGGGATCGTCATGCCTGCGTGCCTGGGGCGCATCGTCGACGCCGTGTCGTCGGATGCCGGGTTCGCGATCATCGCGGGGTGGGTCGCCGGCGCCGGTCTCGGTGCGATCGGTGCCGCCGTGATGATGCTGTGGGCCGTTCGAGTGCTCACCGGGCTGGTGCAGGACATGCTCGCGAGCCTCCGCGAAGACGTGTTCGCCTCGGCGATGCGCCTTCCGGTGAGCTCGGTCGACGACGGCGAGAGTGCAGACCTGCTGTCGCGGGTCACCGGCGATGTGGATGCTGTGGCCGAAGCCGGAGGCAACGTCGCCCCGACGCTGCTGTCTGCCGCGTTCGCGATCGGGGTCTCGGTGGTCGCGCTGGCCGCGCTGGATCCCTGGCTCGCGCTCGCGGGCATCGCCTCTGCGCCGTTCTACGTGCTCGGCACCCGCGCGTTCCTGCGGAAGTCCCGAGTCGTGTTCCGCGAGGTGCGGGTGCGCGAAGCCGCCCGCAGCCAGGCAGTGCTCGACGCGGTCGAGGGCATCGAGACGCTCACCGCGTTCAACGAGCAGGAGCCTGCCCTCGAGCGCGTGCGTGAGCGTGCAGAGGCCTCGATCCAGATGCAGATCGAGGGCGTGCGGGTGACGAACCGGCTGTTCCGCTGGATCAACGGCGGCGAACTCGTCGGCCTCGCGGCGATCCTCGGCACCGGCTTCCTGCTGCAGTCCGCCGGCGCGATCACGGTGGGCGCTGTCACCACGGCCGCGCTGCTCTTCCACCGCCTCTTCGGCCCCGTGGGTCAGCTGATCTTCGGACTCAACGACATCCAGCGGGCGGCGATCGGGCTCGCCCGGCTCGTCGGCGTCATCGACCTCGCACCCGCGGCATCTGCAGCGCCGGGTGCGGGAGCGGATGCTGCGGCACGGGTATCCACGGGGATCGAGGTGCGTGATCTGACCTTCCTCTACCCGACGACCGGACGCGGCATCAGCGGTGTGAACCTACAGGTCGATCGCGGCACCACAGCGGCGCTCGTTGGCACCTCGGGGTCGGGCAAGAGCACGCTCGCCCGCGTGATCGCCGGGCACCACCCACCGACTTCGGGCAGCGTGCACCTCACCTCGAACGACATCGCGCCGTACTACCTGTCGCAGGAGCTGCACCAGTTCCGCGGCACGATCGCCGACAACCTGCGACTGGTCGCTCCCGAGGCGAGCGACCACGAGATGGTCGCGGCCCTGCAGGCGGTCGGAGCGCAGTGGGCGATCGATGCGATGCTTCGCGAGGAGACGGCGGCTGCGGAAGAGGACTCATCCGCTGATCCCGTCGTGCCGCTGGACGAGGGGCGCATCCAGCAGCTCGCGGTCGCCAGGGCGTTCCTCGCCGACCCGGATGTGGTGATCCTCGACGAGGCCACCGCCGATGTCGGACTCCACCACCGGGAGGCCGTCGAAACGGCGATCTCCGCGCTGCGCACGGGACGGACTGCTCTGCTCATCGCACACCGACTGCAGCAGGCCGTCACCGCCGAGCAGATCGTCGTGTTCGCCGAGGGCAGGGCTACGCAGCGCGGCACGCATGAGGAGCTCCTCGCCACCGACGGGCTCTACCGCGACTCCTGGCTCGCCCAGACCCGCAGCAGCCCGCACCCGCAGCACCCGACCGACCGATCCCCCACAACAGAGACGGAGACTCCGTGAGCATCCACCGCGGCATCGTCAGCAGCACGACCACACTCACCCCGACCCTGGTGCGCGTCACCCTCGGTGGTGACGGCGTCGCCGAGTTCCTCAGCACCGGCATCGGCGACGAGTACGTGCGGGTGTTCTTCCCTCACGGCGAAGACCCGAAGGACGTCTCCCTGCCCGTGCCGGCCGGTGACTGGTGGGAGACGCCGGAGGGAGCACCCGAAGCGCCGATGCGCACGTACACGATCAGCGGCGTGCGCGCAGATGCCGGTGAACTCGACATCGACTTCGTGATCCACGAAGCGGGGGTCGCGGGCCCCTGGGCCGCGCGCGCAGAGCCGGGGCACGTGCTCGGACTGAACTCCCCGACGGGCCTGTACTCGCCACCGGACGGCATCACATGGCAGGTGCTCGTCGCCGACCTCACCGGGCTTCCGGCCGTGGCGCGCATCATCGCCGAGGCACCTGAGGGCGTGCGCACGCGGGTCGTGTTGGAGGTGCCGAGCGAGGCGGACCGCGTGCCGCTCGAGGTGGCCCCCGACGTCGAGGTCACCTGGGTGGTCGGTGGCAACGGTCACGGGCCCAGTGCGCTCGGCCCGCTCGTGCGCGGCATCGTCGACGACCGACTCCCCCTCGACGAGGGCTACGTGTGGGTGGCCGGCGAGACCGTGGCCTTGCGCGACGTGCGCAAGTACCTGCGCAAGGAGCTCGGCCTGCCCGCGACCCGCTTCAAGGTCGTCGGCTACTGGACGCCGGTCGCCGCGTGGGACGAGAAGTTCGCCGCGCTGCCCGACTCGGTGCAGAAGGAACTCGACGCGATCTGGGCCGATGCCACCGACGATGAGCCCGAGGACGTGCAGGTGCGCTTCGAGGAGCGGCTGGACCAGTTGGGGTTGTGAGGTCGCGCCCCGCCCTGAGCTTCCGGTCGCAGTTGCTGCCGTCCGCGGGGCGTTTCGACGGCGGGAAGTGCGACCGGAGCGGCAACTCGGGCTCGGGCTCGGGCTCGGGCTCGGGCTCGGAGGATCACTGCACGGTGAGCTCCGTGCCCTGGCCCACGTCGACGATGACCCCGATGTAGGAGGGGATCGCCTTCGCCATCTGCTCCCGCAGCTCGTCGAGCGGCGGGGTCGATCCGTCCGGGGTCGTGAGCGAGATCGTGGCTGTCAGCCCGCTCCATTGCACCGCCCCGTGGATGTGCCCTTCGGTCTCGCCGTCGAGCCAGTCGGCTGTCGTGTTCTGGATGTCGACCGACCAGCGGGCGACCGCGACCGAGGCGACCGAGTTCGCGGCGAGCGGCACCGCGATGATGACAGCCAGAGTCGCGACGACCGCATAGGCACGGCGTCGATTGGCGGTCGGCGAGGAACCGGGATCCCGCGCGTACCCCGCCATCGTGAACACGATGCTGCCCGCGATCACGAGTGCGAACACGTTCGAGAGGAACAGCACCAGCGCCCCGAGCGCCGCCGGCCACTGCCCCTGCCCCGCGCACACACCCACAACTCCGAGCGGCGGCACGAGAGAGATCGCGATCGCCACCCCCGGCAGCACTGCACTCAGGTCTTTGCGGCACATCGCGAAGCCGCCGGCGAACCCGGTCGCAAGCGCTGCCATCAGATCCATCAGGCTCGGCGAGGTGCGTCCGATCACCTGGGAGTTCGTGGAAAGGCTCTCGGGGGTCGCGACGAAGACGGCGAACACCAGCCCGAGGGCGATCACGATGCCGACCCCGCTGAGCACCCACAGGATCGACGAAACGACCAGCCGAAGGTGCCCGGTGACGATGCCCCACGCGATGCCGAGGATCGGCGTGCCGAGCGGGGCGATGATCATGGCCCCGATCACGGTTGCGGTCGAATCGGTCAGCACCCCCGCGATCGCGATCATGCCCGAGAGCGTGAGCATGATGAGGAACCCGGAACGCTTGCTGAGGGTGTCACCGGTGCTCAGATCGAGCACGTCGTTCAGTCCATCGGCTGTCGGTCGCTGCGACCTCGGGATCAGCGTCTGCGTCAGTCGGGACATGGGCCAGCCACTCGACCGGCTCTACGCGCGTTCGTCATAGCGGAAAGCTAGGGGTACCGGACACGACCCGCAAGAACCCCTTCACCCGCGCAGGAGGAGGGCCGGCGACCGGCCTGAGGAACCGAAGTGGACGCGACGGCGGGAGTCGAACCCGCAACGCCATCAGGTATGAACTGAGGCCCGGGACCGCCCGGATCGCCGCGATGGGAATGACGTTACCCGGCCGTGATCTGACCCGCCAGGACCGTTGCCTGGGATAACCCTATGAGTCTGAGGATGACCGATGAACGTCACTCGGCGTCATCGGGCTCCGGGGCGTCGAGGGCGCGCATCAGGCGACCGACCGCCTCGCGAAGCTCGCTGCGGTGCGGCTCCGAGAGGGCCACCGTGTACTCGACGCCCTCGGGGATCCAGAGCAGTCCGTACATGGCCTCGCGCCAGTCCGAGCCGCCGACGGGCCACCGTGTGCGGTCTTCGCCCACAGCCGTCGCGCCCTGCCACCACGGCCCGAAGCGCTCCTGCATCTCGGCGAGCGGAAGCTCCATCACGGCGGCCGCTTCGACCTTCTGGGGCGACCACGACGAGGCGATCAGCACGCGCTCCTCGATCTCCTCCTCGGTGATGCCGCGCCGCGTGAACAGCACCCGCGTGTGCTCGACCGCGGCGATGCGGTCGACGCGGAAGGTGCGCCAGTCGTCGCGGTCGAGGTCCCAGCACAGCAGGAACCACTTGCGGCCGGACGGCGCCAGAGCGTGCGGCTCGACGCGACGGAGGCTCTCCTGCCCTTCGCCATCGACGTACCGGAGCCGCAGTCGCTCGGTGTCGCGGGTGGCGAGGGCGATCTCCCCGAGCACTTCCGGTGAGACGACCGGCCCCTCTCCGATGCGCGGTGCCTGCACCGACGCGGCGAGCGCATTCACCCGCTGCCGCAGCGCGGAGGGCAGCACCTGTTCGAGTTTCGCGAGCGCGGTCAGTGTGACCTCGGGTCCACCGACGAGCTGCTGCGTGGCGGCGACGCGCAACCCGATCGCCATGGTCACGGCCTCATCGTCGTTGAGCAGCAACGGTGGCACCGCACTCCCGGCCTCCAGCCGATAGCCGCCGGCCACACCCGGGGCCGACTCCACGCGATAGCCGAGCTCGCGCAACCGGTCGACATCGCGGCGCACGGTGCGCTCGGTCACCCCCAGCCGGGTGGCGAGCTCGATCCCCGGCCAGTGCCGGTGCGTCTGCAGCAGATTGAGCAGAGCGAGTGCGCGAGAGGTGGTGTCGGTCATGCGTCTCAGATTGCCAGATGATGCGGACAGGATCTGTCCGCATTGGTTTCTACTCTCATCCCATGAACGAATCCCTCATCGAGACCGAAGGCCTGACCAAGGTCTTCACCGTCAAGAAGACGCCGGTGCATGCCGTGACCGACGTCTCCTTCACCGCCGTCCGCGGCGAGCTCGTCGCCTTCCTCGGACCGAACGGCGCCGGCAAGTCGACCACGCTGCGGATGCTCACCACCCTCATCCCGCCCACCTCGGGGCGCGCGAAGGTCGTCGGGCACGACATCCGCACCGACGCGGCAGGGGTCCGTGCCCGCATCGGCTACGTCGGACAGCTCACGAGCGGCAGCTTCTCGCAGCGGGTGCGTGACGAGCTGCTGAGTCAGGGCGCGTTCTACGGGATGTCCCGACGGGACAGTGTGCGACGGGCCGACGAACTGATCGAGTCGCTCGATCTCGCATCCTTCGCGACCCGGAGCGTGCAGCAGTTGAGCGGCGGGCAGAAGCACCGACTCGACATCGCGCTCGGGCTCATGCACGCACCGCCCCTCATCTTCCTCGACGAGCCCTCCACCGGACTCGACCCGCAGAGCCGTGCGAACCTCTGGGAGCACATCCTCGACCTCCGCACCCAGCACGGCACCACGGTCTTCCTCACCACGCACTACCTGGAAGAGGCCGACCGCTACGCCGAACGCGTGATGGTCATGGACAAGGGCCGCATCATCGCCGACGACGACGCCGCCTCCCTCAAAGCGACGCTCGCCGGCGACGTGCTGACCTTCGGATTCGCGGATGCCGTCGAGGCGGCGAGCGCCCGCGCCGTGGTCGCTCGGCTCAGCTCCGCCGAGGTCGCCGTCGATGACGCCTCGGTCTCGGTCGCGGTGCAGGACGGCGACCGGCTGCTGCCCGTGATCGTGCGCGAGCTCGACGCCGCGGGCATCCTCGTCCGTCGCGCAACCGGTGTTCCACCCACGCTCGACGACGTCTTCCTCGCCCTCACCGGGCGCACGCTGCGCGAAGCCGGGGAAGGAGCGGATGCCGCGGGCGAAGCATCCGGATCCGCCGCCCCTGCCGACACCCGCACCGCTTCCGAGAACAGCACGACAGGAGTCCTCTCATGATCACCAACGACACGCTCGTTCGCCCGAATCTCGCGCGCGACACCAGGAACGTACTGACCCGCGAACTCAAGCCCGTGCTGCGCGACCCGTTCACGCTGATCTTCAGCCTGTTGCAGCCGCTCATCTTCCTCGGGTTGTTCGCGCCCCTGCTGATCGGCGACTCGGGTCGGCCGGCCGGCGAGACGCTCGCCTGGTTCGTACCGGGTGTGCTGGTGATGATCGTGCTGTTCGGGACCGGGTCGACCGGGTCGAACCTGCAGTACGAGATGATGACCGGCTCGCACGAGCGCACCCTGGTCGCCCCGCTCGCCCGTTCTTCACTGCTGGTCGGACGCGCCCTCAAGGAGATCGCGCCGATCGTCGTGCAGGCGCTCGTGATCGTGCTGATCGCCTGGCCGTTCGGGTTCGCGGCCGACATCCCGGGTCTGCTCATCGGCCTGGCACTGCTGGCCGTGTTCGGGGTGGGCCTCGGCTCACTGTCGTACTCGCTCGCACTGGCGACGAAGGACCGGGAGTGGCTGTTCTGGGGCGTGCAGCAGTCGCTGATCTTCCCGCTGCTGATCCTCTCCGGCATGCTGCTGCCGCTGGACGCAGCCCCCGAATGGATGCAGGCCGTCGCCTCGGTCAACCCCGTGAACTGGGTGGTTCAGGCCGAGCGCGCGCTGTTCGCCGGCGACCTGGGAGATGTGACCGTGCTCTGGGGCTGGGTCTCGGCACTCGCGGTCGCTGTGGTCGGCCTGATCGTCGGAGTACGTGCGATCCGTCGCAGCAGCTGAGCTCTGCGGAGGTGCGCCGCTGGGTCGAAAGCCCAGCGGCGCACCCGCTCAGCGCCGGATGGAGTCGTGGAACGGGTTCGGCTCGAGCGTGAAGTCGGTCGCGGCGTCCGACCAGGTGCCACCATCCGATGGCTCCCTGCGTCGACGCAGTGCGGCGAGTGCCCGCGTCGCCGGAGAGCCCACCGCGAGCGCCAGGGACCCCTGTACCGTGCGATCCTCTGCGCCGAGCACACTCGCCCGATGCCAGGCCTCGTGCAGCGATCCGCCTCGGGCGGCAGGCACCCGTCTGGCGGGCAGCGCCCCCGAGCGTCGCAGGGCGACGAGCTGCTCGACCCGCTCCCACCACGTCGATTCCGCCTCGGGGTGGAAGTAGTTGTCGCGGAGCCAGTCGGGATGCGGATGCCGGAACCTCCCCGCGACGACCTCGCTGCGACCGCCGAGCAGGCCGCTTCCCACGAACACCGTGTTCAGCAGGCTCTTGCTCACCCCGAAGGAGTCGAGCGCGATCACGGGCACACCGACGGCCGTGGCCTCGATCGCGGCGGTGGAGCTCACCGTCACGAGACCGGCCGCCCGCTCCAGTACGGTCGCCATCGAGTCGTACGAGAAGACGAGGTTCTTCGGAAGGCGCGAGGGCAGCAGCCCCGCATACGGCTCGCGTTCGAGGTGCGTCTCCGACTCCCCCGGCCGCGACCGCAGCTTCACCACCACGCGGCGTCCGGGCTCGGCTTCGGCGGCCCGGACGAGCATGGCTGCGATCTCGGCGCGTTCCTCCCTCGCGACGGGGACGAGGGCCTGTGCGGCGAAGACGATGTCGGTCGCCGCGGGCCGCACGGGTGCCGTCGGCGCCGGTCGTTCGGCGACAGCCACACCGCCACGACCTCCGACCACCGCATCGACGCGGGCGCGTTCGGGTGACAGCATCCGCTGCCTCCTCCTGGCGAACGGCAGAGTTGCGAGCGCCACGGGCGTCTGCACGCCGATCCGGCGGCCGAGCTCCTCGAAGGCCCGCACCTCACGGTGCGAGTGCACCACCAGCAGGTCGGTGTGCCGACGGTAGTCGAGAGCCCCCCGCTGTGCGGGGACAGCCATGCCCGGCAGACCCGAGACCGTGACCGGCCGATGCTCCAGCGAGTCGATCACGCGCCCCATCAGCCGCACGAACGGCCCCCGTCCGGCGAGCAGCACCACATCAGGACGCTGCCCGGCCAGCCAGCCGGCCGCCTCCGGGAAACCGATGCGGGTGACCTCTTCGCTCCGGAGCGCCGTTCCCGCGAGCGCTGTGCGCTGCTGTTCGATGCTCGCTGTGAGCGGCGTGCGCACCAGCAGCAGGTGCGGGCGGAGCCCCGGTACGGATCCCAGCAGCGATGCCGCCCACTTCACGAAGGAGTCGGCGTCCGCGATGGCAACGACGCGGATGCCGGAGGCCCGGGTCATGCGGGGACGCGGCGCAGCTTCGCCATCGGCGCCCGCTCGCTGTCGAACACCCGCTTGACACCGTCGCCGGTCGCGCGCTCGATCACGCGGATGTCGCGCACCAGGTACTCAAGTCCCGTCGGCTCGAGCGATGCTGCGTGGTCGGAGCCCCACATCGTGCGGTCCAGCGTGATGTGACGCTCGACCGCGACCGCGCCGATGGCCACGGCGGCGAGCGAGATCTGGAGACCGCGCTCATGCCCCGAGTAGCCGACAGGCACGCCGGGGTAGCGGTCGCGCAGGGTCGCGATCACCCGCAGGTTCGCCTCCTCGGGCTCCAGCGGGTAGGTCGAAGTCGCGTGCATGAGCACGACGCGATCGGTGCCGAGTGTGTCGAGAGCCCGGTCGATCTGCTCGATGGTCGACATGCCGGTGGAGAGGATGACGGGCTTGCCGGTCTCGCGCAGGGCGACCAGCAGCTCGGTGTCGGTGAGGCTGGCCGAGGCGACCTTGTGCGCCACGACATTGAGCTCTTCCAGGAAGTGGACGCTGGGAACGTCCCACGGCGAGGCGAACCAGTCCAGACCCAGCATCGTGGCGTGGTCGCCGATCTCGACGTACTCGTCACGACCGAACTCGACGCGGCGACGGTAGTCGAGGTAGCTCATGACACCCCAGGGCGTCTCGCGCGGAACGTCGCGCATGTGCTCCGGCGTGGAGATCTCCGGCGTGCGCTTCTGGAACTTCACGGCATCGGCACCGGCACGGGCCGCGACGTCGATGAGCTTCTTCGCGATGTCGACATCGCCGTTGTGATTCAGGCCGATCTCCGCGATGACGTAGGCAGGACGCCCGCCGCCGATCACTCGTGAGCCGATGCTGACAGTCATGATTCCTCCGGTGTTCGAGCGTTGGTGCTACCCCTCCCTCCTGGATACGGGCCGAGGATGAACACCGGGCGACCGCCGGGTTACCGGCATCGGTCAGCTCGACAACACCCGTTCGATCAACTCCCGCACCGCACCCTCTCCGCCTCGGCGACGAAGCACGACGCGGGCCTCTTCGATCACCAGCGGATGCGCGTTCGCCACCGCGACCGGCCACCCCACGATCCGCATCGCCGGCAGGTCGTTGACGTCGTTGCCGAGATAGGCGATGTCGGCGAGCGGCACCGCGTTGTCCCGCGCCCAGTTGCGCAGCGCCTTCTCCTTGTCGTCGATGCCGTGCAGCACGGGCACCCTGAGCTTGTCGGCACGAGCGCGCACCACCGGGTTGACCTCGGTCGAGAGGATCAGCAGGGGAACACCGGCTCGGCGCAGCAGAGCGACCCCCATCCCGTCTTCCCGACTGACCCGCACCCGTTCGCCACCGTCGGCATCGATGATCGCCGTGTCATCGGTGTGCACCCCGTCGAAGTCGGTCACTACCGCGCGCACCGGGATGGGTCCTGGCACCTCGTGCAGGGCCGCGAGCGCTCGGGCGACCCTGAGCTGATCCGCATCGTCGATCTCGATCGCCGTCCACTCCGGCACCGACGCGATCCGGATCCTGCCGAAGAAGCGATGCCTGCTCTCACGGAAGCCCGCGGCGCGGAACACATAGAACGCCCCGGTCTCGAGGTGGTGCGGCTCACGGTCTTGCCGCCTCGGTCGGTGCGCTGCCTCGTGATTGATCGCGATCGCGTCGCCGTCTTCACCTTCCCGCCACAGGAACCCGTAGGTCTCGTGGGCCGCGAACACGCTGTCGGCCCGATCGGCGCGAATCTCCTCCACCGCGACAGTGAGCGCATCGCTCGGGATGAACGGTGAGGTCGCCTGCAGGAAGGCCACGATCTCGACCTTTTCCCCGGTCTCCTCGAGTTCATCCAGCGCGTGCAGGATCGCGCTCTCCGAGGTCGCGGTGTCGCCTGCGAGCTCGGCGGGGCGGCGGATGACACGGGCCCCCGCGCCCGTCGCCACCGTGGCGATCTCGTCATCGTCGGTCGAGACCACGACCAGGTCGATGCCCGATGCCGCAGCCGCAGCGCGAACGGCGCGCTCGACCAGCGGCACCCCGCCGACGCGCTGGAGGTTCTTGCGCGGCACCTGCTTCGATCCGCCGCGCGCCGGAATGATCGCCACCGTGAGGGGTCGCTGCTCGTTCATGGTCCACATCCTCGTCATCGTCCGCGTATCGCCCGCCAGGCGCGCCATGCTCGTTCGGCACGTCGTCGCACTCCGAGGCCGGTGAGTCGCCACTCCTCGATTCTGCTGACCCCTCCGGCAGGACGGAGTCTGCGACGCAGGGCATTCTCCGGCGGTGCGCCCGGCAGTCGGAGCTGAGCGAGCCGCCGAGGCGTGAAATAGCGATCCCGTTCCGCCGGGTCCAGATCGTGCAGCAGCTCCTCGGCTCGACCCCGCAGGTGGCCGGCGATCTCGGGCTGCATCGCATAGCCGACGGCGTCCACCAGCAGCTGCAGCCGCGCGGGATCGGAGTACGGGGACCGGTCGCGAGTGAGGGCATCGACCAGGGTCACGGGAATCCGGTTGCTGTTCTCGAACGGAGTCAGTGCTGCGAGTACCGCGTCGTTCCCCGTCGAACCGATCGTGCGCCCGAAGAGCGTTCGCGCGGTCGGCAGCGCCGTGGAGAACCCTGCGACCACCGCCACCGCGTCGAGGCGTTCCGCGAGCAGTTCCGCGATGAGCGGGCCGCGATACTCGATGAAGTCGATGCCGTGCGCGAGCGCCCGCGCCCGAACCTCCGCGGTCACCAGCGGTGGCGCCGCGGGGTGCGGTTTGAAGACGATGCGCTGCGGCGACCACTGTGCCGCGTGATCGATCAGCAGCCCCTGGTGCTCGATCTCCTGAGCGGGCGTCATCAGACCGAGCGCAGACAGATACTGGCCGAGCACGAGCACGCTCGATACGTCATCGTGTGCGGGTCCTGGCCCTGCGGTGGCGGTCTCCCCCAGCGTCTCAGCGAACGAAGCCGGAGGCACCGACACGATCTCCACATCGGGCGCTCCGACGAGAGGACGCACACCCGGAACGACGTCGACGTGCACGACCCGCTCGATACGTGCCGTGACCGGATACGGCATCCGCACCCGCATCGGCGAGTACGTCATGAGTCCGTCACCGACGATCGTGATCCGCGCCTGCGAGAAGATCTCCATCAGGGTGCGCGCCGGTGCGACCTGCGGACTCTGCACGAACAGCTGGAGATCGCGCGGGTCAAGGCCCCACGCGCGCACGAGCAGCCGCTCGAGCATCGGAAGGTCGGCGGCGGCCGGTTTCCACGAGCTCGGATGCAGCGGGCCGAGCAGGGCTTCCAGCGGTTCGATGCGGTCGAACCGTGCGCGCAGCGAGTGCAGTGCGGGATCCTCCGAGATGCCGACAGCCGTCTCCGGTACGCGCGACGATGTGAACGGCACCAGTATCCGCTCCTCGCTGCGATCGAGCACGCCGGCATCGAGCGCAGCCGCGGCTGTGGCGAGCCCATACGCACTGTGCAGGGCGAAGACCTGAGTCATGCGCCACGTCCCGCCTGGCGGAGGATCCGCGCGAGAACCCGGCGCCGAGGGCCGTCGAGACGCATCAGCGCTGAGGACACATCAGCGGCGGGGAGCGCGCGAAGCATGTCCCGGATACCCGCCCTCATCTCGACACGCAGTCGCGGGGGCATCCGACGTGCACGCACGAGGTGGTGGGAGCTGAGCGCGAGCGCGGACCACACGACCTTGGGCAGGAAGCGCTCAGCCTCACGATCCTGCTCGACCATCGCGATGACCTCGTTCATAGCGCGCGCGAAGTCGAGCTGTCTGCGATCGCGCACCTGAGTGAGCGAGGTGGCGACCCCCCGTCGGTAGAGCAGAGCAGGTGCATCCACGACCGCGAAAGACTCGGCCTGCAGATGCAGCCGCCAGATCCACGGTCGATCCTCTGCCGTGAACAGTCCCTCGGGAAACTCGGCGAGACCGCGGTCGATGACTCGTCGGTGGAAGATGCCGGCCCAGGCGAACGGGTAGTCGACCATCGTCGGCTCATCATCGGGGAGGATCACTTCTCTCGGCGACTCCACACGATCGCGCCACGGGTGCGGCGCACGCACCAGCGTGCGTCGGGTGCCGGTGACCTTGACATGGTCGGTGCGCAAGAAGTCGCAGTCGAGCTCCCGCAACCGTTTCGCCAGCACGTCGAGCCGCCTCGGCTGCATCCAGTCGTCGCCGTCCACGAAGCAGAAGGCATCACCCTCGACGTGCGCGAGGCCCTGGTTGCGGGCGCTCGCGAGGCCGCGGGCGACTGGATTCCGAACGAACTCGGAGATCGGAAAGCGCTCGGCATACTGACGCATGATCGTGCCGGTGTCATCGCGGGAGCCGTCATCGATCGCCACGAGTTTGATCGCTCGGGCATCGTCGAACTGTCGAGTGAGCGTCTCGAGCGTCGTACCGATGTATTCGCCGGCGTCCTTGGCAGGCAGGATGACGGTGACGAGGGGTGTGCGCACGGGACTCCCGGAGACAGACGGTGTCCGGGAATGGTGCCAGGCGATCGTTGACGGATGTCGACGCGCAGGTGAACGTCGGGTGTCCGCGGCGACGGCGAAAGAATCGGCACTGAGGTGTGGTCCCGCACCCGAACGGAACCACACCTCCCAGTGCTTCGCACTGCCGAACGTCAGACGTTCGGGACGCGAGATCGCAGATACGACCCCGCCTGCCACGTGGCCTGCTGACCCCCATCAGCCGACCCCGAGACGTTTTTCGTCGTCGCGCTCACTCCCCAGAGATGAACGCGACGCCACAGTAACATGATACATGCCAGCATGACGGAGCCTGCGAGTACGCCGAGTCCGCCGTCGACGATCAGGATTCCGGTTCGCCCCTTCGCTGTTCATCGACGACGATGGGAGCATGCTCTGGCCCTTCGGATCGACCTGGCGCCCGGTGCGGCAGAAGCGTCGTGACACCGTGGACCTGCGGTGGCTCAGCGCCCGCACCTGGACCAGACGCTGGTATCCGCAGGGCATCGACCTGGGCGAGTGGCGCGGACGACGCACCCTCGCAGTGAGCTGGTTCCGCCAGGAGCTCTCCGGAGTGCACCTCGCCTCGCGCGTGACGCTCATCGACCTGGAGCGCTCCCGCCATCTCGACGTCCTCCTCGCAGTCGCCGATGATTCCGACGAGCTGCAGCCGGCCACGATCCACGCCGGCGGTCTCGCCTGGTTCGGCGACCGGCTGTTCGCCGCAGCGACCGGCCGCGGCATCTGGGAGTTCGATCTCTCCGACATCCGAGAGGTGCGCGGCGCACTGGCCCAGCGACTCGCGGGCGGGAGCGGTCGCGGCCGTCGCACCACAGCCCTCGTCGCCGTGCGCACCCGCGTGCACCCGATCGCCCTGCGCTGCTCGTATCTCGGGCGAGTGTTCGACGGCGACGGCGACCCCCTCCACCGAGTGCTCATCGGCGAGCACCGCCCCGACGGGAGCGGTCGGATCGGCGAGTTCTCGATCCCCGCAGGCGACGACGACGATTTCGTCGAGGTCGACCGCTTCTCTCCCGACATCGCGAGCATGCAGGGAGCCGTCCGCTGGGGTGATCGCTACTTCGTGTCGCAGTCCGATCATCTGCGTCCTGGCACGCTCTGGAGCGGCGGACGCACAACCCTGGAAAAGGATGGCATCCCGCTCCCGGTCGGGTGCGAAGATCTGGCGCTCGACCCCGATGCCGAGCTGCTCTGGTCCCTCGGCGAGCACCCCTGGCGACGCGTCGTCCGCGGCATCCCCTTCGCCCGTCTCGGCATCCGCGACGGTGGCCCTCCGCGGCGAACGTAGACTGGAGGAGTGAAGAAGCCCGCGCCTTTCCTCGTCTACACCGTGCTGCGGCTGCTGGCGTTCCTCGTCCCGCTCGCCATCCTCTGGATCTTCCCGATCTTCCGTGAGTTCTGGTGGCTCGCCGCGATCTTCGCCGCCCTCATCGGCATGAGCATCTCGATGCTGTTCCTGCGCACGCCCCTCACCGACGCCTCCGCCCGGTTGCAGGAGCGCCGCGAGAGCCGCTCATCCGCCGGTCAGGCCGACGCCGATGCCGAAGACCAGGCGGTAGACGACGCGTCCGAGTCCGTCGACGGCGACCCCAAGGCCTGAGCGCGTCAGACCCGGTCAGGCCACGAACGCCCAGAACAGGGCGCCCGCATACAGCAGCGACGTCAGTGACGTGAGCGCGAGCGCGGTCACCAGTTCCTTCGGCTGGCGGTAGGACCAGACGATCGCGATGGCCGGAAGCCCCGCGAGCAGCGCCAGCAGTGAGATCCAGGCGATCGGGAACGCCAGCGCCAGGAATGCGGCGATGCCGAACGGCGCGAGCACGAACAGCGTGAACAGCACCTGGGTGGCTCTGCGCCCGATCAGCACGGTCAGTGTGCGCTTGCCGACCTCGCGGTCCTGGTCGATGTCGCGAAGATTGTTGGCGAGCAGCACGGCGCAGGCGAAGAGGCCGGCGGCGATCGCACCGAGCCAGGCCTGCTGCGGCAAGGCGAAGATCTGCACCCACGTGGTGCCGAGCGTGGCGACGAGTCCGAAGAACACGAACACGAAGACCTCGCCGAGGCCGTAGTAGCCGTAGGGCCGCTTGCCTCCGGTGTAGAACCAGGCGGCGACGATGCACGCGGCGCCGACGGCGAGCATCCACCACTGTCCGGTGCGCACCACGATCGCGAGCCCCACGAGCGCGGCGAGCGCGAAGAAGACCAGTCCGATCACGAGTACGGTGCGCGGGTTCACGCGACCAGATGCCGTGAGGCGTGCGGGTCCCACGCGGTGCGCGTCGGTACCGCGGACGCCGTCGCTGTAGTCGTTGGTGAAGTTCACGCCGATCTGCAGCAGCACCGCGACGGCGAGGCAGGCGAGCGCGATGACCCAGTGGAACTCGGGGCCGGTGCTGCGCGCGGCTCCCGTGCCGATGATGACCGGTGCGATCGCGAGCGGCAGGGTGCGCAGACGCGCGGCCCCGATCCAGTCGCCGGCCGTCGCCGGGCCCGCTTCGACGACCGGACGCCTCGCCGGGTTGCCGCTGGTACGGGCCGGGGTGCGCTTCGCGCTCTGGGTCTTCTTCTTGCGCTGGGAGGATGCTGCCACGCAGGGAATCCTACTGGCCGCGGCGATGCCCGACCTCAGCGAGACCGACGATCAGGGGTTCGGGTTGCTGTCCTTGCCGTCGAGCCAGAGCGTGTCGGACGGGTCGCCGTGCGCTCCGCCCTTGCCGACGTGCTTGTCGCTGATCTGCGGTCCCTTCGTGATCACGTGCACTAGTGCCATCGCGTGTCCCTGCCCCAGCTGGTAGTCCTCCTTGAGCCACGCGACGATGGGCGTCGCCTTGGTCGTCTGGTCGAACCCCTTCTCGGTGGCGAGCTCGATGAACTGCCGCGGGGTGAGGCCGGTCTTGGTCTCGATGTTGTCGAGGTATGCCTGGAAGGACATGGTGCTCCTGGTGCTCAGTCCTCGTCGAGGAACGTCTGGATGATGGTGGCGGAGGCGTGGATGCCGATGATCTTGAGGACCCCGTCACCCACGTTGGTGAAGCGGTGCGGGATGAACGCGGGGCCGGTGGCGGTGTCTCCCGCTCCGGCGACGAAAGTCTCCTCGCCCACGGTGATGGAGGCAACGCCTTCGATCACGACCCAGGTCTCAGGATAGGGATGCCAGTGCAGCCCCGGGCCTTCCCCCGGCTGGTTCTCGACGAAGAAGTACGAGACCGCGGCACCGTGCTCGGCCCCGACGAATCTGCGGCTACGGCCAGTGCCGATGCGGATGTCAGCGCCGGCGACGACCCCGAAGGCGGGCGATGTGCTGTTCATGGCTCCAGTCTCGACAGCCTCGCGTGCAGTCCCTAGAGTTTCGATGTGGATCGAAAGTCCAGCCCGATCGAGGGTGTCGAGCACCCTGACCATCGCGTCGAGTTCCATCTGAGCCCGGGCGACGTCGAGGCGGTGCGGTTCGGCATCTCCCCGGGCCACGAGCTGGCGCACGCCGTGCGGGTGCTGCGACGACCGACTGCGCATCCACTGCAATGGGGATGGCTGCGCGCCGTGCGAGACCGCCTGCCCCGAGAGCACTTCGCCCTGCTCGCGACCGTGATCGGTGACGACGGCTATCTGCCCGACTTCCTCACGACCGCGCCTCGATGGGATCTGACACCCGAGACCGAGCTCGACGAGCTGCGGGGCGCACGCCTCGAACCGATGCGGGTCGACCTGGGGAAGATGATCCTGCGTTCGACCGGAGCCCGACAACGGGCGCTGCGCGAGATGCAGGATCACCCGGAGCGCGCCCGCGAGATGATCGCCGACGCCTGGGCTGCGGTGTGGGACGCGGTGCTCGACCCGGTGTGGCCGCAGCTCGATCGTCTGCTGCGTGCCGACATCGCGGTCCGCGCCCGCATGATCGCGAGCACGGGCATCGCGGGAATGGCCGGCGACCTGCATCGCCAGGTGACCTGGAGCGAGGGCGCCGTCCGCGTCTCGCTGCGCCGCCACAGCGAACAGGTCGACTGCCGCGGCAGCGGACTGGTGCTGGTCCCCTCCGTGATGTCGTCGTGGGGCTGCATGGTGCTCACCGAGCCACCGGCGCAGCCGACACTCTTCTATCCGGCCCGCGGGGTCACCGCAGGCTGGGCCCGTGATGCCACCGCCATCGCCGACGCTCTCGGCGCACTGCTGGGACCTGCCCGCGCCGGCATCCTGCTCCGCGCCGGCACCGCACGCACGACGTCGCAGGTCGCGCACGACGCGGGCATCGCCGTGTCCACGGCGTCGCATCATCTCGGGGTGCTGCGAGGGGCCGGGCTGATCGACAGCGAACGCAAAGGCACCAGGATGCTGCACCTGCGCACCCCGCTGGGCGAGGCGATGGTCGGCGCTGTCCTCTGACGGTAGGGCGGGAAGCTACTCGACCGCAGCCACGGGGATGATCGGCCGGTGCTCGTAGTAGGTCTGCAGCACCACGGTCGTGCGGGTGCTGACGTTCGCGGCGAGACGCACGTCGCGCACGAGCGCCTCGAGCGCACGCGGAGAAGCGACGCGGACGAAGAGCATGTAACTCGCGTCGCCGGCGATGGAGTGGCAGGCCTCGATCGCGTCGAGGTGCTCGAGCAGCTCGGGGGCGTTGTCGGGCTGGGCCGGGTCGAGCGGGGTGATCTCGATGAAGGCCGAGAGCGGGGTGCCCACCTGCTCGGGGTCGAGGATCGCCTGATACCCGGAGATGACGCCCCTCGTCTCCAGCCGGCGCAGACGCGACTGCACCGCCGACACCGACAGACCGACGGCATCCGACAGCTGAGAGAGCGTGGCGCGGCCGTCACGGGAGATCGCGGTCAGGATCGCGCGGTCGACAGAGTCATCCATAGCTGTAAGATTATCGTCAGGATTCCGTATATGCCGGAATCTTTCCGTCAAACTCTCCGATCGGAGGTCCCGATGTCCCTTCTTTCCGCCAACAGTTCCGCTGTCCAGGCCATCGTCGGCGAACCCGAGGTCGTCGAGGACGCATCGATCGCCGAGCAGTCCGCCGCCTGGGCGCAGCTCAAAGACGCGGCGATCGCGATCCGCGAGATGCAGATCAAAGACGGCTCGATCCCGGATGCCGCGCACCACTCCGCCGCGCGCGCGCTCGTCGGTGCGATAACTGCCGCGATCCGCGCGCTCGCCCCCGCCTTCCCGCACGACGCCGAGTACCTCGCCGCCTCGGTGGTCGACTTCGACCGCTGGGCCGCCTCGGACTTCGGCGTACCGGACTTCCTCGACTCGCTGATGGCCTTCCAGCCGCAGCAGCACCGCGTCGACGGCATCCGCCACCTCGTGGTCTTCCCGATGTATACGCAGAACGGTTCGAGCGAGCGCCTGGTCGAGGCGCTGATCGTCGAGACGATCTGGCCGGAGTTCATCGCGGCACTCGAAGCAGGCGACTACGGCAACAAGCTGTTCGTCTCGCTGCGTCTGGTCGACTTCACGCCCGGCTACGACACGAACTCGGCCGTGCTGTTCCCCGAGACCGTCGCGATGCGCGAGATCCCGTCCTTCACGTGGGGCGCGATCTTCCAGGACCGCGAGGCCGCCCGGTACCGCCGAGTGACCCGTGCCGCCGCCGAGATCACCAACCTCGACTTGCCGGAGCGCGCAGCCGCGATGCTCGACGATCAGCAGATGGCCGAGAAGACCTTCGTCATGTGGGACATCATCCACGACCGCACGCACATGCGCGGCGATCTGCCGTTCGATCCGTTCATGATCAAGCAGCGGATGCCGTTCTTCCTCTACTCGCTGGAGGAGATGCGCTGCGACATGACGGCGTTCCGCGAGTCGGTGAAGATCGAGCGTGCCCTCGCAGCGCGCATCGAGGCCGGCGAAGAGCTCACCGAGATCGAGCAGGAGACGCACGACTACGCGCACCTCGTGCAGTACGCAGTGATCTTCGACCGCATCTTCCGCTTCTCGATCACGGGCACCCGCACGCGCAACTACGACGCGGTCGGCGGACAGCTGCTGTTCGCCTGGCTCCACCAGCGCGGCGTGCTGCACTGGACCGACACCGCCCTCGCGTTCGACTGGGACAACGTGCCGGACGCCGTGGTGGCTCTGGGAGATGCGATCGACGACCTGTACTGGCACTCGATCGACCGCCCCAAGGTCGCGCACTGGCTCGCCGCCTACGAGCTCGTCCGCGGCACCCTCACCCCGCACCCGGCATCGCAGTGGGCCCGGGGCCTGTCCGACGAGATCCTCGCCGGCGCGCCGAAGGGCTACACGGACGCCGTGATGGATGACGAGTTCCCGCTGTCGATGTTCTTCGAGACCCTCGACAAGAAGATGAAGCCGGTCATCGAATCGACCGTCGGCATCCGCGGCACGGACGACTGATGACCACGCGCGCACAGCGCGCGTTCCGAGTGTGACGCTGGGGCGCACCGCACTGCGGCCGGAACCTGTTCTGCGGATCTCTCCGCAGGTTCCGGCCGCAGAAGCCCCTCCGATCCGGAAGAGTGGATGACATGGCTGAACACACCGACTCGCATGCTTCGGGGCGCACCGTCGTCCTCGCCGGAGCGACCAGCACGGCCGGCCTCGCCGTGACACGCGCCCTGGTCGCCGCGAACGCCCGCGTCATCGCCACCGGACGCTCGGCTGAGCGCCTGCAGGAGCTGTCGGACGCCGGGGCGCAGATCGAGGTCGCCGACGCGACATCTCTCGACGAGATGACCGCTCTGGCCACGCGCATCGGCCCTGTCGACGCGGTGGTGCCGCTGGTCGGCGGCTGGCGTGGAGGCGGAGGCCTTGCCGGACAGTCAGATGAGGACTTCGCCGCGCTGCTGCCGGCGCTCGAAGCCGTTCGCGCCACGAGCCGGGCGTTCGACGGCGCTCTGCGCGCCTCCGATGCCGGACGCTTCGCGATCGTCTCATCGACCGCCGTCGCACGTCCCCTCGCTGGTGGAGCGAACTACGCCGCGGTCAAAGCTGCGAGCGAGGCCTGGGCCAGGGCGGTCGCCCAGGGCTATGCCAAAGCCGCACGGGATGCCGGAGAGCCGCTGCGCGCGGCATCCGTCGTGCTCCGCGCCAAAGCACTCGATCCCGACGCCCTCGCTGCACGGATCATCGCGCTGTGGGACGAGGACGCCGCCGAACTCAACGACCGGGTGATCGACCTGGGTTGACCGCCGACCGTCACCGAGATTCGACCGTCACCGAGATTCGGGCGGCACCCCCGGGATGACCGGCGGGGCCTCAGCGTGCCTGGTTTCGACCACCTCGTCTTCGCGGGGGTCGACAGCGCCGTCGAGCGCCTGCTCGCCGGCGCCCTCCTCACCGTGATCGATCTGCTGCTCCGGAGCTTCGGCGTACAGCTCGGTGAGCTTGCGATAGGAGCGGGTGAAGAACGCCAACGTCGCGGCGACGACCATGATGAGTCCGGCGAACAGGCAGATGAGCGCGATTCCTCGCGCCTCCCCCTCGCCGAGCAGCCACCCCCACTGCTGCTGCCCCTGAGCGGTCTTCATGTAGGGGATGATCAGGAACTCGGCGATCGGCGCGATCAGGAAAGCGGTGAGCGGGGCTGCCGCCGCCTCCATCGCAGCGGCCACACCGAACACCCGGCCCTGCCGCTGGAAGGGCACGACCTTCTGGATCACGGTCTGCTCCGCAGCCTCGACCGGCGGCACCAGCGCCATGTAGATCCACATGCCGACCACGTACAGCGGCCACCACTCGCGCAGCATGAACACCGAGCCGAGCAGCCCCATCGCGATGACCACGAGCAGCATCGTGCGCATGGGCTTGGGGCCGAGCCCGAACTTCGCCACCAGCCCTCCACCGATCAGGAAGCCGGTCGAGGCGAACGCGAGTGCGAAGCCCCAGGTCTGCGCGTTGAAGAGCGTCAGCCCGTAAGGGTCCATGAGCGCCATGTAGACGCCGCCGATGAGGTTGTTGAACGTCGAGAAGATGATCAGGGCGAACAGCCCGGGCGCGAGCCGGATCGCCCGCACGCTGCCACGGAAGTCGAGAGCGCTCGACGCGTTCGGGTCGGGCTCGGGAGTGCCTTCGGGGATGCGCACGAACAGCAGGTGCGCGAAGGTGAGCGCCATGGCCGCGATCGCTATCGCAAGGGTCCACCCCATGCCGAGGAACCCGATCGAGAGGCCCGAGAACACGCTCGTGACGAGGAATGCGATGCCCTGCACCGTGCCGACGAGGCCGTTGGCGTTCGCGCGCTTGTCTGCAGGCACGAGCAGGGTGACCGTGGTGGAGAGGGCGATGTTGCGCAGCTGCTCGATCACGCCGCCGAACAGGATGATGCCCGAGAACACCCAGAACCAGGGCCCGCCGAGGTCGAGGAGCGCAGCCTCGGGCTGCCAGAGATAGAGGACCCCGGCGATGAGGAAGGCGACCGCCGAGATGACGCTCGAGAGCACCATGACAGTGTGCTTGCGATTGCGGTCGACGATCGTGCCGAAGGCCATCGCGAAGAACGCGACGAACAGCATGTAGGCCCCGCCGATGATGCCGGTGGCGAGCACCGACTGCGTCTCGATGTAAACCCAGAATGTGAGCGCGAACCAGAGGAAGCTCGTCGTCACGTTCGCGATGAGAGTGTTGACGAGAACGTTGGCGAAGGCCGTCTTCGCTGCGGTGCGCTCCATGCCATCGAGGGTAGGACCGGGCTCCGACATCCGGAACCCCCTCCCCGCACCGAGAGCGGCGCCCGGACAATTAGGCTGGGGAGGTGAGCATCCAGCATGACCCCGCGATCCGGGGCTTCGCCAGTGACAACTACTCCGGTATCCACCCCGAGATCCTCGCAGCGATCGTCGCGGCGAACGGGGGTCACCAGAGCGCCTACGGCGAGGATGCGTACACCGCCCGCCTGCAGGAGGTGTTCCGGGCGCACTTCGGCGAAGGCGTGGAGGCGTTCCCGGTGTTCAACGGCACCGGCGCGAACGTGACCGGCCTGCAGTCGATGCTGCCGCGCTGGGGTGCGGTGATCGCGGCATCCACCGCCCACATCAATGTCGACGAGGCTGCGGCCCCGGAGAAGATCGGCGGCTTCAAGCTGCTCACGGTCCCCACCGACGACGGCAAGCTCACCCCCGATCTCATCGACCGCGAGGCCTGGGGCTGGGGAGACGAGCACCGCGCACAGCCGCTGGTCGTCTCGATCACGCAGACCACCGAGCTCGGCACTCTGTACACAGCCGACGAGATCCGCACGATCGCCGACCACGTGCACGAGCGCGGTATGAAGCTGCACCTCGACGGGGCGCGCATCTCGAACGCGGCCGCCGCCCTCGACCTGCCGCTGCGGGCCTTCACCCGCGACGCCGGCGTCGACGTGCTCACCTTCGGCGGCACCAAGAACGGCGCGATGCTCGGCGAGGCGATCGTCGTGCTGAACCCCGAAGCCGCCGACGGCCTGAAGTACTCGCGCAAGTTCAACATGCAGCTCTCGTCGAAGATGCGCTTCGTCTCGGCACAGCTGATCGCACTGCTCGAGGGCGACCTCTGGCTGCGCAACGCCCAGCACGCGAACGCGATGGCCGTGCGCCTGCGGTCGGCGATCGAGGCCGGCATCGCCGACGGATCGATCCAGGGCGTCGGCTTCACCCAGCCCACGCAGTCCAACGGCGTGTTCGCGACGCTGCCTGACGGCGTCGCCGACCAACTGCGCGACTCGTTCCGCTTCTACGACTGGGATGCCGCCCGCAAGGAAGTGCGCTGGATGTGCGGGTTCGACACCGAGGAAGCCGACGTCGACGCATTCGTCGCCGAGCTCTCCCGCCTCACCAGGGGCTGAGGCGCAGCGCGGTCAGCGCAGGAGGCCGAGGCTCGCGAGAGCCTGACGGATGAGCGTGCCGCGGCCGTTCTCCATCTCGGCAGCGACCGCATCGGAACCCGCGGCCTCCGGTGAGAACCAGGTGACCTCCAGCGCGTCCTGACGCGGCTCGCACGTACCGGTCACCGGCACGACGAAGGCCAGCGACACGGCGTGCTGCCGATCGTCGTGGAACGCGCTCACACCGGGCATCGGGAAGTACTCGGCCACCGTGAACGGCAGCGGCTGAGGTGGCATCAGCGGGAACGCCATCGGACCGAGGTCGTTCTCGACGTGCCGGAAGAGGGCATCACGGACGGTCTCGCCGAAGCGGACGCGGCCGGAGACGATCGTGCGGGTCATCTCGCCCATCGGCGTGGAACGCAGCAGGATGCCGATCTCGGTCACCTGACCTGAGCCGTCGGTGCGCACCGGAATCGCCTCGACGTAGAGCATCGGCAGCCGGCGTCGGGCTTCTTCGAGCTCGAACTCGCTCAGCCAGCCCGGGTTCGCATCGGGTACGGGACGGTTCGCGTCCGGGAAGTCACCGAGACCATCGTCGTCGGGCTCCGGATCAGGATCAGGTGTGCGGACCGCCATGTGTCCTTTCTACCAGCCGCCCCTGCGAACCGACACCGCGTGCACGTCTGTCGTCCCTGGCAGGATGACGGTGTGAGTGAGAACCTGACGATCGACGACACCGCGACCAGATGGTCGACCCCCGAGCGCGGGCGGATGCCGCTGCTGGTGCTGCTGCACGGGTACGGCGCCGACGAGCACGACCTGTTCGGACTCGTCCCCTACCTTCCTGCGGGAATCGCGGTGGCGTCCGTCGCTGCTCCCCTCGCCCCGCCGTGGCCGATGCCCGGCCGGTCCTGGTACCCGATCGAAGGACTCGACGGGCGCAGCGCCGAGGCCGTGACCACCGCCGCGGAGGCCTTCTTGCGATGGCTCGACATCGCAGCGGGAGATGCCCCCTCGGTCGCCCTGCTGGGCTTCTCGCAAGGCGCAGCCGTGTCGCTGCAGGCTCTCCGCCTCGCCCCGGAGCGCTTCGGCGCCGTGGCGGTCCTGAGCGGCTACGCAGCGCCGGGCGAACTGCCGCACGATGAGGAGCTGGCCGAGCTGCGCCCACACGTGTTCTGGGGACGAGGCACGCACGACGACGTCATCCCGCCCGCGTTGATCGATCACACTGCCCAGTGGCTGCCCGCGCACTCGGAGCTGTCGGGTCGGGTGTACACGGGACTCACGCACAGCATCTCCGAAGAGGAACTGACCGACGTGAACCGGTTCCTCACGAAGTGGATCGACGGCATCGCCGCGAGCTGATCAGCGCTGCGGAGGATCCTCGTCTCCGGCGGATCCCTCACCGGCGTCTTCTTCGTCGTCTTCGCCACTCGGGCGCGAGCCTCTGCCCGAGCCCGTGAAAGCCACGGAGAACGCGACGCCGATCGCCACTCCGATGCCCAGTCCGAGTGCCCAGTTCTGCATCGCGGTGCCGAGTGAGACGCCGATCGCCACACCGAGGGCGAGACCGACGCCCATTCCCATGCGGGCACGCGACTCCTGTGGACTCGGATTCTGGTCTGCCATGCCTCCACGGTACGGACCCGTCGGCGTGACGGCATCCCCCACGCGACGGACGCTCAGGCGCGGACCAGGAAGGTCGCCTCGATCCCCCAGCCGAGGGGCTGCACCTGCTCCGTCGTCCAGCCCGCGGCGGCTGCGAGCTCTCCCAGCGCCTCGCTGGAGCGGAACGGCGCACCGGTCATGGCGAAGCCGATGACCTGCTGCTCCTCGACGCCCGGGCTGAGTGCGTCCGGCCTGCTCGATTCGAGGAGGATCACGCGTGCCGCGTGCGGCGCGAGCTCGTCGAGGAGATCGACGGCCTCGGCATCCGTCCGGTGCGCGAGAGCAAGAGCGAGCACCGCGACGTCGACCAGTCGACCGGTCCACCCGGCGGACGGATCCTGCCCCACCGCCTCGACGACGGCGTCGCGCACCCGCCCGTGCTCGTGCAGGGCGACACCGATGCCGCCGCGTCCACCGTCCTCGAAGGCGCCGAGAACCGCGGGGGCGCCAGGGCCGACGACGAGCAGGCTGGAGACGTCCTGCCACATCGGGTCCGCCACGAACCCGTCGAGCAGGTAGGCGAGCCGGCCCGCATCCTCGATGAGTTCCTCGACGTGCGCAGCATCCGATTGCGCCTGCGTCGCGAGCGTCGCGCCGTTCGCTCGCTCCCACGGAGAGACGCCGTCCCGCAGCGCGTGGTCGAGATCACGCAGCGCCAGCACGGCCTCCGCCTCGAGACCATCGAACTCCTCGCGATGATGCTCCTCGAGAAGGTCCTCACCGAAACGGCCGAGAGCGAGCGACTCGGCATCCCCGATGACCACTTCCGCGGAGGCGAGGAGGCCGCGCAGGGCCTCGATCGACCGGGCAGCCACCCCGAGCCTGGCCGCCAGATCCCGCACCGACAGCGGACCCTCGGCGAGAGCATCCACGATGCCGAGCCGCACGGCCGCTCGCACGACGAGCCATGGCACGGGCGATGCCGGTTCGGACACGGGTGGCAGCGCGTGCTCCGCCGCATCGGCTCCCTCGGAGACGGTCTCGGCGTGCCAGTAGCCCGTGATGTTGATGCGCTCCTTCGCGAGCCCCCGCTCACGTTGCAGGTAGCGCCTCACCGGCAGCAGCGCGCGGCTCTCCGCCGCCGCCCATGCGTAGCCCGCGCCATCCTCCGGAAGCACGAGGGCTCGCACGGCCGCTTCCAGAGCAGCCGCGTCGCCGGCCGGTGCGGTCGCCCAGGTCACGGTGTCGCCCTCCCGCAGGTTCAGCTCCTGCTGAGCGGTCTCCTCCTCGACCACCACGAGCACGTGCGCGACGGCGTCGGTCGGGCGTTCGTCGAGGAACCGCCCCACCGCCGGCAGGCCGGTCTCATCGGCGATCAGCACGATCCAGTCGAGCTCCTGCGGCAACCGCAGCGACGACTTCGGTCCGACGAAGCACAGGTCGTCACCGGGTGCGGCCGACTGCGCCCACGTCGCGGCGGGTCCGTCGCCGTGCAGCACGAAGTCGAGCGCCATCTCCCCGGCTGCGGCATCCACCCAGCGCGGCGTGTAGTCGCGGGCGAGCCGGTTCTCGGCGGCCGTCCACTCGATGCCGTGCGGCAACTGGATGGGCAGCGCCGATTCCAGATCGTCGTCTGAGGCGAAGATCAGCTTGATGTGGTCGTCGAAGCCGGGAGCGGCGAAGGTCCGGTGAGTGTGCCCGTCGACGACGGTCTCCCCGAGCGCCTCCCCGCCGACGACGATGCGCCGCATTCGAGGGGTGATCTCCTCGATGCGGCGCACCGTCACGCGGCGCACGACCAGCGGATGCGAAGTGAATGCGCGCTGTGCCATCTCAGCCGAACAGCTCCTCGATGATGCCGAGCAGAGCGAGCGACTCGTCGTAGTCACCACGGGCCACCCAGTAGGGCAGCACGTGGGCGGAGCCGCTCTGGAACGCCGGGAGCGCGGCGAGGACCGGGTTCTCCGACAACGTGTCGATGTCGCCGATGTCGGTGTTGAAGCCGGTGATGAAGACCGTGGGCTGCGTGATGACCTGCCCCACCTGCTCGGTCGACAGCTCGAAGGAGTCGCCACCGGGGGTGTACGGCTCGTAGTCGCCCTCGGCGAAGATCGGCGCGGACTCGATGCCGACGGCGTCGAACACCACGGGAAGCCCCATGTCCTCGCGGGCGACGTACACCGTGCCGTCGGGAAGGATCGACAGGAATGCGGACGGAGCGGTCGGCACCGTGATGTTCGCGGCGACCTCGGCCACGCGGTCCTCGTAGGCGGCGAGCGCCTCGTCATAGACCTCGCCCTTGTCGAAGACGTCGTCGGCGAGGAATGAGTACTGGTCCTGCCAGGTCCCCTTGTCGCCGCTGACGAGAACGGTGGGGGCGATGTCACTCAGGTCGTCATAGGCATCGGTGGCGAGGAACAGCGGGAAACCGATTCCACCGCCGATGATCAGGTCGGGCTCGAGAGCGAGGATCGCCTCGAGGTCGAACCCGTCAGCACTCCATGTGATGAACTCGGTGCCCTGCTTCTCGGCGTCTTCCGCCCAGAAGTCCGAGAACGACGCCTCATAGCCGAAGTCCGCGGAGGTGAGGGCCGCCACCGGCACGTCGAGGTCATACAGGTAGCCGGCGAGGGCGTGATTCAGCACGACGACCTTCTGCGGGTCGGCGGGGATGGTGACCTCGCCCTGTTCGGTGGTGACGACGCGGGTCGTGGCGTCGCCGGATGCACCTGCACCCGATTCGGGGGCGGGATCGGTGGCGCACGATGCCAGTGCGAACAGGGCGACCACGGGGAGCGCAGCGAGGAGACGGATGGATCTGGACATGGAGACCTCGGGGATCGACGGATGCGGGATGACCCGACGGGCACGCGGCGGACGGGCGCTGCTCGGGTAAGGTAAGGCTATTCTCACTAACCGGTCGATCCGTGACGCATGCGACATCGACGCTGACGGATACGACATGTCTCGGAGGAGAACAGCGTGCGATCCACCGCTCTCGCCGGCACCGTCCCGGAGAACTCGATCCGCTTCCTCGGACACGACACCCACGAGCACGACGAACCCCACGTCGTCTACGTCGTGACCGGCTCGGCGGTGCTGACCGTCGACGGCGTCGACATCCCCCTGCGCCGACACGAAGCGGTATGGATGCAGCCGCACGTCCCGCACGCCGTGCGCATTCGCGAGGGCGGGACGGTCCTCGGTCCCATCCTGGAGGACGAGGCCGCCCCTTCGGTGCGCGTGCGCGTTCTCGGAGTGGTGCCCGCGCTCGTCGACGTCATGACCACAGCTCTCGTGGCGGCGCCCAGCACCGACGAGCAGATCCTGCCGTTCCGTCGGGCGATCGCCCGTGTTCTGCATGCCGTATCGCGACCTTACTTCCCGGTCGTCTACCCCGAACATCCGGCCGCTCGCCGGCTCGCGAAGGATGCCCTGCGCCTCCCGCTCCCCCTCGAGGAGTTGGCCGCCCGCCATCGGATGAGCGCGCGCCAGGTGCAGCGCATCTTCGTCGCCGAGACCGGCTGGTCGTTCTCCCGCTGGCGCGGACGGACTCGAATGAACGCAGCCGTCGCCCATCTGGTCGGCGGCGGCGACCTGGCCACGGCCGCGCGGCTCTCCGGGTTCGGCACCAGGGCAGGGCTCGTGAAGGCCCTCAGCAGGGAGACCGGGATCACGGCCGACCGTCTGACAGCCGACCCCCGCGCTGCCCTCGCACAGTCCTGAACCGCGCGGAGCGACCGTCGGAAGCTGTTAGCGTTTCGGCGTCCAGAGGAGCCCCATGACCACCGCCACGCGCACCGCACCGGCCTCCGACGCCGGCGTTCGGCAGACGCGCACCCGGCGTCGTGTCTTCGGGCTGATCGTCTCCCTGGTCCTGCTCGCTTCGCTCTGCGTGCTCAGTGTGGTCGTGGGGTCAGCCGCGCTGCCCCTCGATGTGGTCTGGCAGGCCTTCGTCGCCCCGGACGGATCGGTGAGTCAGGTCACGGTCACCAGCGCGCGCGTCGATCGCACGGTGCTCGGCATCCTGGTGGGCGTCGCGCTGGGCATCTCCGGTGCGCTCATCCAGGCCCTCACCCGCAACCCCTTGGCCGACCCCGGCATCCTGGGGGTGAACGCCGGGGCGGGCTTCGCGGTCACACTGGCCGTGGCCTTCCTCGGGATCACCCGGATCGACCAGTACCTGCCGTTCGCCTTCGTCGGTGCCATCGCGGCGTCCGCGCTCGTATACCTCGCGGCGGGTGCCGGTCGCGGATCGGGATCTCCGGTTCGACTGACCCTCGTCGGAGTGGCCTTCGCCGCCGTGCTCACCGGGTTCTCACACACGCTCGCACTCATCGACACCGAGACCTTCGACCGGATGCGCTTCTGGGGCGCGGGAACGCTCGCCGACCGCCCGGCCGGCACGATCGACGCAATCCTCGTACCCCTCGCGCTCGGACTCCTGATCGCCGCTTTCTGCGTGCGTCCGCTCAATGCCCTCGCCCTGGGCGAAGACACCGCCAGGGCCGTGGGGGTGCGGCTCGGCGCGACACGGGTGGGGGTCGTGCTGGCGGTCGCCCTGCTGTGCGGAGCCGCGACGGCCGCCGCCGGTCCACTCGTCTTCGTCGGTCTCGTCATCCCCCACGCCGTGCGCTGGATCACGGGCCCGGACTGGATCTGGATCACGCTCTACTCGGCGGTGCTCGCACCGGCGCTGGTGCTCAGTGCCGACATCCTCGGCCGCATCGTCGTGATCCCCGCCGAGCTGCAGGTCGGGGTGGTGCTGCCGCTGATCGGCGCCCCGGTGCTCATCGCCCTGGTCCGCGGCCGGAAGGCGAAGGCACTGTGAGCGCGGTGCTCGTCTTCCGCGCCGGCCCGCTCTCGATGCGCACCACCCGGCGGATGCTCCTGGTCTGCGCCGCGCTCGTCGCGGTCGCCCTCTGCGTGGCGGTGTGGGCGATGACCCTCGGCAGCTACGGCGTGAGCGCAGGAGAGGTGATCGGCTCGTTCCTCGGCCGGACCGACGGCGCAGTGCGCAAGGTCGTCATCGAGTGGCGGGCGCCCCGCGTCATCGCGGCACTGCTGTTCGGCGCCGCTCTCGGCATCGCGGGCAGCATCTTCCAGTCCCTCACCCGCAACCCTCTGGGGAGCCCCGACGTGATCGGCTTCAGCACCGGGTCGTACACCGGCGTGATCCTGATGATGCTGACCGGTGCGACCGGGTATGCCGCCTATGCCGCCGGCGCTCTGGTCGGCGGTGTGCTGACGGCAGCGCTCGTCTACGTGCTGGCGTTCCGGCGAGGCATGCAGGGCTTCCGCCTCATCATCGTCGGTATCGCGATGGGCGCGCTCCTGAACTCACTCAACACGTGGTTCAGTACCAGGGCCGATGTCGACCTCGCCCTTCGCGCGGCCGTGTGGGGTGCCGGCTCCCTTGCAGCAGTCGACTGGACCACGCTCGGATTCGCCGCGATCGCCATCGTCGCCGTGCTGCTGTGCGCACCGGCAGCGCAGCGGCGGATGCGACGACTCGAGCTCGGCGACGACGCCGCGGCCATGCTCGGCATCCCGCTCGAACGCACCAGAGGCATGCTCATGCTGCTCGGCGTCGCAGCGGTCGCAGCGGTCACCGCCGCCGCAGGGCCGATCGCCTTCGTGGCTCTCGCCGCCCCGCAGATCGGGCAGCGGTTGACCGGACGAGGCACCTCGGTCGATCTCGTCGGAGCAGCACTGACCGGGTCGGTACTGCTGCTCGTCGCAGATGTGATCGCCCAGCATGCGATCCCCGACGTCACACTGCCGACCGGCGCGGTGACCATCTGCATCGGCGGGATCTATCTGCTCGCGCTGCTCATGCGCGAGAGCAGGCGCTTCACCGGAGGAGGACGACGATGACACGACTGGCAACCGAAGCGCTGCGCGTGGGCTACGGCGGGCGGGGCGTACTCGACGGCCTCGACGTGCACATCCCCGATGGGGAGCTCACCGTGATCGTGGGCCCGAACGCCTGCGGAAAGTCGACTCTGCTGCGCGCCCTCGCCCGGCTGCTGCCGGCCACAGGAGGGCGCGTGCTCCTCGACGGCGGCGACATCACTCGGTTGTCCACCAAGGAGGTGGCGCGGCGGATGGGTCTGCTCCCCCAGAGTCCGCTCGCCCCGGAGGGCATCACCGTGGCCGACCTTGTCGGTCGCGGCCGCTACCCCCATCAGAGCGTGCTCTCCAGCTGGTCGACGGAGGACGAGCGTGCGGTCGCCGAGGCGATGGCCGCCACGAACGTCACCGACCTCGCGGAACGCAACGTCGACGAGCTCTCCGGCGGGCAGCGCCAGCGCGCCTGGATCGCGATGGCGCTGGCCCAGGAGACCCCGATCCTGCTGTTGGACGAGCCGACGACCTTTCTCGACATCGGCCACCAGATCGAGGTGCTCGAACTGGTCACGCGTCTGCATCGGGAAGGGCGGACCGTCGTCGTCGTTCTGCACGACATCAACCAGGCCGCCCGCTACGCCTCGCACCTGATCGCGATGAAAGGCGGGCGCATCGTCGCCGAGGGCGATCCTCGCGACATCGTCGACGCGCCACTGCTCACCGAGCTGTTCGACCTCGAGGCGCGGGTGATCGCCGACCCCGACACGGGTGCCCCCGTCGTGCTGCCCGGCCGCTGAACCCCTTCTGCTGAAACCCGGACCGACACGCCCGGGGTTGCGAGAAGCCGACACGCCCGGGTATCGTCGGGGAGTCCTGTCCGCCGTGTCTGGAAGTCCTTTGATCTGATCCGTCGCCTCCGCGCTCCTCTTTCCGCGCGCTGACCCGACGATCGCCGACTCCACGGCAGACCTCCCCCTCTCGCGACGTTCTCTGCGTCCCGTCGAGGCCTGGCAGAGGTCCGGTTTCAGTGCACCCTTCGCACTCGACAGGAGACACTCATGTCAAACCCCACCCTTCATGCATCGGTCACCCTCGACCACCTCACCTTCACCTGGCCGGACGGCACGGTAGCCCTCGACGGCGTCTCCGGAGCGTTCGGTTCCGGGCGCACGGGCCTCGTCGGACGCAACGGCGCGGGCAAGTCCACGCTGTTGCGACTGATGGCCGGCGAACTCGAACCGTCTTCCGGCTTCGTCGTGACATCCGGTGAGGTCGCGTACCTGCCGCAGCAGCTGACACTCGACGTCGACCGTCGGGTCGCAGACCTCCTCGGTGTGTCCGCGGCGCTCGACGCCGTGCGGGCGATCACCGCGGGCGACGTCGACCCCGCCCACTTCGACACGGTCGGCGACGACTGGGACATCGAGGCGCGCGCCGAGGCGTCACTCGCCGAAGCCGGCCTCGACCCGGAGTTCCTCGACCGCAGGGTGGGCGAGCTTTCGGGCGGAGAGTCGGTGCTCGTCGCGATCGCCGGCATCCGCCTGCGCCGTGCGCCGATCACGCTCCTCGACGAGCCGACCAACAACCTCGATCGCGACGCCAGGGCGAAGCTCGCGGCGATGGTGCGCGCCTGGAAGGGCACGCTCATCGTCGTGAGTCACGACCTGTCGCTGCTCGAGCTGATGGACGACACCGCCGAGCTCTACGCGCAGACGCTGAGCGTGTTCGGCGGCCCGTATTCGCAATGGCGTGCCTGGTTGGACACCGAGCAGGATGCTGCGAGGCAGGCCGAGGTCACAGCCGCCCAGGCGCTTCGCAAGGAGAAGCGCCAGCGGATCGAAGCCGAGGTGAAGCTCGCCCACCGCACACGCACCGCGAAGAAGGCGGAAGTCGAGAAGCGCGTCCCGAAGATCGTCGCCCACGGCCGCAAGATGGCCGCCGAGGTGTCGGCGGGCAAGCTCCGCACCGAGGTCGGAGCGAAGGAGGATGCCGCACGTTCGGTCCTCGACGAGGCAGGACGCCGCGTGCGCTCCGACGCCTCGATGAAGATCGAGCTGCCGGATCCACTGGTGTCTCGCAGCCGCCGGATCGCGACGATCGGCGATGAGGAGCGGGCCTGGGTGATCCAGGGACCGGAGCGCGTCGCTCTGATCGGCCGGAACGGTGCGGGCAAGACCACGCTTCTGGAGCGGCTGGTCGGGGGAGGTGCTCCGGCCGGGGGTGCGCTGCATGCCGAGGCCCACACCGACCTGATCGGCTACCTGCCGCAGCGGATCGACGGCCTCGACGAGCAGCGCACGGTGTTCGAGAACATCGCCGCCGCGGCACCGCACGTGCCGGAGAAGGAGCTGCGCAACCGCCTCGCCCGGTTCCTGATCCGAGGGGCCACCGCGGAGCGACCGGTCGCGGCCCTCTCCGGTGGCGAGCGCTTCCGCGTCGCTCTGGCGAAGCTGCTGCTCGCCGACCCGGCGCCACATCTCGTGGTGCTCGACGAGCCGACGAACAACCTCGACCTCGACACGGTCGGCCAGCTCGTCGAAGCCCTCCGCGCCTACCGGGGCGCCGTGCTCATCGTGAGTCACGACGATGCTTTCCTGCGGCGGCTCGACCTCGATCTGACGCTCGAGATCGACGCCGAAGGTGCGCTTCAGGAGGTCTCGCTGGAGCAGTGAGGTCGATGGAGCGACGATGCCGGGTGCCGGGGAGCGATCTCCTCGGCACCCGGACTCGTCACCGCGCCGGCGCCATCACACCAGCCACGTCACACCAGCGGCGTCAGACCAACCCGGCCTCGTAGGCGAGGATGACGGCCTGCACGCGGTCGCGCAGGTCGAGTTTCATGAGGATGCGTCCGACGTGGGTCTTCACGGTCGACTCCGACACGTACAGGCTCTCGCCGATCTCGGTGTTGTTGTAGCCCTTGGCGATGGCGAGGAACACGTCGCGCTCCCGCTCGGTCAGCACGCTCAGCCGCGAATCGTCGGTCTCGGACTGTCGGGGCAGGCGAGTGGCGAAGAGGTCGAGCATCGACCGGGTGACGCGCGGCGAGACGAGGGCGTCGCCGGCGGCGATCGCCCGGATCGCGGTGGTCAGCTGCGCAGGCGGCGTGTTCTTCAGAAGGAACCCGCTCGCCCCGGCGCGAAGGCTCCCGAACGCGTACTCGTCGAGGTCGAAGGTCGTCAGCACCAGGACGCGGCTCGTCGGTGTGCCCCTGACGATGCGCCTGGTGGCCTCGATGCCGTCCATCTCCGGCATCCGGATGTCCATCAGGACCACATCCGGACGCAGGTCATCCGCCAGATGCACGGCCTCGGCCCCCGACACCGCCTCGCCCACCACCTGGATGTCGTCTTCGGCGTCGAGCACCATCCGCATGCCGCGCCGGATCAGCTCGTGGTCATCGACGATGAGCACCCTGATGCGTTCCTCGGTCATCCCTGTTCCTCCTGTTCGGGGATCTGCACCCGCACGCGCCATCCGCCCTCCGCCAGCGGTCCTGCCTCCACTGTCCCACCCGCCAGTCGCGCCCGCTCCCGCACACCGACGAGGCCGCGACCCGAACCGACCGACGGTGCGGGTGGTCCCTGCCGCCCGTCGTCGGTGACTTCGATCACGAGGACGTCACCGCGGAAGTCGAGCTTCACGAGCACCTCGCGCGGATCCTTCGCGTAGCGCAGGGCATTCGTGAGCGACTCCTGCACGATCCGATGGATCGTGTTCTGCAGCGCGGGCGAGGAGGGCGCCGTCCCGTCCGTGCGCACCGTGACCGGCAGCCCGGCCGTGCGAAAGGTCTCGACCAGTGCGGTCAGCTCGCTCAGCCCGGGGTTGGGGCGCAGCGGGCTCTGCTCCTCACCGTCGTCGCTGTCATCGCCGAGAGCGCCGAGCAGCTGTCGCATCTCGACGAGCGATTGCCGCCCGACCTCGCCGATCTCCTGGATGGCACTCTTCGAGCGCTGCGGATCCTTCTCGGCGAGCGCGCTCGCGCCATCCGCGAGCGACACCATGACCGACACGCTGTGCGCCACGACGTCGTGGATCTCGCGGGTGATCCTGGCACGCTCGGCGAGGGTCGCGATGCGCGCCTGCTGGTCGCGTTCGCGCGCGAGCTGGTTGGCCCGGTCGAGGATCGCCCCGATGTACCGGCGCCGGTCACCCACGGTGACTCCGAGCAACGCCGCGATCAGCATCACGACGAGGAAGAGCAGACTGCCCGGCACCGAGGTGAGCGCGCTGTCCGGGTCGCCGCGGCGCAGCCAGTCCAGCGCCGGGAGGATGAGGATGCCTGCCGCTACGGTCACGCCGAAGGCGAGCCACCCGCTGCGGTTCGAGCGGTAGACGAAGAGCGCATAGAGCGCCAGTGCGATGCCGAAGGGCTCCGCGAGGGTGTCCGTCGCGAGAGCGACCACCGCGATGACGGCGAACACCCCGAAGGTGAGCCAGGGCCGCTGTCGCCGCACGAGCAGACCGATCGCACCGACGACGGCGAGGATCAGCGGGATCACGATGGGTGCGAGGGGCGACCAGACTCCGGACGACAGCGGGGTGACCACCGCCCAGAACGCGCTCAGGAGGAGATACACGGTCGCGAGTAGCCCGTCGACGAGCCAGGGATGACTCCCCCAGAAACGCCGCACCACTCCGGGTGGCCGTGGCAGATCCACCGCACGGATCCCCCCGTCGGCGACGGGCGCTGACTCTCGCATATGACGACTCTACGCACCGCACTTCGCGGTTCCCTCAGCGGGAGACGGCGACGAGCGAACCCGTCACCGGGCTGCGCGAGGTGCTCCGGTGAAGATCGGCGGCCTGCGGTGCCGGCTTCCACGACTCCCTCCGCACCCGGCGCCGCCGCTGCGCGACCGCCGTGTCCATTCCGAGGATCGCGAGCCAGCCCATGCCGATGGTGGTGGCGACGAGCTCGAAGATGCTGCCGATGTCGGTGCGGAACTGCAAAAGGGACAGGATGCCACCGGCCGCAGCGATCACTGCGGTGGAGATGCCGGCGCCCAGCGAGAGGACCCGCAGCGTCCGCCGTCCTTCGACGAACGACACCTGGAGCATCGCGAACGCGGCCAGGGCGAAGGCGAGCACCGCGACCGTCGTATGCACCAGGTCCTGCCAGGTGAACGCCGGACCGACCGGCAGCGGGCATCCGGTCGTGCAGGTGACCTGCGAGGCCACGAGGAACAGCGCAGACGCCATCGCCACCGAGAACGAGGGTGTCCAGACGCTCAGCCACGGCACCGTCGAGCGCAGTCCGCGCGCAGCCCAGGCCACCGCGAAGCCCCCGGCGACGAGGAGCAGGAGCGCGAGCTCGAACCACCCTGCGGTGGGTTCCCCGTCGGCCCCGAGACCACTCACGTACAGGACCCGGTCGATGCTCAGCCGGGCGACCCAGATGATGGTCAGCGCTACGGCGACGAGCACGCTCCCGCCGATCGAGGCGATGACGCGAAGAGTGGTTCCGGCAGGGTGAGAGGCGGTGTTTTCGGTGGGCATATGGAGACGGTATGAGCGGGAGCATCCCCGTCGCGTCGGCCCGAAGTGCCCACTGCGAAGGGGCGTCGTACCTGAGTACGACACCCCTTTCCCCGGTCGACTCCTACCCGAACGCCGTCATGGTCTTCGGCCTGCTGGGCGCCGCCGCGCTCGCTTTCGGCCTCCTGCTCCTCCCCTGGTGACCGGGAACGCGCGCGAAGTCAGGTGTCGATCCAGACGGTCGCGTTGACGGCGGCGATCTTCTGGATGAGCGCGGGCAAGAGGGTCTGCGCACCGCGTCCGAACGTCATGAACAGCCGCACGAACGACGCCTCGTCGAACAGCACCTCGCGCGGCACGTCCGACAACAGGTCGAGCAAGGTCGAGACGGCGCTGTCGAGTGCATGCACCCGTCGGTCGGTGTCGGGTTCGTCGATCCTGATCGTCCCGAGGCCGTACGATCGGACGCCGTCCTTCGCCTCTCCGGTCCATTCGAACGCCGACAGCTTGTCTATCGCCACCGGTGCGAAGACGGTCAGGGTGACGATCACCCAACCGAAGTCGTCATCTTCATCCTCCGCGTCCACGTCCACGTCCACGGTCGTCTCCGCGTCGTCTGCCTCAGCGGGCAACCCACCGCTCTCGTCCTCCACCCTCATGCCCGTCGGCTCCGCATCGCCCTCGTGTGCGCGACCTCGGTGTCTGCGGCGAGCGCCGCGTACTGCTCCGACTCCCGAGGCACCAGCGCGACCCGGCCCTCCGCGTCGTGATGGAGGCCCCATCCGTAGCGCTTGCCCAGCGGCGAGGAGCGCAGGCACGGCTGCCCCTTCGAGAAGAACGCCTCACGGGCCGAGGCGTCATCCACCGCGATGCCGTTGCGCAACGCGTATGTCTCGAAGATCACGTCGTCGGAGGTACGCGCGTAGGGCTGTTCGGCGATCAGACGGTAGTGCGTCGCCGCGATCGACGGCTTCTCGGCGACCGGCGGCTCCATCGCATGATCGGCCGGACAGTCCTCGGCGACCTCGATGAAGGTGTCGACGTAGTTCGTGGTGTGCGCCATTCGTCCAGCATCGCGCTCCCGTGGGTCTGCGCGCTACCCGAACGACACCATCCACCAGGGCACGGCACCCACCTCGACCTCACGGAAGGAGCCGTCGTCTTCGAGCACGAGGAGTCGATCCGCCGACCAGGACTCCGGGGCTGCGGCGATCACCGCCGTGGTGCCGGAGGGGCCGGTCAACGCGCGGACGGCGTCGGCCTGCATCTCGACGGTGTCGATGAGCTTCCCGGTCGCGATGTCCACGCTGCTGAGCAGCACCCGGTCGGCGTTCACCGACTCGCGGTGCTGGACGAGCACGAAGCCCTGCCCCGCGCCTGCCGGCGCCACGACGTGCTCGACCGAAGGCATCGCCCCGAAGGCCTGCTGCAGGAGCGCCTCGACGTCGTCCGCGTCGATGCCGGCGAAGTCGCCCGGTAGGAACTGCCCGGTCTCCAGAAGCACGCCCAGACGCGGCTCGAGTCCGACGACCGGGAGCAGCCGCGCATCGACGAGCTCGGTGCGGACCACCTGCGCCGGATCGGTCGAGGTGATCACGAGCGCGTCCCGCTGCACGGCCTCGGCAACCGGAACGATCTCGAACCGTGTGCCGTCGGGAGTCGCCGCCACCTCGACCTGTTGCGTGAGCACGGTCTCGTCGAGGAAAGGCCCCGACCCCAGCGTGTTCTGCCATCGGGCGGTGACTGCGGCGTCGGCCGGCACCGCCTGCGTGCTGCCGACCGCGATCTGCACGAGCGCCCCGGAGCCGGTGAGCGCGACGACGGCGTCGACCTCGGGGTCGTATCCGTACGCGCTGGCGGAGAGCACGGCATCCGCTCCGATCCCCGGAACGCCATCACCTTCGACCCGCACGGCACCGGTCGCAGCATCCAGGATCACCAGACCGTGATCGCTGCCGATGTAGACCGACGAGGCATCGCCGGCGAGCACGACCGCGTCGCCGATGAGGTCTTCGTTCAGGCGCTGATCCCACAGCTGCTCGCCATCGGAGAGTCGGATCGCCGAGACCCGCATCTGGAACATCGCCTCGAAGGGTCCGGGGCGCGAGTCGTCGTGGTACACCAGCACGGCAACGTCATCGCCGTCCATTCCGATCACCGCCGAGGACGGCACGATCTCGATGTCCCTGGTCGTCGGCATCAAGAACTGGGTGGCGAGGAAGATCAGGCCGCCGATGATCAGCGGCGCGAGCATCAAGAGCAGGAACCGGCGACGGATGCGACCACGCACCCGCTTCGGATCGCGCGGCGCCCGCAGAGGCAGAGCCGACGAACCCAGCGGAAGGACGGTGCTGCCGTTGAGCGTGTACCCGGTGGTCGTGTTGGTGTCCATGCCGCCAGGATGCTGCGCGGCCGACGCTCCCGATCACGGATTCTCCCCGCCGCGCGCACGCCTCTATAGGCTGAGCGGATATGAGCGCCGCGACCGAGCTCACGCCCCTGGACCCCGTCTCCACCGCGTCGGAGGCGCTGCAGCCGCGCGCCCGGGTGATCGCCCATGCGTGGCAAGAACTCGGGCAGGACGTCGCGCCCCTCAGCAACGGCTCCGGCCACCCGCTCGCCCGCACGGTGAAGCTGATCCTCGAACCGCTCGTGATCCGCCCCGTGCAGAACCCTGTCCTCGCCGGCGGAGCACTGCCGTGGGATGCCGCCTCTCAGCTGCACGCCCGCATCCTCGCGGCAGGCCCGGATCTAGCAGCGGCATCCGCGTGGTTCCTGCGCCTGAAATCCGCCAGGCGCCGACTTCGCATCACCGACGGTAACCCGCAGGAGAAGTACTTCCCGCGCTGCTTCGAGCTCGCCCGCACCGTCGGGATGCCGGGCGCCGATGCCGACGACCTGGCCACAGACGTCGTCACCGAGATCGCGCAGGCCTCGGGCGATTCCCTCCTCGGACGCATGCGCGAGCTGCTCCGCGATGCCGACGAGGTGGCGCGACTCGAAGCGCTGCTGCACGAGACCTGGTCGGGCCGCTTCCCGCAACCCCTGGCAGCGCCTTCGTCGGAGGTGGTCGGCGCAGCGCTCGACGGGTGCCCGGTCGGGGCCGCCGCTGAGGCGTTCGAAGCGCTGCTGGCTCTCGACGCGGGCTCCGCAGCGGCTCTCGCGCTCAGCGAGAGCGGCGCCGCACGAGCCCTGGGCCTGACCGCGCATCCGGCACCGCCTGTCCCCCTGGTCGGGAGCACCGCCTCGAAGCGAGGGCTGCCCCGCCCGTTCGACAGGTCGATCTACGAGCGGCTCTTCGCGGCGCTGTCCGGCGGCGCGCCCGTGGAGAGCGACCTCGACGGCGATGAACTGATCGCTGACGAGATCGCCCGATCCGCATTGCCGTGGGAGCTCGCCGACGAGCGCAGCCGCATCGCAATGCTGCTCGGGAGGGAGGCGAGTCGGGCCCTGGACGCTGCCGGCCCGTCGCTCGCGACCGCCGCACACCGGCAGCTGGGCTCGCGCTGGCACCGCGAGGCCTATGTGCGGCGCGCGCTGCGGCTGCCCGCCGAGGTGAGCGGTGTGCCTGCGACCGTGCTCGACGACATCCACGACGTCCGGCCGGCGTATCTGCGGCGCCTCTGGGTGCGCGTGCACGGGCGCGAGCTCCGCAGCCAGCAGCTCGATGCCGACCACCTCTGGGACATCCTCGACGGGGTCCTGCGCTCGGTCGTGATGGATCAGCGACAGCGGCTCAAGATCGCGATGGGCCGCGGCATGCCGTCACCCGCGCTCCCGGGGGTGGCATGAGCACGCGGATTCGGGTGCGCGACGGTCGCGCCGAGATCACGACGACGTCGCACGACACCGCTGTGCCGGGCGCTCTCGCCGAGCGGCCTTCGTTCTTGACCGCGCTCGTCGAGGCGAAGGGGGCGCTCCTCACCTGGGACGCCACCGCAACCCCTCACCTGCCCGACGCGGAGGTGCACGACGCACGTGCGGCGAGCGCCTGGCTGGACGATGTCTACGGTTCCGCCGTCGCGGATGCCGTGCGCCGAGGGGACGACACCATCGTGGCGCTCGATGCTCCGGCGGATCCTGCAACCGTCGCTTCGGTGTTCGCGCTGGGGAATCTGAGCTGGGCGCGTTCGTGGTGGCCGGCGAGCATCGGCATCCCCGCACTGGAGCCTGCGATCCTGGCCGCGGAGATCGCGGTGCAGAGCCACCGCATCTCGCATCTCCTCGACGACGACGATGCCGTCGAGCGTGCAGTGCTCGATGCCCGCGAAGCACCGTCGGCACTCGCTGCGCTTCCCTCTTCCCTGGCGGCAGAAGGCGCCGCCCTGGCCCTCGCGCTCGACGCCCTGGCCGAGGACGACGGCGTCGAGCTGCAACCCGCGACGACCGCGGAGCCGCGCGCGGAATGGGCGCTGGCTGCCGGCGGTGCGAGCGGCGCTCCCCCGGCGACCGGCATCGTGGTCGCCCACGGTTCGGCGCCGGTGCGCTGGTCCGATGTGCCGGCCCAGACCGTGGATGCCGGGGCCGAGGCCAGGTGGACACTCCTTCAAGGCACCGACGCGCCCTTCCTGCACGTCGTGGTTGCGGCCGTGGTCGGTCTTCCCTCCATCCCCGCGTTGCACGCCCGCTTCGGCCCCGCCGAGCTCGAGCTCGACGTCGTCTTGGCACTCGACGGGTCGCACTTCATCGGCGAGACGGCGGTCCCGGCATCCGCACTGTTCCTTCCTGTCTCCGCCCGCACGCTCTGGGTGCACGATCCCTCCCTGGCCTCGTCTTCGGGCGACCCCGAGTCTGCTGAAGATCGAGCTCGGGTGATGGCGTTCGCCGCGGGAAGGCTCGCTGCTCCCGACGCTTCGCTCGCCGAACGTGCAGCAGGAGCACGGGCGTGAGCCCCGACCAGGAGCAGCCTGCGAGCGCGATCCGCGGTCGAGTGCCGGCAACAGCTCGCTGGCGGGCCGGGCGCGACCTCAACAACGAGGCGGCGATGCTCCTGCACCAGGGGCGCGTCGCCGATGCGGCAGCGAAGCTCCGAGACGTCGCGGCGCTGACCCGGGTGCCGGATGTGGACGGTGAGGGGCTCGACCTCCGCGCCCGATCGCTGCTCAATCTCGCCGCAGCTCGGGAGTTCGAGGGAGCGCTCGACGACGCGGTGCACCTCGCCGATGAGGGACTCGCCGCGGCCGCAGGTGCCATCGCGCTGATCGGTGACGAGCGCGCCACTCGCACCGTGCAGATCAACGGCATGATCGCCCGGGCGCAGACCCTCACCCTGATGGATCGGTTCGTCGACGCCTTCACGGGCGTAGATGGAGCCGAGGCGCTGCTCGACGATGATCTCGATCAGCGCGAGCTGCTCACCTTCTCGGTGCGCAACGCCCGCACGACCCTGCTGATCCTGACCGGACGACTCCAGGAGGCGGAAGACGAGGCGAAGCGCGCGTTGGAGGTGGCGATCACCGTGGGGCCCGAGCTGTCCGGACACGCCTACGCGAACCTCGGCGTCATCGCCCAGCGCACGGGCGACGAGATCGCGGCCCAGCAGTATCTGACGCTCGCGCAGCAGGCGCAGGAGCACGGCGGTGATGCCGCGAGCAGACAACTGGCCGTGGAGAACCTCGCACGTTCGGCGATGCAGCAGGGTCGTCACCGCGAGGCGGAAGACGGCTTCCGCCGAGCGGCGGAGCTCGCCGCCGCAATCGGTCTCACCACGCGTCTGGCCGCCAGCAGGACCGGGCTCGCCGCCGTATTGCTGCAGGAGGGGCGGGCAGGGGCCGCCGTGAAAGCCCTGCGCACACTGCTCGCGGAGCTCGATCCGGATGCCGCGGTGCACGAGCGACTGGAGGCGTTCGCCTTCCTCGGCGATGCGGAATCGGCGAGGCACCGGTATCCCGCCGCCGACGAGGCCTACCGCGCGGCACGGGACCTGGCCCGCTACGCCGGCGACCGTTGTCGGGTGAACCTCCGTCGCGCCGAGATGCATGCGGAGTGGGCGGCGATGTCGATCACCCCGCGCTCGCGGTTGCAGCGGCTGGAACAGGCACGCGACCTCGCGATCCCGGTGCTGCTGGCGACCGAGGCACTGCGCGACGGCTTCACCCCCGGGCCCGTGCGAGAGCGCTGGACGCTGCAGGTCGCAGCCCCCGCCCGTGAGCTCGCGTTCCGACTCGCCCGCACGCTCGGCGACGCGACCCTGCTGTTCGAGCTCGTCGAGAACGCCGCCGCGACCGTGACCCTGCAGACCGATGCCGCCGCGGCCTTCGACGACGAGATCCCGTCCCCGATGGAGGGGACCGCCCTGTCGTTCGAACTCGCATCGGCCCTCGAGGACCGTTCCTTGGAGGAGAACACTGTGGACGACGATGGCGACGAGCTCCCTGCCGCGGCTGCCGGCCTGCTCACCGCGCATACATCGACGTCACACCTGCGTTTCGCACCTCCGCCTCGAGTGATCGCGATTCCGGGCGCAGCCCCGGTGCTCGAATCGTGGATCCGCCTCGCGGAAGCCGAGTACGGGGTCGCCGTGCGCGCCGAGACGGCGGTGGCGGCGTGGTGAGGAACTGGCGGGACATCCCCGAACTCACGGTGCCGCTGAGCCCGTCGCTGACCGACCCTTCCGCGGTGCTGGAGAATCTCCCGGCGGGCGGACGCCCCACCGCCCGCCTCCGCTACGTCGACGGTGAGGACCTGTTCATCAGCTGGGTCTGGGAGCATCAGCGCTCCTCACCCCGGATGACGCTCGTCGAGCGCTCCGTGGCGGCTCCGGTGCTGGCCGAACTGGCTCGGGCGCTGCCGACGCCGTTGCCGGGAGAGAACGGCATGGACGCGCTGCGGCGAGCGCTCACGGACGGCGTGCTGCTGGACCGCGAGCGCGAGCGACGACTGGCCGACGCGCTGACCACGACGCTGATCCCCCCGTGGCTGACCCGAGAGCTCAGGGCGTTCACGTCAGCCGGACTCCGACCGCACCTGCGCGTCCAGCTGTCGCCTTCGACCGCGCAGCTGCCGTGGGAGCTGCTGGGCGCCGCGGGCGAACCGCGAGGGATCGACCTCGCCGACGTGTCGGTGCTGCTGCCGGCGACGCTGCGCAACGACCCGGCTCGCACGGTGTCCCCGTGGCGGTCATCCGCTCCGGTCGTCGCCGTGCTGGACCCGGTCGTTCCCGGCTACTCGGCGGCGAGCGAGCTGGGCAGTGTGCTCGGTCCGGTCCCTCTCGGGTCGCCGCTGGCGGAGATGGCCGCGCGCCTCGACACCCGTCTGCGCCCCGCAGGTGCGGAGCGATTCCGTCGGGCGGATATCGGACGGGTCGCCCTGGCCGAGGCCCTCGCCGACGCCGGACGCCTGCTCTACGTCGGACACGTCACCTCCTCGACGCATGCCCTCGACGCCAGGATGCACCTCTCCGACGGCGCCGACTCACCGGGGAGCACTCCGCTCATCGGCGCGCACCGTCCCTACACGGCCGCCGAGATCGCGCTCGGGGCGCCGGGGCTTCCCCCGCTGCGAGCACCGAACCGTGTCGCCCTCATCGCGTGCGACTCGGGGAGCGACATGCGCTTCGCCGAACCAGCAGGCCTCGTCGCCGCGTTCGCACACCGGGGAGCCGAATATGTGACAGCGACCCGTTGGACGCTGCCGACCGAAGCGGGGCTCCGGCGGCTCGTGCCGCAACTCGGCGACCGGGCCGACGGCATGCTCGCCGACGCCGTCATCGCGGTCGACGCGGCCCATGAAGCTCCCGATCCCGTCGCCGCGCTGGCCTCCTGGCAGCGTGAACAGCGTCGTCGATGGACGTCGACGGGAGACCCCCGGCACTCCCCCGTCATCTGGGCAGCGCTCGCCACCGCCTGGGCTCCACCGCCACCGCCCGTCGGCTGACGACCCCGATGTCCCCGGCCTCGACGAAGATGGAGTGATGAGCGACGTGCTCGACCGCTTCACCCCCGCCACGCAGGACTGGTTCCGGGGTGCGTTCCCCGCGCCCACTCCCGCGCAAGCGGGTGCGTGGGAGGCGATCTCCGCGGGCAAGCACGCGCTCGTGGTGGCTCCGACCGGTTCGGGCAAGACGCTGTCGGCTTTCCTCTGGGCGATCGACAGCGTGTTCCGCGAGCGCATGACCGAAGCGGCTGCTCCCGCGAAGGGCGAGCCGCGCACGCGCATCCTCTACATCTCGCCGCTGAAGGCGCTCGGCGTCGACGTCGAGCGCAACCTCCGCTCCCCGCTGATCGGCATCGGGCAGTCGGCGAGGCGACTCGGAGTAGCGGCCCCCGCCGTGACCGTCGGGGTGCGCTCCGGCGACACCACGTCGAGCGATCGGCGCAAGCTCGTGTCCGATCCGCCCGACATCCTCATCACGACCCCCGAGTCGCTGTACCTCATGCTCACGAGCCGCGCGGGTGAGACTCTGCGCGGCGTGCACACGGTCATCATCGACGAGGTGCACGCGGTGGCGGCGACCAAGCGCGGTGCCCACCTCGCGGTGAGCCTGGAGCGTCTCGACGCTTTGCGCCGCTCGCACGGTGTCGAGGCGGCAGCCCAGCGGATCGGTCTCTCGGCCACGGTGCGGCCCATCGATGAGGTCGCGCGATTCCTCGGCGGCTCGGCACCGGTCGAGATCGTGGCCCCTCCGGCGTCGAAGACCTTCGAGCTCAGCGTGGTCGTGCCGATGGACGACATGACCAATCCGCCGCCGCCTCCCGGTGTGCCGGGCGAGGCCGCCGATGCCGAGTACACCGAGGTCACCGGCTCCGTCTGGCCGCATGTCGAGGAGGCGATCGTCGACCGCATCCTGCAGAACAACTCGACGATCGTTTTCGCGAACTCCCGCCGTCTGGCCGAACGGCTCACCGGACGCCTCAACGAGATCTACTCCGAGCGCATCGGCGTCGAGCTGCCGGTGGCGACGGTTCCGGCGCAGATGATGGCTCAGGCCGGAGCGACCGCCGGCGCCGATCCCGTGCTCGCCAAGGCGCACCACGGCTCGGTGTCGAAGGAGCAGCGCGCCCAGGTCGAAGAAGAGCTCAAGTCGGGCATCCTGCGCTGCGTCGTCGCGACGAGCAGCCTCGAACTCGGCATCGACATGGGCGCGGTCGACCTCGTCATCCAGGTCGAGGCGCCGCCTTCCGCCGCATCCGGTCTGCAGCGTGTCGGCCGCGCAGGGCACCAGGTGGGCGAGATCAGTAGAGCCGCGCTCTTCCCCAAGCACCGCGGCGATGTGCTGCACACCGCGATCGTCACCGAGCGCATGTTGGCGGGCAAGATCGAGGCCATCCAGGTGCCACGAAACCCGCTCGACATCCTCGCGCAGCAGACTGTCGCGGCAAGCGCACTCGGTGCCATCGGGGTCGAGGAGTGGTTCGAGACCGTCCGCCGGTCGGCACCTTTCCAGGCGCTCCCGCGGTCGGCCTACGAGGCGACGCTCGACCTGCTGGCCGGCCGCTTCCCCTCCGACGAATTCGCCGAACTGCGACCGCGACTCGTGTGGGATCGCGATGCGGGCACGCTGACCGGGCGTCCGGGTGCGCAGCGCATCGCGGTGACCAGTGGCGGCACCATCCCCGATCGCGGCCTGTTCGGGGTCTTCGTCGCGGGCGAGACCACCGGGGCGCGCGTCGGCGAGCTCGATGAGGAGATGGTCTACGAGTCGCGGGTGGGCGACGTGTTCACGCTCGGTACGACGAGCTGGCGGATCGCGGAGATCACCCACGATCGCGTCAATGTGATCCCCGCCTACGGGCAGCCCGGCAAGGTGCCGTTCTGGCACGGCGACGGCATCGGTCGACCGTTCGAGCTCGGCGAGGCCCTGGGGGCGTTCTCCCGCGAGGTGTCGGCGGCAGCTCCCGAGAAGGCGGCGCAACGACTGATCGATGCGGGGCTCGACGAGCAGGCGCGGGCGAACCTCATGGCGCACCTGACCGAGCAGCGCGAGGCGACGGGCACGCTCCCGACCGACCGCACCCTCACCGTCGAGCGCGGCCGCGACGAGGTCGGCGACTGGCGGGTCATCCTGCATTCCCCATACGGCATGAAGGTGCATGCGCCCTGGTCTCTGGCGATCAACGCCCGCGTGAGCGAGCGCCTCGGCGTCGAGGGGTCGGCGGTCGCGAGCGACGACGGCATCATCGTGCGCATCCCCGATGCCGAGGCCGAGCCGCCCGGTGCCGAGCTCTTCGTCTTCGAGCCCGACGAACTGGAGCATGTCGTCACGGAAGAGGTGGGCGGTTCAGCGCTGTTCGCCTCCCGGTTCCGCGAGTGCGCGGCGCGAGCGCTGCTCATGCCCCGCATGAACCCCAACAAACGCACGCCGCTGTGGCAGCAGCGACAGCGATCCGCACAGCTGCTCGAGGTGGCCAGGCGCCATCCGACCTTCCCGGTGATCCTCGAGACGCTGCGCGAGGTGCTGCAAGACGTCTACGACCTCCCCTCGCTGCGCAAGCTCGCGACGGCGATCGCCGATCGCCGGGTCCGCCTCGTCGAGACCGAACCGGGCCAGCCGTCGCCGTATGCCCGCGACCTGCTGTTCGGCTACGTGGGCGCGTTCATGTACGAGGGCGATTCGCCGCTCGCCGAGCGCAGGGCGGCAGCGCTCTCGGTCGACCCGGCGCTGCTCGGGGAGCTGCTGGGCACGGTCGAGCTGCGCGAACTGCTCGACCCCGACGTGATCGCCCAGTTCGAGCGCGAGGCTCAGCGTCTCGAAGCCGATCGTCGTGCGCGCGGGCTCGAAGGCGTCGCCGACCTGCTGCGGATGCTCGGGCCGCTCGACGCCGATGAGGTCACGGCCCGCCTCGACCCCGACACCGTCGGCGACAGTTCTGCTGCTGCGATGCTCGAAAACCTGATCACCGCGCGCCGGGCGATCCCGGTCACGATCGCGGGCGCGAGCCGGGTCGCCGCGATCGAGGATGCAGGGCGGCTGCGCGATGCGCTCGGGGCCGCTCTGCCCACCGGCATCCCCGTGGCGTTCCTCGAACCCGTCGCCGACCCGCTCGGCGACCTCGTCGCCCGCCATGCCCGCACCCATGGCCCGTTCACGACGGATGCCGTCGCCACGCGGTTCGGTCTCGGCGCGGCCGTCGCCAGACACACGCTGCAGCGCCTCGAGACCGCGGGGCGCGTCACGAGCGGGTACTTCCTGCCCGAGGCTGCCGGCAGCGGAGATGCCATCGAGTGGTGCGACACCGAGGGGCTGCGTCGCCTGCGAATGCGATCGCTCGCGGCCATCCGCGGCTCGGTCGAACCGGTCTCGCCCGAGGCGTATGCACGGTTCCTGCCCGACTGGCAGCACATCGGGCGACCGCTCGAAGGCGTCGACGGCGTGCTCAACGTGATCGAGCAGTTCGCCGGGGTCCCGATTCCGGCGAGCGCGTGGGAGTCGCTGGTCCTCCCCTCCCGGGTGCGCGACTACTCGCCCGCGATGCTCGACGAACTGACGGCAGCCGGCGAGGTCATCTGGTCAGGCCACGGCACCCTGCCGGGGCGCGACGGCTGGGTGTCGCTGCATCCGGCCGATCTCGCGCCCTTCACCCTGCCGGAGCGCGACGCCGAGATCGCGTCCGACTCCCTGGAGTCCCGCATCCTCATCGCCCTCGACGTCGGCGGCGCCTACTTCGCGGCGCAGTTGAAAGACATGGCCGCGGCCGAGAACGAGCAGTCCGTGCTCGAGGCGCTGTGGTCGTTGACCTGGTCGGGCTACGTGACCAACGACACCTTCGCGCCGATCCGCTCTCTTCTCGCCGGCGGGTCACAGGCGCACAAGGTCAAGCGCCGCGCACCCCGTGCTCGCACCTACCGCGGCGTGTCCTTCACCGGTTCTGCCGCGCCTCGGCCGCCGTCGATCGGCGGACGCTGGTCGTTGCTGCCCGCGCTCGAGACGAATGCCGCGCGCCGGGCCACCGTCACCGCGGGACTGTTGCTCGACCGCTACGGCGTCGTCACGCGCGGCGCCGTGCAGGCCGAGGGCGTTCCCGGTGGCTTCGCCCAGGCATACCGGGTGCTCGCCGGTTTCGAAGAGGCCGGTCACTGCCGCCGCGGCTACGTGATCGAGAAGCTGGGAGCTGCGCAGTTCGCCGCTTCGGGTACGGTCGACCGGCTGCGCACCTACGCCGGTCTCGCCGATCCCGCACCTCGCAAGGCTGTGACCCTCGCCGCGACCGATCCGGCGAACCCCTACGGCGCCGCACTCGGCTGGCCCAAGCTCGACGGCGTCTCCCACCGTCCCGGTCGCAAGGCGGGCGGACTGGTCGTGCTCGTCGACGGCGCGCTCGTGCTCTCCCTCGAACGCGGGGGCCGCACCGTGCTGGCGTTCACCGACGACGGCGAGGTGCTGCGGGCCGCGGCATCCGACCTCGCCGCCACCGCACGCAACCGCCGCCTCGACACCCTGACGGTCGAGAAGATCAACGGCGAGGGCGTATACGGCACCGAGCTGGCACTCGCACTGCAGGAGGCGGGTTTCGTCGCCACTCCCCGCGGCTACACGCTCCGCAAGGCCGTCTGAGCGATGCACCTACGCTGGAAGCCATGATCCGAGAGTTCGCCACCGGCATCAGCACCCTGCTGCGGGGGTTCGGGCTGTGGCGCACACGGCCGGGGCTCATGGTGCTCGGGCTGATCCCGGCGATCATCGCGCTCCTCGTGCTCGCTGCGGCCCTCATTCCGCTGGTGATCGGGATGCCGTCGGTCTCGGCCTGGCTCACCCCTTTCGCCGAGGGATGGGGCGAGCCGTGGCGGGGTCTGCTGCGCACCGCGGTGGGCCTCGTGGTGGTGGCCGCAGCGCTCGCCCTGGCCAGCGTCGTCTTCAGTGCGTTGACCTTGACCATCGGCGACCCGTTCTACCAGCGCATCTGGCACGCGGTCGAGGTCGACCTCGGTGAGGCACCGCCTGCCGACGGCGGCAGCTTCTGGACGACTCTCGGCGAGGGGCTGCGACTTGTGATGCTCGGCATCCTGATCGCGATCGTGGTCCTGCTGATCGGACTCATTCCGCTCGTCGGCGGCTTCCTCGGCCCGGTCTTCGGCGTCATCCTGACCGGTCGTCTGCTCGCACGCGAGCTCACCGGACGCGCCTTCGATGCGCGCGAGCTCACTCCGGCCGATCGCGCCGCACTGTTCTCGGGCAGTCGCGCACGAGTACTCGGCTTCGGTGTCGCCACCCAGCTCTGCTTCCTGGTCCCCGGCGGTGCCGTCGCGATCATGCCGGTCGCCGTCGCCGGGAGCACGATGCTCGCACGCGACCTGATCGCGCGCACCCCCGTGACGCCTGTGTCCGTGCCCGCAACGCCTCCGCCGACCGCGACCACTGCGCCGTCCGCCCCTGCCCCGAGGCTCCCCGATGCCAGAGGGTGACACCGTCTTCCGCACGGCGCGGCGCCTCGACGAGGCCCTGGCCGGCGCAGAGGTCACCCGCTTCGACCTTCGGGTCCCACGTTTCGCGACGCTCGATCTGACCGGGCAGCAGGTGCACGCCGTGGTCGCACGCGGCAAGCATCTGCTCCTGCGCGTCGGCGAGAGCACTGTCCATTCGCATCTGCGCATGGACGGCGCCTGGTTCGTGTATCGGCCCGGCGAGAAGTGGCGGCATCCGGCCTTCAAGGTGCGCGCGATCGTCGGCACGGCGCATCGCGAAGCCGTCGGCGTCGACATCGCCGAGCTCGAGGTCGTGCCCACCCGCGACGAGGATCAGCTGGTCGGCTACCTGGGCCCCGATCCGCTCGCCGAAGACTGGGATGCGGCCGAGGCTGTGCGACGACTCGGGGCCGATACGCGCAGCATCCACGTCGCCCTCCTCGACCAGCGCAACGTCGCGGGGTTCGGCAACGAGTACGCGGCAGAACTCCTGTTCCTGCGCGGAATCCTGCCCACGACGCCGACGCCAGAGGTCGATGTTCCCGCTCTTCTCGGGCTCGGCGTCCGCACGATCCGCGCCAACCGCGACCGCCCGGACCGCACTTTCACCGGCGTCAATCGACCGGGACAGACCACCTGGGTCTACGGCCGTGCCGGGCGCCCGTGCCGGCGCTGCGGCACCCTCATCAGACGCGGAGAGCAGGGCGCGGATCCGACCCGCGAACGCGTCACGTTCTGGTGTCCGTCCTGCCAGCGGTGACCACATCCATCCGCGGGAATGAATCCGCCCCGACCGTGGTTGTTGATATATCCGGAGAACACCGGAGCACGGGAGGAATCGTGGGCAAGAACTACGTCGACATCGAGAACGATCAGGGCGCGACGCTGCGGTACCGCAAGCACGCGAACGGTCGAGGTCTCGTCGCGCATGGCGCGAAGGTGCATCCGAAGGCGCACATCGAAGCGGGTGCCTATATCGAACCGGGCGCACGCGTCGGCGCCGGGGCGACCATCGCCCGCGGCGCCTGGATCGATGAAGACGCCGTGATCGGCGAAGGCGCGTTCGTCGACGCGCACGCGCACATCGGCCACGGCGCCGCGATCGGCGATCACGCCTACGTCGGAGTCCGCACCGATATCGGGCCCGGAGCACGAATCGTGCGCGGTGCCAGGATCGGCGACGACGAGACGGTCGCCGCGGGTCTCACCATCGCCACGGACCAGAAGGGCCTGTGGCTCGCGGCCTGACCGCAGGCCACCGCCCGATCACCCGGCCTGAGCGCCGAGCTACAGCAGGCGCCGCTCCGACGCCCATGCGGTGAGTTCATGGCGCGACGACAGCTGCAGCTTGCGCAGCACCGATGACACGTGCGTCTCGACCGTCTTGATCGAGATGAAGAGCTCCGACGCGACCTCCTTGTAGGCGTAGCCGCGGGCGATCAGGCGCATGACCTCCTGCTCGCGCGCCGACAGCCTGTCGAGCTCGTCGGTCGCCGTCGCGGTCTCTCCCGCCACTGCCCCGAATGCATCCAGCACGAACCCGGCGAGCCGAGGCGAGAACACCGCATCGCCGCCTGCCACAGCGTGCACGGCCTTGCTCACCTCGATGCCCGACGAGCCCTTGGTGATGTATCCCCTGGCACCGGCGCGGATCACCCGCACGACATCTGCCGCCGCATCCGACACACTCAGCGCGAGGAACCGTGCCGCGGTGGGCGCCGAGCCGCGGATCACGGCCTCGCCCCCGGCCGCATCGTCTCCGCTCCCCCCTGGCAGGTGCACATCGAGCAGCACCACGTCGGGTTGGGTCTGACCGATCACGGTGATCGCCGATGGCACGTCGTCGGCCTCGCCCACGACGTCGACGCTCGCATCGAGGTCGGCGCGCAGGCCTGAGCGGAAGATCGAGTGGTCGTCGACGATCACGACGCGGATGATGTCAGCCACGGTTCTCCTCCCGCGAGGGTGTGGGTCGAGACGCGGGCCGGTCGTGGTGCGCGCCCGTCGTGATGCTGAGGTGGACCTCGGTGCCGCTCTCGTCGCTGCGGACGGCTCCTGCCCCGCCGGCACGACGCATCCGGCCGATGATCGATTCCCGCACGCCGAGCCGGTCGCTCGGCACGTCGTCGAGCAGGAAGCCGGCGCCCCGGTCGCGGATGAAGACGTCGACGCCCGTCGTGCTCCCCTCGATGTACACCGAGATCTCGCCGCCCGCATGCCGGGCCGCGTTCAAGATCGCTTCCCTGGCCGCTGCCGCGAGCTCCCCGCTGGCACGCTCGGTGGAGAGTCCAGCGGATACGACCTCGATGCGCACCGGATAGTCGAGCTCGAGCGCCCCCGCGTAGTCGCGCAGATCTGTCGGGAGGTCGCTGTCGGCTGGGGCATCGCCGTCGTACAGCCAGGCGCGCAACTCACGCTCCTGCGCCCTCGCGAGCCGTGCGGCCTCGCTGGACGCTCCGGCCCTGTTCTGGATCAGCGCGAGCGTCTGCAGCACCGAGTCGTGCAGGTGGGCGGCCATCTGGCTGCGCTGCTCCTCGCGGATGCGGCGGGTGCGTTCCCCGGAGAGCTCTCGCCACCGCGGGATCAGCGTGGACGAGATCACGGCAGCCAGTCCGACGAGAGGGATCAGCACCAGCACGACCCCCGACGAGGCCACAGGCCATGCCAGCAGGATCACGAACAGCAGCGCGAGCAACAGGATCGCGAGGATCCGGATGCTCAGCGTGTGCCGGGGCCCGCGAGCGGTGTCGGTGCGATCGATGAGCGTCGCCCAGAGCCCTGCGCCGGTCGCGAACGCCACCGTGCCGCCCACGACGAAGGCGGCGAGGTCGGGCGGGATCGTCCCGGTCAGCCAGTCACTGCCCCCACGCCAGACGAGGACGACGAGCATCCCGACCGCGGCCGGAACGAGGAGCAGCCAGGCGACCGGCATCCGCCTCGTCGGGGCGCTCTCGCCCTCCGCCAACGGCATGAACGTCCAGCACCAGGCATAAAGGAGGATGCCGGCGCCGCCGCACAGTGTCAGGGCGATGAACAGCGCCCGCACCAACGACACCCGCACGCCGAGATGGCGGGCGACCCCCGTGCTGACGCCGGCCACCAGGCACTCACGATCCCGGGTCAGGGGTGGGCGCGGCGGAGCAGCCACGCGCGGAGGTCGCGCAGGAGCGTGCGCCGAAGAGGACATGTCGCCAATCCAACCATCCGCACGGCCGCTCCGGGTCCTCCCCTGCTCAGAATCAGGGGCCACTCAGGGGTTCCCCCCATGGCAGGCCACCGCCCGTTGCCGCCAGGATCGAAGCATGACGATTCCGACTGCGCCACCACCCCCTGCCGACCACGCCGCTCCGGCCGTCGGCACCCCGGGCTCCGACATCCCTCGGGGCGCCGATCGGTTCCTCCTCTGGGTCGCCGGCCTCGGGGTCGCTCGGTCCGACGGCTGGCTCGGTGGAGTCGCCGCCGGCATCGCCGCGCGCCTGCGCATCGACCCGCTGATCGTGCGGGGCGTGCTCGTGGTCGCGGCGCTGTTCGGCCTGCCGGTGATCTTCCTGTACGCCGCGGCCTGGGCGCTGCTGCCCGATGTCGACGGACGCGTCCACGTCCGCGATCTGCTGCGGCACGACTACCAGCCCGTGCAGTGGGGCATCCTGGCGATGGCCGTCATCGGACTGTTCCCCACCGCTCCACTGGCCGGTCGCCTCTTCGGACTCGGCTACGACGGCTGGTCGACGCTGTCTCTCATCAGCTGGATCGTCGGGATCGCCCTCGTCGCCGCCCTGCTGTTCCTGATCGTGCGTGCTGCCAGCCGCACCCCGGGTGCTTCCGCGCCTGATCTGCCGATGGCTTCCGCAGATCAGGCGGCCCCGGCCGCGTCCGCTCCCCTCGACGGTTCGGGTACCGCCGAGGGGACGGGCGCCACTCTCACGAACGAGGCGCCTGCCGGTGTCGACACCGTGATGACCGCGCCGACAGCACCTGCTGCCCTGGCCTCCGATGCGGCCGTCTCCGCCGCCCCTCCCGCCCCTCCGGCTCCGCTCGCCCCCGGCACGCAGGACCCGGCCGCGCTCGAGGCCTGGCGCGCTCAGCACGCCGCCTGGAAGGAACAGGATCAGGCATGGCGGCGCCAGCAGCAGGATGTCGAACGGGCTGCCCGTGACCAGCTGCGTCGCGAGCGTCAGGCCGAGGCCGCGGTGTTCGCCGCAGAGGCAGCCGAGCGCCGTCGCATCCGCCGGGCATCGAACCCGCGGGCGGGCTTCGCGTTCGCCGCGACCATGATCGGTCTCGCCATCATCACGGGCGCCGCCGTCGGGCTCGCCACGGGCGGCGCGGCACTCGGCGGAGCACTGGGGCTGCTCGCCGCCGCCCTCATCCTGGCGCTCGGGATGATCGTCGCCGGGGCCTTCCGCCGCCGCAGCGGCTTCCTCGCCTTCGTCACCGTGCTCACGCTGGTGGGCGGTCTCGTGGCCGGCGCGTTCTCTGCCTTCCCCGGAGTCACGCTCGGCTACGCCTCGATCGGCAACAACGCACCAGCCCATGTCCGTCAGCCGTTCGGAGACGTGTTCCTCACGCTGAACCCGCACGACGACGGCCCCCGGAAGATCGTCGTCGACAAGGGATCCGGAAACACGTTCGTCTACGTCCAACCTGGAGTGGAGCTCGATCTGCGGGCCACCGTCGATACGGCCACCGTGTCGTGGACGCGGCAGGACGAGGAGACGGGCCAGACCGTCGACAGCGGCGTATGGCCCGTGAGTGAACGCGACGGCGACTCGTCCGTGGCGGTGAAGATCGCCGCGGAGAACGCCTCGACCACCACCGTCCAGCCCGTCACCATCCACCAGACCAGCGGCGAGATCGCCGTCGTCATCATCGAGCCCGTGAAGGAAGACCAGTGATGAGCACGCCGACGATCACCGAGACCACCAGCCCGCCCCGCACCCGCTGGGGCGCCATCATCTGGGGCCTTCTGTTCGCCGCGATCGCGGCGACCGCACTCTGGATGCTCGCCGACGACGACCGCCGAGACGCGGTCGCAGACGGACTCGTAGCCTTGACGCCGACCACGATCGTCACGATCCTCCTGCTGACGGTGGGCGTGCTGCTTCTCGTGGGCGGCGCTGCGGGCCTCATCCGCCGAGCGCAGCGGAAGCTCGCGGCCACCACGTCTGCGCCTGGCCCCGAGATCCCGGACCCGCTCGCCGAGTAGCCTTGTCCCATGGCGAATCAGGGACGACGGCCCGCGAAGGGCGCAAGCAGGGGCACGCCTGTGCGCCGGAACAAGGCCGCCCCCGCCGAGCGGTTCCCTCCGCAGAAGCCGAAGAAGCCGACGACCAAGGTCGTCTTCGACGCTCCTCAGCCCGAATCCGATGAACCCCGCACCTTCCGGCTGGGCGCCGTGCCGGGGGCGACACCCGGCAAGTGGATCGATGCGTGGAAGCAGCGGATGCCACGAGTGCCGCTCGAGCTCGTTCCGATCGAGGCCGCTACCCAGCGTGCCGCGCTCGACGGGGTCGACGCGGCGCTGGTGCGTCTGCCACTCACCGACGATTCTCTGCACATCATCCCTCTGTACGACGAGCTCCCCGTCGTCGTCGCCGCGGTCGATTCGCACCTGATGGCGGCCGCTGAGCTCGCCGGCTCCGACCTCGAGGGCGAAGTCGTGATCGGCCTGACCGACGATGTGCTCGGCCCGCTCGAGCTGCCGGGTACCTCTCCGGCGCGGTTCGCCGCACTCCCGACGAATGAGGCGATCGTGACCGCCGCGTCCGGTGTCGGCATCGTGATCGTGCCGATGTCGCTGGCGCGGATGCATCACCGCAAAGACGCCGACCACCGCGTGCTCGCCGACGGGCCGGTATCGACCGTCGCCCTGGTCTGGCCGCGCGAGCGCACGACGCCCGACGTCGAGACGTTCGTCGGCATCGTCCGCGGCCGTACGACCAACTCCTCGCGGTGACCGCGTCGGAAGGCCCCCGCGCGATCGTTAGAATCTCCTGATGGCCTCGCTTCTCTACGTCTGCGTCCGGCCCGAGACCGGGGCGGCGGATGCCGAGCACGCCTCGTTCCGTCGGGCGCTGGGCGTCGACGTGGTCGACCGGCTCGATCTGCTCCAGACGCCCCTGCACATCGAACGCCTGCGGGGATACCGCGGGGTCGTGGTCGGCGGCTCGCCCTTCAACGTCTCCGACCCGGTGAAGTCGGCAGAGCAGCTGCGCGTCGAAGCCGACCTCCGGACGCTCGCCGATGCGGCGATGGCGGCCGAGATCGCCGTGTTCTTCACCTGCTTCAGCATCGGGGTGGTCACCCGCATGCTCGGCGGCGAGGTCGTGACCGACACCCCTGAGCCGGCGAGCGCCACCGTGATCGACACGACCGCAGAGGGCGCGGCCGACCCCGTGTTCGGGCCCAGCGGCTCCGCCCTGACGGTGTTCACGGCGCACAAGGAGAGCTCGGCGAGCACGCCGCCCGGCGCCGTACTGCTGGCGACCAACGCGGCCTGCCCGGTGCAGGCCTACCGTGTGGGCACGCACCTGTACGCTGCACAGTTCCACCCCGAGCCCACCCCGCGCGACTTCGCCGACCGGATGACGTTCTATCGCACCACCGGCTACTTCGACCCGGACGAGTTCGACGCGGTGCAGCAGCAGGTGCTCGCAGCATCCGTCACCGAGGGCGCGGCGCTCCTGCGCCGGTTCGCCGAGACGTTCGCCTGAGTCAGCGAGCCTGAGTCAGCGAGCCGGAGTTAGCGAGCCGGAGTCAGCGAGCCGGAGTCAGCTCGCTGCCGCGTCGCGCAGCAGTGTCACACGCTCGCGCAGGTATGCCTCCAGCGGCATGAAACCGCCGGCCGCGCTCCAGCGCACGGACGGCACCCCGTCGATCAGGGCGAGCGGACCGGATGAGCCGCCGGCATCCACGGCGTCCACATCGATCACGCTCCATCCGACGTGCACCACATCGCCCTCGTCGAAGCCACCACGCAGCGCCTCCGCGCGACGCTCGGCACGTTCCCTGGCCGACTCGGCCGTGTAGCCGCGGCGTCCGGGGTCGGCCGCCCGCAGCACTTCGGCGGTCGCCAGCGCATGCGTGTCGGTCAGCAGCAGAACGCCCAGGTGCCAGGCCTCGCCGACCCGCACGATACGACGCCCGCGCCAGCGGGAGTCGCGTTGCTCGCCGAGTCCTTCCTTCGAGACAGCGGCGAGATCCTGAACGGCCTGAGTGAGGAGCGCGGATGCGGTCGTCACAGCTCCCCCTGCACAGCTTCGCCGGCACGCGCGGGCCCGACGACTTCGGCACGATCTCCGCGCAGCGTCATACCGATCAGGGGGTACAGCAGCACCGACAGCATGCCGGCGCCGACCAGTGCGGCCGCGGTGCCGGTGTCGAGCATGTCCTGGTCCACGCCGATCGCGGTGACCGCGACGATGATCGGCAGGCCGGTCGCGGCGAGCAGACCGAGCGCCGTCCGGTCGCGGATGCTCATCCCCGCCGGCGCCGAGAGCTGTGCGGCCGATCCGCGGATCACGAGCAGCGCGATCAGGAAGATGGGGACGAGGGCCAGGGCGCCCGACGAGGTGAGCAGCGCCTGAAGGTCGAAGGTGACGCCGGTGTAGAGGAAGAAGATCGGCACCAGGAACCCGAAAGCGATCGCCTCGATCTTGCTCTCGACCTGCTCCGCCGACTCCTTCGGCGCCCGCGCCATGATGATGCGCCAGACCGCGCCCGCGACGAAGGCGCCGAGCAGCATGTCGAGGTCGAGCATCACGCTGAGCCCGACGAGCGCTGCGATGAGCAGGATCACGAAGCGCACCCCGAACTGGTCGGACGTGTGCAATGTGGCGAGGACGATGCGGTGCAGTCGGCCGTGAGGTACCCGATGCGCCAGCAGGACCGCGAGCCCTGCCAGCACCACGAAGGTCAGCAGGATCGCTGTGGCGAGCGGGGTCGTGCGGGTGCTGAGGAAGATCGAGATCGCGATCAGGGGCAGGAACTCCCCGACCGCGCCGATCGCGCTGATCGCGCGGCCGAAGGGCGTGTCCAGCTCGCGGGCGTCGCGCAGGATCGGCATCAGCGTGCCCAGAGCGGTCGAACTGAGCGCGATGCCGATCACGACCATTCCCTCGCCGGGGGCGAAGAAGAAGCCGAGGCCGATGCCCAGCACGACGCTGAGGAGCCAGCCGAGCGATGCCCGTGCGAGCGGCTTGCCCGCCACCATCTTGAAGTCGATCTCGGTGCCGGCGACGAAGAACAGCAGTGCCAGTCCGAAGTCGCTGAGCTTCTCCAGCAGCGGGCCGGGCTCCACCCAGCCGAGCACTGCCGGACCGACGAGGATGCCGAGCACGAGCTCGAACACCACGATCGGCACCCGCACCACGGGGCGCACACCGCGCGCGAGCAGCGGCGCGGCAACAGCCAGCAGGGGGATCAGCACCAGGCCGAGGTCGCTCGCATCCATGCTCTCAGGGTAGGTGAGAGCGCAGCCGCGCGGTTGCAGGGCACCGGGTGATCTTCTGCGATTCGCCCGCTCGGCGCATCCACGGCAGAATCGATGCACACCCTCGAGGAGCCCCCATGTCTCAGCCCGATACCGCCCGCCTGCTCATCGCCTGCGACGACCAGCCCGGCATCGTCGCCGCCGTTGCCGGCGTGCTCGCCCAGCACGGGGCGAACATCATCTCCCTCGACCAGCACTCGACCGACTCCGAGAACGGACGCTTCTTCCAGCGCACCGTGATCCACCTCGACGGGCTTTCGGCGGCCCGCCCCGCCCTCGAGGCCGACATCGCGACGGTCGCCGAGCGCTTCGGCATGGAGTGGTCTCTGCACGACGTCGCGCGGCGCAAGCGGGTCGCGATCTTCGTCTCGAAGTACGACCACTGCCTGATGGAACTGCTCTGGCGCACGCAGCGCGGGCAGCTCGACATCGACATCACGATGGTCGTCTCCAACCACCCCGACCTGGCCGAGGCCGTCCGCTCGTTCGGCGTGCCCTTCGTGCACATCCCCTCCGGCGACAAGACGGTGATGGAGGAGCGTCAGCTCGACCTGTTGCGTGGCAACGTCGACCTGGTCGTGCTCGCCCGCTACATGCAGATCCTCACCGACGACTTCATCACCCGGCTCGATGCACCGGTGATCAACATCCACCACTCCTTCCTGCCCGCGTTCATCGGCGCCAACCCGTATGCGCGCGCCAAGGATCGCGGCGTCAAGCTGATCGGCGCGACCGCGCACTACGCGACGGCCGACCTCGACGAGGGACCGATCATCGAGCAGGACGTCACCCGCGTGACCCACTCCGACTCGGCGGCCCAGCTGCAGAGCCGTGGCGCCGACGTCGAGCGTCAGGTGCTCGCCCGCGCAGTGCAGTGGCACGCCGAGGACCGCGTGATCGTGCACGGCAAGTCCACCGTCATCCTCTAGCCCGCCCCGTCTGGCTCCGGACCGCACCCCCGCCCGCAGTGTCGGGCCCGTCCGCCGCCCGTCTGGCTCCGGGCCCGTCCGCCGCCCGTCTGACTCCGGGCCGTGCCTGCGCCCGTCTGACTCCGGGCCGCGCCTCCGCCCGTCTGACTCCGGGCCGCGCCTCCGCGCCGGTCCGCACTCTCCGCTCCGGTCCGCACCCTCCGCTCCGGTCGCAGTTCCCGTCGCTTCGAAGGCGGTCAGTGCGGCAGGAAGTGCGACCGGAACGCCGCCGCGCGACCGGAACGCAGCCGTGCGGCAGGAATGCAGCGGGGACGTACCGGGTCAGGCGCGGACGCTGAGGATGTCGACCGCGAGCCCGTGGGAAGCAGCGGCGAGGCGTCTGTCATTCGTCCACAGCTCGGTGCAGCCGGCGATCTGAGCTGCAGCGAGGTGCACGGCGTCAGGCGTTTTCAACCCGAAGTCGGCGCGCAGCTCGGCCGAGCGGACGAAGACCGCAGCATCCAGGTCCACCTCCTCGATCCGTTCGAACATCGCGAGATAGCGGTCTCGCAACTCGGAATTGCGTTCGCGCAAAGGGCCGACCAGACATTCGTGAAGAGCAAGCGGACTCGATGCCACCGCTCCGTCGACCTCTCGGAGCGCGTCTCGGACTGCGATACCCCGGGGCCCCTCGTCTTCGATCGCGTAGATCAGGATGCAGGAATCCAGATAGATCATTCCCAGGAGTCCCGGCTTTCGGCGATCTGGGCATCGAGTTCGGCGGCGGAGCGAGAGAGGCGCCGAGGCAGCGGGTCCTGCTCGATCCACTCCACGAGGAGCCGTCCGCTGCGCACCAGGTCGACCGGCCCGATCGGCACGAGCTTCGCCACCGGCTTCCCGCGCTTGGTGATGACGACGTCTTCGCCCGCCTGCGAGTCCGCGATCAGCCGCGACAGACTGTTGCGCGCCTCGAGAACGTTGTGACTGCTCATCTGGCAATCCTAGCCATCTAGCTGGCTAGGTACAAGAGACCGGAACACCCACACCCACCCCGCTCCCCCTGCTGTCACGCCACCGCTCCCGTCCGCACCCTCCGCTCCGGTCGCACCCTTCGTTCCGGTCGCAGTTCCTGTCGTCTCGAGGCCGTCAGGTGCGGCAGGAAGTGCGACCGGAACGAAGCTGAGCGACGCGGAGTGCGACCGGAACACAGCCGAGCGGCCGGAACGCGGCCCTACAGCAGGAAGTGCGACCGGAACGCAGCCGAGCCAGCGTCAGGGAGCTGCCGGAACCCCCGCCACCAGCTCCGCGAACACCTCGGCGGCGGTGTCGAACTTCACGAGCGGGGCGGCCTGACCCATCCACAGCGACTGCAGCTCGCCGAGGTTCTGCTCACCGGCCGCGATACGGAAGCGTCCGGTGAGCCAGTTCTGCATCGGGAACTGAGCGATCGTGCCGCTCGCCTCGATCGCACGCATCGCACGGTTGCGCGCACCACGGGCCAACCGTCCACTCATCGCGCGCGTGAGCACGGTCTCGTCCGCGGCGGTCGCGCGGATGGCGTCGCGGTGCGCCTGGTTCGTCGCCGACTCCGAGGTCGCGAGGAACGCCGTCCCGACCTGCACGCCTGCAGCCCCCAGTGCGAATGCCGCGGCCACACCCCGCCGGTCGGCGATGCCTCCGGCCGCGATCACGGGCACGCCGACCGCATCCACGACCTGTGGGACCAGGGCGAACGTCCCGACGAGCGACTCCTCGGCAGGGCGAAGGAAGGACACGCGGTGCCCCGCGGCCTCGGCTCCGGTGGCGACGATGGCATCCACACCTGCCCCGTCGAGCGCCACAGCCTCGGCCACCGTGGTCGCCGTGCCGACGATCCGGATGCCGCGACGGTGAGCCTCGTCGACCACGGCGGCAGACGGCACCCCGAACACCACGCTGAGCACAGCGGGCTCGATATCCCAGATCGCCTCCAGCTGCTCATCGAGCGACGGGATGTACCGCTCCGGGCGGGCGGGCACGTCGACGCCGACCGCCTCGTAGAACGGCTGCAAGGCCTGCGCGAAGATCATGTGCTGCGGGTTCGGCTCGACCTCGTCACCGGTGGGGAGCCAGATGTTCAGCGCGTACGGGCGATCGGTCAGGGTGCGCAGCTCGGCGCCGGTCGCACGGATGCGGTCGCCGTCGTAGCCGTAGAGCCCGAACGAGCCCAGCCCGCCCGCGTCGTTGACCGCGGCGGTGAGGGTGGTCGAGGAGAGCCCACCGAACGGGCCGAGGATGATCGGATGCTCGATCCCGAGTAGGGCGCGAAGGTCACTCATACTTCGACGTTACGCCCGCCGCGTACCTCCGGGGCCGACCGTGACCGACTGACTCGCAGACCCCGGTGATACCCTCGCTACAGACGGGAGCGCGCACATGAGCGAGTGGTTCGGGCAGATGCTGAGCTTCGTCGCGACCGCGCTCGGACTCGTCTCGATGCCTGATGCTGCGGCCCTCGGTCTCGCGATCGCGCTGCTCGCCGTGACAGCCCTCACGCTCGCCCTCGTGCTGAGCGTGCGCCCCGGAGCCACCGCAGACGCCCCGCATCCGTTTCGGGCCATCGATGTCGGCACCCTTCTCACGCAGAGCGATCCTGATGCCGCCGGCCATCCGCGTCCGCGAGCGCCGGGAGTCGCGACCGCCGCGTAGTCCGTTCACACGACGGGATCACGCGGCCTTCGCCGACCCTTCCCGATGCCACGAACGGACACTTCCATGGACCCCTTTGCCTTCCCCCCACTCGCCGCCCTCCTCGATGCCGCCTACGGCGCCCTGACCGGGCTCTCCGACCTCCTCACCCCCATCGCCGGCGCCTCGGCCGCCGCCCTCGCCGTCGTGCTCGTCACCCTGCTGGTGCGGGCGCTGCTCATCCCCGTCGGCATCTCGCAGGCCAAGGCCGAACAGACCAGGGCACGCCTCGCCCCCAGACTGCGCGAGCTGCAGCGACGCCACAAGAAGAACCCCGAGCGCCTGCAGAAGGAGACGATGGCGCTGTACAAGGCCGAGAACACCTCGCCGTTCGCCGGGATGCTTCCGGTGCTGGCGCAGGCCCCGGTCGTCGGCATCCTCTACACACTGTTCCTCCGCCCCGAGATCGCCGGGCACCCGAACGAGCTGCTCGCGCACGACCTGTTCGGCGCCCCGCTGGGCACGAGCCTGGTCTCGGCGCTGTTCGGGGGCACGGCCACCCCGGCGACGTTCCTCGTCTTCGGAGTGCTGCTTGCGGTGATGATCGCAGTCGCCGAGGTCACCCGCCGGGTGTTCCGCCCGACGCCGGTCGATGCCGGCGACTCTCCGATGAGCTCCCCCGCCATGTTGCGCGTGGTCTCGGCGATGCACTACCTGACAGCGGTGTTCGCGGCGTTCGTGCCGCTCGCCGCGGCGCTGTACCTCACGGTCACAGTCGTGTGGACGCTCGTGCAGCGGGTCATTCTGCGTCGGCGGTTCCCGCTGCCGGCCCCGGTGGTCAGTCGGGCAGCGGTATCGGGGCGGTGAAGGGTCCGGAGTGGCCGCCGTCTCGGCGGTCCCTCCGCACCCCGAGCGTGGTCCCGACGCTCGCGGCGATCACGAGTGCGATGGCCAGCAGCCGCAGCGGCGTCGCATCCTGCCCGAGGATCAGCCATCCGGCGAGGGTCGCGAACGCGGGCTCGAGGCTCAGCAGCACACCGAACACGCGCTGCGGCAGGCGGCGGAGCGCCGCGAGCTCGAAGCTGTACGGGATCACCGACGACAGCACAGCGGTGATGGCCGCGAGGAGCAGCAGCTGCGGGTCCATGGCGACCGTCGAGGCTGCCGGGATGCCGACCGGGATGAGCAGTACCGCGGCGACGAGGAGTCCCATCGCCAGACCGCTGCTGCCGGGGATGAGCGCACCCACGCGTGCGCTCATCCGGATATACATGACCCAGAAGCCGGCCGCGATCAGGATGAACACGACTCCGAGCGGGTCGAGCGGCTCGGCGCCGATCAGGCCGTCGATGCCCAACACCACCATGCCGAGGAGGGCGACGCCGACCCACGCGAAGTCCCCGAGCCGGCGGGTGAGCACTGCGGCGAGCACGAGCGGACCGAGGAACTCGATCGCAACGGCCGGCCCCAGCGGGATGCGGTCGATCGCGGCGTAGAAGAAGCCGTTCATGGCAGCCAGTGAGACACCGAAGAGCACGGCGGCGAGCCACTGCGGGCGGGTCCACTTCCGCGGTTTCGGCCGCACGATGACGACCAGGAGGATCGCGGCGATCGCGACGCGCAGCGATGTCACGCCCCAGGGCCCGAGCACCGGGAACAGCTGGGCTGCGACCGCGGCGCCGAACGGCAGCGAGAGGCAGGAGCCGATGACGAGCGCGACCCCCACGAGGGGACTGGACGCGGCGGGCTTCTGCACCACACAAGCTTAGGCGGCGGCACCCTTCCGGCGCCGCCGCCCGCGCTCGGATCAGAGGGCCTTGCCGCCCGTGACAGCGATGACCGATCCGGAGGTGTACGAGGACTCGGTCGACGCCAGATACACGTACGCGCCCGCGAGTTCCGCCGGCTGTCCCGCGCGTCCGAGCGGAGTGTCGGCGCCGAACATCGCCAGGCGTTCCGCGTCCCACCCCGTCGCGGGGATCAAGGGCGTCCAGATCGGGCCGGGAGCGACGGCGTTGACGCGGATTCCCCGAGGCCCTGCCTCTTCGGCGAGCGCCTTCACGAACGCCACCTGAGCAGCCTTCGTCATGGCGTAGTCGATCAGCCCGGGCGAGGGGTTGTAGGCCTGGATGGATGCCGTCACGATGATGCTCGCTCCGGGCTCGAGGTCGGGATACGCCGCGCGGGCGGAGAACAGCAGGCCCGCCAGGTTCGTGTCGAACACCCGGCGCATCCGGTCGGTCTCCAGGTTCTCGAAGCCGTCGATGTCGTGCTGGTACCCGGCGTTGAGGACCAGCACGTCGAGTCCGCCCAGTTCACTCCGCGTGCCCGCCACGATCTCGGTCGCGAACGCCTCGTCCCGCAGATCGCCGGCGAAGCCCACACCCGTGCGGCCCGTCTCGCGGACCAGGGCGAGCGTGTCCTCGGCATCATCTTGTTCTTCGGGCAGGTGCGCGATCGCGACATCGGCGCCCTCGCGCGCGAAGGCGATCGCGACGGCTCGACCGATCCCGGAATCACCGCCCGTGATGAGCGCACGACGCCCTTCCAGGCAACCGTGGCCGATGTAGGTCCGTTCGCCGTGGTCCGGTTCGGGTCGGGTCTCGTCCGTCAGCCCCGGCTGATCCTGGTGCTGTGCGGGGAAGCCCTCTTCGCGATGCGCGTGCCGGGGGTCGGTGGTGTCGTCGGTCATACCGGTCCTCCTGATCTCGTCGAACGTGTCGTCCTGAGAACCACACTCTCCGATGCCCTCACCTTCCGGCAGGGGGTTGACAGGCCGCGTCGTCGGACGGGTGCCGTCGTCACCCACACGCAAGACGAGACCCACCGGCGGATGCGCGTCCGCGGGTGGGTCTCGATGACGTCGATGGGGGCTCGATGTGAGCCCGGTACGTCAGAGCGGCGGGGTGACCGGAACCTCTCCGACGCCGGGCTCGTCGCCGGCCTCGGCGGGCTCGGGAACGAGGTAGAGACCGCTCGGAGCATTCGCCGTGAACGCGAGCGCCTCGATCCAGGCCCGGTTGATGGAGGGCTGGCGACTGCCGAAGTACTTGAAGACGAGGGAGCTGCCGGGCTGGATCCACACGGTGGTGCGTCCGCCGCCCACACTCGCGTCTTCACGCCAGCTGAACGGGAAGGGCTCTCCGCGTCGCAGCTTCGCGGTGATGACGAGCTGCAGATGGGTGAGGGCGCGGTCCTCGATCTCGGTCTTCACGCCGCCTTCGTAGACGAACTTTCCCATTGGTGGTGCTCCTTGGTCGCTGCCTGGCCGAGACGACGGCTTCGGTCCATTCTCGCGCACTCCGCCGCCGGAAACCGCCTCTCACCGTGCGGGGGTGCCCGTTGGCGAATCGACGTGCCGAAGTCAACCCCCTCGGCGAGAGATCGACCGGAGCCTAGCCTCGATTCCACTCGAACGCGAGAAGGGCAGTGCCATGAACGACAGACACATCGATGACCGTCCCGACGAGGGCTACACGCCGACGACGACGCACGCCCAATGGGGCGCAGGCAACCCCCGATTGCGCATCTCCAGAGACGACGAACGCACCGAGTTCGCCCTTGTCGACGACGTGGTGCTGATCGGTTCGGCCGACGGCAACGAGCTGCGGCTCGCCGACACCGACCCGGTGCACGCCACGATCACGCATGACGACCGCGACGAGTATGTGCTGACCCTGCACGGCGAAGGCGAGACGAACGCGAGCCTCGGAGTGGATGCGACTCACGCGGACGAGAACTCCGAGACGCTCCGCACGGGCGCGCACTTCACCGCGGGGCCGTGGGCTCTGGTGTTCGCCCGGGACGAGTTCGCCGACCACGGACGACCTTTTGGAGGCCGCGCCGGCGGCGAGTACTCCGACCAGCCGTTGCAGCCTCCTCGGCCGGACTATGACGAGGGAGAAGAACGATGACCACCACCCGCGACCTCATGACGCCGAGTCCGCGCTGCATCGGGGTGAACGACTCGCTGCGCATCGCTGCTTCCGTGATGGCGGATCTGGACGTCGGTGCCCTGCCGATCTGCGGCGAGGACAGCAAGTTGAAGGGCATGCTCACCGACCGTGACATCGTCGTCGGCGCGATCGCCCTCGGGATGGACCCGGAGACGACTCCGGCGCAGGCGCTGGCCAAGGGGAAGCCCGTCACGGTGGATGCGGACGACGACATCCGCGTCGCCCTCGACCGGATGCAGGAGAACCAGGTGCGGCGCCTGCCCGTGATCGCCGACCGTCGACTGGTCGGCATCGTCAGCCAGGCCGACATCGCCCGCTCGCTGTCGGCGGAGACGACCGGGAAGACCGTGGAGAGCATCTCGCAGTGACCCGCGATGCCGCAGGTGGTCACTGCCCGGGAACGAGTCCGATCCGCAGCGGTGCGCCGGGAGCCGCGGCCTCGACGAGCGCCGCATCGATCTCGAAGAGTCCACGCACCGCGCCGACCGCGTCCGCGAACGGGTAGGCGCGTCCGCGTCCCGCCAGGAACGCGACGGCCTCGGCCAGCTCCGCCCCGGTGTAGTTGTGGATGCCGGCTATCGTGACCAACCGTCGCACGATGCTCTCGGCATCGAACGGCACCGGGTCGGCCGGGAACACGCTTCCGACGAGGACGACCGTGCCTCCGACGGTGACGCCTGAGAGCGCATCGCTCACCGCATGCCCCGACGCCTCGATCACCACGTCGGGCTCACGGTCGAGGCTCGTCGCACCGAATCGCGCTGCGAGAGCCCGCCGATCCGGATTGGGGTCGAGCACCTCCACCGTCGCTCCCTGCTCGGCGGCGATGGCTGCGGCGGAGAGCCCGACCAGTCCGGCCCCGTGGATCCGCACGGCCGCCCCGTCGAGATCGCGGTCCTTCGCGGCCCTGGCCACCGCGGCCCAGGCTGTCGCCGTCGCACACGATGCGGGGGCGAGCACGGCGGCAGGGAGCGCCTCGGGCACGCGCACGATGGCAGTCCCCTCCCTCAGCTGCACGTGGCTCGCGAAAGCTCCGGTGAGGTCGCCGTGCGCCCCGACCCGGTCGTGCCCGTACTTCCCCAGGTCGCGGCACTTCTGCGGCATCCCCTGCAGGCAGCGGTCGCAGCTCGCGCACGACACCGTGACCGACCAGACCACCCGGTCGCCGATGCGCAACGGGGTGCCGTCGACCGTGTGCGCCCCGGTGTCGCCGGTCGCGATGACCCGTCCGACGCTCTCGTGGCCGAGCACCAGAGGTGTCGGAGCGGATCGGCGACCCTGCACCGTGTGCACGTCCGAGCCGCAGATGGTCGACATCTCGACTGCCACGAGCACGTCGCCGTCGGCGAGCGCGACCCCCGGCACGGCGATCGTCTCGTGTGCGTGCCCTTCGCCGACCCAGACCATCGCGGTCGCCGCCGGGCGCAGCGCGACGTCCCTCCGATGACCGGGCGGACGGATCAGCAGCGTTCCCATGTCGAGATCTCTCAGGAGGTGGTGATGAGCGGGAGCAGTTCGCGCTGGACGAGCGCGCCGCGCAAGGCTGTGACATCGCTCAGCACGGCATCCGCCCCTGCGGCGCTCAGCGCCGGACGATCGTGCGCGCCGGTCAGCACACCCGCGACGAAGCCGGCACCGGCTCGACGCCCCGACTCGACATCGCTCACCGTGTCTCCAGCCACCGCGACCGCCTGCACCGACGAGGCCTGGGTGCGCAGCAGCGCCGCGAGCACGAGGTCGGGCGCGGGGCGTCCGCGACCGGCATCGACCGGCGACAGCGCGAGGTCGATCAGGTCCTGCCAGCCGAGGCCGTCGATCAGGGCGTCACGGGTGACCGGGGCGAAGCCGGTGGTGAGCACGACCTTCAGCCCGGAATCCTTCAGCCCCTGGATCGCGTCGGCGGCACCGGGGATCTCGGAGACACCCTGCTCCGCGACGATCTCGGCGTAGGCGCCCTCGAAGGCGGCCGTCGCGCGCTGGGCTGCGGGAACGTCTCCGCCGGAGAGGTGCGTGAAGACATCGATCTTCGACTGCCCCATGGTCACGCGCACGTGGTCGAGCGCCTCGTCCCACGGCATCCGATCCGCGACGCCGGTGCGCTCGGCGGCGCGCTGGAATGCCTGCTCGACGACGCCGTCGTCGAGCACTGTGGTTCCCGCCATGTCGAGGATGACGAGTTCGAGAGGAGTGGTCATGATGTTCCTTCCATTGCTGCCGCCCACCCGAAGGCGGCGGCGAGATTCTCTTCGGCAAGACCCAGGCCCGTGGTCATCCCGATGCCGGTCGTCGCGGCGAGCACCAGGACGCCGTCGTCACCCCGATCGATCAGGAACTCCTGCTGCCCCTTCGCATACACGCCCTGCCAGCGCTCGATCACCCGGGGCGCCGGTGCATCGAACAGCGCCTCCGCCTCGGTGAAGAACGCGGTGAACGCGGCTTCGGGCTGGAACGGCACCGGGGCGACAGCGGTGGAGTGCGAGTCACCGATGATGAGGGTCCCGTCGGGGAGCTGCGTGTACATCTGGTTGAGGTCGATCGCAGCGAGGTCGGGACGCTCGGCGTGCAGGCGTTCCCGCAGCGCGTTGGCCTCCGCCCCATCGGAGAATCTTCCGTAGCGCACGAGCGACCAGCCGGTGAGCAGCGGTGCGGCGAGCGGATGCCGGAACGACACGGCCGCCCGCATCATGTCGAGCGCGCAGCGGACGATCCCGTGCCGTTCGGCGACCTCGGGCAGAAGCTGGTCGATGTCGTGATTCACCGCGACGACCACGTTCTGGCAGCTGATGGAACCGCGGGTGGTCTCCACCTGGCCTGCTCCGACCGCGGTCACGGCGGTGCGGAATCGGAAGTCGACACCCATCCCCGCCAGGTACCGCACGATCGCGTCGGCGGCCGTGCGCGGATCGGTCTGCAGGTCGCTCTCGATGTGCGCGCCGCCCACGAGACCCTCGGCGCGCAACGGCGCGAGGCGCAGGAGTTCGGTGGCCTCCAGCATCCGGATCCCGCCATCGCGGGACGCGGCTTCCAGTACGGCGATCTCATCGTCGTGCCGGGCGGCGACCAGCGTTCCCGATTCGCGCAGCCAGAAGCCCGCATCCTGCGAGAGGCGCAGCCAGAGTTCGCGAGAGATGTCGGCGTAGCGACGGGCTTCTCCACCCTGGGCACCGATGCAGAGGTGCCCGAAGTTGCGGATCGTGGCGCCGACCGGCGAGTCGGTACGGTCGACGACGATCACGCGCAGCCCGCGCCGGACCGCAGCATATGCTGCGCCGAGGCCGACGATCCCTGAGCCGACGACGACCACGTCTGCCGTGTCGTGAGCGCGATTCATCGGAACACCTTCCGCATCCACATGGCGAGCCCTTCGACCACGAGCACGGTGGCGAGGATCATCAGCACGATCGCCGTCACGGTCTCGTAGCGCGAGCCCTGGCTGGCGTTGAGCAGGTAGTACCCGACGCCACCGCCGCCGACGATGCCGAGGATCGTCGCCGCGCGGATGTTCGTGTCGAGCATGTAGAAGCTGTGGCCGATGAGCGCCTGCATGCCCTGCGGCACGGTGGCCGAGGTGTAGGTCTGCAGACGAGTCGCGCCCACCGCACGCAGTGCGCGCTCCGGTCCGCGGTCCACCTCTTCGAACGAGTCGGCGATGAGCTTTCCGAGCAGTCCGATCCCGCCGATCGCGAGGGCGATGACACCGGCCTGCGCACCGAGACCCGTGATGACCACGAGCACGATCGCGAGGATCAGCTCCGGGATGCCACGGATGCCGACGAGCAGGAGTCGTGCGGTCCCTCGTGCACCCGAGCTCGGAGCGACGTTGCGGGCCGCGAGCGAGCCGAGCAGCAGCGACGGGAGCAGGGTGAGCACGGTGGCGGCGAGAGCGATCGCGACGGTCTCGCGCATCGCCTGGAACATGGCGCTCGCGTCGTAGTTGCCGAACGAGGGCGGCCAGAACTTCGCCGCGACCTCGGGCAGCTTCGCCCAGAAGGTGATGAGGTCCATCCAGTTGATCTGGCTGACCACGATGCTGCCGACCACCACGAGCACGGCGATGACACCGGCGATGGTGTGACGCACGCGCTGCGCGGTCCAGGGGCGGCGCACGGCCGTCTGCGGGTTCGCTGCCCAGGCGGGGCGACCGACGGGTGCCGCGGCGGCGTTCGCTCCGAGGCGCGGATGCAGAATCCTGTCGATCCACGAGCGCGTGTGCTTCTGTTCCCCCAGCATCGCGCCGCGGACCATGCTGGAGACGATCTCCATCGCGACGCAGAGGATGAAGATCACCAGTGCGATGCCGAGGCCCTTGCCGTAGTTGAGCGACTTGAACGCGTAAGACATCTCGAGGCCGAGGCCGGCGACGCCGACGTAGCCGAGCACGACGCTGCCGCGCAGGTTGATGTCGTTGCGGTGCAGCACGGTGGCCACCCAGCTCGGCAGCACCTGCGGCAGGATGCCGGATGCGAACTCCTGCATCTTCGAGCCGCCGGCGGCGCGGATGGCGAGGCGGGGACCTTCGTCGATCTGCTCGATCGCGTCGGCGAACATCTTCGAGATCATGCCGATCGAGTGGATGCCGATGGCGAGGATGCCGGGAAGCGTGCCGAGCGAGAACATCAGGACGAACGCCATCGCGAGGACGACGTCGGGGAGCGCCCGGGTGAGCACTCCGATGAACCGTGCGGCGGCTCGCCATCCGTTCCCCGGAGTGGTGTTGGAGGCTGCGAGGTAGGCGATCGGCACCGACAGCACGGCGGCGAGCAGCGTGCCCACGAGCACGAGTCCCACGGTGAGGGCGATCAGCCAGGCGAGGTCGCCGGGGGCCGGGAAGGTGAGGCCGCCCACGCGGGCCATGAAGTTCTCGGCATTGCCCCAGCTCTGCACCATCGCCGGGATCGAGATGTCGACGTCACGCACGGCGAGGATGCCGAGCACCACGAGGGCGACGAGCGTGAGCGATGCCGCGATCCGCTCGGGAGAGATCGGGCGCTTCGGAGCGCGCTCGGCGACCGTGCGCCCGCCGCTCTGGGGCACCGGGCCACCGCCGCGGGTCGCGGAGTCGGTCGCGGAATCGAGGGCCGTCATGATGCGGCCACCTGCGCAGCCACCTCCACGAGCTCTTCGGCCACGGCACGGATCTCGGCGGTCGTCGTGGCGACGCGGCCGTAGATCTCCATGACCTCGGCCTTGGTGAGGTCGCCGGTCGGGGTGTCCAGCACCACTTCGCCGTGGCGCAGGCCGACGATGCGGTCGGCCCACGAGATCGCGAGGTCGACCTGGTGCAGGCTGCACACGACGGTGAGGCCCTCGTCGGCGGCGATCTCGCGGATCAGCGCCATGACCTGTTCGCTCGACTCGGGGTCGAGCGAGGCGACCGGCTCGTCGGCGAGGAGGATCGCGGGCTTCTGCATGAGAGCACGGGCGATGGCCACACGCTGCTGCTGTCCGCCCGAGAGGGTGTCGCTGCGCTGGTAGGCGCGATCGAGCAGGCCGACGCGGTCGAGGTGCTCGAGGGCGGTGAGCTTCGATGCCCGCGAATAGCCCCAGAGCCCGAGACGCGGTCCGCGCACTCCGGACAGCGAACCGGTGAGCACGTTCTCGAGCACAGTGAGGGAGGGGACGAGCTCGAACTGCTGGAAGATGAAGCCCACGCGGCTGCGCAGGTCGCGCAGGGCCCTGCCCTTCAGCGACGGGACCTGCGAGCCGAGCACCTCCACGGAGCCTGCGGTGGGGATCTCGAGGCCGTCGAGGTGGCGCAGCAGGGTCGACTTCCCGGAGCCTGAGAGGCCGAGGAGCACGACGATCTCGCCGCGGGAGACCTCGAGCGAGGCGTTCTTCAGCGCGGTGGTCGTCCCGAAGGTCTTCGTCACGCCGTCGAGGCGGATGAGGGCGTCGGATGCCGAGGCGGTCATGTCGTAGCTCCTGTGGTGTCGTGGGTCTTGCGGTGGTGCCCTCCGTCTCGCCCGCCTGAGGCGGACGAGACGGAGGGCGCCGGGTGAGGCGAAGGGATCAGGCCGGGCTCAGGCCTGGCACTGCTCCGCTTCGGTCTCCTTGCAGATGTCGCGGATCAGGTCGTAGTACGCGTCGTCGACCGGCTTCGTGGCGTAGAACACGCTGCGGAAGGCGTCGGTGTCGGCGCCGTCGATGCCCGCGGCGATGATGTCGTCGATCGTGATCTCGGAGAGGCCGTCGATGAGCTTCTTCGAGACGTCGTCAGGGAGCGTCGACGAGTAGACCAGCGGCGCGCCGGGGACCATCGTCTCGTCGATGACCTTGACCTTGTCCGACTTCTCGACCTCGGAGTCCTCGGCGAAGCCCGCCTCGCACTCGACGCCCTCGCCGACCTTGGTGACGCTCACGTCGTGCTTGCCCGCGAAGACCGGCGTGATGTCGGTCTTGGGGTCGATGCCGGCCTTGAGCAGGTTGTACGACGGGAACAGGTAGCCCGAGGTCGAGGACGGGTCGACGAAGCAGACCTTCTTGCCCTTGAAGTCCTCGAGGCTCTTGATGTCGCTTCCCGCAGGGACGATCGCCTGCGAGAAGTAGCCGGGCTCCTGGCCCTCTTCCGTCACGATCGAGGAGATCGGGGTGAGCTTCGCGCCGTTGTTGGTGGCGGTGACGTAGGTGAAGCCGGAGAACGACGCGACGTCGACCTTGCCGGCGACGGCGGCTTCGATCAGGGCCGCGTAGTCGGTCGACTCGTGGTACTCGACCGTCTTGCCCGTGATCTCGGCGATGTAGTCCATGAGCGGCTGGTAGTTGGTCTCGGTGTCGACCGAGTCGGGAACGACGCCGAAGACGAGGGTGTTCTCGTCGACCGCGAACCCGCTCGCCGAGGACGAGTCGTCGGCGGCGGGGGTGCCGGCGGCGTCTGCGGAGCCGGAACAGGCAGCGAGGCCGAGTGCGAGGAGCGCGACGCCGGCGAGGGCGGGGAGAGCGCGAAGCTTCATGAGGACCTTTCAGGGTGTGAGGGGTGATCCACGGAAGACTCTCGCAGGTGACGAGTCGAGATATGTACCTAACTCGGAAGAGTTCAGAGCTCGTTTACCCAGCATTCTTCTGGATGAACACTCCCGAAACGTGCTCGCGCCGCCTGGGCTGACGAAGTAATGTGCCTATGTGGCAGAAGCTGTGTACACCCAGATCGCCGATGACCTTCGCGAGCAGATCACTGCGGGCGCGCTGCGTCCTGGTGACGACGTGCCGACCGAGGCGGATCTCGCCGAGAAATGGCACACGTCTCGAGGTCCGATCCGCAACGCCCTGGCAGCCCTGCGCGGCGAGGGTCTGATCGAGACCAGCCGCGGGCGCCCGGCGCGAGTCGTCGCCCGCAAGGCCAATCAGGCCGTCGACGTGTCGGTGCCGTTCACTCGCTGGGCGCGGGAGCTGGGCGTCGCGCCGGGCGCGCAGACCCAGGAGTTGAGCCTGCGCCGCGCGGGCGAGATGGGGGCGGCGCTCGGGGTCGGAGCGGACGACACGATCGTGAGCGTGGTGCGTCTGCGGCTCCTCGACGGGCGTCCGACCATGCTCGAGCGCCTCAACTACACCGAGGTCGCCGGTCGCCGGCTGTTCGAGGTGAACCTCGACGACGTCTCGATCACGGAGTACCTGTCCTCCGTCGGACACCCGATCGTCACACTGCAGCACGTGATCGATGCCGTGGCCGCCGACGAACAGGATGCCGCGCTGCTGCGGGTCCCACGCGGCACGCCCATCCTGCGGCTCACCCGCACGTCGCGTGACGCGGAGGGGCGGATCTTCGAGGCCTCGGAGGACCGCTACCTGAGCGAGGTCGTGCGCTTCACGGTCGCAGCATCCGGAATCTCCACCGACGGACACTACATGCGAGCGGTCGGCGCGTAGCGGAGCACGCGAGAAGCGGCAGCTCGGAGGCCGGAAGATCGGCCGTTGACACAGAAAAGGCGATCGCGAGCGCGCAAAGTGTTTCAGAAGCCAGAAAGACCGCGCTCGCGATCGCAGCGCTGGGGACGCTTTATCTGGGGAGCCTCCAGGATATGACTGCTCACAAGCCGTTTCGAAGGGTCGAACGTCGAGACTCTTCTAGACTTTCGTCTAGGTTCTCGCGGATATCGAAAAGGTGTGCTCACACACTCTAGAGCATCAGACGACCGGAAGTCGGGCCGACACGACCCAGAATCCATCGACTTCGCCGGCACTGAACTCGCCGCTCGCGCCCATGACGCGCTCAGCCATCCGGCCGAGGCCGGTGCGACTGGAGGAGAGCTCACGGCGCGGTGTCGTCGGGAGGGGGCTCTGCAGCGTGAGGTGCGCGACCTCGTCGTCTACGGCGAGGTCGATCTTCACCTCGCCGGGACCTGCGTATTTGAGGATGTTCGTGGCGGACTCGCGCATGATGCGCGCGAGGACGATCTCGACCGCTCGAGGGATGCGCTCATCGGCGGGGTTGCCTTCGCGGGCCACGGAATGACCTGCGGCCTCGAACTCGCCCTGCGCCTCGTCGATCGCTGCAACGAGGTCGCCCGTCTGCACGCTGGACGACTGCGGTCCATCATCGGCCAGTTCGATCACGAAGCGGAGATCGGTCATCGCCTTGCGAGCGGCGACGCGGATCGCTTCCTGCGAGTCGTTGCTGGTCGCAGGGTCTTCGAGCATCTGCACGTGCAGCGCCACCACCGTGAGGTGGTGCGCGATGCTGTCGTGCAACTCACCGGCGATCCATCGTCGCTCGGCGAGTACGGCCTGACGTTCTTGTTCTGCTCTCTCCTCGAGCTCGCGCTCGAGACGACTCCCCCGGGCGAAGGCGAGCCGCAGGGCGAACCCGACAGCTCCCGCCAGGGTGGCGAAGATGAGATAGATGCCGACATTGACCAGAACGGTGGAGTCACCGTAGGCGATGATCGTCGCCGATACCAAGAAGCCGCCGATGTACGACAGCACAAGTGAGGTCCAACCGAGTCTCATGACCAAAGCTGCGGCGACCGCGGCTGTGATCAGCACCTGGGTTTCCGTGCCGGTGAGGAACGACAACCCGAAGACGAGACCCATCGCGCATGTCGCGATGAGGGGGGACCAGAGATAGAGAGCGAGGACTGCGGTGGACGCAATGCTCACTACGGAGGTAACGGGACTCGTACCTGGAGTGGTGAAGAGCCCGAGGACGTCTAGGGCGATGATGACGGAGACGATGGCCAGAACCGCGATGCGCTCGATAGCGCTGAGCCGCTCACCTCGACTCAGCCGAAGAAAGTCCCGGGACTGCCGGGCCGACTGGTCGAAGGCCATGGTTCATTATCTCCTATTCGCCAGGTACTCTAGCGGTAGAGACCGATAAGCTTGCCAACCTGCTGCCAGAAAGACATAACGTTCACCTCCATTTTGTAGTCGTTCGTCGATGTCTGTATTCATCTTCTCGGCGATCTTCTCAGGGCACATCTGTCTCAGGTCCAGAGGTTTTTGGCCAAAGGTCTACATGCCGACGATGAGGGGCTCGCGCCGTTAGGCTTCCCCCTATGCAGGAAATCCGTGTCGTGATCGTCGACGACGATCCACTCGTCCGTTCGGCGTTGTCGCACTTCGTCTCCCGCGACCCGGAGATCAAGGTGATCGCGCAGGCAGAGGACGGCCTCGAAGCGATCGCCACCGTCGAACGCGAACAGCCCGACGTCGTGATGATGGACGTGCAGATGCCCGAGATGGACGGCATCGAGGCGACCGGCGTGATCGCCGAACGCTGGCCGCATGTCCGCGTTCTCGCCGTGACCACCCTCGACGGCAGCGAGACCGTGCTTCCGATGCTGAGCGCCGGCGCATCCGGCTACCTGCTCAAGGACTCCAGTGCAGAAGACATCGTCGCAGGCGTCCGCGAGGTGCACAGCGGTGCGAGCTCGCTGTCTCCCCGGATCGCATCGATGCTGATCAAGCACGTCCGCGCCTCCACCCCCGTCGCCGCGGATGCCGCTGCGCTCGAGCCGCTCACCGACCGTGAGGTCGAGGTGCTCCAGTGTCTTGCACAGGGCATGTCGAACGCGGAGATCGCCAAGACACTCATCGTCTCCGAGGGCACGGTGAAAGCCCACCTCGGACGCATGATGTCCAAGTGGCACCTGCGCGACCGCGTACAGATCCTCGTGACCGCCGCGCACGCCGGGCTCGTCAACTTCCGCTGATCAGACCGCGAGCAGCACGATCCCCGCGACGACCACGAGCGACGCCGCGATCCGCCACCCCGGCCGCGATTCCCGCAGCACGAACACCCCGAAGAGACTCACCAGTACGACACTCACCTCGCGCAGCGGGGCGACCAGCGCCACCGGCGCGATCTGGATCGCCGTCAGCACCAGGATGTACGACAGCGGCGACAGAATGCCGAAGACGAGGGTACGGCGCCATTGCGTGCGTCCGAGCGCCCAGACCGCGCCCCAGCGCCTGCGCACGGCAATCGAGTAGAAGGGCACCTGCAGCAGTGTGGTGCCGACCATGAAGGCGACCGGCGAGAGGTTCCAGGTGCGCACCACGTGTGCGTCCCAGATCGTGTAGACCGCGATCGCCACTCCGGTGAGCAGACCGAAGACGATGCCGGGGTCGATCCGCCGAGCACCGCCGCCGCTCACCCGGTCGACGAGTCCGATCGCGACGACTCCGACGATCACGGCCGCGACGCCGACGAGCGCGATGGCCGACGGACGCTCGCCCAGCAGCAGCACGGCCACGATCACCGATAGGAACGGGCCGGTGCCCCGCGCGGTGGCATAGACCGTGGAGAGATTCCCCTCGCGGTACCCCCGCTGCAGCACCGCCATGTACCCGACGTGCAGCACTGAGGAGACGGCGACACCGAGGACGAACGATCCGAGATCGTCGGCACCGAGACCACCCGTGAACGGCACGGCGCCGACCCACACGACCGTGCTGGCGACGGCGCCCCACCACAGGAACGGGGCTCCGGCCTTGCTGATGCCGTGGGCGATGATGTTCCACGCGGCGTGGGCGATGGCTGCGCCGAAGACCAGGACGAACGCGAGGGGAGACACGACGAGACCCTTCCGTCCGGCGCGCGGCGCGACGAACAGGGTCCTCCGGGCTTTTGTCCTGTCAGATGACGGCTCTCCTGCGGAGGAGGGCCGTGGCGCCGCTCGGACCAGACGGGTGTGAACCCCGGAACCCTAGGCGCTATCGAAACAACCGTAGCGCGCCAGGATGAACACCCGGGAAACGAGCAAGCGCCCCGCTCGAACATCGAGCGGGGCGCTTGGTCAGACGGGCCGGCGTCAGACCTCGACTTCGCGACGTCGCACGCGGGCGATCAGGAACACCAGGGCTCCGATCGCGAGCAGCGCGAGCGCCCAGCCGATCCCGGTGATCACGCCACCGGTCGCCGCGAGTCCGCTCAGGTCGACCGTGGCCGTGGCGGCCGCAGTGACCGTCACGGTCGCACCGACGCCGCTGACGGTTGCGACATTGACGACCTTGGTCGATGCGACATCCGCTGCGGTGAGGACGTAGGTCGTCGGTCCGCAGTTCGCCGTCGCTCCCGGCGCGAGGTCGGGGATCGTGCACGCGATGGCACCACCCAGCTTCGGGTCGTCGATCTTCACATCGGTCAGCGTCACCGCGCCGGTGTTGGTCACCGTGAACCGGAACGCGATCGTGTCACCCGCATTCATCTTGCCGTCGCGATCGACGTCGACGTAGTCGCCGCCGGTCTTGACGAGGGCGATCGCGGGCTGCGCCACGAGCGGGGTCACCACGGTGTCGGTGTCGACCGGGGGGATCTCCGAGGTGCCGGTACCGGTAGCGGTCGCCGTGTTCTCGATCTCACCCGCATCGATCTCCGCCTGCGTGAGGACCGCAGGAGATCCCGCCGCGCAGACGGTCGATTCCCCCGGGGCGAGCTCGGTCGCATCGCACGTGACGGCCGCGCCGAGACGCGGATCGCTGACCGAGACGCCCGTGAGGGTCGTTGTACCCTCGTTCGTCACCGTGAACGTGTAGGCGATCGTGTCTCCGGCATCCGTGCGTCCGTTGCCGTTCGCATCGACGACGGCCGCGGCGGACTTCAGCAGCGAGATGTCGTCGGTGCCGGCGACCCGGAGATCAGCCTCTGCCTCATCTTCGGCGCTGCCGTTGCGCGACTGCCCCTCGACGGTGGCCACGTTGTGCACGGTCCCCTCGTCGACGTTCTGCTGCGTGAGCGCGTAGTCGACCGGGCCACAGTCGACATCGTCGCCCGGGTTCAGTTCGAGGCCGACGAGTGCCGGGCAGCCGATGGCTCCGCCGAGCAGCGGGTCATCGAGCACGATGTCGCGGAGGACCGTCGTGCCGGTGTTGCGGATCGTGAACGTGTAGCCGGCCGTGTCACCGGCACCGACCCTGCCGTCGGCTCCGAGATCGATCGCTCCGGCCGTCTTGGTCAGTTCGATCGCGCTGGTTCCCGTGATCACGACGTCTGCCGATGCGTCATCGGTCACCGGCCCGAGCGGACTCGTGCCGTTCGTCGTGGCGGTGTTGCGGACGATCTCGGCCTCCACATCGGCCTGCGTCAGCGTGTAGGTGAACGGACCGCAGTCTGCAGAGCCCCCGACCGCGAGAGCCCCGATCGTGCAGAGCGTGCCGGCACCGAGGAGGGGATCGGAGACCGTGACACCGGCGAGCGTCGTGGTGCCGAGGTTGCGGACCGTGAAGGTGTACTCCACCGTGTCCCCGGCGCCGATGAAGCCGTCGCCGTTGGCGTCGAGCACGCGCCCGACGTTCTTGACCAGGTTGATCGCGGCGGTACCGGTGATGTCGACATCGGCCTGCGCGGTGTCGGACACCGTGCCGATCGGCGCGTTCGCCGTGACGGAGGCCTCGTTGTGCACGAGGCCGCCGTCGATGTCCCCCTGCGTGAGGGTGTAGGTGATCGGGGCGCAGGAGACCGTCTGGCCGGGCGCGAGCGAGACACCGCCCAGCTCAGCGCAGACCACGGTGCCGCCGAGCATCGCGTCGGTGATCACGGCGTTCTGCAGTGTCGTGGTCCCGTTGTTGGTCACGGTGAACGTGTAGTCCACGGTGTCGCCGGCGCCGACGGCCGAGTCGCCGTCCACATCGACGACCGTCGCGGGCGTCTTGGCGAGGTTGATGCTGTTGGTCGCTGCGATCGTGACGTTCGCCTCGGCGTCGTCGCTTGCGGGTCCCTGTGTCGACTGTGCCACCACCGAAGCGGTGTTGTGCACTGTTCCGGCATCCACATCCGCCTGGGTGAGGAAGTACGGAAGGGGCGCGCACTCGACCTCTGCACCGGGCACGAGCGGAGCGGAGAACTCGGCGCAGGCCACCGCGCCGCCCAGGAGCGGGTCGGTGATGATCGCGCTGGTCAGCGTGACATCTCCGGTGTTGCGGATCGTGAAGGTGTAATCGACCTTGTCGCCCGCGCCGACACGTCCGTCTTCATTGCTGTCGATCGGGGTGCCGACGCTCTTCACGAGCTCGACCTGCGGGGTGCCTGACACCGGGACGGTCACGTTAGACGTGTTGTCGCTCGGGTCGGGATCGGGAGTGGTCGAGGTCACCGTCGCCGTGTTCGACAGCGTCGTACCCGCGATCGACGGATCGACCGTTCCACTCACGGTCGCCGTGAAGGTCGCGCCGACGGCCAGCGTCGGCTGGGTGCACTCGAGCTGCGAACCCGTGATCGTGCAACCAGGGGTGGTGCTCGTCGGGCTCAGCAGTCCTGCGGGAAGGGAGTCGGAGACCGCGACGGCTGCGGCGATGCTCGGCCCGCTGTTGGTCACGACGAGCGTGTAGGTCACGAGGCCGTTGAGCGGCGCCGGGTTCGCCGAGATCGTCTTCACGATCGCGAGGTCTGCCGACGGGGTCACGACGACGGTCGCCGTGTCGGTGTTGTTGGACAGGTCGGGATCCGGCGTCCGCGAGCTCGCCGTCGCGGTGTTCGTGAGCGAGCCCTCCAGGTGGACGGATGCCGTCACCGTGATCATCGCGGATTCACCGGGCAGGAGGGTGCCGACGGTCCAGCGTGCGTCCTCCGCAGACCAGGTGCCGATGGACGGGGTGGCGCCGGTGAGCATGAAGCCCACGGGCAGGAGATCTTCGACCACGACGCCGGCAGCGGCCGAGGGCCCGCCGTTGGCCACGGTCACCTCGAACGTGGCCACACCCCCGAGCGGCACGGTCGGGGTCGACGTGGTCTTCACGACACTCACATCGGCGTTCGGAGCGAGGGTCACGTTGACCGTCGAGGTGTTGTTGCCGGTGTTCGGATCGGGCGTCGACGAGGTGGTCGTCGCCGTGTTCGAGACGACGCCGGTGGCCGTCGTGCTCCACGTGCCCGTCACCTGGACGACGACGGAGCCGCCCGGAGCGATGTCACCGAGTTCGCATCCGACCGTTCCACCGACGATCGAGCAACCGGGGTCGTTGACGGTGGCATCGAGGAAGCCGGCGGGGAGGGTGTCGGTGAGCGAGGCGCCGCGAGCGACGGACGGACCGCCGTTCGCGACCGTGAGCGTGTAGGTGAACGCGCTGCCGGGTTCACCGGTCGCGGGTGCCGTCTTCAGGATGCTCAGGTCGGCGCTCTGGACGACCTCGACGTCGACGGAGCTCGAGTTGTTCGTGGTGTCGCGGTCGGCGGCGGGAGCAGCCACCGACGCGGTGTTCGTCACGGTGCCGACGGGGGCGTCAGCGGCCACGACCGCATGCACGACGACGTTCGCCGGACCGCCGACCGGGAACGAGGCCCAGTTGCACATGATCGAGGTTCCGGTGGAGGTGCAGTTGACTCCGGGCGGGCCATCGACACCGGTCACGCTGAATCCGGCGGGCATGGTGTCGACGAGCGCGACGTTGACGGCATCCGACGAACCGAGGTTGCGCACTGCGAGGGTGAAGTCGATCGTGTCACCCGCGGAGACCTGGGCCGCCGATGCGGTCTTGACGACGGCCATGTCGGCGATCACGTCGGGCTGGAAGCTGACCGACGACACGTTGTTCGCGGGGTTCGTGTCGGTGGTGCTCGTGGTCACCGTCGCCGTGTTCTGGAGAACGGCGGTGGCACCGGGGTTGATCTCCACCACGACGAAGGTCTCGACGGAGCTCGCCCCTGGAGCGAGCGTGCCCACCTGACAGGTGAGCATCGACGCCTGGGCCGTACACGTCCCCTGTCCCGGGTCGGCGCTGATGAAGGTCGTGTCCGGGTCCAGCGGGTCGGTGACCACGACGTTGCGCGCTTCGGACGGCCCGGCGTTGAAGACCGAGAGCGTGTAGGTCACCTGCTCACCGGCGACCGGGGTCGACGGGGAGAAGGTCTTGATGATCGAGACGTCGGTCACGGCCGACATCGTGCTCATGACGCTCGCGGTGTTGTTCGCGAGGTTCGGATCGGTGCGTGTGCCGGAGACCGTCGCCGTGTTCGACAGCGCGGCACCGGGGTTGCCCGAGGGCGACAGCGTGCCGGTCACCTGGATCTGCACGCTCTGCCCGACCGCCATGTCGGGAACGGCACAGGTCACCGTTCCCGTGACCGTGCAGGTTGCGCCGGGCGAGGTGGCGGTGACGTTCGTGATGCCTGCGGGCACGGGGTCGGTGACCGCCACGCCGGTCGCCGTCTGCGGGCCGATGTTGGTGACGCCGATGGTGAAGTTGACCGGCTGTCCTGCGACGATCGGGTCGGTGTCGAGCGACTTCGTGATCGCGAGGTCGGCGGCAGCGTTCACCGGCGTCTGCGTCTCCTGGCTGATCGAGGTGCGGTCCTGGCCGACGACGTTGTCTCGGAACGCGACTCGCGCCTCGTTGATGATCGTGCCCGCTGCGGCCGAGAGATTGACCTTCGCATCGAACGTGTAGCTGGTGCTCGCTCCTACCCCGATGGATCCGCCGGCCGTCGCTGTGCCGCCGTCACCGAGGCGCACCTGCACCGTGCGGTTGCCCGAAGTGTAGGAGCCGCGGTCGTCGCCGGTGGCATCGGTGAGGTTGCCCGTGCCCGCGCCGCTGATGATCTTGAGGGAGCCGGGGACGAAGTCGATCCCGCTCGCGAGAATGTCGGACGACACCGACTGCAGGGCGGGGTTTCCGCCGCCGTTGTTGGTCGTGACGGTGTAGCGCAGCGTGTCGCCGACCTCTGCGGTCGTGCCGGCACGGTTGAGGTTGGTCACCGACTTGGTGGTGATGAGGCAGGGGCCGGTACCGAACGTGATGTCGTCGAGGAAGTTGCCGACGGAGGCGTTGCCGCCAGCCGAGCTGACCGCCTCGAACCCGAATCGCGTCACTGTCTGACCCGCCGGGACGACGTAGGTGCCCGTGTGGGTGCCCCAGGCCGCCGTGCCGTCGGAGAGGTTGGGGCCGCTCTGGACGAGAGCCCCGGTGGGGGTGCCGATCATGACGCGCATCACGTCGGTGCCGCTGCGCCCCCGGTGCTTGAGCGACCAGGAGAGCGTCTGTCCCGGTGTGGTCGCCACGTCCTGGTAGAGCCTGCTGGCACTGTTGGCGTTGAGCTCGGCGAACTGTCGGCCTGCGCCCGCGGTGACGCCGTTGAACCCGCTGCTCCACAGCTCGATCTGGCCCAGGCTGTCGGTAGTCCACCATCCGGGGACCAGGTCAGCCGACGGCAACGACACCGACGCATTCGGGATCACCGGCGACTCGAAGCTGCCGTTGACGAGCGCGACCGTTCCCTGACAGCTCGTCGGATTCTGCGCTGCCGATGCCGATGTCGGTGCGACCGCTTCGGTCACCACCGTGAGGCCTGCTGCCAGCAACAGTGCGGATGTGGCCCCGGCGATTGCACGACGGATGGACAGACGTGTGTTCGCACGCATGTGAAAGACTCCCCGGTTACTGGAAGGCTCCCCGCCTCCCCCGTTGGCAGGGTAACCCGGTTCTGGGTTAATCAGGTAGCCCCAGCCGGAGCCCGAACCCGAACCGTGACCGCGACTACGCTCGAAGGACCGCTGTTCCTGAGGAAGGTCTCGACATGCCCGTCACCCCCACAGCCCTCGCCCACGCCGAGGATCTCGCCGACTTCGTCGCCGCTTCGCCGTCGAGCTACCACGCGGCCGCCGAGGTCGCTCGACGCCTCGAGGAGACCGGGTTCACCCGCCTGCAGGAAGAGGACGGCTGGCCCGCTCCGAACGGCGGTCGGTACGTCGTCGTCCGCGACGGCGCGGCGATCGCCTGGGTCGTGCCGACGGACGCCGCAGCGATCACCCCGGTGCAGATCTTCGGTGCGCACACCGACTCCCCCGGCTTCAAGCTCAAGCCGCAGCCGACCACGGGTTCGCGCGGCTGGCTGCAGGCAGCGGTCGAGGTGTACGGCGGACCGTTGCTGAACTCGTGGCTCGACCGCGAGCTGCGTCTCGCCGGGCGACTCGCGCTGGCCGACGGCCGTGTCGTGCTGGCTGACACCGGCCCCCTGCTGCGGCTTCCGCAGCTGGCCATCCACCTCGAGCGCGGCGTGAACAACGGCCTGGCCCTCGACAAGCAGACCGAGACGCAGCCGGTGTGGGGGCTGGGGGACCCGACCGAGGCCGACATCCTCAGCGAACTCGCGTCCTCCGCCGGCGTCTCGGCGTCGGACATCCGCGGCTACGATGTGGTCGTCGCCGACTCCGCACGCGGAGCGGTGTTCGGCAAGGACAACGCGTTCTTCGCCTCGGGCCGCCTCGACGACCTCGCATCCGTGCATGCCGGAGTCGTGGCCCTCGCGGGGCACGAGCCGAAGGCCGGAGGCCCGATCGCCGTGCTCGCCGTCTTCGACCACGAAGAACTGGGCTCGGAGTCGCGCTCCGGCGCGGCAGGCCCCTTCCTCGAAGACGTGCTCGAGCGGGTGTATGCCGGGCTCGGCGCCGACGGGTCTGCGCGTCGCCAGGCCTACGCCTCGTCGTGGTGCCTGTCGAGCGACGTCGGCCACTCCGTGCACCCCAACTACGCAGCCAAGCATGACCCCGTGGTGCAACCGGTGCTCGGCTCGGGTCCGATCCTCAAGATCAACGCCAACCAGCGGTACGCGACGGATGCCATCGGCACGGCATCGTGGCGGAACTGGTGCGAGCGCGCCGGGGTAGCGACGCAGGAGTTCGTCTCGAACAACAGCGTGCCGTGCGGCTCGACGATCGGGCCGATCACCGCGACCCGCCTGGGCATCCGCACGGTCGACGTCGGCATCCCGATCCTGTCGATGCACTCGGCGCGCGAGCTCGCCGGGGTCTCCGACCTGCACGACCTGACCCGCACGACGCAGTCGTTCTTCGCCGGCTGACCGGTTCGGCCGTCATCCGCCCTGCGAAGTCCGCCCGGCGGCGGCGCGGCAGTGCCAGGATGTCAGCATGACGGACATCAAGCCGGGCCTCATCGAGCGCGCGGGCATCGAGATCATCCCCGAGTCGGAGCGCACCGCGAAGCCTCGAGACCTCTTCTGGCCGTGGTTCGCCGCCAACGTGTCGGTCTTCGGAATGTCGTACGGGTCGTTCGTGCTCGGCTTCGGCATCTCGTTCTGGCAGGCGACTGTGGTGTCGGTCATCGGCATCGTGGTGTCGTTCCTGCTGTGCGGGCTCATTGCGATCGCCGGCAAGCGCGGCTCGGCGCCGACCATGGTGCTCTCCCGAGCGGCCTTCGGCGTGCAGGGTCAGAAGGTGCCGGGCATCGTCTCGTGGCTGACCTCGATCGGCTGGGAGACCTTCCTCGCGATCCTGGCCGTGCTCGCCACCGCGACCGTCATCACGCAGCTCGGAGGCGACGGCGACAGTGTGTGGCTCAAGGTCGTCGCGACCGCGATCGTCGCCGCACTGATCGTCACGGCATCCGTGCTCGGGTATCACACGATCATGAAGCTGCAGTCGGTGCTGACGTGGGTCACAGGCGCCGTGACCGTGCTCTACATCGTCCTCGCGGCACCGGAGATCGACTTCGCCGCCGTGCTGGCTCGCCCCGACGGCGGCATCGGCCAGGTGATCGGCGCGCTCGTGATGGTCATGACCGGGTTCGGCCTCGGCTGGATCAACATCGCCGCCGACTGGTCGCGGTACCAGAAGCGCACGGCATCCGACGGGGCGATCGTCGCCTGGAACACGATCGGCGGATCGGTGGCACCCGTGATCCTCGTGGTGTTCGGCCTGCTGCTCGGCGGCTCCGACGAAGACCTCATGAACGCGATCGCTGCTGACCCGATCGGTGCGCTCGCCTCGATCCTGCCCGTGTGGGTGCTCGTGCCGTTCCTGCTCACGGCCGTGCTCGCGCTCGTCTCCGGCGCGGTGCTGGGCATCTACTCCTCCGGGCTGACGCTGCTCAGCCTCGGCATCCGCATCCCCCGCCCGTCTGCCGCGGCCATCGACGGCGTGATCCTCACGATCGGCACGATCTTCGTGGTGTTCTTCGCGACCGACTTCCTGGGTCCGTTCCAGAGCTTCCTGATCACGCTCGGGGTGCCGCTCGCCTCCTGGGCCGGCATCCTGATCGCCGACATCCTGCGTCGGAAGAAGGACTACGACGAGGAAGCCCTGTTCGACCAGAACGGACGCTACGGCGCCTGGGACTGGACCTCGATCGGCACCATGGTCGTGACGAGCGTGATCGGCTGGGGCCTGGTCGTGAACAACTTCGCCGAGGATGCCGCGTGGAACAACTGGCAGGGCTACCTGCTGTTCCTGATCGGCGGACGCGACGGCGAGTGGGCGTACGCGAACCTCGGTGTCTTCTTCGCGCTGGTGCTCTCGTTCATCGTGACCTACTTCGCCAGGGCCGGGAAGATCCGGCGCCAGGAGGCTGTATGAGCGCTCAGGCGCCCACCGACAGCTGGCTCGTCGTCATCGACCCGCAGGTGATCTTCGCCTCCCCCGACTCCGCGTGGGGCTCGCCGTTCTTCGCCGAGGCGCTGCCGCGTATCCGCGCCCTGGCGGATGCCTTCGGCGACCGTGTGCTCGTGACGCGCTGGATGCCCACCGCCGACCGCACCACGTCCTGGGGCGCCTACTTCGCCGCCTGGCCCTTCGCTGATCAGCCGCCGACCGATCCGTTGTTCGCCCTCGTCCCCGAGGCGGCCGGCCTCTCACCGCACCCGAGCATCGACCTGCCAACCTTCGGCAAGTGGGGGGCCGACCTCGAAGCCGTCGTCGGGCGCGGAGCCCACGTCGTCCTCGCCGGCGTCTCGACCGACTGCTGCGTGATCTCGACGGCGCTGGCCGCAGCCGACGCCGGCGCTCATGTGACGATCGCCGCCGATGCGTGCGCGGGCTCGACGGCCGAGAACCACGCGGCCGCGATACAGGTGCTGGGCCTCTATCCTCCGCAGATCACCGTGAGCGACACCGCGGCGGTGCTCGCCGCGCGCTGACCGCTTCAGGCCGAAGCGGAGGCGCGCACGGCTGCGGCGATGTCTGCAGGCGAACCGTGCCAGGGCGCTCCATGCCCCGGCAGCACCCACGACGCCGAGATGGCGGCCAGCCGGTCGAGCGAGGCGAGCGCCTCCTTCGGCTCATCCGTGAACGGCGCGGGCTGAGCGCCGGTGCGACCGGTGAGCACATGTCGGGTGGTCAACGCATCGCCCACGAACACGGCATCCACCGCAGGCACGTGCACCGCGATGCTCCCCGGCGAGTGCCCCGGCATGCCGATGACGACCGGAGCGCCCGGCACGTCGAGCACGTCACCGTCGGCGACCTCGCTCACCACGGAGACATGCGGCGTGCGCAACGCATTCTTGCGGAGACCGTAGGCGAAGAACCCGAGGGTCGGTCCGATCTTGGCCGGCCCCATCGCGGTCTTGGGCTTCTCTCCGGTGCGCACCCGATGACTGTCGGCGGCGTGGATGAACACCGGAACGCCCGTCTCTTTACGCAGGCGTTCGGCGAAACCGATGTGGTCGCCGTCGCCATGGGTCAGGACGAGGCCGCGGATGTCGGACAACGGTCGGCCGATCGCCTCGAGTTCCCGCGTCAGGTCATGCCAGTGTCCGGGAAGACCGGCGTCGATCAGGGTGATGCCTTCGGGCAGATCGATCAGGTACGAGGCGACGATGTCGTTGCCGAGGCGGTGCAGGTGCGGTGCGAGTTTCATGGCGGATCCTCTCGGAATGATTGCGATGGCTACGTTACGTAGCTATCATGGCTATTGTCAATAGCCATCCAGGAGGACCGATGCCGACACCGGAACGCACATCCACTGAGGAGATCGTCGCGGCGGGGCGCGAGATCCTCGAGGTCGCCGGCCCCTCAGGCCTCACGATGCAGGCCGTGGCGGAGCGCGTGGGCGTGCGGGCCCCCTCGCTGTACAAGAGGCTGCGCGATCGGGACGCCCTGCACGCCGCCGTCGCGGCCGCCTCCATCGATGCGCTCACGGCCAGGCTCGAATCAGCCGGCGACGACATCGCCGCACTCGCGCACGCCTATCGCCGCTTCGCGCAAGAACACCCGGAGGGCTTCCGGATCATGTTCTCGATCGCGGCTCCGCACGACGCGCTCGAGCGTTCGGCCGCACCACTCATCCGCGCCGCTACCGCCCTGGTCGGCGACGACGACGCGCTCGACGCCGCCCGCCTCTTCACCGCCTGGGCGACTGGTTTCCTGCAGATGGAGCTCTCCGGCGCCTTCCGTCTCGGAGGCGACGTCGACCGCGCCTTCGAGTACGGCGTGAGCCGACTCACCGCGGGGATGACCGGCTGAGCCCCGTGGCGGTGGCTCGGGCCGCCTTCGAATCGCGCAACTGGTCGCATTCCACCGTGATTTGCGGCAAGTTGCGCGATTCGAACGACGAGATGAGCACCGGAATACTGGCACACTGAGCGGTGGAGGGGTCCATGAGCATCGACGCACACGCCGAAGAAACCGCACGCCCGAAGCACGTCCGACGCCCCTGGCATCGGACGAAGATCTCGGTGGGAGTGGTCGTCGCAGTGGTGGCCGTAGTGGCGATCGTCGGATCCCTCACCCCGTGGCCATCGGCCATGATCATCCGCGCTGTCTTCACGAAGGGCGGCGAGGAGACCGCTGCCGAGATGGACAAGTACGTCTCCGACACGAAGCTCACCGAGAAGCTCGACGTCGCATACGGCGATGACGGTGCGGACACCACGATGGATCTGTTCCGTCCGGCATCCGCCACGGGCCCGCTGCCCACTGTCGTCTGGATCCACGGCGGTGCCTGGATCTCCGGGGCGAAAGAGAACGTCGACCCGTACCTGCGCATCCTCGCCGGCGAGGGTTACACGACCATCGGCGTGAACTACACGATCGGCCCTGAGGGCGTGTACCCGCTCGCTGTGCACCAGCTCAACGAAGCACTCGCCTACATCGACGCGCATGCCGAAGAGCTGGGCGTCGACCCCTCGCAGATCGTGCTCGCGGGAGATTCCGCCGGCGCGCAGCTGGCCAGCCAGATGGCGACCCTGATCACGAGCACCGACTACGCCGAGATCATGGACATCACACCGTCGATCTCATCCCACCAGCTCGTCGCGACCGTGCTGAATTGCGGCGTGTACGACCTCGCAGCGCTCGCACGACTACAGGGCATCGCCGGATGGGGATTGAAGACCTCGATGTGGGCGTACGCGGGCACGAAGACGTGGGCCGAGGATTCGACCGGATCGACCATGTCGACCGTCGACTGGGTCACCGCCGACTTCCCGACGACCTATATCTCGGGGGGCAACGGCGATGGCCTCACGTGGCTGCAGTCGATCCCGATGGCGCAGCGGCTCGATGAGCTCGGAGTCGATGTGACGACCCAGTTCTGGCCCGCCCCGCATGAGCCGCAGCTCCCGCACGAGTACCAGTTCCACCTCGACCTGCCCGACGCGCAGACCGCCCTGCAGAAGACCATCGACTTCCTCGACGCGCACACCACGCGCTGAGTCGGCGCGGCGCTCCGACGCCCGCCTTCTACTTCATCGTGTCTTACTTCATCGTGTCGAGGATGCCGACGAGGTCTTCGAACGTGGTGAGCGGGTTCAGGATCGCGAAGCGCGTGTTCGGACGCCCGGCGTGCGAGCTCGGCACCACGAACGCCCGCTGCGAGTCGAGCAGTGCCGCCGACCACCGGTCGTAGTCGGCGCGCTCCCACCCTTCCCGCTCGAACACCACGATCGAAAGCTGCGGGTCGCGCACCAGACGCAGCTCCGGCCGTCGGGCGATTTCGTCGGCGATCCGTCGCGTCAGTGCGAGTCCGGCGCTCACGGCCTCACGGTAGGCGTTCACCCCGTAGGTCGCGACCGAGAACCACATCGGCAGACCGCGCGGTCGCCGGGTGAGCTGGATCGAGTAGTCCGAGGGGCTGTACTCGTCGACGTCGGTCAGGATGTCGAGGTACTCGGCGTGCTGCGTGTGCGCCCGGCGCCCGCTGTCGGGGTCGCGGTAGATCAGGGCACAGCAGTCGAACGGCGCGAAGAGCCACTTGTGCGGGTCGACGATGACCGAGTCTGCACGCTCGACGCCCTCGAAGATGTGCCGCGCCTCGGGGGCCAGCATCGCGGTGAGGCCGTAGGCGCCATCGATGTGTAGCCAGAAGTCGAACTCGTCCTTGAGCGCGGCGATGCCCTTGATGTCGTCGACGATGCCGAAATTCGTCGAACCCCCGGTCGCGACCACCGCACAGATCTCGTCACCGTGCTCGAGGAGGGCCTCGCGCACGCCCTCTGCCCGCAGCACGCCGTCGTCGCCGGCCGGGACCAGCAGCACATCGACGTCCATGATCTTCGCGGCCGACTTGTTGGAGGAATGCGCCTCGACGCTGCACAGGATCTTCCACCGGGTCGGCAGATCTCTGCCGGCCGCGACCAGACGAGCCTTGGCGGCCTCGCGCGCGGCGACCAGTGCCGACAGGTTTCCGATCGTGCCGCCCTGCACGAACACCCCGCCCGCAGTGTCGGGCAGCCCGAACTCGCTCGCGAGCCAGGACAGCACCTCGTTCTCGGCGTGCACGGCACCTGCGCCTTCGAGCCAGCTGCCGCCGTAGAGCCCGGAGGCCGACACCACCAGGTCGAACGCGATCGCGGCCATGGTCGGCGCCGTCGGGATGAACGACAGATACAGCGGGTGGCTCGTGGTCAGGCACGCCGGCGCGAGGACGTGCTCGAACACGCTCAGGGCGCGCGCGGCGCCGAGCCCCGAGTCGGTGATCGTCGGTCCGACGAGACGGTTGAGCTCGGCCTCGGACTGCGGCTTGTCGAGCGGCACATCGGCTGCGAGCATGCGGCGGCGCGAGTAGTCGAGCACTGCATCGACGATCGCGGTCGATTCGGGCGAGGCCGCGTGCATGCGCACAGCATCCATGGGCGTTCCTTTACTTGTCATCAGATCTGGAGTCATCGGATCGGGAGTCTGTGGATCGGGAATCTGTGGATCGGGAATCTGTGGATCGGGAATCTGTGGATCGGGAATCGGTGGCGAGAGCATCGGATGTCGCGCTGTCGAGCACCGCGGACAGCGCCCGTCTGGCGAGGTCGGCACGGTCGCGAGGTGCCCACTTCACCAGCGAGTGCGCATTCATGCCGTCGACCATCGCGAGCAGCAGCCACGCGGCGGTGTCGGCACGGCCGGCGGCGATCGCCCCTGTGACGGCGGCACGGGCGAAGATCTCCTCGAGCGCGCTCTGCCACCCGTCCATCTCCTGCCGCACACGCGCCGCGAGCGCATCGTTGCGGGCACCGAGCGCCCAGGCCTGCACCCAGATGAGCGTGACATCGTCGCGGTCGGCGTCGAGCAGAGTCTCGATCAGGCGCAGCAGATCGGCCCGCAGATCGTCGGCGTCGTCGAAGGCCGTGTCGTCGAAGGCGGCGATCACCTCGTCCCGCTCCGCCGCCACAATCAGCCCGAAGACGTCGGCGACGAAGGTGTCCATCCCCGGCCGGTAGTGCGCCACCAGTGCGGGGGTGACCCCGACGCGGGCAGCGACCGCCCGCACGGTGAGGCTCTCCAGTCCGCTCTCGCGGGCAAGACCGAGCGCACCGTCGAGGATCGAGTGATCGCGCTCCTCCGGCGACATCCGCCGAGCGGCGGTACCTGTTGACGTGGTCTTCATCAGGGGCTACCGTAACACCTGTTGATCGCATGTTCAATAGACGAACGGCAACAGCGAGGAGAACACGATGAGCTGGCGCATGCCCACCGAGACCGCACCTCACGAGCGCACCTGGATGGCGTTCCCGGCCGAGGGCGAGACCCTCGGCGCGAGCGACGCCGAGCGCGAGGAGGGCTACGCCACCTGGACCGCCGTCGCCCATGCGGTCGCCGAGTTCGAGCCCGTGTCGATGCTGGTCGATCCGACCGAGATCGCCAGGGCTCGGCGCATGCTCAGCGGCAGCATCGAGATCGTGGAGGCACCCGTCGACGAGTTCTGGATGCGCGACTCCGGGCCGACGTTCGTCGTCGACGACGAGCGGCCGGGAGTCCTCGGCGCTGTCGACTGGATCTTCAACGGCTGGGGCGCCCCGGAATGGGCCGAATGGCGCAAGGCCGCGCAGCACGCACGCATCGTCGCCGGTGCCGTCGGAGCCGAGCTCGTGAGCTCCACGCTCGTGAACGAGGGCGGCGGCATCCACGTCGACGGCGAGGGCACGGTGCTCCTCACCGAGACCGTGCAGCTCGATCCACGACGCAACCCCTACGCCGACAAGCAGCGGATCGAGGCCGAGATGGCCCGCACGATCGGTGCGACCAAGGCTGTCTGGCTCCCCCGCGGGCTCACCCGCGACTACGACGACTTCGGCACGAACGGCCACGTCGACATCGTCGCCACCATCGTCTCGCCGGGGCGACTGCTCCTGCATGACCAGCAGAACCCCGATCACCCCGACCACGCCGTCACCCGTGAGCTGCGCGCCCTGCTCTCGGAGCAGACGGATGCCGCCGGCCGCCGCTTCGAGGTGATCGGGTTGCCAGCTCCTTCGACGCTGAGTGACGACGAGGGTCCTGTCGACTGGAGCTACGTGAACCACCTGGTGACGAACGACGGCGTGGTGGCGTGCGGCTTCGGCGACGAGAAGGCCGATGCCGCGGCGCGCGAGATCCTCGCCGATGCCTATCCCGGACGCCGGGTCGTCACCGTCGATGCTCGCCCCCTGTTCGACCGCGGCGGCGGCATCCACTGCATCACCCAGCAGCAGCCCGCGCTCGACGGAAGTCGCTGATGTTCGACGTGGTCGAGGCGTCCATCGCCGACCTGCGACGCGCCCTCGAGACAGGCGAGACGACCGCGGTCGAGCTGGTCGATGCGTACCTCGCCCGGATCGCCGCCTTCGACGCGCCCGACACCGAGACCGCTCTGAACGCCGTCGTGGTCACCAGCCCGGAGGCACGGCGGGAGGCCACGGAATCCGACGCGCGGCGCGCCCGCGGGGAGGCCCTGGGGCCGCTCGACGGCATCCCGTACACCGCGAAAGACAGCTACCTGGTGCGCGGGCTCACCGCCGCCGCGGGGAGTCCTGCGTTCGCGCAGCTCGTGGCCCAGCACGACGCGTTCACGATCGAGCGGCTGCGCGCGGGCGGCGCCATCTGCCTCGGGCTGACGAACATGCCCCCGATGGCCAACGGCGGCATGCAGCGCGGCGTCTACGGCCGAGCCGAGAGCCCGTACAACGCGGCCTTCCTCACCGCGCCCTTCGCCTCCGGCTCGTCGAACGGATCCGGCACGGCGACGGCAGCGAGCTTCGCGGCCTTCGGTCTGGGCGAGGAGACCTGGTCGTCGGGTCGGGGCCCGGCGACCAACAACGCCCTGTGCGCCTACACGCCGTCGCGCGGAGTGATCTCGACCCGCGGCAATTGGCCACTCGTACCGACGATGGACGTCGTGGTGCCGCACACCCGCACCATGGCCGACCTGCTCGAGGTGCTCGACGTGATCGTCGCCGACGACGCCGAGACCCGCGGCGACTTCTGGCGCGCGCAGCCGTGGGTGGAGCTGCCCACCGCATCCGCCGTCCGCCCGAAGTCGTATACCGCCCTCGCCGCGGGCACTGCGCGCGCGCTCGTCGGCGCGCGCGTCGGCATCCCCCGCATGTATATCAACGCGGATCCGGATGCCGGCAGCGCCGAGAGCCCTGGCATCGGCGGCCCCACCGGCCGGCGCATCGAGACGCGCGCCAGCATCATCGAGCGCTGGGAGGCGGCACGCCGCGACCTCACCGCCGCCGGAGCGACAGTGATCGAGGTCGACTTCCCCGTGGTGTCTAACTACGAGGGCGATCGGCCGGGCGCCCACACCATCGCGACCCGCGGCCTCGTCTCGCCCGGGTACCTGCACCGCGAGATCGTCGACCTCTCAGCGTGGGCGTGGGAAGACTTCCTCGGGGCGAACGGCGACCCGGCCCTGCACTCCCTCGTCGATGTCGACGGGTCCACGATCTTCCCCCACCCCGATGGCGCACTCCCCGACCGCTACACGGGCTTCGACGACGACATCGCCGAGTATCCCGACTGGGTGCGCGTCAATCCCGACGCCTCGTTCACCGACATGCCCGAGCTCGAAGACGGCCTGCGCGGCCTGGAGGAGACCCGTCGCCGCGACCTCGAAGTGTGGATGGACGTACTGCGGCTCGATGCCGTGGTCTTTCCCGCGGTCGCAGATGTCGGCCCGGCCGACATGGATGTGAACCCGGAGTCCGCCGACCTCGGTTGGCGCAACGGCGTGTGGATCGCGAACGGCAACCTCGCCGTGCGCCACCTCGGCATCCCGACCGTCACGGTGCCGATGGGCCTGATGAGCGACATCGAGATGCCGATCGGCCTGACGTTCGTCGGGCGGGCCTACGACGACACGAAGTTGCTCGGTTTCGCGGCAGCCTTCGAGGCTGTCGGCAGCCCGGGAACCCGTCGCACTCCTCCGCCGCGCACTCCCGCGCTCTGAAACTCAAAGCAGAATTCCGGGTCCGCGCCCTAGGTTGATCGCATGGACAACGGCGCGATCTTCTATGTGCTGCTCTTCGGGCCGATGCTGCCGCTGGTCGTGATCATCGGGGCCGTGGTGCTGTTCGGCGTGGGATTCGCGCTCCATGGACTGACCGGTGCGGTGATCCGCACGATCGACGAGACGAGTCGACCGCACCGCGAACGTGCGTACGTCAGAAAGCACCAGCGCGACATAACACTCCTGTGACGATCGCCACGAAAGTGATATGTTCGGCACATGCACACCGAGAACGAACGCGCCCTCGAATCCGGCATCGTCACCGACCTCTCGGGCCGGATGACGTACGGCTCGTACCTGGCGCTGGACCAGCTGCTCACGGCGCAGCATCCGGTGAGCGAACCCCAGCACCACGACGAGATGCTGTTCATCATCCAGCACCAGACCACCGAGCTGTGGCTCAAGCAGCTGCTGCACGAGCTGTCCTCCGCCCGTGAGCTTCTCGCCCGCGACGATCTGCGCGAGGCCCTGAAGCGCATCGCCAGGGTCAAGCGCATCCAGGACGTGATGACGCAGCAATGGTCGGTGCTCGCCACCCTCACCCCCACCGAGTACGCGCAGTTCCGCGGCGCTCTGGGCAACTCGTCCGGGTTCCAGTCCGTGCAGTACCGGGCGGTGGAGTTCGCGCTCGGCAACAAGAACGAGAAGATGCTGAGCGTCTTCGCCGACCACCCCGCCAACCTCGCTCTCCTCACCGCCGAGTGGGAGAAGCCGACGCTGTACGACGAGTTCCTGCGCTTCGCCGCTCGACGCGGGCTGCCGATCCCGACCGAGATCCTCGAACGCGACGTGCGCGAGCCGTACCGGGAAACCCCGGAGCTGGTGCCCGCGATCCGCGAGATCTATCAGGACCCGAGCCGGTACTGGGACCTGTACGAGGCGTGCGAAGACCTGGTCGACCTCGAGGACAACTTCCAGTTCTGGCGCTTCCGGCACCTCAAGACCGTCGCCCGCACGATCGGCATGAAGGTCGGTACCGGCGGCTCCAGCGGCGTCGGCTTCCTGCAGCGCGCGCTGGATCTGACCTTCTTCCCCGAGCTCTACACCGTGCGCACCGAGATCGGCCGCTGATGCACGCCGCGACGTTCTTCGACGGGTTCGGGTGGCGCGAGGGCGTCGTCGAGCTCGTCGACGGGCGTGTGCGGCTGCGCGAAGAGGTCCCGCCCGCCGGACTTCCCCGCATCGAAGGCGTCATCATCGGTGGGTTCACCGACCACCACGTGCACCTGCAGCTGGTGGATCACGCCCTGCTGGCGGGCTCCCGTCTCGGTCGCGTGGTCGACCTCGGCGGAAAGCCCGAGGAACTGCGCCGGCTCGCCGTGCACAACTCAGGAGGAACACCCTCCGACCGGTCCGCCACGGGCGAATCCGGCCCGGCCGACGCTCATGCTCCTGAGATACGAACCCGGCAGGCGGTGGAGATCGACTTCGCCGGCGCGTTCCTGACCGCTCCGGGCGGCTACCCCTCCGACCGCTCGTGGTCCCCGGCAGGCTCGGTGCGTGAGATCGCCGACGTGGATGCCGCGGTCGAAGCCGTCACGGAGATGGCGGATGCCGGCGCCTCCTGTATCAAGGTCACCAGCAACAGCATCGCGGGACCCGTCTTCGCCGACGACCTCTTCCGCCGGATCGTCGGACTCGCCGCCGACCGCGGCCTCCTCGTCGTCGCGCACGCCGAGGGTGCGGGCGAAGCGCAGCGCGTGGTCAGTCTCGGGGCGGCACGTCTCGCCCATGCCCCGTTCACGGAGCGCCTCGACGACGACGAGATCGCGCGCCAGGCGGCTGACGCCTCATGGATCTCGACCCTGGCGATCCACGACGACCCGGAACGTGCGATCGCGGTCGACAACGTGCGCCGCTTCCACGCCGCCGGCGGCACCGTGCTCTACGGCACCGACCTGGGCAACGGGCCGATGCCGGTCGACCTGAACCCGCTCGAGGTCGCCGCCCTCCGCGAAGCCGGACTCGACGATGCCGCTCTCCTGCGAGCGCTCGCCCCCGTGGACCCGCTCGGCCCCACCGCGCCTCTCCTGCTCCTCCCCGGCGGAACCCCCTCGACGGCCGAC
>NZ_PCPA01000045.1 GCF_002979515.1 Microbacterium sp. MYb54 | reverse complement strand
GAGCGGGGCGGCTGGCGCCGCCGCTCTGTCGGAGCGCTGGCGCGCTCCAGCGCCCCTGGCGGGGCGCTGCGTGGCCGGGTTGATGGGAGCCGTAGCGGTGTCGAAGTGGTCGGGCGTGGGTGGTCGGTTCGGGTGCTGGTCGGTGCGTTCCGAGGTGGTCGAGTGGGTGTCGAGCGACGCGCTGTCGCGGTCGCGGTGGTCGGGTTGTGGAGGGGTCGGAACGGTGGGCGCTCCCCCGCTTCCAGATCGGGCTGAGGATGACGGGGGTGCCCCCGGGTGGGCGGGGATCTCCCGGCCCTGCCGATCGGCCCTCAGGCGGGCGCACAGCGCCGCTGCGAGCAGACGCCGGCGCCCGGTGCACCACCCCCGGCGCGCAGCTCGAGCAGCTCGCGAGCGCGACCAGATACCCCCACCCCGGCGAGCGCGGGCGTCGCAACATACCCCCAGCCCTCCCGGCGCGCAGCGGCACAACATACCCCCACCCGGCCCGCCATGCCCCGACAGGCCCGAACGCCCCTCACAGCGCCGCAGACAGCCGCTCAGAGCCGCTAGACGCGGCGAGCGCTACCCGCCACCCCGCAGCGCCCCGAGCAGCTCCACCAGGCCCTCCGCGCCCACCGGCTCCCCCGTACACACCGACCACACACCCCACGCCACCACCAGCACCCGCAACACCACCCGCTCCAACCGCCCGAACCACGCCACCACTACATCCGTCTTCTCATCCATGCCCGACATGTGCGCGGCGCGGCCCTCCACCCCTCTCCGACCCACCTCCACCACCTCCTGCACGTCATAGGTACGAACCACGAGCCCAATCGGACACCGGCCCCTACTTCACATAAGGGCGCCCGCCGCACCTTCGCGGACAAAACCCGTCAGAAGGAATATCGACCGCACCCCCACAAGCGACCTTGACCGCACCCCCACCACCCCGACGATCACACCCCGCCACACACGAAAAAAGCTTGCAAATTTCAAGCACAATTCACCCCGCCACCGCCCCCCACCCGACACCACCA
>NZ_PCPA01000044.1 GCF_002979515.1 Microbacterium sp. MYb54 | reverse complement strand
CCGAGTCGCTGCTCGGCATGATGCGTGCGATCCAGGATCTGGACCAGCAGCTCGCCGGCAGCTGAGCCGACACAGTTCGAAGGAGAGGGTCGACCATGACGGTCGGCCCTCTTCGTCGTCCACGGGCTCGTCCACCGATGTCGAGCAGATGATGCCGGCCATGTGGAGGTGCCGCCCGGCCTCTGCTTTCCTACCAACACTTAAATCATTAAGTGTTGGTACCATTGATCCATGCCCACACCTGCGGATGTCGCAATCCCGGTCGAACCGGTCTCGTTCGAGACGCTCGACTGGGTGCCGCGCGCGCCGCAGATGCACTCGCGCGCCGAAGTCGAGCGACAGACGGGGGCATACGCGGCGACAGTCACTTCACCGCTCGCCGGCTGGGCTCCCCGCTTGTCGGGAGAGGACTCCGCAGACGTGGAGGATGCAACGCGCCAGCTGGTCGCCTTCGATCAGCATGCGCAGCGCATCCTCGGCACCGACAACCCGGCACTGGGGCCGATGACGGCGATCCTGCTGCGCACCGAGTCGGCGTCGAGCTCACAGATCGAGCAGCTCACGACCTCCGCGAAGCAGCTCGCCCTCGCCGAGATCGATGAAGGCGATAAGCAGAACGCACTCACCGTCATCGGCAACGTCCGTGCGATGGAGGCGGCTCTCCGGTTGTCCGACGACCTTGGCGCAGAGACGATCCTGGCCATGCACGAGGCTCTGATGCTCCACCAGCCCGGCTTCGACCCGGTCGCCGCCGGCGAGTTCCGTGCTGAGCAGGTCTGGATCGGTCCCGGCGACGCGGGTCCCCGAACAGCGCACTTCGTCGCCCCGCACAGTGACCGCGTCCCCGGCGCGATCGCTGACCTGGTTGCCTTCGTCGGGCGCCAGGACATCCCTGTGCTCGTCCAGGTCGCCGTCGCGCACGCGCAGTTCGAGACGATCCACCCGTTCCCCGACGGCAACGGCCGTACCGGACGTGCTCTCGCCCAGTCGATACTGCGCAACAAGGGACTCGTCGGCTCGACCGCCGTACCGATCTCGGCGGGCCTCCTCATCGATGTCGAGAGGTACTTCGCGTCCCTCGGCTCTTTCCGCGACGGCGATGCCGGGCCGATCGTCCGAGAGTTCGCGATGGCGAGCCGCATCGCGGCGACCACCGGAACGATGCTCGTCGACGACCTTGTCACGCAACTCGAGGATTCGCGCGCGAAGATGAAGGGCATCCGCTCGGATGCTGCCGCGTGGAAGATCCTTCCGACCCTCGTCGGCCAGCCCGCGGTGAACGTGAAGTACTTGATGAACGCCCTCGGCTTCGGTGAGATGGCGGCTCTTCGCGCGCTCGATGCCCTCACCGGTCGTGGGGTGCTGACCGAGACGACGGGCAAAACCCGCGGTCGCGTCTGGCAGCACAAAGGAATCTTCGAGGTGCTCGATGACTACGCCGCCGAGATCCGTCGGATGTCCGTGCGCTGAGAGGCTGCGCCGTCTTCGTTCGGCGCTGACTAGTGTCGTGTCGTGGGGGATGGGGAGTTGTCCCCATCGACGGGTTTCGGTGGGGGCCCGTAGT
>NZ_PCPA01000043.1 GCF_002979515.1 Microbacterium sp. MYb54 | reverse complement strand
CCGGTGGGGCGCATCACTGAAGACCCGGCGACAGGCTCAGCTGCCGCTGCAACCGGTGCCTATCTCCGGGCGCACGGCTTCTCTGGGCAGACGATCCACATTCGCCAGGGGCGGCACGTTGGGCGCCCGAGCGAATTGCCCGTCACGATTCCCGACCGTGGCGGCATAGGCGTCGCTGGCGCCGCTACCCGTATCGGGTGAGACGCGGCCGGCCACCGGTCGTCACGAACGAAGCGGGAGAAGGTCCGCGACCGCGATGATGTGCACCATTCCGCCGACTTCAACAAGGCCATCGGTGGAGATCTTCGTCATTATTCGGCTCGGCCTCCCCGTGAAGCGGCCTTGATGAATGTGTACGGTTTCGCCGTGACGGGTGAGTTGCTGGTTGTGGAGGTATGAGGCGACGGGGCCGGCAGCGCTTCCGGTGGCGATGTCCTCGACCACTCCGTCGGTATCCCAGGTGCGTCCTTCTCGCGCGCCCACATCCAGGAGGTAGACGAAGGCGGCGCCCACCTCCGAGAGCCGCGGTTCGAGACCGCCGCGTTGTCGAGCGCGCGCGAGCCCCTTCGAGGTGACGGGAAGTATCAGATAAGGCAACCCGGTGCTGATGACCTGCGCAGGGTATCGCTCGTCTCGCTCGCTAGCGAAGGCTTCGGCAAACCACTGGGCAGTGCCCGCGCTGAGCTCGGAAGTGAGCACCGCTGGCCCCTGATTCATCACTGCTTCGATTCCGTCGCCGGCGCGGCGCGTGGTGACGGGCACGTCATTTGCGTTCAACCTGAGTCGCCACCGTTTTGGGCTTCGGTTTCCGTCGAGGTGGTGGAGAAGTGCCGCCGCGCCGAGGACGGGGTGACCGGCAAATGGAAGCTCCTCTTCCATCGTGAAGACGCGTGTCTCGAAGAGCTCCGGCTCCGCCGTCGGTTGGAGAAAGGATGTTTCGAACTGTCTCAGCTCTTGGGCTAGAGACTGCATGAGGTCAGCGCTCAGCCCCGAGGAGTCGGGGAAGACCGTGAGTCCGTTGCCAGCAAGGGGACGCTCTGCAAAGACATCTACCAACCAGTACCGCAAGAATCCGTCCTTCCGTCGTCCCTTCAGAGTCGCTAGTCGGATGCGATGACGGTCAGAGGGCGGCGCCAGTCAGGGCGCTCGTCTCCACCGACCGATATCCAGTACTCGCGTCCATGAGTCACCTTGCCGTCCGAGACCGTCCACAAGGACACCGCCCGAAACACCCCCACTCCTTCGTGGGGAACTTCGACTTCGCTGACGACCGTCTCCGCGCCTGCGATGACTCGCAGTACCCGGATGGCCCAACCTTCGGGGTACTCCGACTGCACGGCGACGAAGTTGTCTCGGCCCAGTATCAGCTCATTGGACGCAGGCCATTCCACGACAAGATCTTCAGCGAGCAAATCCGTCAAACCCACCCAGTCTCGCGCATCGATTCGCGACCACATGGCGTGGATTGCATCTTCACTAGACGTCGTAGACATTTTCCAACAGTTCCTTTGTTCAACCTGATGCGGGGTCACCCTTTCCGACTTCGACTTCCGTCAAGGTGGCGATCGATTGCCGTTGCGCTGAGAACTAGTCCTTTCTTCGTCCCGCTCGACACTGCCCACGTGAGCGGTCGGCTACTGCAGGTACGACATGTCAGCCTGGCGCTCACCGTCGTCGGGCCAGTCTCGCTTCGAGGTTCGCCCGGACTGCGGGCCACTCCGGCTCGATGATCGAGTACTCCACGCTGTCGCGCCGTGCACCGTTGCGGTAACGGCTCATGGCGCGCATCACGCCGTCCTGCTTGGCGCCGAGACGTTCGATGGCCGTGCGCGACTGGAAGTTCACCCACTGGGTCGTGAGACCGACGCGGAAGACCCCGAGGGTCTCGAAGGCGTGGCGGAGCAGTAGCAGCTTCGACTCGGCGTTCGTGCCGGTGCCGTGTGCCGAAGGCCGGTTCCAGGTGAAGCCGATGTGCAGCCGTGGCACATCGGCGACGATGTCGTAGTACGACGTGAGCCCCAGGATGCGACCGGAGGCGTCGAATGCGGTGAAGGGGATCATCTCGCCCTTCTTGATCAGCCCGATGCGTCGCTCGACCTCTGCGGCCACGCCGTCGGGCGTGGGGACCGACGTGTACCACGCCGTCTTCCACAGATCGCCCTCCTCCACGGCCTCGATCAGTCCCTCGACGTGCGCGATGTCGAGGGGGCGGAGCTCGACGAGTTCGCCGGTGAGTGTGACGGGGGAGGGGGCGAGGAGGAAGGTCATGACCATATTCCATCCTTCTCCTTGACTTCATCGGTGAGTGGAAGAGGGGCATCGCAACGCTGGGGAGGATTGCGATGCCCCCGATGGGCACTGTGGAAGGAGGGTAGCCTTCCACGCCCGCTCCTCAACACGGATCCCCTCCGCGGATGGAGCAGCCTCGATCATCTCGGGCACCGGCGCGGCGGACGATACGTATCTCTGCTTACCCCCGAACCTCGCGGACGCTAGCCTTCGAGGTCATCGAGTGCTTGAACGATGTCGTGCCTACTCTTGATACCCAGCTTCATGAGTATCCGGCCGACGTGCACACTCGCGGTCTTCGTCGAGATTCCGAGGTTGCCGGCGACCTCGCTGTCGGTTGCCCTCAGGGCGACGAGCCTTGCCACCTCGAGTTCTCGTGGGGTGAGGAGCTGGTGGGACCGCACGCCTGTCGGTTGCGCCTGCAGGCGGCGAATCGCACGCGCCAGATCACGGGGGAGGTCGGATGTCGGCACGGAAGCGGCAACGGCTTTGGACTCGAGCGACAACCCCAGAGCGCTGAGATCGAGAGCCACTTTCGCGACCGCTCGTTCATCACGTTGTAGCTGTGCCCGCCGGAGCCGGTCGTAGAGAGCCAACACGCCGTCATATGCCTCGAAGGTGACATCCTCCGAAGGCATCTCCGGTTGGCGGTCGGCGTTCATCCGGATCAACGGAACGTCGCACAGTAGCTCGAGCGCGTGAAGATCAGCGCGGTGCGCCTCCCGTTTCGCGTGCAGCCAGGCTTCCTCCGCATCCAGCGCCGGAAGCACGGCGATCTTCGCGAGCGACGATGACGCGAGTGCGATGGCGAACAGCCGGAACGGTTCGACAAGCGGCGATGGGCTGACGCGAGACCTCGCGCGCTTCAGGTGCTCCGAACTCGTCGTCGCGTCGCCCAGCGCGGCTGCGCAGAAGGCTGCGACTGCTTCGATGACGGGATAGTACGTCGGCGCATTGTTTTCGAGTCCGGGTAGCAGGTCAAGGAGCAGCGAGTAGCCGACGCCGACACTTCCTTCACGGATTTCGATGAATGCCCAGAACAACGTCTGATGATTCGGATCGGTGTCTCCTGGGGCGATCGTGGATATCGAGTCCTTCACCTGGCTCAGGTCTGAGGCTGCCAGCAGACAGAGAACTCGAAACTGTCGCACGAAGAACTCGTCAAGCGCACTCTTGTCCTCGATCTGCTGTGCCCTGGCGAGCAGGTCGAATGCGTGCGAGGGCCTTCCGTCGATGAGGTCGCGTGCGGCAGCCACCTGGAGAGCTCGGGACTCGGTGAGAGTTTCAGGAGGGGGAGGGTCCGACAGGATAACGGCGTCCTGGGCTTGCCGCCTCAGGAGAGCTCGGTAGGACCTCAGGATCCGACCGCTTGGTTCGGCGGCCTGAGAGACGATCGCGATGGTGTAGTCCAATGCCATCGACGCGGGGCTATCCGATCCGTATCTGAACTCCGCGAGGGCGAGAGCTATGCCTGCTGCCTCCATGCCCGCCAGATCGCCGCTGGACAGGATCGTCATGAGCTGTTCTTTGACAGCAATCGAATCCCCCGCCCGCATGTGCTCGAGTAGCGATTGCACGTCGTTTCCCTCGTCGATGTCGTAGTCGGCCGCCGACCGCAGCGCGTCCCTCGCGGCTTCGGATGACGCAGCTATCGCGGAGAATCGCGCTGCTGCAGAGGGGGCAAGCACGAGACCGTTCTCGACCGCCCGACTGATCGCTGCGATGATGAGCCTGAGCCGTTCGGGGCCTGTGCGTAGAAGGATGTCCATACCGACGGCCTCCCCACCCACGAATGAAACCATCCCGGTGCCGGGGTCGAGGAAGACGTGGAGGTCGTCCTCTGCGTCGGCGAGCGCGTCAGAACCCACCAGCTCCCGGAGCGCTTCCGGCTTCGTCTCCCGCAGCACCGCAAGGAATCGACCGATTGCGGAGCCGCTGAGTCCTTTCGAGAGTTCCCAAGCCGACATCGTGATATCCGTCGTCGAACCGAAGGCGGCAAAGCCCGGTGAGAGTCTCAGGTTCTGATTCAGCTCCCACGTGTCGACGAGCCATCGGATCGATCGGTACGAGCCCGAGCTGGCCGACAGAAGCCACTGGACATCTTTCTTGAGTGGCTCCGCGCCGAGTCGTCGTGCAACGACCTCTCGAAGCACTTCACTGCTCACATCGGGCATTGCGAACGTGGGGATATCGATGCCCAGCGAAGAGCGCGAGACGTAGTAGACCGCGGTCCTGCCCTGGCGGGACAGGGCGTCGAAAACTCTCAGCGAGGAAGCGTCGGCGAACTCCGCGTCCTGAATGATCACAGATAGGCGCGGAGGGAGAGCCTCGCGGAGCTTCTTCGTCAACTGATGGGCGGAGACGTCGGGATCGATCACCGCGGCCAGATCGAGATATCGAAGAGTCTGCAACCGGTGGCCGCCGTCTTCCGGCAGAGCTCGGATCTTCCACACGGGCGACGTAGGCAGTAGCAGTGTCGCGATTTCCTCGGCAAGTCGAGTTCGACCACTCCCGGGTTTCCCGGTTATCGAGAGAGTGTTTCGGCGCCGGGCAATTGTGGCGCAATGATCGAGATCTTCCGCACTCACAGGTGCCGGCCAATGGTGCATTGATCCTGACATCGTCCTGCCCATCCATCCTCGATTGTGGTTTCTGTTCTGTCCGCGTCCGCGCATATCGCGGCCATCTCATGCGGAAAGATCGAAGTGACTTGAGCCGACCGTACCCCCTTATCCCCACCATCGACCAAGAGCCCGCCAGCGCGGACGGAAGCGGCGGTGGACGTCTGAGTCCGCTGGCGTCAGACGAGATGACGGTGTAGGTAGGGATGCGTAGGCCTCGCGGCTTCGTCGTGAGAAAGGATCAGATGTCTTCCTCCACG
>NZ_PCPA01000042.1 GCF_002979515.1 Microbacterium sp. MYb54 | reverse complement strand
TAAGATAGAGAAGTTGCCCTGCGGGCCTGGCTGTGATGGCTGGGTCGTGGGAGCATCCGATCCTTGAGAACTCAACAGCGTGCACTTGTCAAATGCCAAATTATCCTCGTCTAGCTTCGGCTAGTTGAGAATTCCTTTGGATCAAAGACCAACCTCCTTTGGGGGTTGGCAACGGATAAAGTCAGCAATGAATTTGTCTCTTTGGTCAGCATCAAACTCGCTGCGTCACCGTTTTCCCGGTGTCGTATGCATTTCTTTTTTACGGAGAGTTTGATCCTGGCTCAGGATGAACGCTGGCGGCGTGCTTAACACATGCAAGTCGAACGGTGAAGCCCAGCTTGCTGGGTGGATCAGTGGCGAACGGGTGAGTAACACGTGAGCAACCTGCCCCTGACTCTGGGATAAGCGCTGGAAACGGCGTCTAATACTGGATATGTGACGTGACCGCATGGTCTGCGTCTGGAAAGAATTTCGGTTGGGGATGGGCTCGCGGCCTATCAGCTTGTTGGTGAGGTAATGGCTCACCAAGGCGTCGACGGGTAGCCGGCCTGAGAGGGTGACCGGCCACACTGGGACTGAGACACGGCCCAGACTCCTACGGGAGGCAGCAGTGGGGAATATTGCACAATGGGCGCAAGCCTGATGCAGCAACGCCGCGTGAGGGACGACGGCCTTCGGGTTGTAAACCTCTTTTAGCAGGGAAGAAGCGAAAGTGACGGTACCTGCAGAAAAAGCGCCGGCTAACTACGTGCCAGCAGCCGCGGTAATACGTAGGGCGCAAGCGTTATCCGGAATTATTGGGCGTAAAGAGCTCGTAGGCGGTTTGTCGCGTCTGCTGTGAAATCCGGAGGCTCAACCTCCGGCCTGCAGTGGGTACGGGCAGACTAGAGTGCGGTAGGGGAGATTGGAATTCCTGGTGTAGCGGTGGAATGCGCAGATATCAGGAGGAACACCGATGGCGAAGGCAGATCTCTGGGCCGTAACTGACGCTGAGGAGCGAAAGGGTGGGGAGCAAACAGGCTTAGATACCCTGGTAGTCCACCCCGTAAACGTTGGGAACTAGTTGTGGGGTCCATTCCACGGATTCCGTGACGCAGCTAACGCATTAAGTTCCCCGCCTGGGGAGTACGGCCGCAAGGCTAAAACTCAAAGGAATTGACGGGGACCCGCACAAGCGGCGGAGCATGCGGATTAATTCGATGCAACGCGAAGAACCTTACCAAGGCTTGACATATACGAGAACGGGCCAGAAATGGTCAACTCTTTGGACACTCGTAAACAGGTGGTGCATGGTTGTCGTCAGCTCGTGTCGTGAGATGTTGGGTTAAGTCCCGCAACGAGCGCAACCCTCGTTCTATGTTGCCAGCACGTAATGGTGGGAACTCATGGGATACTGCCGGGGTCAACTCGGAGGAAGGTGGGGATGACGTCAAATCATCATGCCCCTTATGTCTTGGGCTTCACGCATGCTACAATGGCCGGTACAAAGGGCTGCAATACCGCGAGGTGGAGCGAATCCCAAAAAGCCGGTCCCAGTTCGGATTGAGGTCTGCAACTCGACCTCATGAAGTCGGAGTCGCTAGTAATCGCAGATCAGCAACGCTGCGGTGAATACGTTCCCGGGTCTTGTACACACCGCCCGTCAAGTCATGAAAGTCGGTAACACCTGAAGCCGGTGGCCTAACCTTTTGGAGGGAGCCGTCGAAGGTGGGATTGGTAATTAGGACTAAGTCGTAACAAGGTAGCCGTACCGGAAGGTGCGGCTGGATCACCTCCTTTCTAAGGAGCATCTGACACTTTCGGGTGTCCAGAACCCAGATCGAAGGCATTCGTTCTTCGCTGGGAGCTCATGGGTGGAACATTTGACATGGCATCGAGATCTGATCTCGGAATTAGTACACCGCTTGCGGTTGGAAGGTTCTGAGTGAGGGGATTGGTGTCTGCACGCTGTTGGGTCCTGAGGGACCGGATGCGCACTGGCCTTTGGGTCGAGTGCACAGTCGGTTACTCTGGGCCTCTTTCTGTTTCCCCCGTTTGTGGGGTTGTGGATGGGGGCACCGCCCGTACTTTGAGAACTACACAGTGGACGCGAGCATCTTGCAGCTGACTTCGGTCAGTTGCACAAGATGATCTTAAAGATCATTAGTCAATTTCATGCCGGACCTTTCGGGGTCTGGTGTCGATTCTGATTCAAACTCATGTGATTTATCAAGTCTTTAAGAGCAAACGGTGAATGCCTTGGCATCTGGAGCCGAAGAAGGACGTAGCAATCTGCGATAAGCCTCGGGGAACTGATAAGCAAGTTTTGATCCGAGGGTGTCCGAATGGGGAAACCCCGCTGGGCGGCGTGCCGACCTAGTGACTCCCGCCTGAATATATAGGGCGGGTAGAGGGAACGTGGGGAAGTGAAACATCTCAGTACCCACAGGAAGAGAAAGCAACCGCGATTCCGTTAGTAGTGGCGAGCGAAACCGGAACAGGCTAAACCTAGCGTGTGTGATAGCCGGCAGGCGTTGCACGTTGGGGGTTGTGGGACTTTTCAGTCATCTCTGCCGAGATGGCGGCGTTACAAGAAGGTATAGACGAACGGTCTTGAAAGGCCGGTCATAGAGGGTGACAACCCCGTAGTCGAAATGCCTCTCTTGGCGCGAAGAGTATCCCAAGTAGCACGGGGCCCGTGAAATCCCGTGTGAATCTGTCAGGACCACCTGATAAGCCTAAATACTCCCAGATGACCGATAGCGGACAAGTACCGTGAGGGAAAGGTGAAAAGTACCCCGGGAGGGGAGTGAAATAGTACCTGAAACCGTTTGCTTACAAACCGTTGGAGCCTCCTTAGTAGGGGTGACAGCGTGCCTTTTGAAGAATGAGCCTGCGAGTTAGCGATATGTGGCGAGGTTAACCCGTTGAGGGGTAGCCGTAGCGAAAGCGAGTCTGAATAGGGCGATTCAGTCGCATGTCCTAGACCCGAAGCGAAGTGATCTATCCATGGCCAGGTTGAAGCGACGGTAAGACGTCGTGGAGGACCGAACCCACTTAGGTTGAAAACTGAGGGGATGAGCTGTGGATAGGGGTGAAAGGCCAATCAAACTTCGTGATAGCTGGTTCTCTCCGAAATGCATTTAGGTGCAGCGTTGCGTGTTTCTTGCCGGAGGTAGAGCTACTGGATGGCCGATGGGCCCTACAAGGTTACTGACGTCAGCCAAACTCCGAATGCCGGTAAGTGAGAGCGCAGCAGTGAGACTGTGGGGGATAAGCTTCATAGTCGAGAGGGAAACAACCCAGACCACCAACTAAGGTCCCAAAGCGCGTGCTAAGTGGGAAAGGATGTGGAGTTGCCTTGACAACCAGGAGGTTGGCTTAGAAGCAGCCACCCTTGAAAGAGTGCGTAATAGCTCACTGGTCAAGTGATTCCGCGCCGACAATGTAACGGGGCTCAAGCACGCCACCGAAGTTGTGGCATTGACATTATTGGTAGGCCTTCGTGGTCCAGCCGTGTTGATGGGTAGGAGAGCGTCGTGTGGCCAGCGAAGCGGCGGTGTAAACCAGCCGTGGAGGCTACACGAGTGAGAATGCAGGCATGAGTAGCGAATGACGTGTGAGAAACACGTCCTCCGAAAGACCAAGGGTTCCAGGGTCAAGCTAATCTTCCCTGGGTAAGTCGGGACCTAAGGCGAGGCCGACAGGCGTAGTCGATGGACAACGGGTTGATATTCCCGTACCGGCGAAGAACCGCCCAAGCTAATCCAGTAGTGCTAAGTGTCTGAATCCTAGTGACTGATCCCTTCGGGGTGACGCTCTGGGCCTAGCGCACGACCCCATGCTGGTGCGGTTAGCGTATTAACAGGTGTGACGCAGGAAGGTAGCCCAAGCCAGGCGATGGTTGTCCTGGTGCAAGTGCGTAGGCCGAGTCGTAGGCAAATCCGCGATTCACATAGGCTGAGACACGATGCGGATAAAAAGTGGGTGATCCTATGCTGCCAAGAAAAGCATCGACGCGAGGTTCAAGCCGCCCGTACCCCAAACCGACTCAGGTGGTCAGGTAGAGAATACCAAGGAGATCGAGAGAATCGTGGTTAAGGAACTCGGCAAAATGCCCCCGTAACTTCGGGAGAAGGGGGGCCTTCGGCGTATAGGGATTTACTCCCGAAAGCGTTTGGAGGCCGCAGAGACTAGTGGGTAGCGACTGTTTACTAAAAACACAGGTCCGTGCCAAGTCGCAAGACGATGTATACGGACTGACGCCTGCCCGGTGCTGGAAGGTTAAGAGGACCGGTTAGCCGTAAGGCGAAGCTGAGAATTTAAGCCCCAGTAAACGGCGGTGGTAACTATAACCATCCTAAGGTAGCGAAATTCCTTGTCGGGTAAGTTCCGACCTGCACGAATGGCGTAACGACTTCCCAACTGTCTCAACCGCGAACTCGGCGAAATTGCATTACGAGTAAAGATGCTCGTTACGCGCAGCAGGACGGAAAGACCCCGTGACCTTTACTATAGCTTTGTATTGGTGTTCGGTGTGGCTTGTGTAGGATAGGTGGGAGACTTTGAAGCATGGACGCTAGTTCGTGTGGAGTCATTGTTGAAATACCACTCTGGTCACTCTGGATATCTAACTTCGAACCGTAATCCGGTTCAGGGACAGTGCATGGTGGGTAGTTTAACTGGGGCGGTTGCCTCCCAAAAAGTAACGGAGGCGCCCAAAGGTTCCCTCAACCTGGTTGGCAATCAGGTGTCGAGTGTAAGTGCACAAGGGAGCTTGACTGTGAGACTGACAGGTCGAGCAGGGACGAAAGTCGGGACTAGTGATCCGGCAGTGGCTTGTGGAAGCGCTGTCGCTCAACGGATAAAAGGTACCTCGGGGATAACAGGCTGATCTTGCCCAAGAGTCCATATCGACGGCATGGTTTGGCACCTCGATGTCGGCTCGTCGCATCCTGGGGCTGGAGTAGGTCCCAAGGGTTGGGCTGTTCGCCCATTAAAGCGGTACGCGAGCTGGGTTTAGAACGTCGTGAGACAGTTCGGTCCCTATCCGCTGCGCGCGTAGGAAATTTGAGAGGATCTGACCCTAGTACGAGAGGACCGGGTTGGACGAACCTCTGGTGTGTCAGTTGTTCCGCCAGGAGCACCGCTGATTAGCTACGTTCGGGATGGATAACCGCTGAAAGCATCTAAGCGGGAAGCCGGCCTCAAGATGAGATTTCCATACCTTCGGGTGAGAGGCTCCCAGCCAGACTACTGGGTTGATAGGCCAGATGTGTAAGTGCAGTAATGCATGCAGCTGACTGGTACTAATAAGCCGATGACTTGATAACACACCGTTTGTTGGTGCTACGCGTCCACTGAGTGGTTCTCGATGTACGGTCGAGAACCACATAACAACAATGACTTTGTTATGTGTTTGATTGAAACATCAATAGTGTTTCGGCGGCCATAGCGTGAGGGAAACGCCCGGTTACATTCCGAACCCGGAAGCTAAGCCTCACAGCGCCGATGGTACTGCAGGGGGGACCCTGTGGGAGAGTAGGACACCGCCGGACTCCTTTTAGTCAAAATGGCCACCCATCGTTGGGTGGCCATTTT
>NZ_PCPA01000041.1 GCF_002979515.1 Microbacterium sp. MYb54 | reverse complement strand
GGTATCCCCGCGGAATTGAGCGTCGAGGTTCGCGAGCTCGCAGACCCCTACCTCAAACATCGCTCGACGACCTCCGCACCAGACACCGTCGACGCGTGAGCCACCTCAACCTGTGACTACTTTCGCCGTCGGCTAGCTTCTTGGATTCCCGTTGGTTTCAGCGACGCTTCGGGAAGTCGAGAACTTGACCCGTCCCGAGACTCCGGTCACTCCGAGGAGCGAGCGGCAAGGCACTTCCACATCCACGTCTTCAGGTTCTACGGGCAGCTCGACTACACGCTCGAAGAACTGATCGCCGAACTGCCTCCGCGCGACCGCGAGGCGTTCCGCTCATACACCGAGAAGATCGTCGACTCGGTCTCCGGCGTCCGCCCCCCGCTCATGCGTCTGCGCAGCATGAGCGTTGTCCCCACAAGGATGATGCTGAGGCTCCCGCCCACCGCAAACGCCAGGAAGGCGGGGTCCAGGCCCGTCACCGCGAGCACCGCGCCTCCGCCCGCACACGGAGCCCCGGGAGATCCGGGTCGATCCGGACCTCCCGGCACCTCCGGATCGACTGGTACCACGATGGGCATATTCACAATCTGCCCCACGTGCACTTCGAGGTCTGCAGCGTCGATTGCTTCTTCGGCGCGGTGAGGTTCTCCCGCAACCAGTCATCGATCAGCGGCTGAAACGCGCCGAGCTTCGGAGCCCGACGCTCAGGAGCCTTCCTCTCCGGTGGGAATGGAGAAGCCAACGCCTGCCGGATCATTCGACGATGCACACCGAACCGTTTCGCCAATGCATTCATCGAAAAGCCCTCGACACCTGACGCGCGCCGGATCTCCGCAAATAGCTCCACCCTGGGACCCAACTGGCCCTCCTCACTCGAAACAACGACTGAGAACCCCGCTGACCAAATCAACCCGATATGAACACCCGCATCACCACGTACCCGGCGACCATGATCTCGTTCTCGACCGGCTGTCCCCGCTCGAGCGACGCGAACATCGGCGGAAGGCCGATCGCCAGCACGACCACGCCCGCCATCTGCACCATGGTGAGCACCCGGAACAACCAGTCATCCGTGTCGAACGCCGACGCGAACCATGAGTAGTTGATCCACGCCCACACGATCGCGACCATGGCGAAGCAGAACCCGCCGATACCTGCGGCGAAGTCGCCGTGGGCGATCGCCGAGGTTGCCGGCGACCCCGAACGCGGCGACGAATGTCAGATCGAACAGCAGCTCGAGTGGCGTCGCGGTCCATGGTGGAAGTAGGCAGGCGTCGACATGTGAACCCCCTCTATCACGCCCGCGTTGCTTGCCTTAGGTCGTCGAGAACGTCTTGCATCGGCCCTCCAAGTTCAACAGGGCAACCCCAGTAGTCGTAAATTCCTCCGCGCGCACTGTTCTGTCCGCACACGACAAAAACTCCCGTTCCCGGACGTTGCTTAAGCACACTTGCGAGCCACCCAACGAACCCACTGTTGTCATCGGCGTGAGGAAAGTGGAACGAAAACAGTGCGAACTTCTCTACGGCATCGACGGAGGCGGGAGCGAGCCAGGATCAAGACTGTTCATCTCTCACGACCGCGAGCACGTTCGAACTCAAGATCGGCGGCTGCGCGATTTCCGACTCTGAGAATGACCAGATGCCGTCGAGCGCCACGAGCTCGGCTGCCGAAATGACCTTCCGTAATCGTTGTTCCGTCTCCTCTTTAGATTCGTGGCTCACACTCACCATGATCACTCCCTTCACTTGCTGTAGCTTGCCCGACACCTGAAAGCAGTTGCGTACAACGGACCCAGCATCGTCGCGGGCACACCCTGTTCCAGAGAGGCTGGGGGCACCGCAGCCCTTGGGGTGGAATCTGCGGTGCCCATCCACGACCAGTCCCTGCGGCTCGCCAACAAGGGGGTACACCCCGCTCGAGGCAGCGGAGGTCATCGCTCTCCCCGATGAGCTCGCGCACAAGTGGTACAACCGCCAGTACCACGGCACCGTGCACCACGATGTCCGCGGTGTCTTCACCAAGGAACTCGGCATGTGGGACGGCGACCCGGTGTCACTGCCCCCCATATCCCGGTGGAGTCGGCCAAGCGCTACGTCGACCTCATCAGCGCCGACAAGATCCTCCAGGAGGGCAAGCGCGCCTTCGACGAGGCGACTACAGATGGGCGGCCGAAATCCTGCACAAGCTCGTCTTCGCCCAACCCGACGGCCAGGACGCGAAGAACCTTCAAGCGGACGCGTACGAGCAGATGGGCTACCAGACCGAGGCTCCACAGTGGCGAGGCATCTTCCTCACCGCCCGCCCGCGAACTGCGGGAGGGCGTCATGGACGCAGCGTTCAGCACGGCGTCGCCGGACACCATCCTGGCGATGCTGCTCGACGTGTTGTTCGACTTCGCCGGCGTGCACATCATCGGTGACAAAGCCGTCCACACCGACCTGCGTATCGACTTCGCTTTTACTGATATCGGTGAGACGTGGACGGTATGGGTGAAGCGCGGCGTCCTCAACGCCCGCCTCGGCGCCTCACCCGACACTCAGCTGACCGTCTCCGGCCCGAAAGCTGCACTGGTCGGCATCATCAGAACACTCGACCCAGACACCGGGTCATTCCTTCAGAGAGACGTCAAACACCTCGTCGAACTGCTCCGCGACCAGCACGACCGCACCACCTCGCGATAATCCTGATCGGCATGCCCGGAATCGACGAACGCTTCCGCCACTACCACAGCTCTTCAGCCGACTCGGATTCTCACACCAGTACCGAACCCTCGGGCGCGATGAGCTTCTGTTCGTCCCGGACCGCCATTGGAAGCGCCTCGGGAGGACCCTCGACCCGGACGATTTCACTGATGCACAGGCAATCGCTGCGATCGAGCGCATCACCCGAGGCAACTTCCGCCTCCTCGAGAGACTCTTCCCTCAAATCAATCGCGTGCTGAAGATCAACCAGCTCGACACCATCACCGACGACGTCGTCGAAGCCGCCGCCAGCATCCTCGTTATCGGCAACTAGCGCCACAGAGCGATCACAGAACGCCGCCTTTAAGCGCCGAACTCCACGGTTCTTCCCCGGCGCCCGGGGCGTTCGCACCGAAAACGATCGCTTTAGGCGATGCTGATCTGCGCGTGACCGACTGAAGGCGGCCGCAGTCAATAAGCTTCGGTCTGTCGGTACGCAGAGCAATTGAGGCAGACGTTGATCGGTTGGGTTCCCTCAGCGAAGGAATCCAACGGCTGCACGCGGAAGGAAGGCCCGACCTATTCAGAGCGCCTGATCGCGAGGTGCTGCGTGCGTTCCTCGCTGAGCAACTGGCCAACGGGGCGATCCTCCTCATTTCAGAGCTTGACGGTGCGGCCGCGGGCTACCTGCTCGCAGAGATCAGCGCGCGACCCGCGAATCCATTCCGGCATGCGTCCAAGACGCCTGTACGTGCACCACATCGCGGTTGACCCTGCCTTGCGGCGTCGGCGGATCGGTCAGGAGCTGATGGACGCTGCTGTGGCTATCGGACGAGCAGAAAACGTTGACGCCATGAGACTCGACTCCTGGTCTTTCAATTCGAGCGCTCACGCGTTCTTCGAATCGGAGGGATTCACGCCACTCAATGTGGTCTTCGAACGAAAGCTGCTCTGACAGCCAGCAGCGCTAGCTCGGGCGCACCGAGACCCGTTGCCGAAAGCGGGTTCTGGAGAACCTTTGCGGCATCCCGTTCCGCCGACCCTGTGCGGCAACACCGAAAACGATCGTTTTGGGCTGGATTACTTAGTAGTCCGCAGTCACAACGCGGCGTGCTCCGTCGAGCGCAATGGTGCCGCCATGTGGGACGATCCACTGCGGACGGGTGTGCCCGAACGGCACCCCGACGCAGACCACCGCGTCGGGGTTGTATCTGACGATCTGCTCGATGATGGTGTCCCGTTGCGCCTCGCGCAGACGGGTTCGCTCCGGGGCCGAGGGCACGGGCGAGTGCAGCTTGCTAACCGGCGGTCTGGCAACAAGCACACCGGCAACGACGCCGAGGAGTCCGCGCTCGCCCAGGGCGCGTACCCAACGCTTGACCTCGGTCGCGGACGGCCCCTCCCCGCCGGTCTCCAGCAGAAGAATCGCCCCGTCGAAGTCAGAGACATCGGGCATTCGCCCGGCAAGAACAATCTGGTCGATGACCTCGATGCAACCGCCCCAGCTGCGACCAGACACGGCCTTCTCTGGTCCGGCCCACGTCCATGGCTCGGTGGCCTCACGCGCACCGAAGTGCAACAGAGACCGTGGGTCTTCCCACGGCGACCCAAAGTCCTCGGACTCGCCTGGCTCGGTAAGCTCTAGAGTCCCGCCGTCGAGCAGGGCAGCCCGCAGCGACCGCACGTGGACGTCGTCGAGATGAGGGCCAGGCCCAAGGTGCACCTGGGTGGACCCGCCGTAGAAGCTCGGCACGCCGAGGTTCCAGAGCAGGTTGTGCAAGTTCGTGTTGTCGCTGTAGCCCAGGAACGGTTTCGGATTCGCCGCGAGCACCCGGGCATCGATGTGCGGAATGACGGTCACCTGATCGTCGCCGCCGATCGTGGCCAGCACGGCGCGGATGTTCGGGTCTGCGAAAGCTTCGGTGACGTCGGCGGCCCTGGCCTCCGCACTTGCGCCAAGCTGCCGGGTAGTTGGGTATTCGACCGGGATCAGTCCTGTCGCCTCGGTCAGCCGGCGCATCGCCTGCTCGTGAAGGGTGAGCGAGATCGCTGGAGCGGCGGATGCCGGCGAGATCACTGCGACCCGATCACCTGGATGAGCCTTCGGACCAGCTCTGAACGACTTTGCCACCATCCCCTGATTACACCAGAAGCCCGAGCCGATAGCGGATCCCGGGCCGTCCGAAACTCCTGCCGAAAGCCCATTCCGGCGGACCTTTGTGACGTCCTGTTCTGCACTCGCGGCATTGCCGCGCCGCAAACGATCGTTTTCGGCTGGGAGACAACTTGGCCATCGCACCTGACCGGACGCGCCTCATCCGACGCGGTTCGTGAGATTCCGACACTCCCGTGAGACAGCCCGACAGCTTTCGTGAGAGTGCGACACTCTCCGTGAGATCTGACAAGTAGCCTCTCAACGACGCCTACGGCTCCCGACCCTGCCCTCTGAACAGTGTTTACACGTACACAAGGGTCGGGATTCGGGAAGCCGCAGGCGATCGCATCGAGGGGTGTGCACAGCTGCACCGCGGATATCATGAACGAAGGCACCCGGCTGTCGAGCACCCCCACCCCGCGCGGGAAGGTGGTCCGAGCCTGTTGTGAACCTGACATTTCCCAGCAGCTCCAGCCGGGTGCCGCCTACCTCGTCGATCACCCTCACCCTCACACCGATCACGAAAGGCACCCGCTGATGCTCCACCGCGACAGCATCGACCTCCTCGTCACCGCAGCCATCGCCGCACTCAGCAACGACGACGAACTCACCACCCACCACGAACGCCTCGTCACCTCCGCCGACACCCTCGGCCAGATCCTCACCGACGCCGCGCTCGCCGCATCCGCGGAACCCTACAAGTGGCAGCCCGTCGCCGAACTCCTCACACCCACTCTCGTCGACGAGCTCATCCTCCAGCTGGAACGCACCCGCCTGGCCTACATCGACGCCTGCAGCAAGGCCGGCGACTGGGCGCACTCCCCCGCCCACCGCTACATCGACCAGCTCGGCACCAGCATCCGCGCCCGCCTCGACCGCGGCACCACCGACCCCAATCAGATGATCCTCACCTCGAGCGAGCTCGAGGAGACAGACCCCGACTGGCGCCGCCCCACCATCCACGCTCACCACGACCTCACCGACTCGCAGGAGGATGACCATGGCCAGCCGTGACCTCGTCGGATACGACTACATCGCCGCCGGGCTCGGCCTCAAAGGCTCACAGCAAGCACGAGAGTACCGACACCGCCACGACGACTACCCCAAGCCCGCGAACCCCGGACAGCGCTCCCCCCTATTCCGCCGCGTCGACGCCGACCGCTACATCGACGCACACCGCAAACCGGGCGCACCCGAGAACCCCACACCCGAGCCCATCAAGATCGACCTCACCAAACTCGTCGACTTCTCCTACCTCGCCAACGGCCTCCAGATCTCACTGAAGACCGCATACAAATACGGCACCCCCACCAGCGGCCAATACATCCCCGGATT
>NZ_PCPA01000040.1 GCF_002979515.1 Microbacterium sp. MYb54 | reverse complement strand
TGGCCCCGCCCTAAAACCCGCCCTCACACCGGCGCGCAGGCCCCGCTCAGGCTCCGCTCATGCTCCGAGGCGCACCATCGCGGCGTCGAACTCGGCCGCCGAGCTGTCGCTGACCTCATGGAAGAACACCTGGTCGAGCACGTCGGGCGCGGCGGTGAAGTAGGGAATCCCGGCCAGGCGCAGTCCCGTGATGTCGTCTGCCGAGCGCAGCGATGCGGCGAGCACGTTCGAGTCGCTCCCCGCACACACCTCCTGCATCCGGGCGATCACGGCGTCGCCGTCGATGCCCGCATCGCGCATCCGGCCGAGGTAGGGGGCGATGTACTGTGCACCGATCGATGCGCACGCGAGCGCTTGCGCCACCGAGTACACGGCCGTGACGAGCACGGTCGCCCCATCACGCACGAGGGCGGATGCCGCGGCGAAACCCGCGGCCGTCGCCGGCACCTTCACTGCCACCCGATCGCCCAGTGCGCGGATGCCATCGGCGTTGCGGAGGAACGAATCGGTGTCGCCGCCCCAGGTCTGGAAGAAGATCTCTCGCGCCCCTTCCGACTCCCACCGGGCGTAGAGCTCGGGGATCTCCGCGGCGGTGCGACCACCGCGTTCGAGGATGGTCGGGTTCGTGGTGACGCCGTGCACGACGCCGGCGGCGAGCAGCCGGGAGACGCGGTCGACATCGGCGCTGTCGACGTACAGGCGTGGCGCGATCGGGTTCATCGGGGTCTCCTCGCGGACAACCTGTCGTTACAGGTGGGGTTTCGGCTAATGTAATGACAGCCACCGCGGTCTGTCAAAGCGTCGGCTATGCCTGCCGTCGAAGAAGATCAGGAGTGAGATGACCACCGCACACCCCGAGGACCGTTCCGGCGTCGTCATCGTCGGCAGCGTGACCGCCGACGTCACCACCTTCTCCGGGCGACTCCCGGCCAGGGGCGAGACGATCCTCGGCGACGAGTTCACCCTCATGCTGGGCGGCAAGGGCGCGAACCAAGCCGTCGCGGCCGGACGCTCCGGGGCGCGCACGAGCTTCGTCGGCTGCGTGGGCGACGACCTCTTCCACGACCTGGTCGTCGACGGGCTGACCGCGGCCGGTGTCGACCTCACGCATCTGCGAACAGTCCCCGGTCCCACCGGCGTCGCGCACATCCGCGTCGACGCGTCGGCGCAGAACGACATCGTGATGGTGCCGCTGGCCAACGCCGCCCTGAGCGCCGCGCAGATCGACGAAGCACTCGCGGCCCTCGCCCCCACGACCTCCGTCCTTCTCACTCAGCTCGAGACGCCGTCCGCGCTCACCGCTCACATCACCGCGCGCGGACGTGAGCACGGCATGACCGTCATTCTCGACCCGGCACCGGCCGCCGAGCTCGACGCCGCGATCTGGCGGAGCATCGACATCGTCACCCCGAACGAGACCGAGGCGACACTGATCAGCGGCATCGAGGTGACGGATGCCGCGTCGGCCGAACTCGCCGGACGCTGGTTCCTCAGCCAGGGTGTCGGTGCCGCCGTGATCACGCTCGCGGGCCAGGGGTCGTGTGTCGTCACGGCCGAGGGCGCATCCGTGATCCCGCCGTTCCCCGTCGAGGCGATCGACACGACCGCCGCGGGCGACGCCTATGCCGGGTATCTCGGCGCGGCACTCGCGAACGGCAGCACTCTGGCGGATGCCGTGCGTCTGGCCACCGCGGCCGGCGCGCTGACCGTCACGAAGCAGGGCGCGTCGCCGAGCCTGCCGCATCGTGCCGAGGTCGATGCGTTCCTGGCTGAGCGCGCGGCAGCACCTGTCGCGAGCTGAACCTGCGATCTGAGCATCCGGAGAACCGAGGAGAAACATGCGCAAGACAGCCACCACGATCAACCCGGCGCTCTCCCGGGTGATCAGCGAGACCGGGCACACCGACCTGCTCGTCGTCACCGACGCCGGCCTCCCGATCCCTCAGGGCTCGGAGCGCATCGACCTGGCGTATCGCGCCGGGGCTCCGGCCTTCCTCGACGTGCTCGACACGGTGCTCGCCGAACTGGTCGTCGAGGGCGCAACGGTCTCGGCCGAGGTCGCCGAGAAGAGTCCGGAGGTGCTGACGGCCCTGCGGGAACGGTTCGCCGGCATGGGGTTCGAGATCGAGCTCATCCCGCACGTCGAGTTCAAGAAGCTCAGCCAGGGCGCCCGCGCGTTCGTGCGCTCCGGTGAGTTCACCCCCTACGCGAACGTGATCCTGCACGCGGGGGTGGCGTACTGATGACCATCGTCGACGACGCGATCGACCGTCACTCCGCCGCACCCATGTACGACCAGCTGCGCCAGCTGATCATCGACGGCATCGCCCGCGACGGCCTGCAGCCCGGCGACCCGCTGCCAGGCGAACACCGGCTGTGCGAGCGGTATGGCATCTCCCGGACGGTCGTGCGTCAGGCGCTCGCCCAGCTCGAGCACGAGGGGCTGGTCGAGCGCGTGAAGGGCAAGGGCACGTTCGTCTCCCGCCCCCGCACGAGCGAGAGTCTCGTGCACACTCTCGTCGGCCTCTACGACGATGTCGAGCGCCGTGGCGGGCACGTGCACAGCGACGTGCTGCGGCACGAGCAGACGACGGCCGATGAGGAGGTCGCGCTCGCTCTCGAGGTGCCCGTCGGCTCGCCCGTGGTCGTCCTGGAACGCCTGCGCCACGTCGACGGCGAGCCATGGTCGCTGTCGACGACCTGGATGCCCGATGCGGTCGGTTCCGTCACGCTCGGCGCCGACCTGACCGAGGGCTCGCTCTATCGTCTGCTCGCCGACAACGACATCGTCGCGACGCACGGTGTGCGCTCGGCGGAGGCGACCGTGGCCACGCACGAGCAGGCCCAGCACCTGGGCGTCAGCGCCGGGTCGGCCCTGCTGCGACTGCGCAGCATCAGCCGCAGTGCCGACGCCACACCGATCGAGTACTTCATCGCGTATCACCGCGGCGACCGTTCGCGCTTCGAGTTCCAACTGCAGCAGGAGCAGTCGCAGGCCTCGCTCCTGCACGTCGACGGCGAAGGCGGGGCGTCCCGCGCCGGGACGGTCGGCTGAGGAGACCCTGTCGGCGCTACCGCGCCGGGTGTACCGTCACCGCATGATCACCGACGATCCCACCCTCACCAACCCCGATCACTACCGCACGCTCTGGGAGAACGAGCACGTCCGCGTACTCGACTACACCGACGAGCCCGGCGACGAGACGACGCCGCACGACCATCCGAACAGCGTCCTGGTCACCCTCAGCGACTTCTCCCGGCGCCTCAGCCTGGGTGAGCGCACCTTCGATACCGTCCTCGCCGCGGGGCAGGCCGTCTGGTTGCCCGCGCAGCGCCACTCCGGTGAGAACACCGGCACGACGCCGACGCACACGATCCTCATCGAGCTCAAGGGCGATGCGGCGGGCGAGCCGACCTCCACCCACCTCGGCCCGGAGCATCCCGCCGCCGCGTGATCGACCAGAGCGCCCGGCTGAGCGGCAGGTAGTCTCGAGGGCATGAGCGACTGGACCAGCACCGCGATCGCCCTGCTGGAAGCCGATGCCAACCGCAGCGCCGACACGCACCTGCACCTCTTCCCGCTGCCTCCCGAGTGGGACATCGATCTGTACCTCAAAGACGAGTCCGTGCACCCCACGGGCTCTCTCAAGCACCGCCTCGCGCGCTCGCTCATCCTCTACGGCCTGGTCAACGGGCGCATCCGCGAGAACACCACTCTCGTGGAGTCGTCGAGTGGATCGACCGCCGTCTCCGAGGCGTACTTCGCCCGCATGCTCGGGCTGCCGTTCATCACGGTCGTGCCGCGTTCCACCGTGCAGGAGAAGATCGACCTCATCGAGTTCTACGGCGGCACCTGCCACTTCGTCGACCGCGCCGAAGACATGTCGCCCGAGGCGCAGCGTCTCGCGTCGGACTGCACCGGCCACTACCTCGACCAGTTCACCTTCGCCGAGCGCGCGACCGACTGGCGCGGCAACAACAACATCGCCGAGAGCGTGTTCAGCCAGCTCTCCCAGGAGCGGCATCCGATCCCCACCTGGATCGTCACCGGCGCCGGCACCGGCGGCACGAGCGCGACCTTCGGACGGTATGTGAAGTACCGGATGCACGACACGAAGGTCGCGGTCGTCGACCCCGAAGGCTCGGCGTTCTACGACGGCTGGGCCGGGACAGTGGATGCGCCGGCCGGGCGTCCGAGCCGCATCGAGGGCATCGGCCGCCCCCGGGTCGAGGCCTCGTTCGTGCCCACCGTGATCGACGAGATGATCCAGATTCCGGATGCCGGCTCGATCGCCGCGATCCGCCTGCTGCGCGAGCGCACCCTGCACTGGGCCGGCGGCTCGACCGGCACGAACCTCTACGGCGCGTTCCAGCTCATCGCCCGGATGCGGGCCGCGGGCGAGACCGGCAGCGTCGTGACCCTGATCTGCGACAGCGGCGTCCGCTACGCCGGCACCTACTACTCCGACGAGTGGGTCGCCGCCCAAGGCTGGGACCTCGCCCCGCACCGGGCACGGCTCGAGAGTTTCCTGGAGTCCGGCGTCTGGGTCGAGTGAGTGCTGCGGGCTACGCTGGCCGCATGACTACTCTGATCCTCACCGTCGCGGGTGCAGACCGTCCTGGCCTCGTGGCCGCCGTCGCCGATGTCGTGGATGCGCACGGCGGCAACTGGGAGAACAGCTCGCTGGCCGAACTCGCCGGCACGTTCGCGGGCGTGATCGAGGTCTCGGTCCCGACCGAGCAGGCGGCAGAACTCGAAAGCGCCCTGCGCGGCCTCCAGGGCCAGGGACTCCTCACGCTGGCCGTGCTCACCGGCACCCCGGATGCCGCCGCCGACGACGATCAGCTGCTCGAGATCCAGGTGCTCGGCAACGACCGCCCCGGCATCGTGCGCGAGATCTCCGCCGCGCTGAACGCTCACGCGCTGAGCATCGAAGAGCTGGCGACCGAGACCAGGGATGCCGCGATGGCAGGAGGCCGGCTGTTCGAAGCGTCGGTCACCGCGAAGGTCCCCACCTCCGTCGACCTCGACGCCCTGCGCGCCGACCTCGAGCGCATCGCCGCCGAGATCCAGGTCGACATCACGCTTTACTGAGGTCTCCCCCGTTTCGAATCGCATGAATGGTCGCATCTGACGGCCGGATGCGACCACGTGCACGATTCGAAACGAGCGCTCAGTCTTCGAGCCCCGAGTACTTCCGCACCCAGTACTCCGTGTACGCCACGTGCGCGGAGGCCGCAGCGCTCGCGGCGACGGGGTCGGCGGCGGCGAGTCCGCGCAGGATCGCGCGGTGCCCGGCATCCGAGTGCACCTTGAGCTCCGCCGCATCCTCCGGGTCGGAGATCCGGTAGGCCCGCGAGCGCGAGCGCAGCACGTCGATCAGACTGGTCAGCGCCTCGTTCCCCGCGACGCCGGAGATCGCCATGTGGAACTCGTGGTCGAGCCGCGACTGCAGCTCGAAGTCGGTGGTCGATTCGATCTCGTCGAGCACGCGGTCCAGTGACTCCACGGTCTGCTCGTCGATGCGTGCGGCAGCGAGCGCAGCGGCGTGCGGTTCCAGCACCCGGCGGAGCTCGGTCAGTTCGAGCACTCCGGCCATCGGCAGCAGTCCGACCGTGAGCGAGAGGCTGCCGATCAGGTCGGCCGCACGAAGCTCGCTGACGTAGCTTCCCGAGCCGTGGCGCGTATCGAGCACACCGAGGGCAGCGAGCATCCGGATCGCCTCGCGGAGGGAACCGCGGGAGACGCCGAGCCGTTCACAGAGCTCGCCTTCGCTCGGCAGCCGGTCGCCGGGCCGCAACGTGCCGTCGGCGATCAGCGCCCGCAACCCGTGCAGCGCCGTGTCGAGTGCGCTCATCGTCATCCTCTCTGACACTCCGCCACCCCTCGTGAAGTCTGTCGGAACTCCCCTCCACAGGGAACTCGTATGACAACTATGTTTCAAGATCAGGTTTTCGTGGCGCATTTCGTGGGCATGTGGCAAAGTTGTGCAACAACTCGCCCCACTCACCGATGAGGATCGATGTCCGCACCGCTGTTCCCCGCACCGCTCACGCTGAACTCCGGCATGCGAGCGCGCGACGCCTGGCCCCTCGACCCGGCAGTGATCCACCTCAACCACGGATCCTTCGGCGCCGTCCCGTCCGTCGTCGTCGAGCATCAGGATGCCCTGCGCCGCCGCGCGGACCTCAGCCCGGTCGAGTGGTTCCCGCGCATCGCCGAACGCGTGCAGGAGGCCCGCGAGCGCACCGCCCCGTTCGTCGGTGCCCGCGCGGAGGACAGTGCGTTCGTGCCCAACGCCTCCGCGGCCGCGACCGTCGTCTACAACGCCCTGCAACTGGAAACCGGCGACGAGATCCTGGTGACCGATCAGGGCTACGGCGCCATCACGATGGGAGCCGAGCGCCTCGCCCGCCGCTTCGGCGCCCGCGTGCGCACCGTCGCCCTGCCCCTGCTCTCCTCCGACGACGAGATCGTGCAGCTGTTCGTCGACCAGCTCACACCCCGCACCCGTCTGCTCGTGATCGACCAGATCACCTCCCCGACCGCCCGACTGCTGCCCGCCCGACGCATCGCCGACGCAGCGGCCGAGCGGGGCGTGCGCACGCTCGTCGACGGCGCCCATGCCCCGGGCTTGATTCCGGATGCGGCCGCGGTCGCGGGTGGCGACTGGTGGTTCGGCAACCTGCACAAGTGGCCCTGCGCCCCGCGAGGATCCGCCCTGCTGGTCACGTCCGCCCAGGACCGCGACGAACTCTGGCCGCTCATCGACTCCTGGGCCGCGCGCGAGACGTATCCGACCCGCTTCGACACCCAGGGCACGATCGACGCCACCACGTACCTGGCCACCCCGACCGCCATCGACTTCATCGAGAACGAGTTCGGCTGGGCGGCGGCGCGCACGGCGATGGCGGAGATCGCGGATGCGGGTGCCGAGCTGATCGCCGAAGCACTGCGCCCGTACGGCGACGAGGATCCCCTGACCCCACTCCCCTCGCCGGTGCCATCGATGCGGCTCGTGCGTCTTCCGCTCGGACTCGGCGCGACGCGCGAAGAGGCCGATGCCCTGCGCATGGACCTGCTCGACGAGGTCGGCGTCGAGACGGCCTTCACGAGCTTCCGCGGCATCGGCTACTTCCGGCTCTCCGCCCACCTCTACAACGAGGCCGCCGACTACGAGGCCTTCGTCGAGCGCTGCATCCCGCAGATCCTGAGCCGTGCCGGCATCCGCCGCGCCGACTCCCTCATCCTTCCCTGACCGCATCCGTCCCCCCACCCGA